>JAZOUS010000001.1:0-2279 GCA_045658265.1 Alistipes sp.
GCATCGGTGGCAGCGATATAGAGTACAGCCTCGGCTGCATTGTTCGAGAGCTGCTTGAAACTTCTAAGTTCCATTGCAGGATTATACCAAGCCGAGAGTTTCTTCTGAGTCTCTGCACCAAAATCGTTGTCGGTTGCAGGGCGCCAGAAGTCGGGACGCAAGGTGTAACCCTCCTCGAAGAGAGGTTTACCATTCACATCGAGGTAGGTAACAAGACCTGTCGCTTTGCTGATGGTTACATCAACACCATTTGCCGAGAATACGATATACTTTGCGTGGTCCACAGCTTTAACCTTGTCGCTGTTTGTAGCGGTGTTGAGTTCGGGGAAAGTATATTTGCTTAATACGAACTGCTGATGAGCCACCACAAAGCCCTTCGCCAAGAGGGGCTCCTCGACTGCGAGTCGATATTGCAGGTTAAGCACGACCTCCTTACCTTGGCATCGTGCATCAGCCAAAGCCGCAGCGTAGTCGGGCAGAGAGATAACCTTGCTCTGCTGAGGTGCAATCTTGTACTTGGCAAGCGCAATGCAGCCCTCTGTGACTTTCTCGCCCTCGGCCTCAACGGAATAAACAAGGTCGATGTTGTTGAGCGGGATAAAGAAATTTTCGTTGAAGACTGAAATAGTCCCCTTTGCACCATCGGTTAATTTGGTCCAGATGTTTTGGTGCTGATACTTCACTTCGTAGGCGTGAGGATTAGGCACACGGTCGGGACTGATAAGGCCATTGTTGTTGAAGTTCTCGTTCGACATTGGGAATCGGCCATAGTCGCCACCATAGGTGTAGATTTGCTTGCCTGTGATTTTGCTCTTGTCGCGCAGACCCTGATCCACAAAATCCCAAATGAAACCACCCTGATTCTGAGGGTATTTTCTCACAATATCCCAATACTCCTTGAAGCCACCCATCGAGTTACCCATAGCGTGGGCATATTCCTGCTGCATAAAGGGCTTGTCGCTAAAATCGGTCGTAAGGAAACGCTCCCACCTCTCGTGAGGGATATACATCGGGCAATAGATGTCGGTCTTGCCCGTGGTCTTACCCTCCAACTCAAATGCCTCAACAGGGCGCACATCGTCGTGGGTACCGATATAGCAGGCCATCTCATACTGCACAGGGCGAGTGTTGTCGTAGGCCTTCACCCAGTCGTAGGCATCCTCGAAGTTCTTGCCATAGCCTGCTTCGTTACCCAAGCTCCAAATAATGATGCAAGGGTGATTTTTAAGTACCTTGACATTGTTCTGGTTGCGCTCGATATGTGTTTTATTATAGAGCGGATTCTTGGCGAGTGTAGCCTCGTTAAAGCCCATTCCGTGGCTCTCGATGTTTGCCTCGGCAACCACATAAATACCATACTCATCGCACAAGTCGTACCAGCGTGGGTCGTTAGGATAGTGGCTCGTACGGATAGCATTTATATTAAGTTGTTTAGCTACTTTTATATCTTGAATCATCCGCTCGACGCTCACCACATAGCCTCCGTCGGGATCTATCTCGTGGCGATTGGCTCCCTTAATCAAAACTGGCTGACCATTAACGAGCACCTGGCTGTTCTTAATCTCGATTTTGCGGAAACCCACATTCTGGTGTATCACCTCCAAAGTATTGCTACCATCGAGCAGTGTGGCACGCAAAACATAGAGGTTAGGCGTCTCGGCACTCCACTTCTTGGGCTGTCTTAGCGTAAAGAAGAAGTGATTGTTTGCCGACACGACATCAGCCGTCTTATTATAAACTCGCTCATTGGTGGCTTTGTCAAAGAGTTCGATTTGAATACGCTTACCGACGCAGTTCTCGGTGTTGATATCCACTGCCAAAGTGCCGTTTTTGTAGTTGTTCACCAAGTCGGGGGTGATACGGATATCGGCAATGTGCGATTGAGGAACAGCGTAGAGGTAGTTTTCGCGCGCAATACCGCGGAAACGCCAATAGTCCTGATCCTCGACATACGAGCCATCGCACCACCTGTGGAGCTGCATCGCAATCAGGTTCTTCTTGCCAAACTTCACATAGGGTGTAATGTCAAATTCTGCTGCCACCTTATTATCCTCGGCATATCCCACAAATTCTCCATTCACATAGAGATTGAGGTTGCTCGAAAACTCGCCAATATGGATGAAAACCTTCTCGCCACTCCATTTCTCGGGCACAACAAATTCACGGCGATAAGAGCCCACATAATTGTCGAGGTCTTGGACATAAGGGGGATTATTGGCCCATTCGTTCTCCCATTCGTAGTTGATATTGACATAGATTCTATCGCCATAGCCATTCAA
>JAZOUS010000002.1:0-114985 GCA_045658265.1 Alistipes sp.
AAGGAGATTGTTGCCGAAAAGGTAGCTCCCGTTGGTATGCCATACGTTACAGAGCGTTGGGCTGGCGGTATGCTTACAAACTTCCCCACAATACGTAAGGCCGTTAAAAAGATGGCAACTATCGACAAGATGTTGTCTGACGGCACATATGATAATTTCTCAAAGCGCGAGAAGCTCCAGATCGAGCGTCAGCGCGCTAAGTTGGAGAAGAACCTCGGTTCTATCGCCGACCTTACTCGTCTTCCTGCTGCGTTGTTCGTTGTAGACGTTCAGAAAGAGGCTAACGCCGTTAAGGAGGCAAAGGGTTTGAGCATTCCTGTATTTGCAATGGTAGATACTTGTTGTGATCCTACAGACATCGATTACGTAATCCCTGCAAATGACGATGCTACAAAGTCAATCGCTTCAATTCTTGACGTAGTTTGCGGTGCTATCGCTGAGGGTACAGAGGAGCGCAAGCTCGAGAAGGAGAAGGAGGCTCAGGAGGCTGAGGCCGCTGCTCCTGCAAAGCAGAGCAAGCCACGCATCAAGAAGGCAGTTAAGGCTGCTGTAGATGCCCAGGAGGCTGTTGTTGCTGAGGTTGTAGCTGCAACTGAGAAGGCTGAGTAATTCAGTGGCAATATTATTGCAAAGAGAAATTATTAACACATTAACACAAATACGATTATGGAAATCAAAGCAGCAGATGTAATGAAGCTCCGCAAGATGACCGGCGCAGGTATGATGGATTGCAAGAAGGCTCTTCAGGAGGCTGAGGGCGATTTCGAGCGTGCGAAGGATATCATCCGCGAGAAGGGTAAGCTCGTAGTTAGCAAGCGTGCTGACCGTAGCGCATCTGAGGGTGTTGTAGTAACTAAGGTTGTTGGCCAGAAGGCATATTTGCTTTGCCTTGCTTGCGAGACTGACTTCGTTGCTCAGAACTCAGAGTTCTCAGCTTCAGCAAACGCTATCTTGGATATCGCAGTAGCTAACGATGCCGCTGATGTAGAGGTATTGAAGGCTATCAAGAACGCAGAGGGTGTAACAGTAGAGGAGATGGTAACTGAGAAGTCTGGTCAGACAGGCGAGAAGGATGTGTTGGCATACTATGGCCGTATCGAGGCTCCTTACTGCAACGCTTACGTTCACTTCAACAAGAAGTTGGGTACTATCCTCGGTTTCAACAAGGAGGTATCTGAGGAGGTTGCTCACGCTATTGCAATGCAGGCTACAGCTATGGCTCCTATCTCTATCGATGAGAACGACTGCCCAGCAGAGGTAGTTGAGAAGGAGAAGGCTATCGCATTGGAGATGATGAAGCAGGATCCTAAGAACGCTAACAAGCCAGAGGCTATCTTGGCTAAGATTGCTGAGGGTAAGATGCGTAAGTTCTTCGAGGAGAACACTCTCTTGAACCAGGCAGTTGTTGGCGAGAAGATCTCTATCCGCGAGTTCTTGCAGCAGGCTGACAAGGAGGCTACAGTTGTTGCTTACAAGCGTTTCGCTTTGGAGGCATAATTTAAGCTGACTAAATAGAAAATCCGACTACGAAAGTGGTCGGATTTTTTGTTTTTTGTGCGTGAAGGAGTGCGAGGAGAGTGTGTATCGCGGGCGTGCGATTTGCGTCGAAATTGTGTAGTATGATGGCTGACGGTAGCTAATTACCCCAAAATATGGGCTAAAATCTCTATAATTTGCATTTCAGTGGCTAAAAAAAAGTATATGGTGACTTTTTTTACTACCTTTGCACCACTTATGAAAGCAGCCGCAAAAATATTTATCTTAGTTTTGTTCCTGACCTTAGGAGCAAAGGCACACTCTCAGACCTATGTAAAGTTGAATGCGCTTTATGCCACTGTGGGAGTTATCAATCCTCAGTTGGAGTCTGTGATTTCGCCACATTCATCTATGGTTATTGATATTACAGCCTCTCCCTGGCGAAGGTGGAACGGCAATCATTCACAATTTTTGATTTTGTTGGGTGAGTATCGTTACTACTTTAAGCAAGCAGCTCAGGGGTGGTATGTGAGTGCAAATGCCGCAATGATGGGATTTGATTTGAATCGCCCACAATTTTTCAAAGGTAAGTTTATAAGTCGCCAAAGTGATTATGGTAAAGGTTTTGGCGTTGCGGCAGGTATAGGATTTGGTTGGCAACATAGCCTCTCTGAGAGATGGTGTGTAGATATGTTCTTTTCGTTTGATAGAATGTTGTCGTGGTATAATCGCTATAGCATTGAGGGAGATATCAATATGCATCCGCAGGGGCACGAACACTATCTTAAGCCCGATCCATTCAATGCTTCGGTGGAGGATATGCCTATAAAGTTAGGAGTTTCGTTTGGATATAAGATTATTGATCCACATAAAAAGAAATAAGTCATTCTCTATGAATGACTTATTTCTTTTTGTAGCCCTTGTTATATTCCTTTGCCGATATAACTGCGTAGTGCCGTTACATACTCTTCAAAGGCCTCAATGCCTTGCTGGGTTATGGCGCAGGTTGTGCGGGGCATTTTGCCCTTAAAACCCTTTTCGATGGTGATGTAGCCAGCTTTTTGCAGCTTGTCAAGTTGCACGCTGAGGTTGCCTGCCGTTGCCTTTGTCTGCTCGCGCAGAAAGACAAAATCGGCACTCTCGACGCTCAACAAAACCGACATTACGGCCAAACGTAGCTCCGAATGTAGTAGAGGATTTAACTCTTTGAACATACGCAGTTGTTTTTGCCGTTATATTTGCGGTTGAGAATATGCCCTGGAATAACCATCATAAAGAAGAATATGGCGGCAAAGAGCAAAAAATTTGTACTTATCCATTCCGATTGTAGGGCAATATCGTCCAATCCGACAAAGCGAATCATCAACCAATTTTTTGCGGGAAAGAGTATAGATGATGCCATTGCCACAATTCCGCCAATCTTTGTGGCTCTGTCGCGAATGATAAAACCAGTCATTGTTGTTCCCATTCCAGCCATCAATATCACGAGGAACAGAATCGGAGCGTGGTAATATACGAAGGCAAGCATTATCCAAAAGAATGAGATGGCTATTACGCTCCAAATAATCGAAATTACGCGGTCTATGTAGTTCTTTGCGCCGTTGTCGCGCTTGCCCCAAATCATCATTCCTGCCCAGCCGATAATCGGTATAAGCCACCATAGCCACCAACACTTTATGTCGTATTGGAATAGGATGTAATTTAGGATAGAGATTGCGACGGTGGTGTAGCCCCAAATTAAGAATGGCGTACCCGAATTGCGTGCCAAACGTGCGCGTGAATCGTTAATCATCGAGGTTATGAGTTCTAAACTCTGTGCCTCAGAAAAGTTGTTGTTTTGCATAACTGTTTGTTTTTGTTGGTTTTTTGTTAGTCCCTCGCCGCCAGTTTGTAGGCTGACGGTCTGTTTTGTTCTTTTGTGCAGTGTAAATATAAAGTAGTTTATAAAATAAATCAAATTTTCGCAACAAAAAATTCTGCAATTATACGGAAAGTGGGTGATTTTCTTTGTGATGGGGGTTGATACCTATTTATAAAGCAGTTGCACGATTTTTTCTAACCACTCCTGGTCGGTGGTGTCAAACGTTGAGAGGTGTTCGCTGTCAATGTCGAGTACCGCTATGATTTCGCCATTACGCCATACGGGAACAACTATCTCGCTACGCGATAACGAACTGCAAGCAATGTGTCCTGGGAATAACTCTACATCGGGCACAACCTGAGTCTGCTGTTGCTTCCATGCAGTGCCGCACACGCCACGACCGTAGGCAATTCTGCTACACGCCAAAGGCCCCTGAAATGGTCCTAAAACAAGCTCCTGGCCGCATACGCGATAGAATCCTGTCCACCAAAACGAGAATGTATGGTGAATCATAGCGGCAATGTTGGCCATATTGGCAATCGTGTCGCTCTCGCCTTCAACAAGAGCTTCGATTTGTTTGTATAGTAGGGTGTATTTCTCAGCTTTGCCGCCCTCGGCAATAATCAGATTCTCTGCCATAAGTTACTCCGTTTTCCACATTTTATCACCTAAATAGAAATAGAGCGTACCGTAGGAGTATTTGCCCGTTTGTGCGCCTCTGTCGAATGTAATCCATAGGTAACGCTCATAGTTACCGTATGGAATGGGGACTATTGTTGGCCAGCCGCGAAAGCCTCCGTTGGCATATTGTTGCTGGAATGTGCCACGATATTTGAGTGTGGGGTACTCATAGATGTAGAATGTGGTGTCGCTACCGCCACTCAGCGCAAATCGCTCGCCTCCGACCGTTGTGATTCTAATTCCGGTGTTGTTGTTTTGCACCGATTCGGCAATCTGAGAGTATGGGCCATTCCAATTTTTGCTCTCGCAGAGGTATGTCACATACGATTTATCCTTTAGGGCGCAGTAAGCCAAACGCCAGCGTCGAGCCTTAGCATCGTAGAAGAAATCGGGATCTTCGGTATTGTATTTTATTTTTGCCTGCGTACCACGCGTATAGTTGTGAGGGAAGTCGAGCTCCTCGCACTCCAAGTAGTGTATTCCGTGCAGAATATCTGCCTTTGTAGAGCAGTAGGCGAGTGTGTGGGTGTCGCCGTGAGTGGTGGTCATTACCATATACTCCTCTGTCTCAGGATTGTAAACTACTTTTGTGGCGTGGAAGCCATACATTATGCCATCGCCCTTGCCAAAGAACATAGCGCCCTCTAAACGCAGTTCAAACGACGAAATATCGAGCGAATATACCCCCTGATATGAGTCGGGAATCTGCTCAAAACCGCGAGAGGTGAAGCAGATGTAGAGACGGCCATCACGAATAAAAGGTTTACCGTCGCTGGTTTGGACTATTTGAGGATCTGCCTGTCCTGTGCCGCAGGTGAGCAGGCTTTGCGCCTTTAGAAGTGTGATATTGCCGTTCGTTGTGGGTGATGAGTATATGCCAAACGAGTGGGTTGTGCAACTCTCCACCGAGCGCATATCATTTTTTACGCTATATAGCAACTCTGTACGACCATCGTCATAGATGCGAAAGACGTGAAAACGCACACCCGTATATTGCAGTCTAAGTGCTATTTTCTCACTCTTCTCTGTCGCCTTTTCAGCTAAAATGGTCTGCTTGCCATCTGCTATTTTGTAAGATGCTATCTTGCCATTGCTGTAAACAGTTCTTATGATTTCGCCTTTGCTGCTATTGGGGTAGAATTCAATACCCGCCATATCCTGCGAGTCAAGGCTCTCAAATTCGGCCTCATAGCAGAGATATGGATGAAAAGATCCGACTCTTAGTGTGGCTGCTGCATTGGGCTTGTCTGAGCTTATCAGGAGCTTTCGCCCCTCTTGCTTGAGCGTGGGCAATGCCTGGCCGCGATTCTCAACAATCAGGTTGGCCGAGTTGGGCAGGAAAAGATTTGTTCCCTCCATATTTATCTGGCTCATCACCTTGCTTGAGTTGTAGAAGTTGCGCACAAAAGATTGGCGCACAAAGGTCATATCCTCTAATTTCACACTCTGTGCTGGCTTCTGTGCCGAAGTTGATGTCGATGCTATGCCGATAAGGGCTATGGTTAAAAACAGAATACGTCTCATAGTCGGTAGTGTTTGATTATATGTAGACAAATTTAATAAAAACTATTGGGATATTGTAAAAACTGCTTGGATTTTGTAAATTTGCGTAGAATAAAATTTTGAAATATTTGATTTATATGGGAAATATTAGTGAATTACAGCCTCGCGGAGTGTGGGAGCAGTTTGAGGCTATTACACAAGTGCCACGCCCCTCGAAGAAGGAGGAGCAGATTATAGAGTTTTTGATTGCCTTTGCTAAGCAGCATTCGCTGGAGTGGCAGCGTGACGATATTGGCAATGTGGTTATCCGTAAGGGTGCTACAAAGGGTTATGAGGAGCGTGAAACGGTAATCCTGCAGTCGCATATGGATATGGTGTGCGAGAAGAATTCCGATGTGGCTTTCGATTTTGAGACGCAGCCAATCAAAGCCTATGTGGAAGATGGTTGGGTAAGAGCCGAAGGTACTACTTTGGGTGCTGATTGCGGAATAGGTATGGCTGCAGCAATGGCTATGCTTATCGACGAGCAGATTGAGCACGGCCCGCTGGAGGCTCTGTTTACCGTTGACGAGGAGACAGGCCTTACAGGTGCATTCGAACTTGGTGAGGGTATGCTCACTGGAAAGTATCTTATCAATCTCGATTCGGAGGATGAAGGCGAGATTTTTATCGGATGTGCTGGCGGTGTAGATACCGTTGCAACTTTCGGCTATAAGAGGGAGGCAGCCCCAATGGGCTACAATTACTATCGTTTCGATGTGGCTGATTTGTTGGGTGGCCACTCTGGCGACGACATTGATAAGGGACGTGCCAATTCAAACAAGATTGCTGCCCGTTTGATGATTGAGGCGCAGAACGACTTTGAGGGCCGTTTGAGTTATTTCGATGGTGGTAATCTGCGCAATGCTATCCCTCGTGAGGCCTATATGATATTTGGCGTGCCAAGCTATCAGCGAGAGGCTTTCGAGAAGCGATGCGCTGCGTTTGTCGAGGAGATTAAGTCGGAGTATCAGCACACCGAGCCTGATATGCGGTTGACTCTTAGTGAGATGCCATCGGTTGCCGAGGTGCTTGATGTGGCTTCGCAACGCAATTTGGTGGGTGCTTTGGTCGGCCTGCCCAATGGCGTGATTGCAATGTCGCAGGCCGTGAAGGGCTTGGTTGAGACCTCTACAAACTTGGCTTCGGTGAAGTTTAAGGGCGAGGATAAGATTGTGGTTACAACCTCTCAGCGTTCATCATTGGAGAGTGCAAAACTCTATGCAAAGCTGATGGTCGAGTCGGTATTTGTGTTGGCTGGTGCCCAGGTCGAGCACTCTGACGGTTATCCAGGATGGTCGCCCGATCCATCATCGCGTTTGTTGCAGCTCACAGTCGAGAGCTATCGTCGTCTGTTTGCCGTTGAGCCTAAGGTGAGAGCCGTACACGCAGGTTTGGAGTGCGGTCTTTTCTTGGAGAAGTATCCTAATCTTGAGATGGTGTCGTTTGGCCCAACAATTCGTGGCGTTCATTCGCCCGATGAGCGATTGGAGATTGCAACGGTGGATAAATTCTGGCGACTGCTTTGCGATGTCGTGAGGAGCGTGTAAACTATTCAGATATTTGATGCTTTTGCCTTAGTCGATGCGTCGGATTGTAGCTATAATCTTTATGCTTATGTCGGTCTATTGCGCTTGTGCGCAGCAGACCGACGAAGATTATTATCTCTATAAGATTGATGCCGAGCGCGAAATGGTAGAGATGATAAACTCCGATACTGCGCTCTTCTATCGGCTTGGTCGGCGAAGTGGCGACCTGTATGGTGAGGTGACGGATTACAAATTTTCGTTTGTTGATTTTGCCCGTCGAGGCTTGGCTTACTATGAGCGTGGCGTGTGGCTGGATGGAGTGGCCGTTGAGTATAACGAGGTGCCCACTCTGCGTCGCCTGGGGCTTATGGAGTCGCGATATAGCGGTGTTACAGTAAGCGAGAATACGGCAAGTATGGCTGCTGGAAGTGATAGCTTCTCGGCATTGCAGGGTGTTCCTTTGTCGGCCGTAAATATCGGTACGTTTGTCTCTGGCAAGGGCTATCTTGGTGGAGTCAGGGCAACCGTCCACTCGATGATGAGTGGTGGTTGGAGTATGTCGTTGCACGCAACGGCAAAGGGCGGCAACGATATGTATGTTGATGGGGTGTTTAACAACTCGGTCGATGTCGGCTTTCGCTTGGGTAAAGAGTTTTCGTCGGGTGGTAATCTTGCGCTTCTGCTCATTGCAAAGGTGGGGGAGCGAGGTCTTAGGTCTGGCTCGGTGGATGAGGTATTTACTCTGCGTGGTGATAAACTCTATAATCCAAATTGGGGCTACCAGAGTGGCGAGGAGCGCAGCTCGCGCGTTAGGCGTGACTATATGCCATTTGCAATGATAGCCTATTCACGCCCGCTTGGCAGCTCAACACAGATGACACTCTCGCTTGGTGGCAGATATGGCCAGCGTAGCTATTCATCGCTCGGATGGTATGGAGCTATGACGCCTCGCCCCGACAACTATAGATACCTGCCGAGTTATTATGCCGATGAGGAGGTTGCCTCGGCGGTTGCAGATGAGTGGCGCAATGGCAACAAGCAATACACTCAAATAAACTGGACGGAACTCTATCACCAAAACTCTATGTCCAACCGAGGCGCCATCTATGCTTTGGAGGATAGGGTGAGACGCACGACAAGAGCCGAGGCTTCGTTGCGATTCCGGAGCGAGTTTGGTGGCGGTCTGGCGGTAAGTTACGGGCTGAGGGGCTACTACAACTCCAATCGCAATTTCAAGCAGATGAATAATCTGCTGGGTGCGCTCTATCTCGAAGATGTTGATTACTATTTGATGGACGATGACACATTCTCTCGTAATCTGCAGAACAATCTGCAAAATCCCAATCGTAGAGTGGGCGAAGGCGACAGATTCTCGTATGATTACTCCCTTGCGGAGCTGAATTTTGCGGCCGATGTTAGTTTGGAGTATAGCATAGGGCGATGGTTTACAAATGCTTCGCTTCGCATCTCCAACCATTCGATGTGGCGTGAGGGATTCTACGAAAAGGAGATTTTTTCTGGCGACAGGTCGCTTGGTCGTTCCAAAGTAAAGAGCTTTGCGCCCTATGTTTTCAAGGCGCAGGTGGGTTATAATATCTCCGCACGCCATATTCTCGATATTGGAGCGATGGCGGCTAAAAGAGCTCCCGATGTGGATAATCTTTTCCTTAATTCGGAGTATAACAACAAGATAGTTGACAATCCAATGGCCGAGTCGCACTATGCGGCTGAACTTAACTATAAATACCTCTCGCAGAGGCTTAATCTTGTACTGTCGGCATTTGGCTGTGTGACTAATAATCAGATGGATACATTCAGGATGTATGATGATTTGTCGGCTGAGTATTGCGATGTGGTGATGGCGGGTTTGTCCACAACTCGCTATGGTGTAGAACTGGCAGGTGAGGTGAAAATATCGAAACATCTGAAGGCTTCGCTTGCAGCATCTGCAGCCCGCTATATCTATTCAAAGAATCCTACACTTAGCTACTATAGCGATGCTGATAATTCGGTCATCTGCTCGCAATCAACAAGCTATGTGGGTGAATGTGCGGTGGGTGGAGCGCCACAATTGAGTGGCGTGGCATCGCTTACCTATCTCAACTATCGTGGTTGGGCAGCTTCGTGCAGTGTGCAGGGTGTGGTTGGAAGATATGCCGACGTGTCGTTTGTGCGACGTACCGAGCGTGTTGCACGTCAGGCTTCGGCTTCGGCTGAGATTTATGACGAGTTTATGCACCAGCAGCGTTTCAACGATGTGGCAACGGTTGATGCCTCTATATCGCGCTGGTTTAATCTCTCGCGTTCGAGAATATCGCTCACGCTGTCGGTTAAGAATCTGCTTGGCCAGAGGGATATTATATCAGGCGGCTATGAGCAGTCGCGTATCCGCAACTATATGAGTGGCTCGCAGCGGGTGTATGCTCCGTTGCAGAACATCGTAACCTACTCCTATCCCCGCACTTGGTATGGCGTAGTGTCGTGGAAATTCTAACCAATGGATAGGTTTTTTGGCATATTGGCGGGAAAAATGTATCTTTGTGGCGCAATATGGGGCCAGATGAGTTTCCATAGCTGAAAATTAGATTGATAAACTCTGAAAAATGATATAATATGGCAGGCTCAAACTTTGTCGATTATGTGAAAATTTTTGCCCGTTCAGGTCACGGTGGAGCAGGCTCGTGCCACTTCCGTCGCGAGAAGTTTGTGGCATTTGGTGGCCCCGATGGTGGCGATGGCGGTAAGGGTGGTAGCATTGTGCTGCTCGGCGACCGTCAGTATTGGACATTGATTCACCTCAAGTATCAGCGTCACCAGTTTGCTCAGGATGGCGAGAATGGTCACGGAGCACGTTCAACAGGTAAGGATGCCGAGGATATCATTATCCCCGTACCACTCGGTACGGTGGCTCGCCGTTTGGTGGAGAACGAGGATGGCACAACTTCAATTGAGTATGTTGGCGAGGTTACCGAGCACGGCGAGAAGCTCGTGCTACTGAAGGGTGGCCGAGGCGGTTTGGGTAACTGGCACTTCAAGAGCGCTACAAATCAGGCTCCACGCTATGCACAACCAGGCGAGGAGGGTGATGAGGGTGCTTTTATCCTGGAGTTGAAGGTGCTGGCGGATGTCGGTTTGGTGGGATTCCCCAATGCTGGCAAGAGTACGCTTTTGTCGGTTGTGTCGGCAGCGAAGCCCAAGATTGCCAACTATGCGTTTACCACACTCGAGCCTAACTTGGGTATCGTAGAGGTGCGCGACCACAAGTCGTTTGTTATGGCCGATATCCCTGGAATTATCGAGGGTGCGCACGAAGGCAAGGGCTTGGGAACACGATTCCTGCGCCATATTGAGCGAAATTCGGTGCTGTTGTTTATGGTGCCAGCCGATACCGACGATGTGGCCAAAGAGTATGAGATTCTGTTGGCTGAGCTTACGCAGTTCAACCCTGAGCTGCTGGATAAGCAACGTCTGCTGGCCATCACCAAGTGTGATATGTTGGACGACGAGCTGATCGAGGAGATGCGCCCAACATTGCCCGAGGGCATTCCTGCTGTGTTTATCTCGTCTGTTGCAAATATGAATATCACAAAACTCAAGGATATGCTCTGGGATGCTCTGCAGAAGTAGTCAACTCCTTTAGAATATAACGCTTATAGCCGTTACTCTCTAAAATCAAATTGTCGATTGACAATGCGAAGCGAGTAGCGGCTATTTTGTCGCTCTATAATGCCGCGTACCTTACCTCGCCCCGATGGAAGCCTCTCGGTGGCGTAACTGCATTGTGCGATTGTCCTTACAAGCAGAGTGTTACCCTGTTGGTCGATAAGTTGTCTGGTGGTTGTTATTGCCTCGCCCGTTGCGGTGTCGATGTCGCACCATATAAGGCCTTCGGTATCGGTAAAACTCACATCCGCAATCTCCACATAGTTGCCGACATCCTTTGCCGAGATGGTATTTATTGTTATCTTCGTGGGCTCGGTCGCTTTGGGTGAGAGCTTGTCGATAATGAAAAATCGTGCAAAATCCTCCTCCTCGATGCGCCCTATGCCATACTCATTAGATTTGGCGCCAATCACCACTCGACCATAATAATCGGCTATGCTCAGTGACGTGCAATGGAGGGTTACTTTCGCTGCGCCAGGGAAAATCTTGGCCGTTTGTCGTGCGTCAACCGAGATTTCAATGCCGCCACTGTCGTCGCAGATAACTATGCTCTTGTAGTATTCGCCATAGAGGTCATTCGCCACCACATAGCCCTCGATTGATATATCTTCCGTAATGGTGTGGGGCTCGCTTTTGGCCATTGTTTTCAGGTGGGCAATGGAGATTAAGCCATAAGGCTTGTCGTTGAATTCGGGTGTGGGGTTGGGCTCGCTACAACCACATAACAATAGCGCTAATACGCAGATGGCCAGCAGTTTATTTTGTAGATATACAATCATTCTCGTTGCGCATTTTAATCATAAATATCTCTTTTGAGTCCAACTCGCCGTATTGCAGTATGCCCGTGATGGTAAGGTTACCCGCAGGAACTGCGGTGTCTGCATAATCGGCATAGTTGGCAGTATATACCGCAATCAAATTACCGCTTTCATCGGCGAATACGTTGTATCCTTGCCAACGACCATCCCCATTTACTCCGTATGCGTCGGCATACTGATTACTCACACTATGCAGATTGCTGATGCAGACCAAACGGCCGCAGTCGGATTGTCGTAACTCTTTTATATGTAGAGGTTTGGGAGCTATGGGGTTTCTCACATCGTAGCGAGTGACGTATCTGTCGAGCAGTATGCGCGATGCGAAGTATTCGGTGGGGTAGCTGCTATAGGATTCTGCCTTGCGACCGACCTGCATTAAGCCATAGTGCTTGCAGAGTGTTAGGCCTTGCAGTTTGACCGTTACATAGTACCCCTCGGGGTAGATGTTGTGCAGGTCGTATAGGCCAGCCATAATCTCAACACCGCCCGTTGCATCTTCGATGGTGAATGTCTTGTAGAAATTCGAGGCCCTGTCGCTCGATGTGACGTAACCTCCGATTATGATGGCCTCCTGAATGTCCACACTCCTCTCCCCAACCATCTGGCAGAGGTCTGCAATGGCTATATTTGCAGCTTCGGGCAGGGCATTTTGGGGTGCAGGAGCATCAAAATCGCCACAGCCGCTGAGTGCGAGCGAAAACGTGAGAAGAAGTAGCAGGCGGAGCATCGTTGGTGTAGTTTACGGTTTGGCTCTTCAAAGATAGCATAAAGTTACGATTATTTTGAGAAAAGTTACCATTAAAAAGGCAATTCCTATTGCTCCGAGTAGCATAATCAGCGAAAAAATGCTAATTTTGCAAAGCAAAATATTCAATCACGAAATAAGATAAATATTAGATATGAATACCGAGAATTTTATTTCACAAATTGTAGCCTCATCTGTCGAGGCATTGTATGGTGCAGTTAATCCAGCACAGTTGCAGATTCAGAAGACTCGCAAGGAGTTTGAGGGTGATTACACCCTTGTCACATTCCCACTCTTGAAGGCGAGCCGTAAATCTCCAGAGGCAACAGCCACAGAGATTGGTGAGCACGTTGTGGCCAACAATCCCCAGATTAGCTGTTTCAATGTAATCAAGGGCTTCCTTAATCTGTCGATTGCTCCATCGTTCTGGGCTGAGCGTTTTACCGAGGTTGTAGAGAACGAGAATTTTGGTCAGGCAGAGCCTTCTGGCCGTACAATTATGATCGAGTATTCATCTCCTAATACCAACAAACCTCTCCACTTGGGCCACATCCGCAACAACCTTTTGGGTTACTCTGTTGCGCAGATTCTCAAGGCTAATGGTAACAATGTAATAAAGGTAAACCTCGTGAACGATCGTGGTATCCACATCTGTAAGTCGATGTTGGCTTGGCAGTTGTATGGTGGTGGCGAGACTCCCGCATCATCGGGTATGAAGGGCGACCACTTGGTGGGTAAATACTATGTGGAGTTCGACAAGCACTACAAGGAGCAGGTCAAGGAGCTTGTAGCCGAGGGTATGAGCGAGGACGAGGCTAAGAAGAAGGCCCCAATTATGCTTCAGGCACAGGAGATGCTGCGTAAGTGGGAGGCTAAGGAGCCAGAGGTTTATGAGTTGTGGCAGACAATGAATGGCTGGGTTTACGATGGCTTCGATGTGACCTACAAGGCGTTGGGTGTTGATTTCGATAAGGTTTATTATGAGTCACAGACCTACCTTTTGGGTAAGAGCCTTGTTCAGGATGGCTTGGATAAGGGCGTATTCTTCCGCAAGGAGGACAACTCTGTGTGGATTGACCTTACAGCCGACGGCCTCGATCAGAAGCTCTTGCTTCGTGGCGATGGCACATCTGTCTATATGACTCAGGATTTGGGTACTGCCCTCAGCCGCTTCGAGGAGAACAAGCTCGATGATATGATTTACGTCGTTGGTAACGAGCAGAACTACCACTTTCAGGTGTTGAAGCTCGTGTTGAAGAAGTTGGGTTACGACTGGAGCGACAATATCTACCACCTCTCTTACGGTATGGTTGAGCTTCCTGAGGGTAAGATGAAGTCACGCGAGGGTACAGTTGTCGATGCCGACGATTTGATTGCTAATATGGTTGATACAGCTCGCGAGATGTCAAACGAGTTGGGTAAATTGGATGGTTGCTCTGAGCAGGAGGCCGATGCTATCTGCAATATGGTGGGCTTGGGTGCTTTGAAGTACTTTATCCTGAAGGTTGATCCTAAGAAGACTATGTTGTTTGATCCACGCGAATCTATCGACTTTAACGGCAATACAGGTCCATTTATCCAGTACACTCACGCTCGCATCTGCTCTATCTTGCGCAAGGCCGACGAGGCAGGTATCGACTATAAGTCGCAGGCTGCGGCAGAGCTTTTGCCCGAGGAGATTGAGATTATCAAGTCACTCACCGAGTTCCCAAGTGTGGTGGCATCGGCTGCCGAGAGCTTCGCTCCATCGGTTATCGCTGCCTATGCTTACGACTTGGCCAAGACTTTCAACGGTTACTACCACGACCACTCAATTCTTCGCGAGGAGGATACAGAGAAGCGTCGTATGCGTGTGATGCTCGCATCGCAGGTGGCTCGCGTTATCAATCGCTCTATGAAGTTGCTCGGAATCGATGTTCCACAGCGTATGTAATTTGTAGCTAAATAACCTTAAAACTTATAAGATAATGAGAATCGTATCTGCACTTTTGTTGTGCGTGTCGCTGTTTTCGCTGAGTGCGTGTTCGGGTGTTAAGAACCACAAGATGGAGGCCACTTTCACCAATCCTGTAATCGACAGAGATGCTCCCGATCCAACCGTAATCCGTGCGCAGGATGGCAATTTCTATGCCTATGCAACGTGGCGAGACAAGAATCTGCCTGTTTACAAATCTACCGATATGGTAAACTGGGAGTATTTGGGTGGTGCTTTCGAGCAGGATAAGGTGCCTATGTATGTTGAGAAGGGTGCAATCTGGGCTCCCGATATCAACTACATCGACGGTAAATATGTTCTCTACTTCTCTGAATCGCGTTGGGCTGCTCACTGGGAGTCTTGCATCTGCCGTGCAGTGTCGGATAAGCCAGAGGGTCCATATACCGATGCCAAGATGTTGTTCCGCTCTACCGATGTGGGTGTTGAGAACTCTATCGATCCCGCAATTTTCCAGGAGGATGGCCGCAAATATTTAGTGTGGGGTAGCTTCTTTGGAATCTATATCACCGAGCTTTCGGAGGATGGCCTTGAGGTGGTTGATTTGAAGGATATTGTCCGTATCGCTGGCAAGGCATTTGAGGGTACATATATCCACAAACATAAGGGTTACTACTATCTTTTTGCTTCGGTTGGTCGTTGCTGCGACGGCTTGAAGAGTACTTATAAGACCGTTGTGGGCCGTAGTAAGTCGCTCTTTGGTCCTTATGTTGACAAGCAGGGCCGCCCTATGCTTGAGAACCACTATGAGGTGCTTTTGGAGGGTGATTCTCGCGTGAAGGGTCCAGGTCACGACTCGCAGATTGTTGCCGATGATAAGGGCCAGGATTGGATTTTCTATCACGGTTATGATGTGAATACTCCTAATGCTGGTCGCAAGATGTATCTCGATAGGGTACACTGGATTGATGGTTGGCCACAGATTACTCTCGACCGTAATCCATCGGTTACAAGTCCTGCACCTTATATCAAGAAGAGAAAGTAATTGTAGCGAAGGTAGTAAGAATAAGTAGAGGTAGTTCGACATATTTGTAGAACTACCTCTGCTTTTTGTATATGTGTAGCATTATTCTATCTGCTGTGGAATATCGGCTCACTCGCAAAAGTTGGAGTGGAGTCACGTTATGCCACATCTCGAATTCGAATGATAACGAATGTTATTTTAATGCTCTGTGCATTATGTTGATAACCTCAGCCTTTGTAATACTCTTTTGGGGTGAAAATTTATTTCGTTCAGTGGCTCCCATTACGGCTCTTATGTGAGACCACGATACAGCCCTTCCAAAATCACTTTGATGACTCTCTATATCAAGGTACTGATTGGCCTGCAATCCTTCTGGACAGCCCAAATACTTCCAAAGACTTATGACTAACTCACCTCTTGTAATGGCTGTCTGTGGTGCAAAAGTGCTTCCGCTTACCAAGCCTTTATCCTTTGCCCATAGTGCTGCGTCGTAGTATGCGTGTGTTGTTTTCACATCTGAGAATGAGTTCGTCCCCGACATCTTAGGAGAGCCGGCTGCACTCCACAATAATGTATAATACTCCGCCTTTGTACAGGTCTTGTTAGGTGAGAATGTTGTCGCAGACTCTCCTATAATGTTTTTGTCTATTGCCCACCTAACAGCATCTGCATACCATACATCAGCCTTGACATCGGTGAGTGTTCCAACATTTGCGGGCTCGACATTGTACTTATTGCTTGGATGGGTATCCTCAGGGATTGCCGCAAGCACCTTTCGGCCGAGTGTGGTTGATGTCTTCCACATAGTGCCAGTAACAGCGTTACCATTACTTGTACAGTTTCTTATATACTCCTTTCCGTAAGGGACAACACCACTTGCCTGTGATATTATTTGGTCTATAGAACAGCCACCACTGCTGTGATCAAACTCATTTCCTATAATTGTACCTGCGTTGTAGCAGTTTTCAAGATGTATATCGGAAATTGAAAAGTTGAAGATACCAGCAGCGTTTCTTCCTATGATCTGTCCTGAATTGTAGCAATTCTGGATAAAAGAAGTAGCGGCTGATGAAAAATGGTATATAGCCGGAATATCTCGTATGAATGCAAATGCTGCTATACCCGCAGCATAAGTTCCTTTAGTTTGCTGTAAAAGGTCATTAAGATCCAATGGGAGTGTTATATTTCCACTATTATAGCATTCGTGGATATGAGTCTCTCCCATTGAGGCGATTATACCAGCGCCGTAAATTTCACATTTGCAGTTTTGAACATTTACGGTAATATCCGAATCATTAAAGCATTTTTCAATATGCGTGAATTCCATATTTTTTCTAAGATTGCCACTGAACGAACCTCCTCCATTCGAACATAGACCACCTGCATTTATGTGAATGTAAGGAGCATCTTTGGGCAATTCTCCCCACTCACCAGTTGGCTTGTAAGCATCGTTGCACTTTACATTGATGTTAATCCGTCCACCTTTAGAATAGCAGTTTAACATATCTACACCTTGATTCATACCACCGCTAATCGCTGCGGCATATAGGCGAAGAGTTGTCTTGACATCAGTGTAATTGATATCAATATTGAAATTCACAACGCCAAGATTTTGAATCTTGTATTTAGCGGGATTGGTTCCGATATTAGCAAACAGACCGTATGCTCGCATATTCTCACCCTCAGTCAAATAGGGAGTCGGCTCGTTGATTACAATCTGCATACCTGAGATAATATGACCGTTACCATCGAACGAACCGAGGAAAGTGTGAGCACCCTTCTCAGCCTGATCCCAACCGCCTCCCATAAAACCATAAGCAGCAGTACCGCCGATAGGTACCCAGTTGCCCCATTGCGAGAGGTCGATATCGGCAATGAGTTTATAGTGGTTTGTAGGGCCCTTACGAACAGCATTCAACTGCTCGGCTGTCTTAATGAGGTATGGGTCCTCAAATGTGCCACTACCGCCAGCAAACTCAAATGGGCTATCGATGATCTGCGCCGGAGCACCGTCGGCGTATTTAGAGCCTGCTTTAATATCTTTAAGACAAGATTTAGGTATAAATTTTTTACCCCCAATAAGACACCACTCACCAACAAGGCCAGGAATGTCATCTGAGAGATCATCATCAAGAATGTCGATTGAGGTGATTGTGTAATTACTTGGATACTTCGATCTCTTTGCGTCTGTCACCACCAAATTCTCCGTTGCTCTATGCTCTTCTGTGGTAGGATATGCATACTTCGAGCGCATATTCTTGTCGACAAGACTCTCTACGAGTTCATCTCCCCATCTCTGTTTTTTGCTCCAATAGTCGAAAAGGGGGAAGTTCATTTTTGCAGTGGCAATAGCAGTGAGATGCATATCGCTGATTTTTTTCTTGTACTCCACCATTGCAGGGGTAATTCGAATGTCAAACTCCATACCTCCTGTGAATGCAGTCAGATACACCTTGACTGTCTTTGCGTCAATGCGTTTAAATCCAGTAGTGTTTTCTGCTTGGAGTGTTCGGTCATTGAGTTGAAGTTTAGTGTCAAAGTAATAACCATCTTTAGCCTTGAATGTAGCAACGGCTGTTGTATATGTAAAAGGCTTTACTCCGTCAGGGTGTTCATACTTGATGTCATCAAGATAGTAGTTCTCTTTTTGAGCTGATGTGCTGTCTAAGAATTTATAATGGGGCTTGCCATCTTTAATAACAAACAACCAAGTACCCATCTTGGTAATGGGAACATCTGTCGGATTTACCACAGGCGTAGATTTAGGCGCAGGTGTGGACTTAGACACAGCGTCATTCTGCCCCTGAGACTGCTCAGGTTGTTGCTCCTGTGATTTCTGATCCTGCTTCTTATCCTTTAGATTGTCTTTAAGTTTGTCAATCTTCTTATTAACCTCGTTGGCTAGCTCCTTCTCGATCTCTTTTTTTATGCTCTTACCGAGATTCTGCAGGAAACTCTGAGCGTTGCATAACTCTGTGCTATATAACAGTGATAACAACATTATAATAACTACTCTTAATCTCATATATTTAGCGATTAATGGTATATAACTCGATGGAAAAGATAATTATATTCACAAATATAGGGAATGACTTGATTTGTATTTGTTATTTATTGTCCCACCGACTTTTGTATATGATTCGGGATATCATCTATGCCGTAGTATGTGGCTTCAGCCTTATTATCTTTTATAGTAATAATCTCAATTCCAGATTTGGTTTCGCCAAAAGGGTAACCAGCAGGGCCAGCGGTTACAAACTTTATATCCTTATACTCGCCCTTTGCGCAGTAGTGCAGATGGCCCGATAACACAAGGTCAACGCCATACTTATCAAACAATGCCAGATACTTCTTTCTTAGCTCGATACCGATGTTCTCATATCGCTCGGCCTCGTCGGGTGATGATAAGAACATAGGGTGGTGCGCCACTAAAATAATTGGCTTGTTGCGACGGGCACGCTGCAACGCCTTCTCCAGCCATTTGTACTCGGCAGGCTCGGCATAAGAGGCATCTTTAATCACACAAGAGTTGTAACCTATAACGGTGTAGCTCTTTGCCTTATGCACAAAACGGTCGTGGCCATAACGCTCGATAAATGCCGCTATGCTCTCGGGCTTGCTCTCTATGTCGTGATTGCCTGGCACGAAGTATAACGGAATATCTTTGTCGAACTCGCTGCACATCTGCTTGAATCCATCGAGTGCTGCGGTGTTGCTAACCCAGTGCACTAAATCTCCCGAAAAGACCACAAAGTCGGGCTTTAGGTTGTTCACCTTCTCTGTGATACGTTTCATAAGTCCCTTTTCGGTAGTAAAGTCGTTGGAGCGAGAGAAAAATCCGAGTTGCGGATCGCTGATTTGAACAAAGAAAGGAGTCCTATTTTGCGCCTGTGTAGTGATGGCTATTGCCACCAAAGCAAGCGATAGGATAAGTCTGCGGAAGTGTGTTAGCATAGTTTTAGGTTTTTGTTTGTGTAAATTTAAGCAAAATTGCGTAATCGAACCACTATAAAACAAAAAATCTGCCCCGAAGGACAGATTTATGCTCTATGCTGTGGCGAATTTACTCCTCCTCAGCCGCAGGCTCCTCCTCAGGCAACTTAAACTCCTTGAGACCAGCCGCTACCAAGATATTATACCAAGCAAGTGCCTTCTTGATGTCTGAAACGTGAACACGCTCGCGGTCGTACTCAGGCAAAACCTCGCCGAAGTAAGCCTTCAACTTGTCTGCAGACTCCTTGTGTGAGAGTCCCTCCTTGCCAGAGTTGTACTCATACATACGAGTAAACACTTCAGCCAAAGCGATATCCTCACCCTCGGTGAACATTGAAATCTCCGACAATGCGCTTACGCGTGAAGTGGCCGATGCGTTCATACGGTGACCATCAGCGAGTGACTCAACGATAATACCTTTAGTAGACTGTGCTACATACTTATAAAGTCCGGGCATACCAGAGATAGCCAAAATTTCCTTGAATTCCATTGTTTGTAAATTTTATTTTTTTTGTTTGTAATTAGATTCCTGTTTTATGTCTAAGCTCCTGCTACTTAGTGATATGTACATCCAACTGAGGGAATGGGAAGTTTGCTCCGTGCTCTGGCAACTCCTTGTAGAACGCCTCAGTAACATCGTCATACAATCCCCAATAGTCGGCATTCTTAACCCAAGCACGAGCCTCGATAACAACTGCGCTGTCGGCCAAAGCGTCGATTCTGATATATGGCGCAGGGTCGGCGAGAGCTCTTCCATCGCGAGTGATAATCTCGAGCATAGCCTCACGGATAGTGTCGTAGTTATCGCCATACGCCACCGATACCTTCCAACTGCAACGACGAGTTGTCGAAGTAGAGAAGTTGTTGATAATCGATGTCGAAATCGAGTTGTTTGGGATGTAAATCGTCTTCTTGTCGGCTGTGTGAATCATCGTTGAGAAGAGGCCAATGTTAGCCACAGTTCCACTCACACCCTGCGCCTCGATGTAGTCGCCAATGCGATAGGGGCGCAACACCAAAATCAAGATACCACCAGCAAAGTTTTGCAACGTACCGCTCAAGGCCATACCAATAGCCAAACCCATTGATGCGAATACGGCCAAAACCGATGATGACTCAAATCCGAGGATGCTGAAGATGATTATAAAGATAATAATGTATCCCACCACCTTAGTTGCGGTCTTGCCAAATGAGTGGAGTGACGCGTCGATACCCTTGCGGGTGAGGAAGCCATCAACGATGTTAATCAGGCGTGTGAGAATCCAGCGGCCAATGTAGAAGATAACCAGCGAGATACACACCTTCAATCCTGTCCAGATCACCCACTCCAACATTTCCTGCCATATAACCTTCACATCGAGGTTGGCCAAATCCTTCACCGCCTGCTCGAAACGAGCCTTCTGAACGCTGTCGGGCACAATCAGTTTGTCGAGATTCTCTGTCTGCAAAAAGTATTTCAACATATATCTTTTCTCTCTTTATGGTTTAACATTTATGCTGCCGATGATACCTTGAGTTGTTTCATCTGCGGTAAAAAGCAAAGCCAATCGGTGGGCCTCACTTTTCGATGACAAAAATAAATAAATTTATTGAGAAAATCGCTATCTTTGCAAAACACTCGCATCGTTGCGGTGGAATTTTATACAATTAGGCCTTTGGCTGTGTCGTGGGATACTTGCCGAGAGGGTTTTTGAGGTTAATTTAGGATAACAGTATATCATATAATATGAAGATTGGCGGTATAGATTTGGGCGATAAACCTCTGTTTTTGGCCCCTATGGAGGATGTTACTGATCCTTCGTTCCGTTATATGTGCAAAGAGTTTGGTGCCGATGTGGTTACCACCGAGTTTATCTCGTCGGATGGCTTGATTCGTGATGCTTGGAAGTCGCGTGCGAAGCTCAATATCGACGAGGCTGAGCGACCTGTGGGTATCCAGATTTATGGCCATCTTATCGAGCCTATGGTCGAGGCCGCCCGCATTGCCGAGACAGCCCATCCCGATTTTATTGATATCAACTTCGGTTGCCCTGTAAAGAAGATTGCGGGCCGAGGAGCTGGTTCGGGTATGATGCGCGATGTGCCGCTTATGGTCGAGATGACGCGCCAGATTGTGCAGGCGGTAAATACCCCAGTAACGGTCAAGACTCGTCTTGGCTGGGATGAGGAGTCTAAGAATATTATGGATATCGCTATGCGCCTGCAAGATACGGGTATTGCGGCTCTTGCTATTCACGGCCGTACACGCTCGCAGATGTATCGTGGCGAGGCCGACTGGACGCTGATTGGCGAGGTGAAGCACCATCCATCAATCGAGATTCCTATCATCGGCAATGGTGATGTCGATTCGGGCCCTAAGGCCAAGCAGATGTTTGACACATACGGCGTTGATGGCGTGATGATTGGTCGTGCGACCTATGGCCGTCCCTGGATTTTCCGCGAGGTGAAGCACTTTATGCAGACTGGTGAGGTGATGCCTCAGCCATCGGTTGTGGAGCGTGTGGCTATTGCCAAGCAGCACCTTGCCAAGTCGATTGAGATTAAGGGTGACAAGGTGGGTATTCTTGAGATGCGCCGTCACCTGTCTAACTACTTCAAGGGCTTGCCCGATTTTAAGCAGACTCGCCTGAAACTTGTTACTCTCTACGATGTGGATGAGATTAACGCTACCCTCGACTTTGTAGCTGAGCGTGGGGGTGATTTCGATATGAGTGGGGCGGTGCCACCGTCGTTATCTCACGAAATATAGCGGCAAAAAATCGTCTAATGCGGCTCTTTAGGCATCTGCCTTGATGCGAAAATCCTCACATACACATAGTATGCTGCGGTTTTCCCATCTGCGAGCAGCTTCAAAATAGCTCGCCTTATACGATTTTTATTTTTGAGAGGTGCGGCTCTTTTGGCATCTGTCAAATGGAATTCAAAATTCAACCTCGGCTAATTTAGTCAGAGGTTTGTTGAGAATAATACTCGTTCTATATTTTTGAATTTTTACTCCTATAAAAGAACAGTCCAACTCGCAAAGAGTTGGACTGTTGCTTTTGGTTTGTCGCTTAAAACTTCAGCGGACGTGCTTTATACAATCTTATGCTGTCGATTGTGACTGTTTTGTCGGGATTACGCTGGTAGATGTTTTGAGTCCACCAACTTGTCTCGCCTTTGGTGAAAATCAGGCGGTTGGTCTTGGCATCAAGGTTTACCGATTTCACGCCACGCACATCTTTCAATGGCTCAAATGGCGCAAACTCCTGCTTCGTAATGTCAAACCACACAACTCTCTCACGGCCCGATATCAGCATACGATTGTCATCAACAGGCGATAGGTCGTGGCCCGAATTTATAGGAAGCTCCCACTCGGCAACCTTCTCAAGCGAAGGCGTTTCGCTCTGCCAATCTTTTAGCTTATACTCGCGAAGTTCCTTATATCCCAACGCAAAGAGGCTCTCTCGTTTGTCGTTCCACACAACTCCGTGACCAGAGTAGAGAGAGTCGCGGAAGATGCGTTTTTCGGGGTGTTTCACATCGTATAGCTCCAGCGCATTGCCCAAGCCTCGGTTATTGGTCGAAAGAGCAATAGCGATGCGGCCATTTGGCAGTAAATCAGCCGAATGTGCATTCACAACATTTGCATAGAATAGTACCTCTTTTGTGGCGATATCAATCAACAAACAACAATCGCTCGATGATGTGATAAGCATCTTGGTATTGCTATCGACGGCTTTACACTCGTCGATGGATTGCAGACGAGATACATACTCTGCTGGGAGCCCCTTCACGCTCTTGTCGGCCTGCCAGCTCCAAACTGTATCCACATTGCGCCCATTCGACTTCTCGAAGTCGATAATCATTACCTTGTCATCGCCGCATACGGCCACACAATCGGAGTTTAATGGCGAGCAGCCCACCGAATAGAGGGCTGCCACCATAATAACTATACTCTTGATAATCTTCATCTTATCGCAAGATTTATCTATTAGGAATATCCACCTGAGTCTGGCGATCGTCAATCAGATAATCTGTGAAGTAATCCACCAAACGCCAGTAGAAATACTCATTCATATCGCCAAAGCCGTGACGCTGAGTAGGCAAGTACAACATATCGAAGCGCTTGTTGGCACGAATCAATGCGTCAACCACGCGAGATGTGTTGCCTGGGTGTACGTTGTTATCAATCTCACCGTGAACCAACAACAGGTGGCCCTTTAACTGACGTGCGATTTCGGGGTTGCTGCTGATGCGATAAACGAATGTAGTGTCGCCCTTGTCGCTCACCTGCTCCTTCACACCGTGGTGTGTCTCGCTCCACCAGCGGTTATAGATCTTGTTGTCGTGGTTACCTGCACACGATACAGCAGCCTTGAAGAAGTCGGGGTACTGCAGGATAGCGGCTGTTGACATAAAGCCACCGCCTGAGTGACCGTGAATACCCACTCGGTTGATGTCGATAAATTTGTGGCGTGCTGCCAACTGCTCGATAGCAGCCTTCTGGTCGGCCAAACCATAGTCGCGGAGGTTGCCGTAACCATAGTTGTGATACCACTTCGAGCGGTCGGGGTGACCACCTCGGTTACCCACCGAGATTACGATAAATCCAGCCTGAGCCAAACGGTCAGTGCGCACTGTCATACGGGTAAATGGATACTGAGTAGCCTCAACCTGTGGGCCTGGATATACATAATCAACGATAGGGTACTTCTTCTCAGGATCGAAATCAAAAGGCTTGTACATCACGCCATACAAATCGGTAACACCGTCGGCAGCCTTAACCGTAAAGGTCTCAGGGAACTTGTAGCCATTAGCCAAAAGCTGTGAGAAGTCGCTCGACTCCAAAGTCATAATGCGGTTGCCCAAGCAGTCGTAGAGGGCAGTCTCGGGGATGGTATCCACACGAGAGTAGTTGTCCACAAAGTAGCGGCAAGCATCATCAACCACTGACTCGTGGAAGTGGTTGCCCTTGTTCAAAAGCTTCACCTCGCCACCATCCAAACTTACAGAGTAGAGGTGCTGGTAGTAAGGATTCTCGCCCTTCTCGCGGCCCATACCTGTAAAATATACTACTCGGTGCTTCTCGTCCACCTTCAAAATCTCGTGAACGTGCCAAGCACCCTCGGTGAGCTTGCGCTTGAGTGTACCCTTGTCGTCATATAAATAGAGGTGTGCCCAGCCATCACGCTCGCTCCACTGGATAAGCTCCTTGCCGTTGTTCACAGCCGAGAGTGGGCGAACCTCGATGTATGTGTTCATACGCTCCTCGATTACAGGGCACAAAGAGTCCTGACCGATGGTGTAAGAGCAGATGTCGATACGGTGCAAATCGCGGCTCGAACGAGTCACGAAGAAGCGGTTGTTGTCGCCCAACCAGATGCTTGGCTGGTCGTACAGATGACGCTGCTTCTGCTCGCGTGGGCGACGTGCGATAGAGAGAGTCTGGTCCTTGAAACGGCCAGTCTGAATCTCCTTGCGAGAGTTGTTGCTCATATCAAACAGGTAGAGATGATACTGTGGAGCATCCTTGTCGCCAGGCATTGTGTACTTGTATGTCTCAAGTGTTGGGCGTGGGTTGGCCAATGCGTTGATAACCCACAACTCCTTCACCTTGCGTGAGTCGGTAAGAGTTGTTGCAAAGTAGCGAGAGTCGGGTGACCACACACCATAAGCGCCACGACGCTTGCCGTTGCAGAGTGTGTCGGTGTTGAGCAAACTGTATGGCTGGCCATAACCGAAGAACTCCACACCGTCGGTTGTGAGCTGAATCTCGGTGATTGTGCTATCCTTCTCGTCCTTCTTGAGCTTCTCGTAATCTTCGCGCGACATACGGTAGAGGTTCAAATCCTTAGCATAGACAACAGTCTTGCCATCGGGTGAAACCGAAGCCCAATGCAACTGCTTTGTCTCTCGCTCCTTATCCTTCAGGTGAGTGAGCTGCTGACTCTTGCTGTCGTAAGAGAAATAGAAAATCTCCTTGCCGCTCGCCTTCTTAGGCTTCTTGCCGGCCAATGAATCCTCCTTTGAGAGCTTCTTTGGCTTGGCATCCTGCGAAGATGTCACCTGGAAAGTGAATGTACGACCATCCTCGTCAACCTCCAGATTATAGATTGGAAGCTGCTCTGCGATGAACGGATCTTTCACAATTTCGCTAAGCTGTGAGGCCAACTTCTCTTGATCGAACAGAGGCTCACGCTTCTTGTTTGCTGGATCAACAATATACCACTTTGTGCCGTTGCTGGTCTTGTAGCTATACCAGAACTTCTCACCCGACTTAAACCAGTGAGGATCAATGGTTGTCGAGAAGAGCATATTCTGCAACTTGCCTGCTGTGAATCGCTCGGCAAGCTCATATCTGTTGCGCTTACGCACATCCTCGTTGCCTTCGGCCTTAGCTGCGAAAGAGCCAACAAAGAGTGCCGCAACCAAAAGAAATATAATTTTTTTCATCATCTATAACCTTAAACAAAATTATTTAGCCTTTGCAGCCTCGGCAGCCTTGCGTGCAGCCTCAGCCTCGAAGAAATTGCTGAAGTAGAGTACCTGGAACTTCACAGAGTTGCGCCAGTAGGGCCAGTTGTGAGCACCTGGACGAACATAGAAATCGTGAGGAATCTTTGCCTCCATCAACTTCTCGTGGAGGTTGCAGTTAACCTTATAGAAGAAATCCTCAGTACCGCAGTCGATGATGAGCTTCAAGTGGTTGGGCTTGAGCAGATCAACCATATTGATAACGGTGTGCTTCTCCCAGTTCTCTGGCTGCTCCTCGATTGTGCCAATCCACTTTCTGATATTCCAATTCTTTGGGAATGGACGAATATCCACACCACCCGATGTGCTACCAGCGGCACCAAACAAATCCTGATGACGGAATGCCAAATAGAGCGCACCGTGACCACCCATCGAGAGACCAGTGATTGCACGACCTGAGCGGTCGGCGATGGTCTTGTAGTGTGAGTCGATGTAGCTTACCACCTCGCCAGTAACGAATGTCTCGTAGCGGTGCTTGGGGTTGATAGGGCTATCGAAGTACCAACTGTCGTAACCGCCATCGGGGAGTACCAAAATCACATTGTGCTTGTCGGCCAAAGGTCCAGCCTGTCCCATCTCATCCCAATCCTTGTTGCTGCCGCTGTAGCCGTGCAACAGATACACAACGGGAAGCTTCTCGGCTTTGTGATAATTGTCGGGCAGGAATACAGTAACCAAAATATCCTTATCCATAGCATTGCTATGAACGGCCACAATCTCACGATTATAGGCCCAAGATGAACCGCTGATAAGCAAAGCGGCAATCAAAAGTGTAAAAAATCTTTTCATACTATCTTAAATTTGAATTTATATTTTTTCAATGGTAATATAAAACTCCACAAATATAACCAAAAAGAACGTAAAAAGTGCCGTAGAATGAGAATAAATGCTTATTTTTGCCTTAGTTAACGACAATAGAAAAATAATATTCAGATGAAAACAAAATTTACACTTGTTGCTGTTGCTTTTGCAATGCTTTTGGGCTCTTGTGCTAAGGCTCCAGAGAAAACTTATTTGTTTAATGGTAAAGACCTTAATAATTGGGTGTTTGCATTGGAGAACAACTCTGCTTTGACCACAGATGTTTATAAGATCAATAAGGATGGAAATATCCTCATCGAGGGTAATCCATTCGGTTATATGCGCACCGAGCAGAAGTATGGCGACTACAAGCTCCACGTCGAGTGGCGATGGGTAGGCGAGGGTAGCAATAGCGGTATCTTCCAGCGTGTTCAAGATCCAGATAATGTGTGGCCAGAGGCTATCGAGTATCAGCTTTGCAGCGGTAAGGCGGGTGATTATGTGATGCTTGGCGGCGCTAAGATCAACGAGGTTGAGTGTGTGGGCGATTTCCCAGTTAAGGATCGTTCGGGCGATGCTGAGAATCCTGTGGGCGAGTGGAATACTGCCGAGATTATCTGCAAGGGCAAGACCATCACATCGTATGTCAACGGCAAGCTCTTGAACGAGTGTACAGGCGAGCACACCGAGGGTTATATCGCATTGCAGAGCGAGGGTGGCCCAATCGAGTTCCGCAATATCTATATTACTGAGGTTGAGTAAACTATCGTTTGCGTGTAATGAAAGCTAAGGCGAGGCAATCTGTTTGCCTCGCTTTTTTTATGTCCGCAAGGTGGTTTTTGTACGCTATTTGCAGTGCTTAGTTCAACAACCAATTAACTAAACAATATGGAAAAGAACAACAAAAAGGCAGAGCAGCAGAGCCATAAGACCACTCACAACTCTGCAACGGACCACGCTGCCAAGAGCACACAGAAATCTACCACAACTAAATCAGCCGACAAGGGTTGCGGTACACAAAAGAGTGGCTCTTGCAGTACAAAGAGTCCCGGCAAGCCTGCGGGTGGCACAGGTTGTTGCTAATCTGCAAATTGTGATTAGATTGCCCTTTTGCGGGTGAAATCTCTCACACGGCCTTCCAAAGAGCGGAAGGCCTTTTTTGTGGCCGATAATTGGTTATTATGAGCTGCGATATTTGCATTTTAAGAATCAATTTATTATATTTGCACTAAGTAAAATCTAATAAATATTTTAATATGGCAAATTTGAGAAACCTTAAAAAGGAGATTGATTATCGCTTGGAGGAGTTTGTCTTCGATTGCGAGATGGCAATATATTTTCAGCCCTCTAAGGAGGAGGCTGTTGTTGGCTTGATGGAGAAGGCTGTTGCTTTGCGCAATGCTTTGTATGTAAAGGCTAACAATCCAACCGAGCCACACAACGCATCGCTCGTTCGCAAGTATTATGCAGCTATGCGCCGCGATATGGTATCTTCGTTCTCTTCTATGTTCGAGGAGCTCAGCTCACTCAACGAGGCGTAAAGACATATAGAAGAAGTTAAATCCCTCTTAGTATTATGAATAATGCAAAGGAGGGATTTTTTTTACAATCTCAATATGTGGTATTAAATAGTTATTTATTATGAATAAGTATATATCATTTTTTCTTGCTATGTCGCTTTTGGTTGCGTGTGCAGACGAAACGGCAAATGTGCAATTTGTAGTTGATACCCAAAATCCTGTGGTAGTTGAGCTTGAAGATTATACACCTATTCCGCTTATCGCCGAGGCTGGTAAAGCAAATACACTGGTCGCATCTCCAATTAGGAATGTTGAGCGTGTAGGCGATAAGTTGGTAATAATGGGAATGATGTCGAGTGAGTTTCAAATCATAGTCTATGATGCGAAGAGTGGCAAATATATCTCTCGCATTGGTAGTAAGGGGCGTGCCGAGAATGAGTATTCAATGATAACATCGTTCCGCATAAACCAGAGTGGTAATGTAGTGATTTATGATAGACCTGCTCGTAAATATATTGAGTATGAGTTGAATGGTAAATATGTAGGAACTCAGGCTGCTCCTCAAATTCCATATATGGATATCGCAGTCTTGGGCGGTGGTTATGTTGTTTCGATGTTTAATAACAATGACTCTAATCAGAGTATGCTTACATATTACAATTCGGATTTCAGCTCTTCTGAGCCTGTTGGCGATGTGAAGCAATCGTATGCAATGGCTCAGTATAAACTCTTGCAAGATGGCGAGAAGGTATATGCCGTATCTCCACTTGAACGCACAATATGGCAAGTGAATCCCGATAAAACTTTGTCGCAGATTTGTGGGGTGGATTTTGGTGAGAACAATTTGCCATCTCTCGAATCGTTCCCATCAGAGAAAAGTATGCTTGATGCAATGTCGGATAAGCGATATGTGCGCGGATTTAATGTCAAATCGCTTAGCGATGGGTTTGTGGTATTTAGATATATGTTATCTTCGTCGATGTTGGCGTGGGCCGATTTGAAATCGGGCAAATCGCAATCATTGCAGGTAAATAGTAAAGATAAGGTTCTATATCGCGGAATCCACGATAGAGATTTGATAGTGATTACCGAGACTGAGGATAATGCAAATCTGTATCTTATAAAAGATTGCACATCGCTACAATAAAACATTAAAGGAGTGGTAGATGCCACTCCTTTAATGTTTCTCACCGCAACAATCTCCTGTGTGATGCTCCAGTACGGTGTGAGGAATATGACCGTGCGAAAGCACCTGAATAGGGCAGTTGTAGTTGCGAAGCTGCTCCTCCGTTAGAACGTTGGAGTCGTGGCGATGTACACATTTGTTGACGCACAAGATGCTCTTTACCACGCTTGTAATCGTTCCCAGGTCGTGCGACACCATCACTATAGCCATCCTGTCGCTCAGCTCACGCACCATATTGTAGAACTCATATTCAAAGCGGTTATCCACAAAGTTTGTTGGCTCATCAAGAATAAGCAACTTTGGCTCCGATATTATTGCTCGGCAGAGCAGGGCGCGCTGCATCTGTCCACCCGACACCTCGCCAATGGGTGATGATGCCAACCCAGCAATACCCATCTTTTCGAGCAGAGCATCTGCTCGCTGCTTGTCCTGCGCATTGTAGCGGCCAAAAAATCCCTTCTCGGTCTGCAAGCCCGACAATACCACCTCACGAATCGAGATTGGAAATCGCATATCAAACTGCGACACCTGTGGCATATAACCTATCTTGTAGTGGTTGCCGCGACGCAGCGACTCGTCGAAACAAATAGAGCCTTTGTAGGCAGTAGTGCCCATTATAGCCTTTACGAGTGACGATTTTCCACCTCCGTTAGGTCCGATTACGCCAATGAAATCATCGGCATATATGTCGAGGTTGACACCCTCTAATGCGGTGGTGCTGTCGTACTCCACACTGAGGTTGCGGATTGTTATTAAACTCTCTTTATTGGCCATATTGTTACTTCTTATTGCCTGTAATTGTGTGAGTTATATGCAAGATATTCTCGGTGATATTCTCCGCCAGAGGGTCGAATTCAATGGCTTCAATCCCCATATCTTTGGCTACCACCTCCACAACCGAACGTGGGTATTGCCTCTGGTATAACACACATTTCACTCCCTTCTGCTTTGCCTGCTCGATGATTGTGGCCAGATGTTTTGCCGAAGGCTCCTTGCCGTCGCTCTCTACTGTAATTTGCTCAATGCCGTAAGCTCTGGCGAAGTAGGTCAGGGCAGGGTGGTAAACCACAAATGCCTTAGTGTCGGCATTACGGCATAGCTCCTCGCACTCCTTGTCCAATTCCTCAAGCTCGGTTATAAGCGCCTGATATGCAACGTGATATTTGGTTGAGTCGGGGTAGTGCTTTGCAATGGCATTATATGCGTTCTCGGCCATAACTTTCAGCTCGCGAGGTGATGTCCAGATGTGGGGATCAATACCGTGCGAGTGGTTGTGTGCGCTCTGCACACTCTTTGAGTGGTTGTGCGAGCAGCTACCCTCAATAAGTTCTATTCCCTGGCTGAGATTAACTATTTTCGACTGCTCTCGAAGGCGGCCTAATAGCGCATTCTCGAAATCTATCAATCCTGTCGAGAATATCATCTTGCTGTTGCTAAGAGAGATTATCTGCTTTGGCGTGGGCTCATAGGTCTCGGGGCTTGCTCCGTTGGGTACAATCACCTCTATTGTGAAATCTCCACCTGTGATTCCTTCGATTATATATTTTAGTGGCTGAATGGTTACGGCCATATCACTCTGTGGGCTACTCACACGCTCTGTGCAGGCTGTAAATCCAGCCACAAGACCAACCATCAAAGCCAGCGCTATCTTACGAATTACTCTTGTCATACATATATTTATAAATACGCCTGCAAATATACTAATTTTGAGCATACGGTGTAGCACCCAAAACAAAAAGTCCGACCATAAGGCCGGACTTGTTATTCTTGAGATTGCAAATATTACAATACAGTCAAGTTGAAGTTCTTCCAAAGAACCTTGATGTCGCTACCATCGTGGATCTGCAACATAATACGGCCAGTCTTAGAACCGATGAGTGCATCGTTGAAATCAACCATAGGCTGACCGTTCAACCAAGTCTGTACGTGGTCACCCTCAACGCGTACGCGCAATGTGTTCCACTCGCCCTCCTTCAAGATGTTCTCCTTATCCTCAGGAATCTGCTTCAACCAGCCACGACCGTAAGACTCGTAGATACCACCTGTATCGTTGCCCTTAGGAGCAACCTCGCACTGCCAACCGTTTACGTGGTTGTTCTTGTAACCACCGTGTACGAATGAGTGGAAGAACAAACCAGCGTTACCGTTAGAGAACTGCTTGAACTCAACTGTCAAATCGAAGTCCTTGTAGTACTCGCGTGTACCGAGGTAACCATACTTCAAATCCTCACCGTTCTCAGTTACCAAGTTGCCCTCAGCGTCAACAGATGTACGCATGCTACCGAACAACTCCCAACCAGTCAAATCCTTACCGTTGAACAAGCTAACCTTCTTACCAGCAGTTGTCTTAGGCAACTCCTTAATCTTGATGTTGCGGAAAGAAGCTGGATCACCGTGGTCCTGCAAGCAGATTACACCCTCAGAAGCCAAACCGTACTCAGTAGCATTTGTCCACTTACCGCTGGCCTTGCGAGCAAACCAATCCTCAGTGTAAGCCTCGAACTCAACGATCTTCTCGCCATTGAGCCAGTGCTCAACGTGACCGTTGTCGTAAACGATCTTAGATGAGTTCCACTCACCTACAGGGTTAATCTTCATCTTGCTGTAGTCTGGCAAGTGCATAGCGTAATCTACGCCGATCTTCTGCCAATCCTCCAACTTTGCAGGAGCGTTAACTTCCTCCCAACCCTCAACGTCGATAAGCTGATACTCAGGACCAGTTACATAAGGAACCTTGAAACGTGGGTGCTCAACAACGTGGTACAACATACCGCTGTTACCGCCCTTTGTGAGCTTCCAATCCCATACCAACTCGAAGTTAGAGTACTTCTTGTCAGTTACGATGTAGCCAGATGCATCGCCACCCTCACCAGATGCCTGAATGCAACCGTCAACTACAGTCCAACCGCCCTTCAACTCCTTCTCGTTGAAGCTACGCCAGCCGTTGAGTGTCTCACCGTCGAAAAGAAGCTGCCAACCCTCAGCCTTCTCTGCAGAAGAGAGAGTGTTAGGCTTCTGGCACGATGTTGCCATACCTGCTACGAGAGCAGATGCAGCAAGAATAGAAAAGAATTTCTTCATAGTGTTAAAGTTTATTAAAAAAAAGTTATCCAATATATTGTGTTATATATTTTGCTTTTAGCTCATACTCACCCTCGGCGTCACGAACCTCAAGAATCAAACCCTCGAAGTGGTCTTTCGCCTTTGCGCCCTCGGCAAGGTGGGGTAGTGAGGTGGTGTACCACGCCTCCCAGCTCTTGTCGGCAAATGTTGTCACTACTCGGTAGCAGTTGTTTCCCACTATACTCTTTGTAGCCTCACCCGACTGCCATTCTCTGGCTTTGTCACCCTCCACAAAGCAGTGGGCTACGGCATCCGAGCAGTCGTTGTAGCTGCCATCAAACTCCCTGAGCGAGAACTCCCTGTGGCATAACACCTCGCGGGTATAATTTCCTTTACCAATCTTGTGGTATGTCGTGTCTATCTTCAAATGCAGGAAATCCTGCTTGTTGTCGGATAGTCGCTCATAAATCACATCCAACTGCGACGGCAGATACTGTTTTGCCTGCTGAGCAATATACTCTTGCTGACTTATGCTGGCGTGCCCAACTCCATATCCAGCCATCAGAGCAAAACTGGCAACGTATAGTGCAACTCCTACCACTGCCAAAAGAGCCATTTTGGCCACTACTTTTCGCCAAAAAACCTCCGTTTTGTTGTTTTTGCCCATTTTATCGCACAAATGTAGTAAAGAATTTCCAAATTTCAGCGGCTGTGTCAATATCTTTATTACCCCAAGAGTGTTTACCACCCTTAATTTCGTATAACCACACCTGACTGTTCTTCTTGCCGCCAAAGTATTTGTGCAGCGTAACCTTGTTTGCATCAGCGTTTTTTAGTGGTAACTCCTCCGATGTTGACTCTTTGCAACCATTCACCTTCACCCAATAATCAATTGCGTCGGGAACTGCAATATATGCTCCCCAGCCGCCCTTGTTCTCCAAATCACCAGTCCACTCCGAAGTGCGGTCCTCTGTTCCGTGTACCTCCATAATAGGCATTGGTCGGGTGGGGGAGTAGGTCTTTGTAAACCACTCCATTGTAAGGCCCGCTATGGGAGCAACTGCGGCAAATGTCTTCTGCTCGGTATAGGCCAGCAGGTAACACATCTCGCCACCGTTCGATATTCCAGTGCAGAATGTGTTTTTGCGGCTTAACTTGTGCTCTTTCTGCAACTTACGGGCAAGCTGATTCATAAACGAAATGTCGTCAGCCTTCATATCTTTCTGGAATGGATAACCCACATTCCAGCAGTGCTTTCCTCGGCCATCTTTCGAGCCTCGTGGATAGCACACAGCAAATCCATATTTGTCGGCTAACTTATTTGCACCTAAAAAATCGATGTTATTTGAGCCTCCGTAGCCGTGCAGAAAGAAGATTAGCGGAGCATTTGGCTTGATGTTGGCTGGCAGATAGAGCTTGTAGGTTCGCTCGATGCCATCAATTATGCAGCTATATGTCTCGTAGCTCGCCTCACGCACTTTGCCCTTTGCCTCAGCGGCAAAACCTATGAGCAACACTACACTCAGAGCAACAAGAAATCTCAATCTGTTTTTCATAAAGCCAAAATCATTATTACTATTATTATACAAAGGTATGTAAAAAAATGTAGAGCCACAAGATTTTTGTCAAAAAACTTGTAGCTCACCACGATATTAAGTTGTAGTATTTTTTGTATTGTTGTAAGCCACCAAGATATCTCAACCCACAGCGGCCAACATCGTTTTTCAATTTGTATCTGGTCCCGCCGAATGATTATCCAAAAACTGATATCAATATCTTTATATTGTATTTATTAGCAATGAGTTATACGAACAGAATGTAGCAGTTAAACACCTCCAGAATATCGTAATTTCCCAGCACAGTGACGTATTACCCATAAAATCAGAATTTTCCCCGCATTATTTTAACATAATATAAATATTACATCAAAATATAATTCACAAATCCACTTCTCTTTTTTAGTCTGATTTTAATTTGTTGTGTCAGGCTCGAAGATTTGCAAAGCCTCATTCTCCGATGTTATGTCATACACGACAAACTTCCCGTCGCCAAGTGCGCAGAAATTCCTGAAAAACATCGGAAGCTCATAACGCCTGATTGGGCGACCTTCCCAATCAAATTGCTCGATATATGTTGTACGCTCCAGTGATTCATCGAGTTCTGCACTGGAGTAATTCACTCGATAGATGTAGAAGCCATCCTTGTTGCAACACGCTCTAAAAGAAAATACTTTATAATCTTCGTCGCTTTCATCCTCTTTGTAGCCCTCAAATGTCGATGCTCCGTTTGAGCCTTTGCGACGAACTTGTTTAACGCAATTACCCTCTGCGTCAAAAATATCGAAACCGTCTATGTAGGTGAAGGCGTATAGTATTTTTCCATCTCCGTTTGTTCCCAGAAAACCGCCATACGCAGCCTCTTCTGCGTATCTTTCGGCATAGATGTCGAGTGCAGGCAGAGGCGTTGGTTTTTCACCCACTTTCCACTTGTATATAGTTGATTCTCCTGGTATTATGTTGTAATAAACATATTCGTTTGTCTGCAAATGGTATATATCATTTACACCCATCTGCAAGTCATCATATTCCACAATGCTGGATGGGTGGCCGTCGAAATTATCGTAAAATTCCATCCTGCACTTCCCCATATCATTGATGCCAAATTTGCCATCTTCGAGTTGGAAAATTTCTGGTAGATCATACTCATTGTTTGCTCGGCCCTTGTATCCCCAACTACGCACTAACTCCCCTGATTTATAATTATATGCACAGTATATAGCCGAATCTCTGTAATTCTCTACAATGATGTGGTCGCCCGACTTCACGAATTTGCTCACATCGTTAATCAGCGCATCAATTCCGAGCGTTTTTTTCATTTTAACTGTTTCGGCAAAATCTTCGTCAGCAACGTAATATACGTTGCCTCTACTGCACGTAACCATAATTGCCGCAGCAAGCAGATAGATAATATTTTTCATAGAAGTAGTCGCTCCATTTTTGTTCACTGCAAATATAACGAAAAAATGGGCGAAATATTTTATTCAATCACCTCAACATAGAAACTCACAGGACGAAAGCCATCGTTGCACGACAGCATTGCCGAATGAGGGTTTTTCATCCAGCCATCAAAGAAGTTGCCGCCACCGTTAGCAAGTTCCTTCACAAATGGCAGCATTGTCTCCCAAGCGCTCTCACACATCCCTGCTGGCTTGGCGCAGTTCTCAACTATGAAACTCCGCCCAAGTTGCATATCGCAGGCGTGCTCAATCTGATTCTCAAACTCGGCCATCAAATCCTCGTATCGCGTGATGCGCATCACCGTAATCTTTACCCTTTTCATTGCGGCTTAAGTTTGGGTTATCTCGACATCTCAAAGCTCTCGAATGTGTGATCATCGAAGAGCACAATCACACGCTTCACGTTTTTGTGCGAAGTTGTGGCTCTTGTCATCATCTGCTCAACGCCCGAGGGAGTCGTTTGCGAACTCTCGGAGAGTGCGATATTTTGCGCCGCATAATTTTTTTCTGCGTTTACGGCCATTTCACCAGATTCGTTTTCCGAGAGGATCACCGATTGTGTAGGCTCATCCTTTTCGGTGCGATACATCTGCTCGCTGTCAAGAATCAGCCAGTCGGGATTGATGTGCGGAAATCTACGCAGAATTTTCTGCACCAAATCAAAGCTCGGTTTATTACGACCGCCGAGTAGGTGAGAGACTCCCGAAGGCTGTATTCCCAACAATTCTGCGAAGCGGCTCGATGTGAGATGCTCATCAGTCATCAATTTTTGCAATTTTTCACGCATAATCCTAATTTTTCACAAATATAAAACAATCTTCTTTTGTAAACAAGAGTTTTGTTACGAATGTAAATTTATATTTAGTGTGAATAATGTTTACAATTGTACATATGTGATTATGGTAAAAATCTCTAAAATGGTTGTGTTAAAGCTATTCTTTATATAAAACAATGTAAAACTCTGATATATAACGTATAATACACTAAAATAGCGCCTAAACCTCCCATATGTTACCAATTCTCTGCTATACAGGTGTGGTATTAAACCTTAAAATCATATAATTTATGTAAAATACTGATATTTAGTATATTATATATGTTTGTTTAGTTCTTTAACTTGGCTATTTTGCCTCTAAAATAGTTATTTACGCACTACCCTGCTATTATTTACAACTGTGGATATTAACAATTGTGATATCTGATGTCGGATTACAAAAGTAAAATCACAACACTTGTTTACAAGATTAAAACGTTACATATGTAATTACAGATGTAAAATATGGTGATGATTGTAACAAAATCGAGCTATCCCCTACTCTTTTATTAACACAAAATCTTATTTTTTGCCCCGCTATTACATTATGTTAAATAAAAACAATATAGGGCAGTCAATTTCTTGACTACCCTATTGTTTTACTGCGTGTTACAGAGTTGTAAACACTCTGTTATAACGCCAATTTTGCTGCTATTTCTGCAAACTCTTCTGGAGTTAATTTCAACTTTTCGCGGCGAAAATCTATATCATTTTCGCTATTCATTGGGATTAAATGTATGTGTGCGTGCGGAACTTCGAGTCCTAAAACTACTGTTGCTACCTTTACGCAACCTGTTTGCTCCTTGATTTTGTGCGCAACCCTTTTTGCGAACACAGTCATACCTGCCAGTGTCTCATCGTCGAGGTCATAATAGTAATCAACCTCCTTCTTAGGTACTACCAATGTGTGTCCTTTTGCCAATGGATTGATGTCGAGGAATGCGTAGTAGTTCTCATCCTCGGCCACTTTATAGCTCGGAATCTCGCCTGCTATAATCTTTGAAAAAATTGTTGCCATAGTGATTTTATCTTTCGTGAATATATTTTCTGCTGGTCAGCTTGCCCGCAATGGCTGAAAACCACAATCGGTGAGCAGCCATCTTTTGTTGGCTTATACCCTATCCAAGTTGTAAATACTACCGTTGATGTGGTTGCCCTGCACTAAGTTTGATTATCGGCCTAAAACTCGTCAAATTTTGGTCGTATAATCTCCGAGTATATCAAGGCCTTCTCCATTGTGAAACCGTCGATTATCTCGTCTATTTCGCTTTTTACCGTGATATCGCCATCCTTGATGGGGTTTGCCTGCTTTGGCTGGCTTGCTCCCCTATTTATCGGCTTGTTAGCGGCTGCAATGTTGTAGCCTTTTGTCTGCTTATTTGATGCCGATGCTCGAGGTGTTGTGCTCATCGGCTTTGGTTGGTTATCCACAGGCTTAGGTGCGGGCTTAGGGGCTGTAGCAGGCTTGTTTTCGGTTGCAGGCTCCACTCTCTTGCTCTCGCCAAATATCTCACGCATACGACGCTCCAACTCAGCTTGAGGATCGAGCGTGGGCTGTTCGCTTAGCTCGCCGCCTCTCTGCTTCTGCTGATTCTTCTGCGCAATAGATATTACTGCACCTATTATAACTAAGAATATCCAAATGTTATCCATTGCTTATGTGCTATTCTATTTTAGGCTTAATATTTGACGTTTCGCCACTTGTGTCGTATGAGGGTTAGTTTGTCTGTCGCTTTACGCTCTCCATACCCTTCACTCTTCTTAGTCGGTCGAGGATGGCATTAAGACTCTCTGCATCGCGCACATACAGGCTCAACGTACCCTCGAAAATTCCATCGTGCGACTGGATATTTACCTGTCGCATATTGATGCTAAAGTCGTTGGTCACGACATTTGCCAAATCCACAAGCAGTCCCATACGGTCGATACCCATAATCTGGATTGTCGCCAGCGATGACTGAGTCTTGTGCTGCTCCCACTTAATCTCCTCTTTCACAATGCAATCGCCGTGCTGTGATGCCAATCTGTTCAGCTCGTCGCAGGTAGCTTTGTGTACGATGATTTGGTGTGTGAGCGGATCTTTGAATCCCACAACCTGATCTCCTGGCAATGGGTGGCAACACTCGGCCACAACCAAATGCCCCTCATTGTGAGGTTTGCCCTTTTTGTCGTTGTTTATAGCCTCGTCATCATCACCATCGTCGTCATCCTCTTTGATAAAGAGGTTCCAAAATTTCAGTATCTTGAAGTTGGAGTTTGTTCTCAGAACCTTCTCGAGATTGTCTAACGATACGATTCCTGCGCCAATCTTGGTGTAGAGCTCCTCCTTGTTGTGACTGTCGTAAGCCGCTATAAGCTTGCGGATTACGCGATTGTTTGGCGTGATGTTCATCTGCGTCAAACGCTCATCTAAGAGCTGCATTCCACGCTGCTGGTTGTGCTCCTGCTCGCGCTTGAGATAGTTTTTGATGGCCTGCTTGGCCTTAGTTGTCTGCACCTGCTCCAGCCACTCGGCCTTTGGTCTTGCCGACTCTGCTGTGATAATCTCCACCTGATCGCCGCTGTTCAGCGGTGTGGTGATGGGCATAATCTTGTGGTTGATTTTCGCTCCGATAGCACCATTTCCAATCTTGGTATGCACATCGTATGCAAAGTCGAGAGCTGTGGCTCCATAAGGGAGTCTGCGTGCCTCGCCCTTTGGCGTAAATACCGCTATTTCAGATGCATACAACGATAACTTAAAGTTATCCAAGAAGTCCACCGCATTCTGCGTAGGACTCTCTAATGCGGTGCGAATCATCTTCAGCCACTTGTCAAACTCATCCTCATCGTGCGAGATTGTGGCCTTCTTGTACTTCCAGTGTGCTGCGAAACCGCGCTCGGCAATCTCGTCCATACGCTGGGTGCGAATCTGCACCTCCACCCAAATACCATCGGGGCCCATTACCGTTGAATGAAGCGCCTCATAACCGTTTGCCTTTGGCATACTAATCCAGTCGCGCAAGCGGTCGGGCTTTGGAGTGTAAATATCTGTAATTGATGAATATATCTGCCAGCACTGAGTCTTCTCCGATGGGAAGTCCAACGGCTGGAATACTATGCGAATTGCAAAAAGGTCGTAGATTTCCGAGAATGGAATCTGCTTCTGCACCATCTTGGTCCAGATTGAGTAGGCGCTCTTTACTCTGCCGGTAATCTCATACTTGATACCGTTTCTGTCGAGGGCCTCGATGATGGGGGCGTTGAATTTGCGAATGTACTCATCGCGCGCTGCCGATGTCTCGTTGATATGCTGCGTAATCTCCTCATACTCTTTGGGGAACCTGTACTTCATACACAGATTCTCCAACTCTGTCTTGATTGCGTATAATCCCAATCTATAAGCCAAAGGGGCAAAGAGGTAGATTGTCTCGCCCGTGATTTTAATCTGCTTATTCTGAGGCATTGAGCCCAGCGTACGCATATTGTGCAGGCGGTCGGCAATCTTGATAAGAATCACTCTCACATCGTCGGAGAGCGTGAGCAGCACCTTACGGAAGTATTCGGCCTGCTTCGATGTGTCGGCATTGAATACGCCCGACATCTTCGTAAGGCCATCGACCATTGTGGCAATCTTGTGGCCGAAAAGGTGCTCCATATCCTCCACCGTGTAGTCGGTATCCTCCACCACATCGTGGAGAAGTGCCGCCACGACCGACTTTACACCCAAGCCAATCTCATCTACAACTATCTGTGCTACTGCAATAGGATGCAGGAAGTAAGGCTCGCCTGAGCGTCGCCTTACCCCCTGATGGGCCTCTTTTGCAAGGAAGAATGCCTTTTTTATAAAGTTCCAATCCTCCTCTTTCTTACATATTTTCTTACACGATTCTGCAAGTATCTCCCATTTACTCTGGATGAGTATCTCATCCTCTGCAGTATAGTTCATAGGCACTAATTTTTGGTTTTCATCGCTTCGCGCAACTTAGCTTCAATCTCATCGCAAAGCTCCTTGTTTGTTGAGAGCAACTCCTTTACCGCGTCACGTCCCTGGCCAATCTTCTGCTCGCCATACGAGAACCACGAGCCCGCCTTGCGAACGATGCCGTAATCAACGCTCAGGTCAACTATCTCGCCAATCTTGGAAATACCCTCGCCAAACATAATGTCAAACTCGGCGCGCTTGAATGGAGGTGCCACCTTGTTCTTCACCACCTTTACCTTAGTGCGTGTTCCGAGCTGCTCCTCGCCATCCTTGATTACCGAAGCACGACGGATGTCGATACGCACGCTGGCGTAGAACTTCAAGGCATTACCACCTGTTGTTGTCTCGGGGTTGCCATACACAACGCCAATCTTGTCACGCAACTGGTTAATAAAGATGCAGACAGTCTTGGTCTTTGAGATGCTGGCGGTGAGCTTACGCAACGCCTGCGACATCAAACGGGCCTGAAGGCCCATCTTCGAGTCACCCATCTCGCCCTCGATCTCGGCCTTAGGTGTAAGTGCTGCTACAGAGTCGATTACGATGATATCAATCGCGCTTGAACGAATCAATGAGTCGGCAATCTCCAATGCCTGCTCGCCGTTGTCTGGCTGCGAGATAAGCAGATTATCTACATCCACACCCAATTTCTGCGCATAGAAGCTGTCGAAAGCGTGCTCTGCATCAATAAATGCTGCAATACCACCCGCCTTCTGTGCCTCGGCGATTGCGTGGATTGCCAGAGTGGTCTTACCCGATGACTCAGGACCATAAATCTCAATCACGCGTCCCTTAGGATAACCGCCCACGCCCAATGCTATATCTAATGTCACCGAGCCTGTGGGGATTACGGGTACGTTGGTCACGGCCTCGCTGCTCATACGCATAATCGAGCCTTTGCCAAAATCCTTCTCTATCTTGTCCATTACCGCGCTCAAAACCTTGAGCTTATCGGCATTTACCTGTGCTTTTTCAGTTGCCATATCTTTTTACTTTTTATCCAATTCGTTAATAATTTGATTGTAGTGGTCGGCTGTCTTCACCTTGTCGAAGATGTGGGTGATTCTACCCTCCTCGTCAAGTAGGAAAGTTTTGCGAGCCACGCCCATATATTTGCGGCCATACATTGATTTCTCAACCCACACGCCAAATGCCTCGCATATCGAGCGGTCTGTGTCGGCTATCAGTGTGAAGTTTAGCTCGTGCTTGGCGCAGAAGTTCTGGTGCGACTTCTCGCTGTCGGGGCTCACTCCCACTATGCGATAGCCACGCTCTGCCAGGCCGGCCTTGCCGTCACGCAGGCTCTTTGCTTCGAGTGTGCATCCCGAAGTGTTATCCTTTGGGTAGAAGTACAATACAGTCTTGCCACCCTTGAGCTCAGCGAGCGATAGAGTCTCTGAGTTTTGAGTCTTTCCGCAAAAATCGGGGGCCATATCCCCCACCTTCAATTCAGCCATACGCGTTTAGTTATGGGTAATAATATTCAAAGTTATAAATTTTTCTTTGAATTTGACCATTTCGTGCCGCTTTTTTGCTTTGCTGGTGGTTGTTTTTTTTAGGTTTACACTCACCCTCGGTGCTAATCCCACAAAATTGTGGTCTGCACCTGCTCGTTGAATTCGGCCTGTGTGGCGTTTAGTCGTGAGTTGCAGGCTGGGCATCTTATTGGAGATTCCGTTTCGATGTGTGTCTCGCAACCGACGCATCTTGGTCGAAGTCCAAATGTTGGATCCTGACTGTAAGTGAACTCTGCCTTGCAGTGCTTGCACTTGATTTCATAAGCTACTCCCATAATTGTAAAGTCTTGTTTTAAGTGTCTCTATTTAAGTGAACTATCTTGGCCTAATATGTAACATATTACATCGGTACCAATCCCTATAAATGTTAATATTGCAAACAACATTTTGTTTTGTTTTATTGGTTTGTTGATGCAAAGTAACACCTTACTTGTGTCAACTTGTGACACAAGGAAACTTTTTGATAAAAATTATGAGATTTTTGCTTCGAAAAGCTGAAATTCGGGGCTATTTTCTGATTTTTCGATTGCTATTTTATGGCTTGCGGCCAGAATTTGACCACATAGTTGGCTATGTAATCAACCAAACCTGGCGAATCTATAATCTGAATATCATCCATCAATCCCACCACAAATCGGGCCACTCCCGCATAGTCGGCAACCGTAACATCCAAAATCCATCGCCCCTCGTCTGTTGCCGAGAGATGGTTCTCTGCGAGCGGATACTCCTCGATAAGCAGGTTGCGGGCCATCATTCCGAGTGAAAGGCGTATGGGTAGCTTCTGTTTGCCGTTCATACGAAAGATGTCTATCTCGCCTCTTTCGTGCTGTGCTTGGTGTTCCCACTTCTGATTTAGCAGCTCCACCGAGCCTATGCGCGATAGTTTGAATAGCTTGCAGGTGCCATCTTCGGTGTCGCAACACCAAATCTGTATGTAGTTGGTAGTGAATGCAAAGGGCTCAACAATGCGGTCGCGAGCTACACTGCCGTGAGCCGAACGATACGAGCAGAGCTTCACCTGTTGCTGCTCCTCGATGGCTTCAATCAGTGAGTGTACGTTGTCGGAATTACTGCCACGAACAATGGTGTCGGCTAAAATCTTGTTGTCGTACACCGAGTAGAGCTTACGCTTGAGATTCTGCTTCAGCAGGTTGGTGTCATCAATGCTCTCGATGGCTCGTTTTAGAATAACAGCCTCCTCCTCTGTGAAGTGGACAAGTTGTGAAATATCCTTGAAATGTGGAGACTCCTTGTCGAGTCGGATGTGGTTGCCACTCTTTTTGATTACAAAGCCTGCCTCGCGGAAGGTCTCTATATAGCGGTATATTGTGCGTCGCGACATATCGAGTCTTTCGGCCAAATCGTCAACCGTGTAGGTTGTGTTGGTCGTCAGCATCTTCATCAGGCGAAGCAGTCGTTCGATTTTGGGTTGGTCCATACTCTTGGAAATTTTACTCTACACAAAATTACAAAAAAATACCGTATGCCACACATCTGACATACGGTATTTGTATATTTCCTTCTCCTATTACCCCTCCCCTTTCTTCTCTCTTGCGGTAGTTGCCAGGGGTGTATTCGGAAAAAATCTATCCTGCTGCTATGATCTTCTCCAACTCGTCAATCTGATTCTTGAAGGCCTTGTCGGTCTCAATCATATTGCTTACTGTTTTGCACGAATGCAATACGGTAGCGTGGTTACGGCCTCCGATTGCTGAGCCGATAGCCGCCAATGGCGACTTGGTGTGCTGCTTGGCAAGATACATTGCAACCTGGCGTGCCTGTGCCACCTCGCGTGTGCGCTTTGTTGAGTTGAAGCTCTGCTCGTCAATGTTGTAGTACTGGCAGACAATCTCGGTGATGCGAGCAATCGAAATCTCCTTGTGGTTCATCTGCACATATACCTTCAGCACCTCTTTTGCCAGCGAAGTCGAGATTCTGCGTCCCATAAAGTTGGCGTTGGCCTTAAGTGAGAGCATAGCACCCTCAATCTCGCGGATGTTGGCTGAGATGTTGTCAGCCAAATATGTCACCACCTCTTCGGTGAGCGAAATGCCCATACTCTCGGCTTTAGCTCGGATAATCTTTACCTTGGTCTCATAGTCGGGAGTGCTGATTGGTGCCGACAAACCCCACTTGAAACGTGTCAAGAGTCGCTGCTCAATATCCTTAAGCTCAACGGGTGGTTTATCCGATGTGAGGATAATCTGCTTGTTGGCCATCTGCAGGTGGTTGAAGATGTTGAAGAACACGTTCTGTGTACCTGTACGACCGGTAAGCTCCTGAATATCATCAATAATAAGAACGTCAATCATCTGATAGAAGCGAATGAAATCATTCAGCTCGCCGTTCTTATATGCGGTCTGGAACTGAGCCATAAACTTGTTGGTCGATACATAGAGCACCTGCAATTCGGGGTGACGCTCACGCACCTCGTGGCCGATGGCCTGCGCGATGTGTGTCTTACCCAAACCCGAAGCGCCATATATATAGAGTGGGTTGAATGGCGACGAACCAGGTGTGAGAGCCACTGTTAGACCAGCCGAACGAGCCAGGCGGTTGCACTCACCCTCGACGTGAGTCGAGAAGGTGTACTTAGAGTTAAGCTGAGGATCTATAGCTATTCTCTTCAGCCCAGGAATCGTAAACGGATTCTTGATATTTGCCGTATTCGATTGAGCTGTGAACTGAGATATTGCAGTTGTATCGGCGTTTGCCGGCACAGCCGATTGATTGCTATTGTCGGGTATAGCGTAGAAGATACGAGCATCTCTACCATAGTATTCATAGATAATTTGGGCTAAGAATTGTCTAAGGTAGTTATTCTCGATATGTGTAGCATAGCTCTCATTAGGAACTTTCAGTCTGAGTTTGGTGCCGTCAAAACTCAATGGCTTGATAGGCTCAAACCATCGAGCAAATTCCTCCTCCGAAATCTGCTGTCTGATGCGGTTCAAGCAAGTCTGCCACAATTCTCCGTATGTATGAGAGTTTGCCATTATTATTGTAATTCTCTTTGTAGTGTCCTAAAAAATGGTTAAATTTGGCGTGATACTTGCCCCACCGCCCTTTTTTCGTAAAGGCGGCTAAGCTAAGTTCAACTTGTCTCGGATTCGTTTTCTTTGACACTGCAAAGTTGTGAATAAATTTGTTAAAATAATTTTTCTTTGCTCTTGTTTTTGTTGTTTTTTTGTATATAGAAAAACAACGATTTTTTGAGGCGGTTTTTTTAACTCGCTGATATTGAATAATAGAAAAAAAAGTTGTATATTTGTGTATCGGAAAATAGAATAATGATAATACTAATTATAACTAAAACTTATAACGATTATGACAGACAATTTGGAACAGAAAGTTTTGGCTAAGGCACAAAGCTGGCTTGACGGTGACTACGATGCCGACACAAAAGCTCAGGTTAAGTTGCTGATGGAGAGTGATATGAAGGAACTCACAGAGAGCTTCTACAAGGATCTTGAGTTTGGTACTGGTGGTCTTCGCGGCATTATGGGCGTTGGTAGCAACCGTATGAATATCTACACAGTAGGTACTGCTACTCAGGGCCTTGCAAACTATTTGAAGAAGAATTTTGCGGGCGAGCAGGTGCGCGTGGGCGTTGCTCACGATAGCCGCAACAACTCTCGCAAGTTTGCCGAGCGTGTGGCAGATATCTTTGCCTCTAACGGTTTTCAGGTCTATCTATTCGATGCGTTGCGTCCCGTACCCGAGCTCAGTTTCACAATCCGCGAGCTTGGCTTGCACTCTGGCGTTGTGATTACAGCATCTCACAACCCTAAGGAGTACAACGGCTATAAGGCGTACTGGAGCGACGGTGCGCAGGTTACTCCTCCCCACGATGTTAATATCATCGACGAGGTGGCTAAGATTACCGACAATTCACAGGTGCTTACAGGTGCTAACCCCGAGAATATCACAATCCTCGACGAGGAGTTCGACAAGCGCTATGTGGCACGCATCAAGCAGGATGTTCAGCTCTCGCCTGAGTGCGTTGCAAAGCACAAGGATATGAAGATTGTTTATACTCCTATTCACGGTGCGGGCGTGCGTTTGGTGCCTATGGCGTTGAAGGCGTTTGGCTTCGAGAATGTCTTTGTTGTGCCCGAGCAGGCTGTAGTGGATGGTAACTTCCCTACTGTTGAGTCACCTAACCCCGAGGAGCGCAAGACTATGTTGCAGGCTATGGAGTGGGGCCGTAAGGAGGGTGCTGATTTGGTGTTGGCTACCGATCCTGATGCCGACCGTATCGGTGTTGCATTGCGTACTGGCAGCGGCGAGTATGTGCTTTTGAATGGTAACCAGACTTTGGCTCTGCTTTTGAGCTACCAGCTCACTCGTTTGGCCGAGCGTGGCGATTTGGATGGCTCGCAGTATGCGGTTAAGACAATCGTTACATCGCAGATGGCCAACGCTGTTGCCGCTCACTTTGGCGTGAAGTGCTACGACTGCTTGACAGGCTTCAAGTATATCGCAAAGATTATCCGCGAGAACGAGGGTAAGGCTAAGTATGTTGGTGGTGGCGAGGAGAGCTTCGGCTATCTTGCTGGCGACTATGTACGTGATAAGGATGCCGTATCGGCTTGTGCATTGGCTGCTGAGGCTGCTGCGTGGGCTAAGGATACAATGGGCCTTACTCTGTATGAGTGGTTGCAGGAGTTGTATGTGAAGTATGGCTTCTACCGCGAGTCTTTGGTATCGGTTGTTCGCAAGGGCAAGGAGGGTGCCGAGGAGATTCAGCAGATGATGATCGACTTCCGCGAGAATCCTCCAAAGGAGTTGGCTGGCTCAGAGGTCTTGAAGGTTCTCGACTATAAGTCATTGCAGGAGCTTAATGTTCGTAGTGGTGTGCGCACCCCTATCGAGCAGGATTCAAGCAACGTATTGCAGTGGATTACTGCCGACGGTAGCATTATCTCGGTTCGCCCATCGGGTACCGAGCCTAAGATTAAGTTCTACTTCGGTGTTAAGGAGCCTCTGCCATCTGTTGAGCAGTATGATGAGGTATTGGCTAAGCTCGATGAGAAGATTGAGACCATCAAGAAGGATCTTAAGCTCATCTAATTTGATTTTTTGCACAACTTAATATGTGTTAAAGATTGTCGGCCAGCAGGTCGGCAATCTTTTTTTTTGCGCGTTTCTCCCTCGTATTGATTCAGTACCCTATTCATATATATATAGGTACTAATTCAAAAAAACAAAAATATGATAATTTTCACAAATTAACTATCGAAATAGTTGCATAACTACAATAATAGTTATATATTTGTATTAGGAAAAGGAAAACAATATTCGGAAACATCGTAAATAACTTATAATTTAAACTATTAAATCGCTATGGCAGAAAGACTTAGACCAAAATCGCAAGAACTCACTCCCGCCGAATTAGAGATTATGCAGATTCTCTGGGCAAGGGGTAAAGGCTTTGTGAACGATGTGATTGAGCATCTTTCGGAGCCCAAGCCAGCCTACAACACCGTCTCCACAGTGCTTCGAGTACTCGAGAAGAAGGGGTTTGTGGGTTACAAAGCCTACGGCAAGAGTCACGAGTACTACCCTCTGGTGGATCGTGACAGCTACACCTCTACTTTTATGACATCGGTTCTCGACCGATTCTTCGGAGGCTCTGCAAGCCGTATGATGTCGTTCCTCGCGTCAAACGAAGCTCTTTCTCTGGAGGAGACTTCCGAGATTATCGAAATGCTCCAATCCCCTGAGTAGTGCGGTTGCGCTACATCATAACAGGGGATTGCTACCCTCTTGCTTAGTGCGTAATGGGGCACGCACATCCAAAGCCCCCTTTAAGCAATGTTTCACGACATAAAACAATAACTTATGTCAGTTACCTTATACATACTCGAGTTCATTCTGTGCAGTGCAATATTTGTTGTTTTGTACAAACTCTTTATCGAGGCGCGAGTGTCGCACCGTTATTCTCGCATCTATCTGGTGTGGTCGATGATTTTCTCGGCAGTGGTTCCTTTGTTGGAGCTTCCGCTCTACCCCGCCCAGACGGTCTATTACGAGTTGCCCATCATCACCTATGAGCAGCCCGAAATAGTGCCCGTCGCCGAGCCGATGCCAACGGTGGATATGCCCGCTACCCCACAGCCTGAGCCCGTTGATTGGGCTCTTGTTGCAGCCATCGTGGCAGCCTCGATTTATGGTTTGATTCTACTGCTCAATCTGGCACGATTTGCGTGGCGATTGTGGATTATCCGCAAGTTGCGCAACCGTTGCGAACTCACTATCTATGAGGCATATACCCTTGCTATGAGCGACCAAATTTCCGAACCGTTTTCCTTCTGGCGAACCATCTATATGAATCGCCGCTTTCAAGGTCGCGAGCAGCAACAGATTATAACTCACGAACTTAGCCACGTCCGCCATCACCACACCGCCGAGCGCCTGATGCTGGAGTTTATGCGATGCATCTTCTGGTTCAATCCGTTTGTATGGATTTCGGGCACGTTGTTGGTGCAGGTGCAGGAGTGGCAGGCCGACAGAGATGTAATCGATGCAGGTTACGATGTTTACGAATATAGACAATCCATTTTCCGCCAGCTCTATGGCTTGGGACCAGATGTTGACCTTGTCAATGGGCTTTACCGTAACTTAACTAAAAAGAGATTTATTATGATGACAAATATCAATAAGGGACGCTTCTCGCTCGTGCGTATGTGTGCGGTCGTTCCAGTTATGGCGGCAATGATTTTTGCCTTTGGTGCCGTTAGGGCCGAGGATAAGATTATCTACAGCAACCCTTCGCAGTCTGTTGAGTCGGAGCTTGCTGCTGACCAGATGGAGAATGATGTTGTTGTGCAGGATACAACCCAAACAAAATCCTCTGTACAGATTAAGTTCTCTACGGGTGTCATACCCCCTGTACCTCAGGAGAAGAGGATTATTCTCAATAAGGGTACTTATGAGGTTATGAGCTGCTCGTTTACCTCAGCTAAGTACAATAAAATCTCCCCCAATGTCGTAATTACTGTGTTGAACGACACCGAGATGGAGATCAAATCTCAGGGCGATTGGAAACTTGTCGAGTCGGGCCGATATTTCTATATGCTCACCCCAAAGCGTTTAAGCCTAACCAGCGCCGATAGAAAATATACATTCGATGCCAATTTCGCAGGCCCTATGTTCAAATCCACTTTGAAATTGCATACGCCTAACGATGAGAAAATCAGCCGTCTGGACTTTGTTGGTCCAATGGAGACTCGCGACTCGACTGTTGCAATCGGTTTCAAGGATGGCAATGTATATTTTAATGGCAAGCAGACAACCATCAAGGAGCTCGATGAGGTGCATCACTTCGATTTTGAAGCCGAGGCTCAAGATGAGAATGGAAAGCCTATCACCCTGCTTGATATCCTCCGTGAGGGTACAAATAAGCCTATAAAGCAGGATGTTGCCGTTTCGGATGTAGCTTCTGTTGAGTTGAGCCCAAGTGCGCAGAAGGCTGCCCGCAAAGCTGCCGACCAGCCACGTCCAATAATCAGAATGCAACGTGAACCTAATAGTACAGTAGTTGATATCTTCCTCGAGGGTGAGAAGATTACCATTCCTGAGTTCCAGAAGATTATCTCAACTGGCGATATGGCCCAAAAGAGCTATGTCTTTACAGCAAACTCTACATCTTTGTTGCGTAGCTCTCAGTATAGTTTGGATTTGCAAAAGATAATCAAACAGAGCGGTGCTAAGTATGAATTTGGCAAATCGCTAACAGTGGTTGGTGGTAAGCGTGGCAATCGAGTTGGTCCAGCCTGGGTTTATGAAAACGACGAAAAAGTGCACAACGAGTTAAATGACGAGGTTAGAGCGATTTTGAAGGGCGCCGACATCTCGGAGCGTGAGTTCCTCGAATCTAATTATCTATTGAATATGAAGGTAAAGAGTGAATTCCGTATCCTTGTCTGCAAGTTTGGCGTTTACTTTAACAAGGTTCGATATTACAATATGAAGATGTTTAAGGATGATTTGGCTTTGTTGAAGAACAATAATATTATGAGTCCAACCAAACTCTATATTCAGGAGGGTGCCGCCGAGGATAAAGTCGCCGAGGTTAAGGATATTCTAAGCTCTCTGGATTTGCTTGGCTCTATTCCTGTTGAGCGCACCACAACTTATGGATTCGCAGAGATGCCCTTTGTCCTTATCGATTTTGAGCCTGCTACACCCGAGCAGTTGGCAAAACTCTCTCCAGATGAGATTTCAACATTTGCTATGGAGACTAAAATGCAGTCTCATATACCACAATTATTGCAGTTGATACCCTGCACCGAGGCCGATTTTGAGAAGCGTAAGATTATCAGGGTTAATTATAAGACAGATGTGCAAGCTCGCGATGGCAAACTCTATCTCAACAACAAAGAGATATCTGTAGCCGAGTATGTGAAACTCAACAAGGGTTATTACTCTGACAAAAATATTGCTCACGCAAAATCATTTTCCGATGAGCAAAAGGTAATGTGGATTCATAATGCATTGCTCCAGTCTCCATCAACTATGGTACACCGAATCAGTCAGGGTGGAGATCCTAAGGCGTACAAGAATATCGCTTCGGGCAAGCTCTCCGAGCAGGCTGTTATATACCTCTCTAATGGCTATAATGTCGAGGTTGCCGAGACTGTTAAAGAGGCCCTGATGGATAATCGCCGAGTGAAGGTTATTTCGATTGTTGACAGCGAAGGCAAGGGTGAGGTTATATGCAAAGATGTTGATGGCCAGATAGTAACGCTCAAATGCAATAGCAAGCATCGTATGTCTAAACCAACCTACGATAAGATTGTGGCCACCATCAGCGGCGAGGATTTGTTGCTTGTGGATGGGTTTAAGATGAATCTTGCAGAGTTCCGTCGTCATATTTCGGAGTATGGTAGGTTTACAACAAAAATTAGAATTATAACCGACTCAGCAAAGGGTATGACTAAGGAGCAGGTGATGGCTATGGCCGAGCAGCTTCGCGATGAGTTGATAATGGGCAATGTGGTCAAGGATGTGAAGTTTGTGACACGAAAAGGTGCTGATGCTGAGTCGGATCCTATCGACTTTGAGGAGTGTGCAGAGAAATATGTTATTCCTACTGGTTATTATGTTTCCTATGGTTATGTCCCCAAAGAAAAACCGAAAGAGGAGGATTTGGAAGACCCCTATAAACTCTTTACTCCGGAACGCAGACGGATTACACAAATGGTTCCATTTATCAATATTGCGGATGAAAATACACTCTATGTGTTAAATCGCACAGAAGGCAATATTATTAAATCGGGTAAATATCGTTACTCCTATGCTAATGGCATACTAACCCTTAAAGGTGAGCAAGAGTATAGTTTCCCATACTATTTGAGTTATAAGGATGTGGATAATTCTTTGTTGATTAATCTTCAAATTGATAAGGTGATTAACGATGTTGAGGTGGAATTTATTTCTGTGATTGTGAGTAGCTCTAATAAGTACTACAACAGATAATTACTTTTTAGATATATGGCAAGATGAAATGCAAGTGTTGTTTCACAAGTATCTAAGTTAACTTTTATAGCATAGTTATCAAAATATATATGATTAGAATTATACCGGTAATATAGTTTGAAGAATCCCTTTTATAGCTATGCAACACCCCGATTCACGCTATGCGAATCGGGGTGTATTTTTGATATATAATTAAAGTATAATTATTTCACTCTGATAATATTTATTCCATCGCGCAGTGGCAGTATCACGCTCTCTACCCTATCATCTTCCACCACCTGTCGGTTGAATTCGATGAGAGCCTGCGTGTGGTGGTCATTGTGCGCAACGGGCTGCACCACCTTGCCATACCACAAAATATTGTCGGCCAGCATCACCGAGCCGCTATGCACCAACCCCTTGTCCATCAGCATATCATAGTATGCGGGATATTCACGCTTGTCGCCATCAATAAATACCAAATCAAACTGCTTGCCCAGCTTCGGTGCAATCTCCAATGCCGAGCCAACGTGCAACTTAATCTTGTGGCCGTGAGCCGAGCGGTCGAAAAACGACTGCGCCAATGGCTCCAGCTCGTCGTCCACCTCGCAGGTGTCAATCGTCGCACCCTCCTCTAATCCTGCAGCCATACAGAGCGCTGAGTAACCCGTAAAAGTGCCAATCTCAAGGATGCTCTTTGGGCGAAACATCTTCACTATAAGCTCCAGCAGCTTACCTTGAATATGGCCCGATATCATTCTCGGATTGATAACTCTCAGGTGTGTCTCGCGGTCAAGTTCGTGCAAAAGTGCATCTTCTGGCGATGAGTTTTCGTGTATGTATTTTTCCAGTAAATCCATAATCTGTTATTGATATATAAGTGTTGAGGTGCGTGAGAAAATCTCCTCGGCCACCTCCATAATCTGCTCTGCTGTTACGGCCGACACCTTCTTGTAAGCCTCCTCCAATGTGTCAATCTCATCGTGAACCAGATAGCTCTTGCCCGCACCGAGCATATATCCCTCGTTGTTCTCCATCGAGATTGCCATCTGCGCCAGGAATTGACGCTTTGTCATCGAGAGCTGGCGAGTCGAAAGACGTGTGGTGCGGAGTGTGGTCAGCTCCTTGTCGATAAGCTCTCGGCAGAGGTCTGCGTTGTGGTGGTCCGAACTGAAGTAGATAGCCACCGCACCGCAATCGTTGTATGGCGTGTAAAGAGCCTCGATATTATACGAGAGTCCGTTCTTCTCGCGAAGCACAATATTGAGGCGTGAATTGGCCGATGGGCCACCCAATATGTTGATTAACAACGCCAAAGGAAGTCGCTTTTCGGCATTTATATCGTATGCTCTTGCACCCACAATGCAGTGAGTCTGGTGCGTGTGCTTGTTGATGCTCTTATCGAATGGCTCGCAGATGATGGGCGTTGAACGCTTGAATGAGCGAGTCGTTGCTGGCTGCGAAGCAAAATATTTCATTGCTACATTCTGCACCGCACCGAGCGACATATTTCCGATTGACGAAAATACCATCTGGTCGGTTGTGTGGGTGCGAGCGACGAATTGACGGATTGAGTCGCCATTATAGCGCGCCAAAGATGCTTTAGTGCCCAATATGTTGTGCCCTAACTCTGAGCCCTCAAAGAGCATATCCTCAAACGTGTCGAAAATCATATCGGCTGGCGAATCCTTGTAGGTGTTTATCTCATCTACAATCACCTCGCGCTCCTTTATCAGCTCCTTTTCGGGAAATGTTGAGTGAAATGCCACGTCGGCCACCAGCTCGGCAGCCTTTGCAAAGTCACCCTTCAGTGTTGTGGCGTGTATTGTGGTGTCCTCCTTTGTGGTGTAGGCATTCAGCTCACCACCCAAATTCTCCAGACGGCAATTCACCTGATAGGCCTTGCGATGCTCCGTACCCTTAAATATGGCGTGCTCGGCAAAGTGTGCGAGGCCATACTCGTTACGATGCTCGTCGCGAGTACCAGCGTTTATCACCAGAGCGCAATGCGCCACATTGCTGCGTACTCTGCGGTGTATGCCCTTTATTCCGTTGGGAAGAGTATATGTTTCAAATTCCTTCATTCTCTGCGGGCCTGTCAGGCCTTGTTATGCTCTCGTAAAAATTGTCCTGTGTGGCTCTCAGCGCACCTCTCCAAATCCTTTGGCGTGCCCTCAAACACAATATTTCCGCCTCTGTCACCCGCCTCAGGTCCGAGGTCGATAACCCAGTCGGCGCACTTTATCACCTCCATATTGTGCTCCACAATGACAATCGTGTGGCCGTTGGCAATCAGTGCGTTAAATGCCTTAAGAAGGCGATTTATATCGTGAAAATGCAGGCCTGTTGTGGGCTCGTCAAATATGAACATTATGCTCTTGGTGTTGTTGTCCTTCGAGAGGAACGAAGCGAGCTTCACTCGCTGGCTCTCGCCGCCCGACAATGTCGATGACGACTGCCCCAGGCGGATATAACCCAGTCCCACATCCTGCAATGGCTGCAGGCGCTCCACAATTCTTCGGCAGGTGGAATTTTCCTTATCCTCCGAGAAGAAGTCTATGGCATCATCAACGCTCATCTCCAGAGTGTCGTGGATGTTCTTGCCTCGATACTTTATCTCCAGTATTTCATCCTTGAATCGCTTGCCGTGACAAGCCTCGCATACCAGCTCCACGTCGGCCATAAACTGCATACTCACCTTGATAACGCCCTCGCCCTGGCACTCCTCGCAGCGACCTCCCACCACATTAAACGAGAACGATGCGGCTGTAAGACCAGTATGCACAGCCTGTGGCTGGTCGGCATATAGTTTGCGAATCTCGTCGTAGGCTTTAAGGTAAGTCACGGGATTTGAGCGTGATGATTTGCCGATTGGATTCTGGTCAACTATCTCCACGCTTCCAATCATTGCTACATCACCCTCCAATGCGTCGAAATCGCCTGGTTTCTGGCCGGTGTCCGACAACTCCCTGCGCAGAGCAGGATACAGGATGCCCTTTGCTATCGATGACTTTCCACTACCGCTCACGCCAGTAATGCAGGTCATCACGCCCAAAGGAATCTTTACATCTATATTCTTCAGGTTGTTCTCTCTGGCTCCACAAATCGTAATTGAGTTGCTCCATCCTCTTGCATCGGCTGGAATCTCAATCTTGCGACGAAGAGTCAGATAGTCAGCCGTAAGGCTATTTTTTGCCTTGAGCAAACCCTTTATCGGGCCGCTATATACAATCTCGCCACCATACTCTCCCGCCTTTGGGCCCACATCTACAATGTGGTCGGCGGCGCGAATAACCTCCTCCTCGTGCTCCACAACGATAACCGTGTTGCCAATGTCGCGCAACTGCTTCATCACCTTGATTAGTCGGTGGGTGTCGCGTGGGTGCAGGCCGATGCTTGGCTCATCGAGAATATACAACGAACCAACAAGATTGCTGCCGAGCGATGTCGAAAGGTTAATTCGCTGGCTCTCGCCACCCGAAAGAGTTGACGACAGACGGTCGAGAGTCAAATAACCCAATCCCACATCTGATAGATAGCTCAGTCGGTTGCGAATCTCGACAACTATGCGGTGAGCAGTCTTTGTGTCGTGCTCATCTAATTGCAAGGCGTTGAAGAATGTGATAAGCTCATCGACGGTCATCCTCACGATGTCGGCAATGCTCTTGCCGCCTATTTTCACCCATAAAGCCTCTTTGCGCAGGCGACTGCCGCCACATTCTGGGCAGGTGGTCTTGCCTGTGTAGCGCGCTTTCATCACTCGATACTGTATCTTGCGACGCTCCGAGTCAATGTATTGGAAAAACTCGTTCAGACCGTGAAAATACTCATTTCCTCGCCACAGAAGCAGCTTCTGCTCGGCCGAAAGGTTGTAGTATGGCTCGTGAATAGGGAAATCAAATTTGTAGGCGTTGTTTATCAGCACCTCTTTCCACTTCTTCATCGTTGCGCCACGCCAGCAGGCGATGGCATCCTCATATATGGTCTTGCTCTTGTCGGGAATAACCAAATCTTCGTCAATGCCCACAACCTTGCCATATCCCTCGCATACGGGGCAGGCTCCGATGGGGTTGTTGAAACTGAAAAGATGCTCTGTGGGCTGCTCAAACTCAATGCCGTCAGCCTCGAATCGAGCCGAGAACTCACGTTGCTTGTCGTCGATAATCACGTAGCATAGCTCGTTGCCATAGCTGTAGGCTCTGGCAACCGAATCGCGCAGGCGAAGCAGTGTGTCGTCATCATCGGCACCACGCAGGCGGTCAATCACTAACCTTACATTGCTGGCATCGGTCTCAACATTCACAGTTGGCAAAAACTCCTCCATAGTGAGTGCTTGGCCATCCACCCACACTCGCTGAAATCCATCTGAGATAAACTCCAGCAGTTTTTCAATGAGTCCCTGCCTTGAATTCAGGGTTATAGGTGCTGTAATCACTACCCTTTTGCCTATGCCATTCTCCACAATGTATGCCACCACATCGTCCACGCCAAAGCAACGCACCTCATCACCCGAAATGGGCGAGAATGTGTGGCCTATGCGTGCGAAAAGTAGTTTAAGGTAGTCATAAATCTCGGTAGATGTGCCCACCGTTGAGCGTGGATTGCGGGTGTTCACCTTCTGCTCGATGGCAATGGCTGGCGCAATACCCGAGATGAGATCCACATCGGGCTTGTTGATTCGGCCCAGGAATTGGCGAGCATATGCCGAAAGACTCTCCACATAACGGCGCTGTCCCTCGGCAAAAATGGTATCGAAAGCGAGTGTCGATTTACCCGAGCCCGAGAGTCCCGTAATTACGGTCAGGGTGTTGTGAGGAATCTCCACGCTCACATTTTTCAGGTTGTGAACGCGTGCTCCTTTAATCTGTATGCTCTTTTCGTTTGACATATTATGCTTTCGATGGCTGAAAATCTACTCTATGGTTTGTTTTGGGTGGGCTACTCGATAATATCCACTATCGCACCCTCCACCTTCCTGAGTCTGCCCTCCACAATGTCGGCTCGGCTCTTTCTAATTGAGAGGTGCATCTCGCACAGATTATCAAACACCTGCTCCACGATGGTTGGCTGCTCCTCCTTGATGATGCGCATTACGTCGTTCATCACTATGTAGGAGAAGGCTATCTTGATGTGGGTGTCCACCGTGCGCTCCACCACATTTGCCGCCTCGATTACTGCGGCTGCCGACTCCTTGTATGCCGAAATCAGGCCAGGAACACCCAGCTTCGTGCCACCAAAGTATCTCACCACCACAATCAGGCAATCGGTAATCTCGTTTGATAGCATCTGCCCCAAAATTGGTTTTCCTGCCGTACTCGATGGCTCGCCATCGTCGTTGGCACGAAATTTCTCACCAAATGGGCCCAATCGCCAGGCATAGCAGTGATGCGTCGCATCGTAATACTGCTTGCGAAGTCGCTCGAGGTGAGCTGCAATCTGCTCCTCGTTCTCAACGTGAAAAGCATAGCACAGGAATTTGCTGCTCTTCTCCTTGAAAATCGCCTCAGCATCGGCCTCGATGGTCAGATAACTATCTTTGATTGTCTCCACGTCTGTTACTTTATCTTGTTGAAGATTCTCTCCCAGCGGATATTTGCTGGGAAGCTCTTGTTGCGATCAATCGAAAGCCAGATGAACGAAGCCTTACCCACAATGTGGTCTTCTGGCACGAAACCCCAGTAGCGTGAGTCGGCCGAGTTATGGCGGTTGTCGCCCATAGCCCAGTAGTAATCCATCTTGAATGTGTATGAATCGCTCTTCTGTCCGTTGATGTATATCTGGCCATCCTTCACCTCCAAATCGTTGCCTTCGTACACGTCGATAATTCGCTCATAGAGGGGCAGATTCTCGGTCGTAAGCTCTACCGTTGCACCTTTTTGGGGAATCCACAATGGCCCGAAATTGTCGGCAGTCCAATCATACTGCTTGTTGTGTGGGAATGCCTGCTCCATTACGGTATATGGCTCGATGCTGATTACACTCTCCATCTTGCTGAGAGCCTCCACCATCGAGTCGGTGAGTGGTGAAAAGTAACTGTTGCCATTACCCGAAATTTCGGTAATACCCAAATTATCAATCGCATACTGCGAGAGTGGTGCCGATGTTCTAATCGTGTAGCAATACTGCTTCTCGGCAATCGAGCCCTCTGGCTTGCCGTTTACAAACAGCTCGCGGTCGATGATGCGGATTGAATCGCCTGGCAGAGCCACGCAACGCTTAATGTAGTTCTCGCGCTTGTCCACAGGGCGAGAGATGATTGTGTAGTCGGCCTCCAATTGGCGACGGCCACGCTCGGGGCCAAACTGCTGCTGATAATCTCTCAGCACATCGTAATATGTGATGGCTTGATTCTCAAGCAATACGGTATCTCCCGCAGGGAAGTTGAATACAAACACATCGCCACGCTCCACCTTGCGCAAACCCTTCAATCGGTGGTAGGGCCACTTGATAGCCTCCGAGAACGATTTTTTGGTCTGCGACAGAGGCATTGTGTGATGCACGAATGGGAATGAGAGGGGTGTGTTAGGCATCTGTGGGCCGTATGTAACCTTGCTCACATAGAGATAGTCGCCCACCAAAAGGCTCTTCTCCATCGAAGATGAAGGGATTACATACATCTGGAATATGAAGATGTGGATGAGCGTTGCTACAACCGTTGCAAAGACAATCGCATTGCCCCAGTCGCAGATGTCGCGATAGAGCGAACTCTTTTCGCACAACTTCTCATTCTTGCTCCAAACATAGCGGTAGAAGTATTTTGATATGTAGAGGTCGTAGATTACGGCCACGCCCAAGATGAGCCACCAATTACCCGTCCATACCACAAACCAAAGGATATATAGCAGTGTGGCGAGCGAAAAGCGAACCCACTTGTTGCTGAAAAATTTTTTAATCTTCTCCATTTTCTTTTTGTTTACAAATAAACCATCAGCCGGCAATTAGATTGCACTGAGCATATCCTCCATTGTGTAGATGCCCTTCTTGCCGCAAAGGAACTCGGCTGCCACCACAGCACCTTGTGCCAACGTGCGGCGATTCTTGATAGAGTGGCGAATCTCCAGCACATCGTCCTGTGAAGTGTATGTAACCGAATGGTCGCCTGGAGTCATACCCACTCGGAACGACTCGATGCCGATAAGCTCCGCTTTGTCGGTTGGCTCGTTTACCCAGCCGCTTTTTGCATCGATGCGCTCGATGATATCGTCGGCCAGTGTCACCGCAGTACCGCTTGGCGAATCCTTCTTCTCGGTGTGGTGAGTCTCCTCAATTGAGACCTTGTAGCCCGAAATAGCATTCATCATTCGCGCAAGCTCACGATTGAGGCGGAACATCAGGTTCACGCCCAGCGAGTAATTCGAAGCATAGAACATCGCTCCACCCTTCTGCTTGCACAACTCCTGCAGTTCAGGCAGGCGGTTGGTCCATCCCGTTGTACCACTCACTACCGCTGCGCCACACTCCAAGCACTTGCGGATATTGTCGTAGGCTGTCGATGGAGTTGTAAACTCAATGGCCACATCCACTTTGGCGAGATTCTCAGCCGTCAAATCGGCTGCATTGTTTATGTCAATAATAAGCTCCACGCTATGTCCGCGCTCCACGAGAATCTTCTCTATTTCGCGCCCCATTTTGCCGTATCCTATGATAGCTGCTTTCATTTTTTGCTCTGTTGTTATGCTCACACTATGTGTGAGCGGGTTAAAAATCCTACAAAGATACAAATAATTCCGCATCGGCAAAATATTTATCGCCACTTGTTCTAATAAAAGGCTATGTGGGCTATTGTATCGATTATTTTTCATATATTTGTAAATTGCAAAAGCAGTGTAAATAACAAACTAATAAAAACAATAAATTTTATGAAGAAAATCTTTTGTACGCTGATGCTTGCCGCAGCCACTCTGATTGGCTCAGACGCTCTGGCCTGCACCAACTTTATCATCACAAAGGGCGCATCTACCGATGGCTCTATTTTGGTTACCTATGCGGCTGATTCTCACCAGCTTTATGGTTGTCTCTACAAGCACAATGCCACCAAGTATAAGGCTGGTACAATGCTCCCCGTTACAGAGTGGGACACAGGTAAGGCGTTGGGCCAGATTCCACAGGTGGCTCAGACCTACTCTACCGTAAGTAATATGAACGAACATTCGCTCATCATCACCGAGACAACCTATGGCGGTCGCCACGAGTTGTACAATCCCGAGGGTGTGATGGATTACGGTTCACTCATCTACATCACTTTGCAGCGCGCCAAGACCGCTCGCGAGGCTATCAACACCATCGTCGAGTTGGCCAACACCTATGGCTATGCTTCTGAGGGCGAGAGCTTCTCTATCGCTGATACCGAGGAGGCTTGGATTATGGAGCTCATCGGTAAGGGCCCTGGCAAGAAGGGTATCGTGTGGGTTGCACGCCGTGTGCCCGATGGTTACATCTCGGCTCACGCCAATCAGGCTCGCATCACCACATTCCCAAAGAACGATCCCGAGAACTGTATGTATGCTCCCGATGTAATCTCATTTGCTCGCGAGATGGGTTACTACAACGGTAGCGATGAGGAGTTCTCATTCAGCGATACTTACGCTCCACTCGATTTCAGCGCTATGCGTGGTTGCGATGCTCGTGTGTGGGCATTCTTCCGCAAGTTTACCGACGGTATGGATAAGTATCTCGACTATGCTATGGGCCACAACCCCAAGAATCGTCTTCCTTTGTGGGTGAAGCCAAATGCTAAGATTTCGCCTAAGCAGGTGTTCGATGCTATGCGCGACCACTATGAGGGTACTCCAATGGATATGACAACCGATCTTGGTGCTGGTGGTCACGCTCTCCCATATCGCTGGCGTCCAATGACATTCGAGGTAGATGGCAAGACCTATACAAACGAGCGCGCTATCGCTACTCAGCAGACTGGTTTCTGGATTGTTGGTCAGGCTCGCCCAGGTAAGACTGGTATCTTGTGGTTTGGCGTTGACGATGCTGCCACATCTTGCCTTACCCCTATCTATTGCAACACGCAGGAGGCTCCTGAGTGTTTGGCTGAGGGCAATGGTTCTATGCTTGAGTACACCCCATCGTCTGCTTTCTGGTTGTTCAACCGCGTTACAAATTTCGCATATATGCGTTATGATATGATTTCAGCCGACATCCGCAAGGTTATCGACTTCTGGGAGAACTCTATGCTTGAGGCTGTAAACGGTATCGACAAAAAGGCTGCCGCGCTCTCTGCAAAGGCTCAGAAGAAGTACCTCACTCAGTTTAGTACAAATATGGCTGAGGAGTGGTTTGCTAACTGGAGCCGTTTGGACAAGTATTTGCTTATCAAGTATGTTGACGGTAACGTAAAGAGCGAGCACGCCGATGTTCTCAAGTATGTTATCGGTGCTGGTGGCGACCACACTCACTTCGTTGATAACGGCAACGACACAGGCAAGCAGATTCCTGGTAAGATTCAGTTCCCAGGCTACAACGAGAAGTGGAAGCGTGCTGTGGCTGCCGATAATGGCAAGATTTTGCAGGTAATCAAGTAGTTGTAACGAATAATTAAAGTAAAAGATGAATTACGATATTATAGTAATAGGTAGCGGCCCTGGTGGTTATGTAGCAGCCATTCGCGCTGCTCAGCTTGGCAAAAGGGTTGCCATTGTCGAGAAGGCCGATTTGGGCGGTGTCTGCCTTAATTGGGGTTGTATTCCCACTAAGGCTCTGCTTAAGAGTGCTCAGGTATTCTCTTACTGCAAGAATGCGGCTCACTATGGTGTTGCCGTTGAGGGTGAGGTGAAGCCCGATTTCGAGAAGATTGTGGCTCGTTCACGCACTGTGGCCGAGACTATGAGCAAGGGCGTGGCCTTCCTTATGAAGAAGAACAATATTGACGTTATCAATGGCTTCGGTAAGTTGGCCGGTGAGGGTAAGGTTGAGGTTGATGGCATAATTTACGAGGCTGGCGCAATCATCTTGGCCACTGGAGCTCGTCCACGCCAGATGCCATTTATGCCCGTTGATGGCCAGCACGTCATCACATCTAAGGAGGCTTTGGTGTTGCCAAAGTTGCCTCAGTCGATGATTGTGGTTGGTTCGGGTGCTATCGGCAGCGAGTTTGCCTGCCTCTATGCTTCACTTGGTGTGAAGGTGACAGTTATTGAGTATATGCCACAGATGATGCCTTTGGAGGATGAGGAGGTTGCAAAGAGTATGGAGCGTTCGTTCCGCAAGATGCGTGCAACGGTTCTCACATCAACCAACGTAAAGAGCGTTACTGTTGGCGAGGATGGTATGTGTAGTGTCGAGATCGAGGGCAAGAAGGGCGCAGAGACTCTCTCTGCCGAGATCGTTTTGTCGGCTGTGGGTATCAAGTCTAATATCGAGGGTATTGGCCTCGAGGAGATGGGTATCGAGGTTGACCGCGACAAGATTAAGGTTGACGAGCACTACCAGACATCGGCTAAGGGTGTATATGCTATCGGTGATATCATCGCTACCCCAGCTTTGGCGCACGTTGCTTCGGCCGAGGCTATCCACTGCGTTGAGCATATCTGCGGTTTGACTCCCGATGCAGTTGACTACTCCACTATCCCATCTTGCATCTTCACATCGCCCGAGGTTGCATCGGTTGGTATGACCGAGCAGCAGGCGCAGAAGGCTGGTATCGAGTATAAGGTGGGCCGATTCCCATTCACAGCTTCGGGTAAGGCTACTGCCGCTGGCGATAGAGATGGTTTCGTGAAGCTTATCTTCGGTGCTGACGAGAAGCTTATCGGTGCTCATTTGGTTGGCGCAACAGTAACCGAGATGCTTGGCGAGCCTACCCTGGCTAAACGTCTTGGCGTTACGGCTCACGCCATTGCCAAGACCATCCACTCTCACCCTACTATGCACGAGGGTTTGATGGAGGCCGCAGAGGCAGCTTTAGGTGCTGCAATTCATTTGTAGGCTATACCTTACAGAAAAGGAAACACCCGAAAGTCAAGTGCTTTCGGGTGTTTCCTTTTTTGCTGTGGCTTTATTACTTAAACCAAGAAGTAAGATTGTGGCGTGCCCAGAAATAGTAGAGTGCCAAACCAAGCCAGCTTGTAGTCAAGACAATGATGGCGGTGATAAGCTTACCAACAAAGCCGATAGGCTTCTTGAAGATGTCGAGTACACACCAAATACCGCAGATAACACCTGCTAACCAAAGAATTGTTCCCATAATAATATCTTTTTAAGTTTGATAATAGTTCTATTCAGTTAAAAATATATCGTCACCATAGACTGCATCGCTCAGGAAGAGTCCCTGCGCTGGAGCTCCAGCACTTGAGCGCGACAAATCCTTGCTCTCAATTATCTGCCTAAACTCCTCCACCGAGTAACGACCTCGTCCCACATCAACCAACGTACCCACAATGGCTCGAATCATATTTCGAAGGAATCGGTCGGCTCGGATTGTGAATATCAATAGCGCCCCATCGTCTTTGTCACGCCTCCACTCTGCCTTTGTGACGTGGCAGATATTGGTCTTGTTGTTTGAGTTGAGCTTGGCAAATGATGTGAAATCTTCGTATTCGAGAAGCAGCCTTGCCGCCTGATTCATCTTGTCGAAATCGAGAGCCACATAATATTGCCACGCCGAGTATCTGCGGAATGGATTTTTGCGTTGCGAGATGAAATAGGTGTACTCCCTCTGCTCTGCATCAAATCGAGCGTGGGCATCGTTGCGCACCTTGCATACCCTGCTCACAGCAATATCTTGTGGCAGGATAAGATTGAGCTTGTAGCACAACTTGTCGCAATCGGTTATATCCTGCCCGCAGTCGAAATGTGCCACATAGAATGATGCGTTTACCCCAGTATCGGTTCTACCTGCGCCTACTATCTCTATCTTATCGCGCAACAACATCGAGAGAGCCTTCTCTATGCTCTCCTGCACAGATGGCGCATCGGGCTGGCGTTGCCAACCGCAGTATGCAGCCCCGTCGTATGATAGATATATAAAATACCGCATCATTTTAGGTATTTCTCGTATGTTTTGTTTGTCAGTATCTCTTTGTTGTCAATATATAGATTGATGAAGTGTCCATCGCCTCCATCTTCTCCAACCTCTAAAATATTGTTCTCCGTTACTGCATTGTTTGCTCGAAGTCCCGAGCGGCTATTCGATACAAGTGAATTAAATTTCCCCTCAGCTTTGAATATAGTATGTTTTGTACCACGCTTTGAGTACCAGTAAGCAAAGCAGTTGTTGTATTGGCTTGCTACACTCTTTGAGGTGTAGAATGCAGTTGCAAATTCATCGCTATAACAGAAGTCATACCAGTTGCATCCCGCTTCATCTCGGAATCCGCAGCTACTTTGGTCGTATCCGTTTTTGCCGCCGTAGTATAGTGGGTGTATGTTTCTGAGCATATTGGCTTGCGAGCGCAGAACCACGCCTGTATTCACGGCTGCAATACGCATATTTGTAAAGGTGTTGTCGTAGCCTTCAACCAACAGACCAATCGAGGTGGAAGAGTTGTTGCCCACGATATTTACGCCCGATATATCGCAATCCGATGAGCCGCTATTTGCACCGTGCTTAACGTGGATTCCAATTTCAACACTCTTAATCGAGGTGTTGCGTATGACTGTTTCGCGTCCTCCGTCGATTGAAATTCCCTTTGCAACGCCGTTCCCATCAATAATACCTCCTTCGAGATAGTAGTTACTTCCTGCAACTCCAATGTTGTTTGCGGCATCCTTTCCGCCCAAACGTATCATCGCTTCCTCATTGGCCCAATCTTCCGAGGCCCTTATTATGGCATAATTCGATAACTCCAATGCTACGCTCTTTGTAGGCTCTGCAGGGGTTACGATTGGCTTCGAGATGATATAGACTCCATCAGGAAAGTATATCGTGCGATTAGGATTATTGTCGATAATTTTCTGTAAAGCGTCACTAATATCTTTGCCCGAATTTGCCTTTATATGCTCGGTAACTATAACATATCCTTTGCTTTTGGGCGTGTTGAGCGCAAAAACAGATAACGATAATAAAATAGCCTGCAGAATTAGTATAATGTTGCGTAACTTCATATATTATGTTGTTCAGAATACACTATACAAATATACAAATAAATATGAAATAGCAAAAATATAGCCCATATAACATTGGTTATACGGGCTATATTTAGGGTTTAATTAGAGTAAGGTGTTACTCCTTTGGAAACTTCTTCATCACCTCGGCTACCGAACCGTGCAGAAGCAAGAGCTGCTTTGCTCTGTCGTATGGAATGTTGAGAGAGTCAACAATCATACGAGTACCTCTATCAACCAATTTGGCGTTAGAGAGCTGCATATTGATCATACGATTGCCCTTCACTCGGCCCAAACCGATCATTGCGGCTGTACTAATCATATTGAGTGTCATCTTCTGAGCCGTACCCGCCTTCATTCGTGAGCTACCAGTCACAAACTCGGGGCCTACAATAATCTCGATTGCAATCTCAGCCTCCTGAGCCATTGGAGAGTCGGGATTACAAGCAACAGATGCTGTGAGTACACCATTCTTGCGAGCCTCACGCAATGCACCGATAACATAAGGAGTTGTACCCGACGCGGCAATTCCCACCAAAGTATCCTTGTCGTTGATGTTGTGTGCCAGCAAATCCTTCCAGCCCTGCTCGGTGTCGTCCTCTGCACCCTCCACTGGGTTGCGCAATGCGGTGTCGCCACCAGCGATAAGACCTACAACGCTTGTTGCTGGCATACCAAATGTTGGAGGAATCTCCGATGCGTCCAATACTCCTAAGCGGCCACTTGTGCCTGCTCCGATGTAGAACAATCGGCCACCCTCCTTCATACGAGGTACCAAACGCTCCACAAGCTCGCTGATTTGAGGCAACGCCCTCTCGACAGCCTCGGCTGGCTTGCGGTCCTCCTGATTCATACACTTTACAATCTCCGATGGACTCATTGTGTCCAGATTGTCGTACAACGACGACTTCTCGGTAATTTTCTCAAATGCCATATTATCTCTTTCTTATGTTATTCCAATGTGTGATAATTAACCATTCCGCAGATGGGCGAGCGCATAATTTTGCCCAATTTGAGCGAGTGGCGCTCCAGAGCCTCTCTAAGCTCTTTCTCGAAAACAAAAGCCACGCTACCAACAAAATTCACCTCCATCGACTCGATGCCTGCATATTGCAACAAGTTACGCTCGACGAAGTTGTTGAACGCCGTGTCGATGCACTTGCGCACTTGCGGTAGGTCGCGATGCTTCGCCACAAACGGAACAAACGATGCCAGATAGCGGTTGGCATTGGGCTTGCGATATACATTCTCTATGATTTCGGGGTATGATGTGTTGCACTCGGTGTAGAACATATCCACAATCTCCCGATCCATCACACCCTTCAAGGCGTCGCTCACGAAGGTGCGGCCGATGTTTGTGCCACCACCCTCGTCGCCCAAGATGTAACCGAGTGGTGGAACATTCTTGGCCATCTTCTGGCCATCGTAGTGAGCCGAATTAGAGCCAGTACCCAGGATGCAAACAATACCCTCCTCGCGGCCACACAAGGCGTGTGCAGCACCGAGCATATCGGTTGCTACCTCAATCTGCTGGGCGTTGGGGAATATCTCGGCCAGTACGTCTCTCAGGCCAAGCGTTGCTGGAGCACCTGCAATGCAGCCAGCACCATAGAAATAGATGCTCTCCACAGCCTCGGCATTGATGTTTGGGAGAAGCTCCTCTGTGATAATCTCCACCATCTGCTCGCGACTGCAAGTTACGGGATTGATGCCTCGGCTCTCGACGATATTTATGCTCTGCTCTGTTACGGCCTCACCCTTATTGGCCAGTGCCCAGTGGCACTTGGTAGAGCCTGAATCTGCTGTAAGTATCATTATTTCTTAGAGTTTTTGAGTGAAAGCAACCACATACCGATAGCGGTGAATGATGCGTTGAATAATAATATCTCGTAGCTGAACTTGTAGCCGCCAAACCAGCGCTCCGAATTGAGCTGGAGTACCAAACTCAACACCACACCCATAATGGCCGCGATAGGCACATACTTGTCGGCTGGACGTACCTTTGTGAAGATACCAAAGGCAAACATACCAAGCAAAGGACCATAGGTGTAGCTTGCCAATGTGTAAACCATATCGATAAGACTTGTGTTCTTGCAGGCGTTGAAGATGAGGATGAAAACACCCATCGCTACGGCCATACCGATATGAATTCGCTTGCGGATAGTTGTCAGGCGCTGCTCATCGTAGCGCTTTGTGCCGTGCATAATATCAACCGTAAACGATGTTGTAAGGGCTGTCATAGCCGAACCTGCCGCCGAGTAGGTTGATGAGATAAGGCCAAGCACAAACAAAATACCCACGATGAGCGGCAAACCGCTCTTTGTTGCAATGTATGAGAATACCTCGTCGCTCTCGCTGATGATTGGTGCGCCCGCAGCATCGCTCATTGGGAAGAATCCCTCGGCTGCTGGAGTTACGCCCTTGCCTGCCAAATAGATGTAGAACAATACACCGAGGAAGAGGAACAGGAAGATAACCACCGCCTGCGAGAATACCGAGATAACCAGATTCTTCTGCGAGTCGCGTGGGCTCTTGCACGAAAGTGTGCGCTGCATCATATCCTGATCAAGACCAGTTGTGGCGATAGAGATAAATACTCCGGCTAAGAATTGCTTCCAGAAGAAACGGGTATCCGATGGGTTGTCGAGGAAGAAAATCTGCGAGTAGTCGTGGCCTGCAACCTGACCTACAGCCTCGCCCAAACCCAAACCGAGCTCACGCATCATAAATACGATACACAACACCACGCTACCCACCAAGCAGGTTGTCTTCAGGATGTCGGTGCCGATAACCGAGCTCACACCACCCGTGCGAGTGTAGAGCCACACAAGGGCCATCATAATAATCACGTTGAAGATAAACGGAATGTTGTATGCGTCGAATACCAATGTCTGCAATACTGCGCAGATAAGGAATGCACGAAGTGCTGCACCTGTCATCTTCGAGATGAAGAAGAACCACGCTCCTGTGGCGTATGAGCTGCCTCCGAAACGATCCTCCAAATACTGATAAAGCGAGATTACGTTGAGCTTGTAGAACAAAGGGATGAGTACAAAAGCAACCAAGCAGTTACCCACGATGAAACCCATTACCATCTGCATATACGAGAATCCGCTCTGAGCCACCCATCCAGGAACCGAGATGAATGTTACGCCCGAGATGGCAGCTCCCACCATTGCCATTGCGGCCAATGCCCACGATGTACTGCGACCTCCCGTAAAGAATGAAGAGTTGTCGCTCTTGCGAGATGTGCGCCAAGCGACATAGAATAGCACCGCCAGATAGGCGGCTACAGTAATTAAAACTATTGCTGGTGTCATAAAACTATAGGTTAATAATTAAGCAAAGATAATAAAAAAAGCTTAGCATAGATGCTTTTTTCGGCTGGATGTTAGACTTTTTGTGAATAATTGTTGTCTTGCCGATTCTGCTTTTTTGATTTTGTCTCTATGTTGGGTTATTTTTCGGTTGTAAATGCGCAAATATCGCTAAATTGTGTAAATTTACACCCTAAAACAACTTTAACAATGTCGATTAAGAGTGAAATAATGCGTCTGTGCGAGAGTCTTCCTCAGGGAGTGCGACTCTTGGCTGTCTCGAAGTTCCACCCTGTTGAGGCGCTTCAGCAGGCCTATGATGCAGGTCAGCGAGCCTTTGGCGAGAGCCGCCCGCAGGAGCTGAAAGCCAAATATGAGGTGTTGCCTCGCGATATCGAGTGGGTGATGATAGGCCATTTGCAGACCAATAAGGTGAAATATATTGCCCCCTTTGTGTCGCTTATCGAGTCGCTCGATAGCGAGCGTTTGGCCGAGGAGATTAACCGTCAGGCCGAGAAGTGTGGGCGTGTGATTGATTGTCTGTTGGAGATACACGTCACCAACGAGCAGACCAAATCGGGCTGGGATTATGCCGAGTTGCTCGATTTTGTGAGGGCGGGTGGTTTTGACCGCTACCTCAATATCCGCTTGCGTGGTGTGATGGGTATGGCTACCTTTACCGATGATGAGGCTGTTGTTCGTGCCGATTTTGAGCGTCTTGCAGCCTGCAAACGAGAGCTGGCAGAGTATTTCGGCGAGCAGTTTGATATGCTCTCGATGGGAATGTCCGACGACTACCCTATTGCTTTGGAGTATGGCTCAACCGAGGTACGCATCGGCTCCACAATCTTTGGCGCACGAGAGTACTAATTGTATATATCATTAAAAGATAAAGGCAACTTCAAATGAGAAGTTGCCTTTATCTTTAATTATAGTACCAATACCTATTTTTCTGACTTACCCGATACAAATGCCTCCTCGAAGAGTTCGTTGCTGTCGGCTGTGTACATACGCGTAGTTATATTATAGGTATCCTCCTTTGATGGATGCTTATATTTCAGCATCACAAGGAATGCTTTGTTGCCCTGCTTGGGATAATCCACCTTCACAGTGAAGCTCTTTTTGCCCGCCATTCCATCAACTGTGCGTGGAGCGAAAGTGCACTTGCGGAAATCCTTGTTCTCCGATACAGCCTCCCACACAACTACCTCCTTGAGCAGCTTCTTGTCGGCCTTGATGTCAATCTCGATATGGTCGGCCAACTGGCGTGGCGCATATTCAAACTTAGGATACTTCTCCTTGTTGATTGTCTGGTGGAAGAAGGCCTCAAGCGAAGTGATAGCCTCATTGTCGAGGTCGTGACCTGCGTTGGTCGAGTATGCAGTGTACTTTTTGCCAGGTATCTCGTCGATGTAGTTCTTCACCGCATCCACAGTCCAGTATGGATCGTTCGAGCCGAGGAATACCATCTTGGGCATAGTGTAATAGTCGCGGTAAGAGTATGGATCAATCATCTTCACAAGCTCCAAACCCGATGGAGTCACAAGCTCCTCGGTAAGGCCCAGATTGATGTAGTCTTGAATCATAATACTATATGCTCCGAACATATGGCGCTGATAAGGCACGCTCACAGGCATATTCAGAATGTCGATTACCATTGGCGCAATAGCCACAATACGCTTGTCGCCTGTGCCAGCCGTAAGCCACGTTGTCCAGCCTCGCTTAGAGAAGCCTGTGAGTACAAACTCATCCACTTTTGTCTGGTGCTTCTGCTCAACAAACTCCTCGATTGAGTCCATAGCTCTCACCACACTCTTCACCATTGGAAAGAGCAGCGGCCACGAGTAATCTTTGTCGTTCTGGAACATATGCAGCGTGAACGAGAGCAACTCATCCTCATATTTGTTGCCATAGAGTGGCTGGCGAGGAACGTGCCAGAGAATGGCAGTTACCGCCTCACAACGCTTGGCTATGCCTGTCTGGAACTGAATTGCTCGGTGCTCCCAGCCATAGAGGTTTGGCATCTCGGTCTTGGTGTCAACGCTACCGCCCGCAATGTGAATCAGCACCTCGTTGTGGCTGATTTTGTCGGGCACGATAACCATCAACTGATGTCTCCACACGCTCTCGCGCCAAGTCTGCGATGTGAAGTCGAGGCGATAGGCTGTGTATCCCTCGCCACGCTTGCTCTCGGCCACCTTCCAACTACAACTTGTGTCACCATTGTTGATATAGTCCACCAGAGCCTTCTCGGCCTTCTGCACCTGAGCCGAAGCGCACCACGCTCCACACAGGATGAGTGTGAGTAATAAAAGTCGTTTCATAGTTTTATGTGAAGTTATTGGTTCGTCGGTTTGTTATCTCACTCGGATTCTCTGGCCAATCTGCAGCACGCTGGTCTTCTTCAGACCGTTGAGCTGGCAAATCTTCGTAACGGTTGTGTGGTTGTTGATGGCAATGCGGCCCAATGTATCACCTCGTTTTACGATGTGGTACTTTCTGGCTGCCGCCTCGGCTGCAATCTTCTTATCCTCCTCTTCGCTCTGTACCTCCTCGTCGAAGTCCTGCGTAAATCGAGAGTATGGGCTAAAGTATGTGCGCTTCAAGAGAAATGTCTCGCGGCGGAGTGTGCCCGTTGTGAAGTCAATCAAACGCTCTGGATCAAATGTCTGGCCCTTATAACGAATCTCGTAGTGAAGATGTGAGCCAGTGCTTCGGCCTGTGTTACCACCCTTGCCGATTACCTGACCTGCCGACACCCACTGATTTGGCTCGACGTTGATTTCCGACAAGTGAGCATAGTATGTCTCCAAGCCGTTGTCGTGGCGGATAATTACCAGCTTGCCGTAGCCGTTTCCAACGTATGTTGTGATTCGCACACGTCCGTCAAATGTAGCATAGATTGGATCGCCCGTTTCAAGGTCGATATCTGTTCCCTGATGGATTCTGCGGCGACGTGGGCCATACTTCGATGTTACACGTCCCTTGTGGGGATAGTGGTAGCTCTTGAGCGAATCCACAAGGTCAATCACCATCGAGATGGGCAAATCCTTGAGCTCGGTCTTGTAAACCTGAATCTTAGTGGTGTCCCAATCCGATGTATAGACTGTGTGGTCGAGTACGTCGATGTCGCGGTTGCGTACATAACGCCAGGTGTTGTCGTTGTAAAGCACAACGCTCAATCCCTCGCTTGTCGATGGAATAGTATCCACCACCAAAGCATCGGTCACGTTGAATTCGGGACCAGATTCCAATGGCACTCGCTTTACGATGATGGCATCGGCGGGCAGACTCTTTTTGGTCGTATCCTGTTGTGTGGTTGTTTTAACTTGTGCCGATACGCTACCCGCAACGAGCAGAGTTAAGCATAACAGCAGTGTTTTGCGTAAATTCATTTTGGTTTGTCTGGGATTTATTTGTTATTTCTTTTATTCGTTGTCCTGCTCCTTGATAAGCTCCTCGGCACACTCCAGCGCCTTGTAGAACTCCTCGCCAAATCGTCGGATGATAGGCTCCTTGAGTGCTTTATATACGGGAAGTCCTATCTTCTTGCCGCACTCCACAGCATCGCGACACACCGCCCAGCGGTGGTAGTTCAGGCCGTATGAGCCGTTCGAGAATTGCGTAACTCTAATAGGATAGAGATGGCACGAGATGGGCTTCAGGAATGAGCACTTACCCTCGCGATAAGCTCGCTCGATGGCGCAGAATGTAACTCCATTCTCGCTGAATGCGTAGGCGCACTCGGCGTTGTTTACCAGCGGCGTTGTGTAGTCGCCATCGGCATCTACAACCATAAAACCCTGGCGCTCAACTTCGCGGCGTCCCTCCTCGGTCATATATGGGGCGTAGTTATCGTACTCCTCCTCCAAAAGGTCCACCTCGTCAAGCTCCAGCGGAGCTCCGGCATCACCCTCCACGCAGCAGATGCCCTTGCACTTGCCCAAATCGCAGGCAAAGCACTCTCTCAGCAAATCGCTGCTGACAATCTTGTCATCTATCTCTATCATCTTCTCTTTTCTATATCTTTGTTATCTTGGTTCTCTGTTTTGCTTGCTGGTCAGCCGCCACTATGGATTGTAGATGTCTTTGTATCTATACTCCAAAATCTCTTGCGCCATCTCGATAAACTGTTTAGCCTCGGTCTGGCCTGGAGCGAGCTCCTCGGCCTTCTTGAAGTCGTTGATGGCATTACCCCACTCGTTTCTGCGGAAATAGCATTTGCCTCGCTCGACAAACATCTCGGCACTCGCAGCTCCTCGCTCGATGGCGGCCGTGAGAGTTGTCAGCTTGTGCGATAGAGTCCAAAGGCCCTTCTCCTTGATGTATGCTGCCACCTCACTATCCACCATCTTCTCGATGCTGTCACCTCGCTCGATGCTATCTCTCACCTCGGTTGACGAGTAGTCGTGCTGAGGAGCATCCTTAAGGAGTGTGGTGCGTGGTGTTGAGAATGTCATCTCCACATTTGGGCGAGGATACACATAAATATCGTAGCCAGCCATAATCTCCTCTGCCGAGCGCCAACGTGGCAACTGGTTGATAAGGTCGCTACCCATCAAAATAGCAAACTCCATCTGGTCGCCATAGTTCTCCGACAAATGACGCAGCGTGTTGATTGTATAGGATGGCTTCTCTAAAAGGAACTCAATCACCGAAGGGAGAATCTTCTCTGGATACTTCGAGTTGCGGCAAGCGATCTCCATCATATTATAACGGTCCATCTCGGCCGCTTGTGCCCAACTTTGCTTGAATGGGTTTTGTGGCGAGATAATCATTGCTACCTCGTCGCACAAATTCTGCTCAACGGCATACTCTGCCAGAGCTATGTGGCCTCGGTGTACGGGGTTGAACGACCCGAAGTAGAGCATCATTCGCTTCTTGTTCATCGCCTGTGTGGTTGATGTGGTTACTCGGCCAAAAAGTTGCTTATAATGTCGCGTGTCTTGGCGATAGCATCCTCCAATACATCGTTCACCACAACGTGGTCAAACTCGCCTGACTTTGAAAGCTCGAAATCGGCCTTTGCCACACGCTTCTCGATAGTCTCCATCGAATCGGTACCTCGGCCAATAAGGCGCTCGCGAAGAACCTCCACCGATGGCGGCATAATAAACATCGAGCAGGCACTTTGGCCGAATATGCGCTTGAGGTTGATGCCACCCATCACATCCACATCGAAGATAATCACATTGCCCTTCTGCCAGATGCGCTGCATCTCGCTTTTGAGTGTGCCGTAGCAAGTGCCGTTATATACCTCCTCCCACTCCACGAACTCGTCGTTTGCCACCTTCTGGCGGAACTCCTCCTGCGAGAGGAAGAAGTAATCCACACCATTCTGCTCTGTGCCACGAGGCTGGCGTGATGTTGCCGAGATTGAGAACTCGAACTGAGGAAACATCTTCAACAGCTCCTTCACGATTGTTGTCTTACCTGAGCCACTTGGGGCCGAGAATATGATAAGTTTGCCTGATACCTCCATTTTGTATGTTGCTTATAGAATGTTTAACACCTGCTCCTTGATTTTCTCCAGCTCGTCCTTCATCTTCACCACTAAAATCTGCATATTCGATTCGTTGGCCTTCGAGCCGAGAGTGTTGATTTCGCGTCCCATCTCCTGAGCGATGAAACCGAGCTTGCGACCTGGAGCCTCCTCCTCGGCTGCCACCTCACGGAAGTAACGGCAGTGGTTCGAAAGGCGCACCTTCTCCTCGGTGATGTCGAGCTTCTCGATGTAGAAAATCATCTCCTGCTCCAAGCGGTTGCTGTCAACATCCACCTTTAGCTGTGCTAAATTCTCGCGGATGCGGTTCTTGATGGTCTCGCAACGCACCTTCTCGTATGGCTCCACCTGCAACTTGTAATCCTCGATTTTATCAACACGCTTCAGCAAATCGGCAATAAGAGTTGCACCCTCCTGCTCGCGGAAAGCAGTGAAACGAGCTAAAGCCTCCTTTACGGCCTGCATAAGCATCGCCTGCTCCTCCTCGGTTACGTTCTCCACCTGAGTAGATACCACCTCTGGCATACGCATTGCTACAGGTACTATGGCGTCGTTGGCGGCTGTTACACCTGCATAGGCCATCGCCTCACCAATCTGGCGCATATATTCGCCAAATACCTCCTTGTTGATGGTTGCCGAGGTACTTGTGGCTGTGTGCTCCACCGAGATAGAGATGTCTGCCTTGCCTCTTACGATTGCTGCAGTAGCAATACTGCGTATGTCGAACTCAAATGGGCGATAGATGCCTGGGAGTTTTACTGACAAATCCAACTGTTTTGAGTTGAGTGAGCGTACTTCTACGCTAATTTTCTTTGTCGGCAGAGTAACTTCGCTCTTGCCGAAACCGGTCATCGATTTTATCATTGTTCGAGTCGGGTTAACTGATTTGAAAAATGGTTACAATCCGCTTGGGCCACCCTAAAGGGTGGAAAGCGAAAATCTTTGCAAAGATAATATAAGCACCGCGCTTATACAAATTTATTATGGATATTTCTTGGTTTTGTTGGCGAAATGAGTGGTTACAACTTGTAATCGGGGTTGTTTGGCCTTTTGGCTGAGCCGAGACCATTCTTGGGCGCAACTCTGCCAAAGAATTTGATTGCGGGCTATCTGCTTAATGTGTAGTGAGTTGTGTTGGTTGTGTCCGAATTGGGTTGATAACCGTGTTTGCAACCAAGAAAAATAATTGAAAAAAATGAAAAAATTATCTTTTTTACTTTTTGTCGCTTTTTCGGTGTCATATCGTTATTAAAATTTCTAAATATATACTCTTTTTTGATTTATTTAAGCCAAAAAGTGATAATTCGGATAGAAATTGGCATCACAAGATTTTGAATAATCATATTTTTGTGTTTACTTTGTATATGTAAACGGGCCGTGTGAGGTGCGTTTTTGTAGAACATTTAATCTATTACTGATATGAAGAAGTATAATTTTAATGCGGGCCCCTCTATTCTTCCGGATGTTGTGCTCGAAGCTGCGGCAAAGGCGATTATTGATTTCGACGGAACAGGCCTTTCTTTGCTCTCGATATCCCATCGTACTCCAGAGTTCGAGTCAGTTCTTGCGGAGTCGTATGCCCTATTCCGCGAGTTGTTGAATATCCCCGACAACTATCAAATATACTTCGTCGGCGGAGGTGCCAGCACTCAGTTCTTCCACATCCCTGCCAACTTCCTCGGTAAGAAGGCTGGTTATGTGAATACAGGTGTGTGGTCGAAGAAGGCCATCAAGGAGGCCAAGTATTATGGCGAGGTGCAGGTTGTGGCTACTTCCGAGGATAAGAACTTTTCGTATATACCAAAGAATTTCGAGATTCCTTCCGATTTGGATTACCTCTATATCTGTGCAAACAACACCATCTATGGTACCGAGTACAAGTGCGATATCAACTCGCCTGTGCCTCTGATTGCTGATATGAGTTCCGATATTTTGAGCCGTCCGGTCGATGTGTCGAAGTATGCTTTGATTTATGGCGGCGCGCAGAAGAATCTTGCTCCTGCGGGTGTGTCGTTCGTAATTATCCGCGACGATATGTTGCAGAGTGTGAAGCGTGAGCTGCCAACGATGATGAATGTTAATACCCACGTCGAGAACAACTCTATGTTCAACACTCCTCCTGTATTCCCTATCTATGTCTTGCGTGAGACTTTGAAGTGGATGAAGGCCGAGGGTGGTATGGATGTTATCTATGCCCGCAACCAGAAGAAGGCCGATATGCTCTATGCCGAAATCGACCGCAACTCTCTCTTCCGAGGTACAGTGGCAAAGGAGGATCGTTCGCTGATGAATATCTGCTTTGTGATGAGCGAGGGCAACGAGGATTTGGCTCCTAAGTTTATGGAGTATGCCAAGTCGAAGGGTATGGTCGGCATCAAGGGCCACCGTTTGGTGGGTGGTTTCCGCGCATCTTGCTACAACGCCTGCCCAGTTGAGAATGTCGAGGCTCTGGTGGCTTGTATGCAGGAGTTCGAGCAGATGAATAGCTAATTGGAGTGATGCGATTCGCTCTGCAATATTAAGTGTTGAAATGGGATACACCTACAACATTCCAACAAAGCGCGATCCGTTTGGAGTTGATGTAATTGAGTGGGAGCAGAGTCAAGTGCCCTATTTTACCGAAAAACAGAAGAATATGAAGATATTGATAGCTACTGAAAAGCCATTTGCCCGTAAGGCGGTAGATGGAATGAAGGAGATACTCTCAGAGGCTGGATATGAGGTTGTTCAGCTTGAAAAATACACAGAGCCAGAGGAGCTTGTAGCTGCTGTTGCCGATGTTGACGGCTTGATTATCCGCAGCGATAAGGTTACGGCTGAGGTTTTGGAGGCTGCCAAGAATTTGAAGATTGTGGTGCGCGCAGGTGCGGGTTACGACAATGTGGATTTGGCGGCTGCATCGGCTAAGGATGTTGTTGTGATGAACACTCCAGGCCAGAACTCCAATGCTGTTGCTGAGTTGGCTGTGGGTATGATGATTTATATGTCACGCAATAAGTTTGTTCCAGGTACTGGCTTCGAGCTTCAGGGCAAAACTGTCGGCATCCACGCCTATGGTAATGTAGGTCGCTTGGTTGCGCGCAAGGCTAAGGCGTTGGGTATGAATGTTGTGGCATACGATCCATTCGTAACCGACAGGGCTTTGTTCGATAACGATGGTGTGGAGCCTGTTGGCTCTGTTGAGGAGTTGTATGCAGCTTCGGATTTCCTCTCGTTGCATATTCCGGCAACTGAGCAGACTAAGAAGTCTATCGGCTATGAGCTTTTGGTGTCGATGCCTAAGGGTGCGACGTTGGTCAATACGGCACGCAAGGAGGTTATCGACGAGATTGGTTTGGAGGCCGCTATGACCGAGCGCACCGACCTTAAGTATATCACCGATATCGCCCCCGACGACGCCTCTACAATGGCGGCTCTGTTTGGCAGTAGATTCTTCGCTACCCCCAAGAAGATGGGTGCCGAGACTGCCGAGGCCAATATAAATGCAGGTTTGGCTGCTGCCCGTCAGGTTGTCGGCTATTTGGAGCGTGGCGAGACTCGCTTCCAGGTGAATAAGAAACCTTGTGATTGTAAATAACTTAGATTAAACGACTAATAGATATGGTAAAGGTTAAACCTTTTTGCGGAATCCGTCCGCCACAGGAGTATGCTGCCGAGGTGGCATCACGTCCCTACGATGTGCTCAACTCTGTTGAGGCTAAGGCAGAGGCCACCGAGCGCTCTCTGTTGCACATCATCAAGCCAGAGATTGATTTTGAGCCAATAGCCGATGAGCACTCTCAGCAGGTTTACGACAAGGCTGTTGCCAACTTCAAGGAGTGGAAAGAGCGAGGCTGGCTTGTGCAGGATGAGCAGGAGCACTACTATATCTATGCCCAGACTATGAATGGCCGCACGCAGTATGGTATTGCAATGTGTTGTCATTTTGAGGATTATTTGTCTGGCGCAATTAAGAAGCACGAGCTCACCCGCCCCGATAAGGAGGAGGACCGTATGATTCACGTTCGCAATCAGAAGGCCAATATTGAGCCTGTCTTCTTCACATATCCCGACAATGAGCAGATTAACGCCATTGTTTCGGATGTCGTCGAGAATAATGCACCCGACTACGACTTCACTGCCGCCGACGGCTTTGGCCACCACTTCTGGGTGGTGAGAAGCGAGGAGCAGAATCGCCAGATTACCGAGCTGTTTGCATCTGTGCCTGCTCTGTATGTTGCTGATGGTCATCATCGTACGGCTGCTGCTGCAAGAGTTGGTCAGGAGTGTATGGCCTCAAATCCCAATCATAAGGGCGACGAGGAGTATTGCTATTTCTTGGCAGTAACCTTCCCTGCGTCGCAGCTTCGCATTATCGACTACAACCGCGTTGTGAAGGATTTGAATGGTCTTTCAAGCGAGGAGTTCATCGCAAAGGTGCAGGATTCATTCGAGGTAAAGGCTATGGGTAGCGAGATTTACACGCCAAATGGTCTGCATAACTTCTCGATGTATCTCGACGGTGAGTGGTATAGCCTCACGGCTAAGGCAGGAACCTACGATGATAGCGATCCTATCGGTGTGTTGGATGTAACGGTGTTGTCTAATCTTGTTTTGGATAAAATATTGGGTATCACCGATTTGCGAACATCAAAGCGTGTTGATTTTGTGGGCGGTATTCGCGGTCTTGGCGAGCTTCAGCATCGTGTCGATAGTGGCGAGATGAAGGTGGCATTTGCCCTCTACCCTGTCTCTATGCAGCAGCTTATTGATATTGCCGATACGGGCAATATTATGCCTCCCAAAACAACTTGGTTTGAGCCTAAGTTGCGCTCGGGTGTGGTGATTCACTCGTTTGAATAGTAGGAAAATTTCAAGAAAATAGGTGCTGGGACTATCCTCTTTTGGCGAGAGATAGTCTCAGCACTCTTTTTTGTGCAATATTAAGGTCGAAAGCGCTCTTTTTGTTAGAAAATAATTTGTCTATTTCTCGCTTTTCTGCGTAAAAAAATGTATATTTGTATGTAGATGAACAACAAATCTTAAAAGGGTATAAATATGGCTAAAATTAGAGGATTTGTAGTGGTTGATAAAGAGCGATGCAAGGGCTGCGGTGTTTGCGTTGGCGCTTGTCCTTGCAATGTGTTGGCTCTATCGGCTGCTGTTAATAAGAAAGGATATAATTTCGTCGAGATGGCAAGCGAAGATGCCTGTACGGGTTGTGCTTCGTGTGGTATAATTTGCCCCGATAGTTGTTTGGTTATTTATCGTCAAAAAGTGGAATAGTTATGGCAGATAGTGATGTAAGATTGATGAAGGGCAACGAGGTTATTGCCCACGCTGCCGTACGTTGCGGTTGCGATGGATATTTTGGCTACCCAATCACTCCTCAGTCAGAGGTTATGGAAACCCTGATGGAGTTGCGCCCCTGGGAGAGTACAGGTATGGTGGTATTGCAGGCCGAGTCTGAGGTGTCGTCAATAAATATGGTCTATGGCGGTGCTTCAACAGGCAAGAAGGTTATGACTTCGTCGTCAAGCCCTGGCGTGAGCCTTATGAGCGAGGGCTTGAGTTATCTGGCTGCCTGTGAGCTGCCCTGTCTTGTTGTGAACTGTCAGCGAGGAGGCCCGGGCTTGGGTACTATTCAGCCCTCGCAAGGTGATTATTTTCAGGCTTGCAAAGGCGGTGGTCACGGCGATTTCCATTTGATTGTATTGGCTCCGTCATCGGTGCAGGAGATGTATGACTTTGTCTCTTTGGCTTTCGATTTGGCCTTCAAATATAGAAACCCTGCAATGATTTTGGCAGATGGCGCTATCGGTCAGATGATGGAGAAGGTTGTCCTCTCGGAGCAGCAGCCTCGCCTTACCGATGAGCAGATTGCCGAGCGATATGGCGATTGGGCAACGTGTGGCAAGGGTGGTCGAAAGAGATATAACATCTGCACATCGCTATTTATGCAGCCCGATGATTTGGAGGCTCTGAATTTGCGACTGCAAGCTAAATATCAGACTATCGAGGCCGAGGAGGCTCGATGGGAGGAGATAATGTGTGACGATGCCGATTATGTGATTGTGGCATACGGCTCTTCGGCTCGAATTAGTGCGGCTGTGGCCGAGCAGGCGCGTGAACAAGGTATCAAGGTTGGATTGTTGCGCCCAATCACCCTCTATCCATTCCCTAAGGAGGCTATCTCTCGTTTGGTTGAGCGCGGAGTTAAAGGCTTTTTGGTGGCTGAGTTAAATGCTGGACAGATGGTTGAGGATGTTCGTTTGGCGGCCAACGGAGCGGTCCAGATCGAGCATTATGGTCGTACGGGAGGTGTGTTGTTCACACCCGAAGAGGTGCTTGAGGCATTGAAAAATAAATTTGTAAAGTAGTGAGCTATGGCAAATATTGAGATAAAACAAGAGAATTTGGTTTATGCCAAGCCTCGTCTGATTACAAACGAAGAGTTGCACTATTGTCCTGGTTGCAGTCACGGTACAGTGCATAAATTGGTAGCAGAGGTTATCGATGAGATGGGTATTGAGGCCTCTACAATCGGTGTTTCGCCTGTGGGTTGTTCGGTCTTTGCCTATCGTTATATCGACATTGATTGGATTGAGGCGGCTCACGGTCGAGCTTGTGCGGTGGCAACTGCTGCCAAACGTCTATATCCCAACAATATGGTCTTTACCTATCAGGGTGATGGCGATTTGGCCGCTATTGGTACTGCCGAGACCATCCACGCAGCCGCACGAGGCGAGAATATCGTCACTATCTTCATCAACAATGCAATCTACGGTATGACAGGCGGCCAGATGTCGCCCACTACCCTGCTCGGTATGAAGACCGCCACAACCCCCTGTGGCCGTGATGCGGGCTTGAATGGATTCCCTTATAAGATAGCTGAGATGTTGGCGCATCTCGACGGAGCTACATATATCACACGCCAGAGTGTGCATACTCCAGCCAATGTGCGTAAGTGCAAGAAGGCTATCCGTCGTGCCTTTGAGAATGCTATGGCTGGTAATGGCTATTCAATGGTCGAGGTTGTAGCATCGTGCAATAGCGGCTGGAAGCTATCGCCCGTTGATGCAAATCGCTGGATGGAGGAGAATCTTATCCCTGCCTATCCGCTGGGTGATATAAAGTCATCTACCCTACCTAAATAACCCCTAAAAATCAAGAGTTATGAAAGAGACTATAATTATAGCTGGCTTTGGTGGTCAAGGAGTTCTGTCAATGGGTAAGATATTGGCCTATTCGGGCGTTATGCAGGATTGTGAGGTTACCTGGATGCCATCATACGGCCCCGAGATGCGAGGCGGTACGGCCAATGTAACTGTTATCATCTCCGATAAGCGAATCTCATCGCCCATTGCCAACGATTACGACACAGCCATTGTGCTCAATCAGCAGTCGATGGATAAGTTCGAGAGTAAGGTAAAGCCTGGTGGTGTGCTGATTTATGATACCAATGGCGTAATCAATCCTCCAACTCGTAGCGATATTGAGATTTATACTATTGATGCTGCGGCCGAGTGTGCCCGACTGGGGCAGGCCAAGTTGTTCAATACTATGATTTTGGGTGGGTATCTGAAGATTAAGCCCATAGTGAAAATGGAGAATGTGATGCTGGGACTTAAAAAATCCCTGCCCGAGCGTGCTTGGCGATTACTGCCCGAGAATGAAAAAGCCATTGTGCGCGGTGGTGAGATTATCCAGCGAGTGAAATAATTATACCTTATAGAGTATAGAATACTATGAGTAATAATCAACTGGTGGCCAGAGCATTGGCTGCGGCGACCGAAACGGCCGCAATGGAGATTGGAATAGATATTTTGGAGCGTGTTCCCTCGATGTTCAAGGAGCAATTTCCTGATTGTCGAGCATTGATTGTAGCCGATGAGAATACTTGGCGTGCTGCTGGTGAGGCCGTAGCAACATATCTTAAGCAGGCGGGTGTGGAGTGCGACGAGCCATATATCTTCACCGATAAGCACCTTCACGCCGAGTGGACATTTATCGAGATGCTCGATGAGCGTCTTGCGGCTACAGATGCTATTGCCGTTGCTGTGGGTTCGGGTACGATAAATGATTTGTGTAAGCTCTCATCTTATCATCAGAATCGTCCTTATATGTGTGTGGCTACTGCCGCTTCTGTTGATGGATACTCTTCGTTTGGAGCATCCATTACCTATAAGAATATGAAGCAGACCTTCACCTGCCCTGCTCCAAAGGCTATCATTGCCGATGTGGGTGTTATGGCCAAAGCCCCTGCCGAGATGACTGCTGCGGGATATGCCGACCTTGCGGCCAAGATTCCTGCGGGAGCAGAGTGGATTATTGCCGACTTCTTTGGTGTGGAGCCTATTCACGATGAGGCTTGGCATATTGTGCAGGATGGTTTGAAGGAGGCACTTGCCGATCCCGAGGGTGTGGCAGCTCTGCGACCAGAGGCTATTGCTCCATTTGTTGAGGGTTTGATGTTGAGTGGCTTTGCTATGCAGGCAGCCCGCTCAAGTCGCCCTGCCTCTTGTACTGACCATCTCTTTAGCCATCTGTGGAATATGCGCAACCACACATATAACGGTGTCACCCCATCACACGGATTTCAGGTGAGTGTCGGCACGCTCTTTATGTGTGCTATGTTCGATGAGATGTATAAGACCGATTTCACGTCGCTCGACGTGGATAAGTGCGTTGCTAATTGGGCAACAGCCGACGAGGTGCGTTCGGCTGCCGAAAAACTTTTTGCGGGCGAGCCCTTTGCCGAGATGGGTATTACCGAGGTGATGGCTAAGTATAACGACAAGGATGAGGTGCGTCGTCAGTTGCAACTCCTCAAGTCGGAGTGGCCTGAGCTGAAGCGCAGATTGCAGGAGCAGTGCTACACCTACGATGAGATGTATCGTTGCCTTTCGATTGTCGGTGCTCCCGTTAAGCCCGAGGATGTGGGAATCTCGAAGGCTCAGATGCTTGCCGATGTACCATTTGTGCGCCATATCCGCCGCCGTTACAATTTGATGGACTTAGGCTTAAGAGCAGGTATGTTGGACGCTTGGGTTGATGGTGTCTTTGGCCAAAATGGCGTGTGGAGCATAAAGTAATGCTTTAAGTAAACAAACAAAAATCCCTTGATTTCAACGGTTTGAATCAAGGGATTTTTGTGATATATAGTCTTTGTTACATACAGCAGTAATCTTCAATATTGCGGAAGCCGAGCAACAAATCTTTGTTGTCCATTCGCTTCTTGCCTGCAATCTGCATCGAGTGGATGTGAATTAAACCATCGACACAAGCAATGGCGATGCGCTCCTTGCCGTCGGTGATAATGTCGCCAACGTGGGTAGCTTCTGTTGTGCGTGGTTCATACGTCACCTCAAAAATCTTTGCCGAACTCTTCTCCTGACCATCAATAAACATAGGTGTCCAGGCTGCTGGGTATGGCGAAAGACCTCTTACGAAGTTTACAATCAGCTCTCCGTTCCAGCTCCAATCTATGCGACAATCCTCCTTGAATATCTTTGGCGCAGGTTTGAGAGTGCTCTCGTCGATGTCATCCTGCTTGATTGGTGTGTAGTCGTTGGTGGCAATTCGCTCTACTGTATCGACCACCAAATCGCAACCAGCCACCATCAGCTTCTCGTACATCGTACCAATGTTGTCTTCTGGCAGGATGGGCATACGCTGCTGGCCGATGATAGCACCTTTGTCTATCTCGTGGTTTAGGAGGAATGTGGTGATACCAGTCTCCTTCTCGCCATTGATAATAGCCCAGTTGATAGGCGCAGCACCTCTATACTGAGGCAAAAGCGATGCGTGCAGGTTGAATGTACCATATTTAGGCATTGCCCAGATAACCTCTGGCAGCATACGGAACGCAATGACAATACCTAAATCGGCATTTAGTTGCTGCATAGCCTCCACAAACTCCTCTGACTTGAGTTTTTCGGGCTGCAAAATAGGCAACCCCAACTCTTTGGCCGCCACCTTCACGTCGCTCTCGTGGATTTTCTGTCCGCGACCTGCTGGTTTGTCGGGAGTTGTTACAACTGCCACCACATTGTAGCCATCGCTCACGAGTCGCTTGAGTGGAGCAACGGCAAATTCGGGCGTACCCATAAATACTATACGAAGTTCTTTTGCTGGTGTCATATCCTAATCTCTATTTCTTTCTCTTGATTACACTCTTCGCCCTCTCCCATAGGGGCTGCAGGCGCAATTTGATAGGTAACCATACGGGGGCAACCTTCTCCTCGATGAGTTTATATTTATTGTAATACCACTCGGTGTCGAGTAGCGATGAGTCGTTTGTGGCCTTAATCATCAGATATACGGCAATTGGCGTTAGGATAAACGACGATAGCCATATTCCCGCAAACGAGCTCCAAGTACCCTCTTTGGCGGCCTTTTCACCGTTAAGACTGATGATGTAGTAGAATACGAAGAATGCCACCGAGATAACTACCGGCGTACCCAAACCACCCTTGCGGATAATTGCGCCCAGCGGAGCTCCAATCAGGAAGAAAATCAGCACCGAGAATGGTATCGAGAGCTTTCTATGCCAGTCGTTTTTACTGCGGTAAAGCTGATTAAGAGCATTCTTGGCCGATGTCTCGTCGAACGAGAAGGCGTTTCGCGAGTTGTGGGCGTGTGTGAGAGCCTGACTCCAAATTTTGTTGCGCTCTCTAATGTCGAGCTTCGAGATAGAGTCGAGCAATGCCACATCCCTGAAACCTGTCTTATCCTTGCGAAGCGAGTCGGGAAGGTGCAATACCTGAATATCCTTGCTGAAGATATTGTCTTGGAAAAGAGGTTTATATGATTGCGAAATAGCCTCATTGGCCAATACATCTAACGAGTCGATATCGTGCTGCAACTCAACGATATTCTTAGTCTGTGAGCCGCCAATCATACTGCTGTTGTCCGAGCGCTCGAATGCAAATCCATCCATCGGGATAGTGATATCCTGCATCTTGAACTTGTCGTGACGCACGCCATTTTTGGTGTACCAGTTGCTATTGCGTGTGAGCTGGTAGTTATCGCCATTGTAGAGCGTCAGCAACAGGAACTTCTTGTCGTCCGAGAGGCGGATGTAGCCCGACTCTGCCAGCGTAGTTGTCATATTTCCCGTTGCAGAGCGGTTGTCGTAGATGAGGATATTGTTCAAAAGACCTGTTTCGGGATCCTGATGCTCTACCCTGATGCTCAAATTCTCATCAATGCCGTTGAAGAACAATCCATCCTGGAACTCCAACACCTTCTTCTGGCGGCGGATGTCGATGATGATGCTGGTCATCTTCTTGTTGGCGTAGGGCACAAGGTTGTTCACCACAAAGAAACTGCCTATCGACATAAAAACCACCAATATAATCAATGGCTTGAGAATCTGCATAAGCGACATACCTGCCGACTTCATAGCCAGCAGCTCGTAATTTTCGCCCAGATTGCCCAATGTCATAATCGCGGCAAACAGCATTACCAGCGGCATACCCATCGGAATCATATTGATTGTGGCGTAGGAGATAAGCTCTATGATGATGCCCGCATCGAGGCCCTTGCCCACCAATTCGTCGATATATCGCCACACAAAGTTCATCATCAAGACGAATGTGACGATACAAAAGGTGAGCACCAGTGGGCCTAAATAGGCCTTCAAAACTAATTTATGTATGGTTTTCAATCGCATTTTGCTTCTTTTTGCTTCGCAAAGATAAGAGTTTTGCGCAGAAAAGCGCAATAGTAAGTGTAAATATTATGCTCACGCCAGGCGGAACTTCCCAATTATAGCTCACAATAAGGCCAATTACCGCTCCCAAAACACCGATAATCGAGGCCCAGAGCGAGATCGTGGTGTATGATTTTGTGAGCGAGTTTGCCGCCACAACGGGGATGGTGAAGAGCGACAATAACAGCACAATTCCCATAATTCGTATAGCCATAACAATTGTGATTGCCACCACCACCGACATCACATAAGAGAGCAGTCGTGTAGCGATGCCCTGACTTGCCGAGAAACTGCGGTCGAAGGCGACATACATAATTGGTCGGCTGAAGAAAATCGCACCCACAAGACAGATTGCGGTAACTATCGCCAAAAGCAGGATATCTTGCTGAGTTACAGTAATAATACTGCCAAACATATAACTTGCTAAATCGCCCGATGTGTAGCCTGGAGTGATGCTCATAAACAGGGCTCCGATGGCCATACCAATCGACCAAATGATGCCTATGGCCGAGTCCTCTCGCATACGCCCTTTGTCCGATGCCCACTCAATGCCTAAAGCCGATAGTACGGCAAAGGCTGAAGCTCCCAATATGGGATTGAGTCCCAAGTAGAAAGCTATACCAAGACCTCCGAACGATGCGTGTGTGATTCCGCCACACAGAAACACCATACGGCGCGACACGATATAGGTGCCCACTATGCCGCAGGTGATACCCGCGAGTATGGCAGCTATAAGCGCATTGGCCAGATAATCGTATTGAAGTATGTCTCTGAAAAACTCCATTTTGTTGGAAACTCTATTAAAAACGCGCACAAATTTACTCTAAATATCGGATTGAGTCAAAACTTTTTTCGATTAAGCCAAAAAATTTGTACTTTCGCAAGATAATTTCGATTGAATAGAATATGAAACGTCGAGTGAGTTTTCATACGTTGGGCTGCAAGCTCAATTTTTCGGAGAGTTCCACCCTTGCCCGCCAGTTCGAGCAGGGAGGATTTGAGCGCGTGGCTTCCAATGAGCAGGCCGATATTTGCGTAATCAACAGTTGTTCGGTGACCGAACACGCAGATAAGAAATGCCGCAATATTATACGCCGTCTGCATCGTAAAAATCCTAATGCTATAATTGCAGTTACGGGGTGTTATGCGCAGCTTAAGCCATATGAAATTGCCAAGATTGAAGGTGTGGATATGGTGCTGGGTAACAATGATAAAGGAGACTTATATCAACGAGTACTTGAACTGGGTAAAAGCTCTTCTGCCGAGGTTTATAGTTGCGACTGTGAGCAGATAACTCGCTTCTTTGCAGCCTTCTCGTCGGGCGATCGTTCTCGCTCGTTTTTGAAGGTGCAGGATGGTTGCGATTACAAGTGTGCATATTGCACCATTCACTATGCTCGCGGCTCAAGCCGTAATATGCCGATTGCCGACATTGTGGCCGAGGCTAAAGAGGTGGCGGCATCGGGTATCAAGGAGATTGTGATTACGGGTATCAATACTGGCGATTTTGGTCGTACAACGGGCGAGAAGTTTATCGATCTGTTGCGTGAGCTGGATGCGGTGGATGGCATCGAGCGTTATCGAATTTCGTCTATCGAGCCAAATCTGCTAACTGACGAGATTATAGAGTTTTGCGCAGCTTCACCTAAATTTCAACATCACTTCCATATTCCGTTGCAGAGTGGCTCGGATAGAATACTTGGCTTGATGCGCCGTCGCTACACGTCGGCCAAGTTTGCCGACCGCATCAACAAGGTGCGTTCGCTTATGCCCGATGCCTTTATCGGAATAGATGTGATTACGGGTTTCCCGGGTGAGAGCGAGGAGAATTTTATGGAGACCTACAACCTTTTGGCAGAGCTTAAGCCTGCATTTTTGCATATATTCCCATTCTCGGAGCGCCCAGGTACACCAGCGGTGGATATGCCCGATAAGGTGCCATCGTATATCTCAACCCAGCGTGTTGAGCGATTGGAGGAGTTGTGTCGGAGACTTCACTACGATTTTTGCTCGTCGATGACGGGTAAGGAGGCCGATGTGCTCTTTGAGAGCACTATGCGAGGCGGTATGATGTATGGATATACGGGCAATTATGTGAGAGTGAAAGCGCCTTATCGTCGCGATTTGATAAACAAAATCAGTCGGGTAAAATTGACCTCAATTGAGCCAGATTGCGACTCTTTGGCCGAGATTTTAGAATAAAATCTGCCGCTTGGGGCGGAAAGTCGTGTCGGAATTAAAAAATATTCGTATATTTGCATAATTAGTGGCATTGTGTTGTTATGCCACAAGCAAATAAGGATGATTTATGACAGGAATTCGTAAGAGAGTAACCATAGGTTTTTTGAGCATCATCGTTTTGCTCTTCTTTTCTGGATTGGTTTCGCTGTTCGAGTTGAACAATATGAGTGAGGATATCGAATCTATCCTCGACAGTAGTCGTCGCAGTATCGAACTCTCGGAGAGTATGCTCGACGCAATCAGGGCCAACGACCGCGCGGTTGTGAATTACGCAGTGTTGCGTGATAGCACCTATGCCGATTCGTGCCGTCTAAGTTTCGAGGCTTTCTCGGCTAAGGTCGAGCAGGCTCGTCGTGATGCCTCATCGTCGGCTACCCTGCTCTTCGACTCGCTCGATATGTTTGCAGGGCGACTCAATAGTGTGGTTGAGCAGCTCAGGGCAAGCCGTGCGATTGAGAATCTGGTGATACTCGACAGTATGTCGGGTGGTGCATTGTCGTTTGATGGCCGTCGCTGGTATGAGCAGAACTATCTTCCTGCTTATGACTCTACAAGTAATAGCGTTATGCGTGTTATGTCGTTGGCGCAGAGTGCATTGTCGCCTCGTGCCGAGCGATTGGGCCGCAATGCCTACCGTTCGGTAACGCCAGTGTTTATCGCGTTGCTGGTGATGATTGCCATTCTTTTGATGTTCTACTATTTCATTATGATTTACACGGTTAATCCTATTATCGCTATGAATCGCAGTTTGGGCGATTGGTTGCGATACAAGTTGCCGTTTACGGTCAAGACCGAGTGTCAGGATGAGATGCTGGAGCTGAAGGAGAAGATTGAAAAGGTGATTGGTGGTTACAAGATGCAGAAGTAAATAGCTGGAGAGTATGCGTTTACAGGTTGTAATTAGATATATCGGAATGGTGCTGCTTGTATTGGCTGCATTTATGCTGTTGTCGGCGGGAATCTCCTACGTCAACAACGTCGATACGTCGTATTCGCCACTTGTAATGTCGTCGTTGCTCACCCTGCTTATCGGTTGCTTCCCGCTGATTTTCGTACCCCGAACCGACAGAATCTCCACAAAGGAGGGCTTTTGTATTGTCGTGGGCGCGTGGGTTGTGGCCTGTATGGTTGGTATGTTCCCCTACTTGCTGTGGGGAGGTGAGTTCTCCATCATAAATGCTTGGTTTGAGAGCGTTTCGGGCTTTACCACCACTGGAGCGTCGATTCTCAATAATATCGAGGGACTGCCTCGAGGTTTGCAGTTCTGGCGAATGTCAACAAGCTGGATTGGCGGTGTTGGAGTCGTGATGTTTGCACTTGTCATCCTGCCATCCATCGGCAAGAGTAAGATGATGCTTTCAAATGTAGAGCTCTCGTCGCTTGCGAAGGATAATTTTAAGTATCGTACCCAAACTGTCGTGAAGATTATCTTGTCGGTTTATGTCGGTATGACTGCTGTAACAGCCGTTGCGTTGAAATTGGGAGGTATGTGCTGGTTCGATGCTATATGCCACGCTATGTCGGCCTGCGGAACGTGTGGTTTTAGTACGAAGAATGCAAGTATAGCCTACTTCAATTCGGGTTTGATTGAGTGGATTTTGGCGGTGGCAATGATATTGATGGGTATCCACTTTGGTCTGATCTATGCCACAATTACGGGTAAGCACAACAATATCTTCCGCTCGGAGATTACACGATTCTACTTTGCGATAATCGCGGTCTCTTCGGTGTTTATTGCATTAAGCTTGTGGTTTGCCGATATCTACCCCACGATTCTGATATCGCTTAGGCACGCCTTGTTCCACACAGCCTCGTTTATAACCACAACGGGATTTGCAACGGCTGATTGTAATACCTGGACTTCGTTTGCGATATTGATACTCCTATTCTGCTCGATGGTGTGTGCTTGTGCAGGCTCAACTTCGGGTGGTTTGAAAATAGATAGATTGTTGTTGTCTATCAAGATGTTGCGCAATCGTATCCGTTCACAGCAACACCCTGCTGCCGTTATCCGTACCAAAGTTGATGGCATTGTGCAGGATAACGATATGCTCGGTACGGTGGCGGTCTATATCGTGGCCTTTATGATGATGATTTTGGTGGGTACGTTTATCAACACAATGTTTGGCGCCGACCTCCTGACAGGATTTTCGGCTGCACTGGCTTGCGCAAGTAATGTGGGCCCAGGTTTTGGCGAAGTGGGTACGATGGACAACTACTCGGCTATGCCTGTTTTTACGAAACTTAATTTGACAGTCCTGATGTTGTTGGGACGTCTGGAGATATTTGGATTGATTCAACTATTCTTTATTAGATGGTGGAGATGATGAAATGTAAATCAGTTTTAACTGGATTGTTTGCCGCATTTGTGGGATTGACAACTGTTTCAGCCCAGGATATTGTGGCCAGAGTTCCAGGATTGGAGAGCAATAAGGATTATATGAATTTATTGCGCAACGACGATAGATTGCGCCATAGAACCGACTCTTTGCTGGCCATCATTCGCGATGTGCGAGTGTCGATGAGAGCCGATTCGGATGTGCGTGATTCTCTGTCGCAGGTGCGTATGGATTCTATGCGAATTGTGCTTGCCGATGCTGAGAATCTCGTTTATAGTCTGCGCACGCAGAAGATGAAGCTCGTGGACCAGATTAACGCTATCGAGCAGCAGCACGTTCTATCGGCAATGGGTAACATCGGCGATGCGGCGGGCGCGAAGAGTTCGGGCTCAATCTTCAGCAATGAGTATTTCAAGAAGAGCATCGAGGCCGAAGACTTCAAGGGTTTGATGGAGGTGCAGGCTAAGGAGGCTATGGTGTGCGACTATGTGCAGAGCTACTCGAAGAATCACTCAAAGATAAAGACTCTCTACGATAAGTATCTGTTGGCAGCAACCGAGTCGGATGCCGAGGATTTGTATGCGCAGATAGAGACCATTATGGATGAGAATATGGTGCTCGAGCGTCGTCTGGCCAAGCTGTGGACCGAGATTTACGATCAAAAGGTTTATGTCTATTCATTCTTCTTGGAGAAGGAGGCTCGCGAGGATATTCTTGAGATTGCCGAGAGTATGATGATGGAGTCGCGTCAGCAGAAGCTCTTGTCGGTGGATAATTGTGTGTCGGAGCCCGTTATGGACTACTGTTTGCAGAAGCCCATAGTTCTCAACTATGAGATGTATGTAGCCAAGCTGCTCAACCTTGCTCCAGCCATCGACTCGCTCTCAAACGCTTCGAGAGTGATCAGACAGATTGATTATCGCCTGCCTGTGGTGGAGGTTGAGCGTCGTTCGTTTGTCGATTATCAGCCTATCGAGTTCTCTGCTCGCAGCTCCTACACTTCGTCGAACCCAATTCCAGAGTGCGTGGTGTATGAGTATGGTGTGGTGTATAGAATTTTGCTCGGCACATTTAAGTATAAGCAGTCGGTTTCGATATTTAGAAACGCCTCGCCACTCTTTATCGAGGCTTTGGAGGATGGTAGATTCAGCTACTATGCTGGCGGTCTGCGTACAAGAGCCGAGGCCGAGGCTGCCGTTGAGGTGATGAAGAAAAAGGGCTTCCGCAATCCGCAGATTGTCGAGTGGTATGATGGCCGCAAGACCAACCTCTCGGAGATGGGCGAGAATGAGGTTGTGACCTATCGCCTGTCAATCAGTGGTGGCGAATTGGACGATACAGTAAGAGATGTTATTTCGACTATGGCGGCAGATTGCCAGATATCGAAGTCGGCCGATGGTGCATTTAGCTTGGGTACATTTGTAAATCGAGCTTTGGCTGAGCGCGTTGCGCAGGCGGTGGCAAAATGCGATGAGAAGTTGTCGGTTGAGGTTATCGAGATTAAGCCTGAGCCCGCTGCCGAGGAGGAGGAATAGATGTTGTAAGCAAAACCTATAAAATATTGTTGCTATGGGATTGATGATATTGCTTTTGATTTTGGGCGCATTCTTTTTGGTGGCCGAGTTGGTGTTTCTGCCTGGTGTGATTTTGGGTGCAACGCTCTCGTTGGCAAGCTATGGCGGAGCCGTGTATATGGGATTTGCCAAATATGGTTTGGTGGGTGGATTTGTGACCATAGCGATTGTGCTTTTGCTCTCGTTGTTGGTTACGGTGTTGTCGCTCAGAGCAAAGACCTGGCAGCGTTTCGCGCTAAAGGATAATTTGGATAGCACAAGCGGCTCGCTCCCCTCAAATGAGCTTAAGGTGGGTGATGCGGGCATAGCAATCTCACGCCTCTCGCCAATGGGTAAGGTGGAGATTAACGGCAAGAGCTATGAGGCAAAATCGGTAGATGCCTATATCGATCCTAAAATCAGTGTGCAGGTGGTTGGCTTCGAGAATTTCACAGTTATTGTCCGCAAAGTTGAATAACAGACGAAATAATAGGCAAAATACTCTGTCGGGCAGTTGGCCTGTGATTGAGTGTAAAATTTGGTAAGTCGCAAGTGGCCTTGTTGGGCGTGCGAAAAAGAAAAATGAAAAAATAATCTAAAACTAATAATGATATGATGGAAGTTCAGTTGGGAGTTTTACTCGTTTGTGGTCTTTTAGCATTGATTGCTATCTGGCTATTTTTCTATTTTATTCCTGTGGGATTGTGGTTCTCGGCTTTGGTGTCGGGCGTGAATATCAGCTTGTTGCAGCTCTTTTTGATGCGTTGGCGCAGGGTGCCACCTTCAGTAATCGTATCGTCGATGATCGAGGGAACGAAGGCGGGCTTGAAGCTGGATCCCAACGAGCTGGAGGCGCACTACTTGGCTGGTGGTAATGTGACCAATGTCGTTCACGCTTTGGTGTCGGCACAGAAGGCAAATATCAACCTCAATTTCCAGATGGCAACGGCTATCGACTTGGCGGGCCGCGATGTGTTTGAGGCTGTGCAGATGTCGGTAAATCCAAAGGTTATCAATACTCCACCCGTTGCTGCGGTGGCAAAGGATGGTATCCAGCTTATCGCAAAGGCTCGTGTTACAGTTCGTGCCAACATCAAGCAGTTGGTGGGTGGCGCTGGCGAGGAGACCGTGTTGGCGCGTGTCGGCGAGGGTATCGTGTCGTCAATCGGCTCGGCATTGTCGCATAAGATTGTGTTGGAGAACCCCGACTCTATCTCGCGCGTGGTGCTGGAGAAGGGACTCGATGCAGGTACGGCGTTTGAGATTCTTTCGATTGATATCGCCGATATTGATGTGGGTAAAAATATCGGTGCGCAGTTGCAGATGGATCAGGCCGAGGCCGACAAGAATATCGCTCAGGCAAAGGCCGAGGAGCGTCGTGCAATGGCGGTGGCTTTGGAGCAGGAGAACCGAGCAAAGGCTCAGGATGCTCGTGCTAAGGTTATCTTGGCCGAGGCCGAGGTGCCACTCGCAATGGCCGAGGCTTTCCGCAATGGTAATTTGGGTATTATGGACTACTATAAGATGAAGAATATTATGGCCGATACTCAGATGCGCGATGCTATCTCGAAGAGTGATAAGAAATAAAATGTAGTGAAAACTGCATAACAAGGCTCTTTCGGCATCTGGCTTGACCTCAAAATCCTCACATACGCATAGTATGCTGCGGTTTCTCGGTCTTCGACCAGCTTCAAAATAGCTCTTGTTATGCAGTTTTTGTGTAAAGAGGCAACAAGGCTCTTTCGGTATTTTACTCTGCCGGCTTGAAATGGCTTTGTTAATAAATATCACCGAGGTTACCTGCAATTTTATGTTGGTAAACTCGGTTTTTTTTCTGCCGATTTATATAATAAATCCCTTTTTGGGCCGTTTGCAATATGATAATATTTGATTTTGCTGTGAATTTATCAAAAATTCATTGCGCTATGTCGCAGGAAATTGGTATATTTGCAGATATTTTGCAGACGAATAAAGATAAAAGTTTATATATGAAGAGTTTTTTTAAGAGCCTTTTTTCTGCAATGTGCATTGTAACTATGTGTGCTACAGTGTTTTCGGCGTGTGAGACAAAGGAGAAATACGATTTCGTATTCAAGGTGCCAGGTCAGATTACATCTACTTTCGGTGCCGAGCTCGTAATCCCATTTGTGGCCAAGAACATCACAAGTATCTCGGTGGCATCTCAGCCAAAGGGCTGGACCATTGTGGGTGTGGATATGGTGAACTGGACAATTACGGTGAAAGCTCCAACAGCATTTACCTCTGACGATAGCTCTGTAGAGGAGAACGGAACGTTGAAACTTACGGGATACACATCAATCGGTACAACCGTTCACGCTACATCGTACCTCTCTCTGCTCAATCAGCAGATTGACCTGAGCCAGGAATATTCAAACTGCTACCCTATCTTCCATAAGGATACACGCTACATCATCGACGTAACACGCAAGGGCGAGAGCGAGGAGCGCATCAAGCCAGATAGTGTGAATGTATTCTGGCAGAGCAAAAGAGCGCTTGTCCCATACAGCAGCTACGATGCAGAGAATGGTAAGTTTACATTCTTTGTAGGTCACGATGAGGTCAAGAATGATGACGGCGAGGTTGTTGATACTCGTATGCCGCAGGGTAATGCGGTAGTTGCCGCTTATGCTAATGGTGGCGAGGTTGTGTGGAGCTGGCATTTGTGGCTCACAGGCTCGGATATCGAGGCTTCAACAATCCAGACCTCGGCTGGCGAGTTTATGGATCGTAACTTGGGTGCATACCACAATGGCAATGGCTCAACAAATGCAGACGACCTCTATCACTCGATAGGTGTTTACTACCAGTGGGGACGCAAGGATCCTATGGCTGGCCCAAAGGATTACCGCTTCTCGAAGAATGAGGATATCTATGTCTATAACGCATACGATACATTCCTCAGATGGCACTATGTTGATGCTGAGGAGGATGCGAAGGCTGGCTCAGAGGAGTATGCAAGAAACAACCCAATGACTTTCGTGCTCGGCTCTAAGACCAACGACTATGATTGGTTATACACTTCGCACAACGATGCTTTGTGGAGCGCCGAGAAGAAGAGTTTGAACGATCCCTGTCCTCGTGGCTGGAGAGTTCCTGCGGGTAATGTATTTGAGTCATTCGATATCGACGAGGTGGAGGATATGGCCGCTTTGGGGGATGTTGAGAATATGTATGGCTGGCACTTGGTTGACCGTGTAACTGGTGTGAAGATGTTTATGCCAGGCTCTGGTCGCCGTAGCTTCGAGAATGGTGTTATCACCAACGTAAACAACTATGGCGACGAGGTTACTCCTAAGCCCTGGGTTGGTTACTACTGGACTGCGGGTACGGCTGGCGCAAAGGCAGTATCGATGTTCTTCGACCTAAATACCACTCGTGCGGTGAACAACCGTTATGAGGCAAAGAAGGAGATGTATCGTGCAAATGGTATGCAGGTGCGCTGCGTGAGGGATAAGTAAAAACATTGCCACAGGCTATTTCAGGCTTTGAGATCCAGAATAGCTCTTGTTATACAATGTTTACGATATATATGGCCGCTAACTTTCGGGTTATGCGGCCTTTTTGTATCTCTTATATAATATGGTGTTATAGCGAGAGAGGTGCTGAGTTTTGGCTCAAGCACCTCTCTTCCTTTGAGATTTATTGTAGTCGGTGTGGGTGGTGTTGCACCCTACCGTTGTTAGCTCTCAAGCGACATAAGTTGTTTGACAAGCGAGATGTTGTAGTTTGCTTCGCTGACACCAGCCTTCTGTGCTGCCTCGAAGAGTGAGAGAGCCTGCTCATATTTGCCCTCCGACATTGCCAATATTCCGCGCGAATTCATTGCTTCGGGCATATTTGCTGGCAAGCCCTGAAGGTAGGCGGCAGCCTGAGCATAGTTACCGTTGGCCATAGCCACGTTGGCGGCATTTACACGAGCCTCGGCAACGTTTGGATAGGTCTGCACAGCCAAAAGTATAATCTCGTCCCACTCTTTGCTACCCTTCTCATAGCTGAGAGCAACCATATAGATATCACCTAACGAGAGTTTCGATGGATCGACTTTAATCTGCTGCTTTGCGCTCTGCAAATCCATCTTCTTTGGCTGATGGGTGATGCTTATGTCGGTCTTGCGCAACTTTGGATACCAGGTGCTGAACATAAATTTATACTCAACTGGGAACTGACGGCGAATTGCGTTGTTCTTCTCGGCAGGCTTTATCGAGCTATCGTCGATTATTGCAATAATCTTCAGGTAGTTGCTGATTTTGCTCTCGTTGAGCATCTGCTTCAGAGCATCCCAATCAATTGGCGCTGACGCGGTTGTGATGGTTGTTGTGCCAGCCATATTGTTTTTTGTCATATAATCCTTTATGGCGGTTGCTCGACGTGTAGCCAGATTCTCGTTGAATGGATATGGGCCCTCGGGAGAGGCATAACCGGTGAGTTTGATGGCCGAGATATCGCCGTCTGAAATAAGCTGGCGCAGAGCGTCAAGCTCGCTTGTGTTGTTCATATATGTAGAGCTAAGTATGCTCTTGTTGATCGGGAAGAAGAGCTCGGCATTGTGTGTTGCCACAGATGGAGCATCAGCCGCAGGCATAGCGTATGCCATCTTAGGCTTTGGCATAGTGGCAGTAGCCTTTGCCGATGATTGTGTGGCTGTGGTTGCAGGTGAGCTGGCAGGAGTTGAGTCACCCTGCTGCATCTTGGCAATGGCGATAAGCTCCTCGGCGTATGGCAGGTCGTGACAACTGCACCACTCCTCGCGAAGAATAAGCTCGGCAGAGGCCATCCACGATTCGTAGGCTACATCGGCTGAGTATTCGAGTCCCTGCTCTTTGCGATTCTTGCGACGGATAAATATGTCGGATGACTCCTCGGGTGAAATTTCGCCTCGCTGGTGGACGATGCTGCGTCGGCGGCCATCCACAACAACGGCTGGAAGCTGCACCATCTTCACTCCATTGGAGATGATTGGGGTGATACGAAGCGAATGGTTTGAGGCGATATGCGAATCGCTCAAATCGAAGACCATATCGACATAGGTGCGATTGTTAGAGTGTGAGATTTCGATGTTGCCCACTGTGATATTGTTGGCTGTAACAATCTGTGCGGTGGATGATTCAATGCTCAAGGCTGCTATGCACATAGCAAGCAGGTATTTTACAAGATGTTTCATTGTCGCATAGTTTTAGAATAGATACACAAATGAGATGGCTAACTTGGTCACGCCCCAGTAGTTTTTGCCTCCCGAGCCGATTTTGTCGCTGCAGTCGCGACACTCATACTGGTCATACCAGGCGTGAGCATATCCCAAGCCCACTTCGGCCTCAAGATTCCAATGCTTGCTGAGCATCCACGCATATCCGTAGCCTATACCAGCACCCAGAGCGTGGCCTTTGAAGCGGTAATCCTTCAGGGAATCCCACATCGAGAATGGGAAGAAATCGACGTTGCCCACATTGAAGCCGCCACCGATAAGATGTGCCGCCAAGAAATGGCCACTGAATCGCTCGCACGTCCACCAGCGGAATTCGGGCTGCACGAGCCAGTGTTTCCACTTGCGACCGTCGGAGAATGTGAATGGATTGAAACCTGCCGAAATGTCGAGGGTGGTTTGAGGTGACAAACCAATCTCGATACCCAAGTTAGGTGATGCCGATGCCGAATAGAGAAGGTTGCTCTTCAAACCTATACTCTGTGCATCGATTTTTCCGATAAATGCTGATAGTGTCAGCGCTAAAAGTAGAATTTTTTTCATAGTATGAAGATTGCCTGTTAATTCGATGGGCTATCATTCAAACTTTGAACCAAAATTTTTCAGCGCGAGATAAAATGTTGGGTAATGGTAGCAAAAATTTGCATACCTATAATAATACAATCGTGGGTTCGGGCTTAGAGGAGCGAGTTTACACCCTGTAAAGCGAGTATGATGAGCAGATAGCGGACAAATTTGCCGATAAACATCGTAAGGGTTGTGATATATACATTGGCTCGCATCAGGCCCAATAGTACGATAATGGCCTCGCCCACCCAGGGCAGAACACCAAAGAGTCCCATCGCTGCGCCATATCGCTTAACGAAACCCGACACCTTGTCCATCTTCTGTTTGTCGATTTTCAGCCAGCGTTCAATCCACTCCATATTACCAAGATAACCAAGCCAATAGCATAGCAATCCGCCGATGGTGTTGCCTACCGAGGCCGAGATAAGACACAGTGCTGGATCGGCACCCATCTGCACAAGTACGGTCATAACCACCTCCGAACTGAATGGAAGTATGCTTCCAGCAACCAGTGCTGAAATAAAGAGACCTATGTATCCCCAATCTATGAAGAATTGTACTAATGCGTCCATTGTGATTTCTAAAGCTCTGCAAAAATAGTGATTTTATCGGTTTGAGACCTATTCAAATGTTATTATATGACCTAAAATGGGCGTTTTGAGGCTAAAGTTTGGAGTGAAAGTGTATTTATTTGCGCTTTTTTCTTATATTTGCATCTGCTTGACCGTTTGAGGGTGGGTGGTGTGCTGAGTGCGCATCGCGATACTCCCGAGGTGAGATATGTTGAACTTGCATCGTAAATAGATGCCCTTAAACGATTTATAATGAAGAAACTAATTTGTCTTTTACTGACACTGCTGAGCCTCGACGCAATGGCTCAGATTACAACCGCATCGCTAAGAGGTGTGGTGATGAATATCTCAAAGGAGGCTCTTGTCGGAGCAACCGTATCGTTAGCGCAATCCAAAACAGGTGTTGAATACTACTCTATTGTCGATAAGGAGGGACGTTTTGCCATTCACGGCATAAAGCCCGATGATGGTTATTGTCTGGAGGTGTCGTATCTCGGCTATGATAACTACTCTGTTGCCGATATGTCGTTGCGCATTGGCGAGTCGAGAAGTGTTGAGATTGTGATGCGTGAAAATATGGCATCTGTGGGGGCTGTGGTTGTCGAGGCCGACAATGTGAAGAGTGCAGGTGTGGTGGATAACTACTCGCGCGAGGTTATAGAGGCTATGCCAACCGTGTCGCGCTCGCTCTATGATGTTGTGCGCCTGAGTCCTAATGCCAATGCTACAAAGGGTGGCGGTATGTCGTATGGCGGTGTGGCCAATCGCTACAACTCATTTATGGTGAATGGTGTTGCCAATAATGATATGTATGGCCTTTCATCATCGGGAACTAATGGCGGATTGTCGAACGCTAATCCCGTATCGCTCGATGCAATTGCTCAGATTGAGGTGGCCGTTGCGTCGTATGACGTGCGAATGAGTGGATTTAGTGGCGGTATGATAAATGCTGTTACCAAGTCGGGAACAAATGAGTTTGCAGGAAGTGCATATAGCTATTTCAATAATCAGGATTTGTATGGTACAACTGCTGGCCGAGATGTGGCCGACAGACAGAAACTCGAAAAGCAGACCAATCAGATTTACGGTGTGACGTTTGGTGGCCCGATAGTGAAGGATAGGCTCTTTTTCTTTGTGAGCGGAGAGTATAACAAGAAGGCTTCACCCTCCTCATATTATCTTGGATTTGACGGCACAGCATTGCTGGAGGAGGAGTTGGAACGAGTATCGGCGCATTACGAGAAGCTGACGGGGTATGATGGCGGTGGCGTGTCGCGCCGCGATGTGGCACAACGCTCAGGTTCGCTGCTTGCGAATATCGACTGGCATATCAACTCCCGCAACCATTTGTCGGCAAGTTATAGCTATCTTGATGCCCGCGCCGAGGAGTATGCCAATACCCTATCGTCGTTCACATTCGAGGGCTCGGGTTATGCCAATTATAGTATGGCTCACCACTTGGCTCTCTCTTTAGAGTCGCAGATTGGTGCGGGGTTGCACAATACGCTCAATGTGGGTTATTCGCGTGTGGGTGATGGTCGTAAACCCGATGTGGAGGGCGATTTGCCAAGCGTGATAATCAAGAATACAGGCTCAACGGGAGGTGTTACTCTAAACATTGGAAATAATCGCTACGCAGGTGTGAATTCCCTCACGCAGAATGTACTGACGCTGACCGATAACCTCATCTGGGAGCGAGGTGCCCACTCATTCACGTTTGGTATGCACCACGAATTCTATGATATCCACAACCGTTACCTTGCAAACTCGTTTGGTACATACACCTATAACTCAATTGCCGATTTCGAGCAGAATATGGCTGCGATGTATGAGTATAACTATACCGATCCTGCCGTTACGGGAACTACCGTGTGGGGCCCTCGATTCAAGGCGGCAGAGCTTAATCTCTATGTGCAGGATGATTGGGATATGGGCAGTGGCTTTCGTCTGATGTATGGCCTGAGAGCCACTATGCCACTTATTTTCAACACTCCAACACCAAATGATTCGTTCAACGATAGCGACATAGCAAAGCGATATGGCGTAAGGATTGGTGATGTGCCCCAGGCGCAGGTTCTCTTCTCGCCACGAGTTGGCCTGAGCTGGCGAAAATATTATGATGAGGGCGTGTTGTCGGCCGAGATAGGCGGAGGTGTCTTTACGGGGCAAGTTCCTTTTGTGTGGGTTGTGAACAACTACTCGAATACAGGTGTCGAGCAGAAGGGTTTGAAATTGATGGGTAAAACCGAGGGCGGCAAGGTTGTGGAGTCGGCTGCCGATTTCAGCGTTACGCCATCGCCTACTACCCTTTCAAATACCAGCTTTATGCTCAACGCAATGGACTCTAAGTTCCGCTATCCTCAGAATTTCAAGGCCAATGCCGCTGTTGGTTATAAGAGTTATAATGGTTGGTCGGCTCGTTTCGAGGCGTTATATACCAAAGCAATAAACAACGTGATGTTCCGCAACTTAGCGGTGGAGAATAGTGGCGAAAAGGTAGGTGTTGTGTCGGCAGGTGGGGCTTCGCAGAGCGACGAGTTACCAAAGTTCAATAAAATCACATCGGACTATTCGGCCATCTATTATATGGAGAATGTGTCGAAGGGTTATTCCTATTCACTCTCGGCAAGTGTTGAGCGAGCATTCGAGATGGGATTGTCACTTGCGGCGTCATATACGTTTGGTCACTCATATTCGGTGTGCGATGTGCCATCAACATCATCTTCGTCCAACTGGAACAGAACATATAACCTCGATTTGAATAACCCTCAGCTTGCGCTCTCGGCCTACGATATTCCCCACAAGGTGTCGTTTGTTGCCACCTATCACAAGCGATACTCGCCACTATTCGATGTGACGGCTTCGCTGTTATATCAAATGACATCGGGACAGCGTTATTCGGTTACATTCGGCGAGTCGGTGGACTTCAACGGAGACGGAGTATTTGGCTCAACGCTGATGTATATCCCCACCGAGGGTGAGCTCTCGATGATGCAGTTTGCCGATGCTACATCGGCTGAGGCTTGGAACGGCTATATCAAGGCCGACTCTTATCTGAGCTCTCATAGAGGAGAGTTTGCCGAAAGAAACGCAATGCAAGCACCTGCGGAGCATCGCATAGATTTGCATCTGGCTCACGGATTCTATTTTGGCAAGCAGAGTCGCCGTAAGGTGGAGCTCTCGGTAGATGTGATGAACTTCGGCAACTTGTTATGCCGCCACTGGGGAAGCTATTACAACATCTCGGGATGGCGTATGCAGCCTGTAAGTGTGGTGGGCAAAAGCGGCGATGAGCCTGTCTATAAATTCACAAGTGGAAAGCTGAGTTTCGACGATTTGGCATCGCGTTGGCATATGCAATTGGGGGCACGAATATTGTTTTAGCGAGAGGTGAAAAATATTGATGAAAAAATAGCGCCAATAGGCCATAAGATTCGATTTTTTTGCTTATCTTTGCACAAAATAAGCCAATGGGTATGATGAAGAGAAAGCAAATATCTCCAATGGAGTCTCTGCCTCAAGCAAATAGCTTGTGTGAGGGTTGTTTTTCTTCTGGAAACGTTGGTATTTCTCAATTTGGAATTACTGTTTTTTGTAGTTAATATTTAGGCGGCTGTATAGTCGCCTTTTTTGTGGTTTGATATGGAGGTAGTTAGAATGATATTGAAGGGCGGAACTATTGTTCGCAACGGTGTTTCAGAGGTGGCTGATGTTGCTATCTTGGATGGTCGCATCGAGCGTATAGCACCCGCAATTGAGCCAAACGCTGGCGATAAAGTTGTTGATTGCAGTTCGCTTATCGTAACGGCTGGACTGGTGGATTTGCACGTTCATTTGCGTGAGCCAGGCTTCTCGGCTAAGGAGACAATCGCAACAGGTACGGCTGCCGCAGCTCACGGCGGTTTTACTACCGTATGCGCTATGCCTAATCTCAATCCTGCCCCCGATTCAGTGGACAATTTGCAACGTCAGTTGGATATCATCGAGCGTGACGCAAAGGTGAAGGTGTTGCCTTATGCCACAATTACCCGCAATCGTTATGGTCGCGAGTTGGTGGATTTTGAGTCGATGGCATCGAAGGTGGCAGGCTTCTCGGATGATGGCAGTGGCGTGCAGAGCGAGGATATGATGCGTCAGGCTATGGAGGCTGCCCTGAAGAGTGGCTCTATCATTGCAGCACACTGCGAGGTGGATTCTCTGCTCAAGAAGGGTTATATCCACGACGGAGAGTATGCAGCAAAGAATGGTCACAGAGGTATCTGCTCGGAGAGTGAGTGGGCGCAGATTGAGCGCGATATAAAACTTGCCGAGGAGATTGGTTGCCGCTATCACGTCTGCCACATCTCTACTAAAGAGAGTGTGCAGCTTATTCGCGAGGCAAAGGCTCGTGGCGTGAAGATTACCTGCGAGACTGGCCCCCACTACCTTACAATGTGTGATATGGATTTGCAGGAGGAGGGACGTTTCAAGATGAATCCCCCTATCCGCTCGGCGGCCGATAGAGATGCTCTTGTCGAGGGTTTGAAGGATGGAACAGTTGATGTTGTAGCAACCGACCACGCACCCCACACAGCCGACGAGAAATCGCGTGGCTTGGAGTTCAGTGCAATGGGTGTTGTAGGTTTGGAGACATCGTTTGCAGTGATATATACCAAACTGGTTAAGCAGGGTGTTATTACCCTTGAGAAGGCCATTGATGTTTTGGCCGAAGCTCCCCGTCGAATCTTCTCGTTGGGTGGCGGTCTGAAGGAGGGCGAGGCTGCCGATATAGCAATCTTCGACCTTAACGCTGAGTACGATGTTGATCCTGCAACATTCCACTCTATGGGCCGAAGCACCCCATTCGAGGGCTGGCATCTGTGGGGCGAGTGCCGTATGACTTTGGTTGACGGCCGTGTAGTGTATGAAAAATAATAAATTCAAGTATAAATAAAAAGACCAATGAAACCATTTACAAAGAAATTAGTCCTTGAAAACGGTCGCGAGTTCTACGGTTATAGCTGTGGTGCTGATGTGGAGCGTGTGTGCGAGATTGTTTTCAATACGTCGGTTGTGGGCTATCAGGAGATTATCTCTGATCCCTCAAATCTCGACCAGATTGTGGTTATGGCCTATCCTTTGATCGGTAACTATGGTATTACTGACGAGGATTTTGAGTCGAAGTTCCCTACAATTGGCGGTATGGTAGTTCGCGAGTGCAACGAGAATCCAAGTAACTTCCGTTACACCAAGACATTCTCTGAGACTTTAGAGGAGCAGGGAATTCCTTGCATTGCGGGTGTTGATACACGAATGATTGTCCGCATTATTCGCGATGAGGGTACTCAGCGTGCCGCTATCGTTAATGCCGACACTACACTCGAGAAGGCAATGGAGATGATTAAGGCATACGAGTTGCCAAAGAACCAGACAAGCAAGGTTAGCTGCCGTAAGCGCTGGTTCTCTCGTACACCAAATCATACCTACGATATCGTGGCTGTGGATTGCGGTATTAAGCACAATATCATCAACCAGTTCAATTCACGCGGTTGCAATGTGACCGTAGTGCCTTACACTACCACTCTCGAGGAGATTAAGGCCTTCAACCCAGACGGTATCTTCATCTCAAACGGCCCAGGCAACCCATACGATTTGCCAGAGGTTGTTGAGTTGATTAAGTCAATTAACGGTACTATCCCAGTATTCGGTATCGCACTCGGTATGGAGCTTATCGCTTTGGCCTACGGTGCTAAGGTCGAGAAGATGAAGTGTGGTCACCACGGCGGTTCGGCTGTACGCTCATTGGAGAGTGGCCGTATCGATATGACTGCACAGAACCACAGCTTTGTAGTGAATGCCGACTCTGTGGCTTCAACTAATCTGGAGATTACCCACGTTAATGTGCTGGATTCTACAGTGGAGGGTGTTGAGTGCGCAAAGGATAAGATGTACGCCGTACAGTTCCATCCCGAGAGTGCTCCAGGTCCACAGGATAGCACATACCTTTTCGATAAATTCATTAAATTGATGGAGGAGTATCAAAATGCCTAGAAGAACAGATATAAAGAAGGTAATGGTGATCGGCTCAGGTCCGATTGTCATTGGTCAGGCTGCTGAGTTCGATTATGCGGGAACACAGGCTTGCTTGGCATTGAAGGAGGAGGGTTACGAGGTTATTCTTGTGAACTCCAACCCTGCAACTATTATGACCGATACCAATATCGCCGACAAGGTGTATATGGAGCCTTTGACATTGGAGTATGTGGCTAAGATTGTTCGCTATGAGCGTCCAGATGCCATTGTCCCAGGTTTGGGTGGTCAGACAGGTCTTAACCTCGCTGTTCAGCTCGCTAAGAAGGGCATTTTGGACGAGTGTAATGTTGAGATTCTCGGTACATCGTTCAACAGCATCGAGGAGGCTGAGGATAGAGAGCTCTTCAAGCAGTTGTGTATCAGAATTGGTGAGCCAGTGTTGCCATCTATCGTTGTAAACTCAATGGAGGATGGTGTTGCCGCTGCTCAGGAGATTGGCTATCCAGTTGTATTGCGTCCAGCATTTACATTGGGCGGTACAGGTGGCGGTTTTGCCGATAACGAGGAGGAGTTCCGCGAGATTATGCGTAATGCTTTGGTTCTCTCGCCAGTACATCAGGTGATGGTGGAGAAGAGTATCAAGGGTTATAAGGAGATCGAGTTTGAGGTAATGCGCGATAAGAACGATACTGCAATCGCAATTTGTAGTATGGAGAATATCGACCCTGTTGGTATCCACACAGGCGATTCTATGGTTATCGCTCCTGCGCAGACTCTTACCGATAAGGAGTATCAGCTCCTGCGTGGCAGTGCATTGAAGATTATCCGCGCCTTGAAGATTGAGGGTGGTTGCAACGTGCAGTTTGCGTTGGATCCATTGTCATTCAACTACTATATCATCGAGGTTAACCCTCGCGTGTCGCGTTCATCGGCTTTGGCATCAAAGGCGAGCGGATTCCCTATCGCTCGCGTAACAGCAAAGATTGCTGTGGGCCTCACTTTGGACGAGATTATGATTTCAGATCGTCCAGCTTGCTTCGAGCCAGCTTTGGACTATGTAGTATTGAAGGTTGCTCGCTTCCCATTCGATAAGTTTAGCGATGCATCGAATGAGTTGGGTACCCAGATGAAGGCTACCGGTGAGGTGATGAGTATCGGTCGTACCATCGAGGAGGGCTTGTTGAAGGCTGTTCGCTCGTTGGAGACTGGTGTATGCCACATCTACCACAAGAAGTTCGATGACTGGAAGACCGAGGATTTGTTGGAGTATATCCGCAAGGGTACCGACGACCGCTTCTATGCTATCGCACAGCTTATCCGCAAGGGTGTGGATTTGCTCATCATTTATAACCATACCAAGATTGATATGTTGTTCTTAGAGAAGTTCAAGAACATCGTAGAGATGGAGAAGGTGGTAGCAGCTAATGTGGGCGATGTTGAGACTTTGAAGGAGGCCAAGCGTATGGGCTTCAGCGATAAGTTCATCGGCCAGTTGTGGAATATGACAGAGGCTGAGCTCTACCTCTTGCGTAAGAAGGAGAATGTATTCCCAGTGTATAAGATTATCGACTCTTGCGCAGGCGAGATTGATACCTATGTTCCTTACTTCTACTCTACTTACGAGGCTGAGAACGAGTCAATTCGCAGCGACAGAAAGAAGATTTTGGTATTGGGTTCAGGTCCTATCCGTATCGGTCAGGGTGTTGAGTTCGACTACTCTACCGTTCACGCTATCTGGACTATCAAGGAGGCTGGTTACGAGGCTATCATCATCAACAATAACCCTGAGACAGTATCTACCGACTATACAATCAGCGATAAGCTCTATTTCGAGCCACTTACTGTGGAGGATGTGATGAATGTTGTTGAGTTGGAGCAGCCTGAGGGTATTGTGGTATCGTTGGGTGGTCAGACCGCTATCAACCTTGCAGAGCCTTTGGCTGAGTTGGGTGTTAAGGTTATCGGTACTGGTATCCAGGCAATCAACAATGCTGAGGACCGTAAGTGCTTCGAGCGCATTATGAACGAGGTGGGTATCCCTCAGCCAGATGCTGAGGCTGTGACCGACATCGAGCGTGGTGTTGCAGCGGCAGCTCGCATCGGCTATCCTGTGTTGGTACGTCCAAGCTTCGTGTTGGGTGGTCGTGCTATGCAGATTGTAGGTAACGAAGAGGCTCTTCGTCACTACTTGCGTTCGGCTGTGGAGATTAACGAGAAGTCACCAGTATTGGTTGATAAGTATATCCAGGGTAAGGAGTTGGAGGTTGATGCAATCTGCGACGGCAAGGATGTTTTCGTTCCAGGTATTATGGAGCACGTTGAGCGTACAGGTATCCACTCTGGCGATAGTATCAGTGTCTACCCTACTTTCAGCGTAAGCCAGCAGGTGAAGGATACAATTCTCAACTATACCAAGCAGCTCGGTTTGGCAATTGGTATCGTAGGTTTGTTCAACATCCAGTTTATTGTAGATGAGCAGGATAAGGTGTTCGTAATCGAGGTAAACCCACGTTCATCTCGTACCGTTCCATTCCTCTCGAAGGCTACTGGTGTGCCAATGGCCAAGATTGCTACAATGGTTATCCTCGGCCACTCGTTGCGTGAGCAGGGTATTACCGAGATGTATGGCAAGGAGAAGAGCCGTTGGTTTGTGAAGTCTCCAGCCTTCTCATTCGCCAAGATTCGTGGTTTGGATTCATATCTCTCTCCTGAGATGAAGTCAACTGGTGAGGCAATTGGTTACGATAAGAGCTTGAATCGCGCACTCTACAAGTCACTCCGCTCATCAGGTGTAGCAGTTGCTAACTACGGTACAATCTTCGTTACGTTGGCCGATGCTGATAAGGAGCGTGCGTTGCCACTTATCCAGCGCTTCTACGATTTGGGATTCAATATCGAGGCTACAAAGGGTACTTGCGAGTTCTTGCGTAATCACGGTGTGCGTACACGTCTGTTGCGTAAGCTCAGCGAGGGCAGCACCGAGATTCACGAGTCATTGCGTAAGGGCCACGTTACCTATGTAATCAACACAATCGACGTAAATCAGCACAGCACTCGCCGCGATGGTTATGATATCCGTCGTGCTGCAGCCGAGAACAACGTAACATTGTTTACTGCGTTGGAGACTGTGAGCGTGTTGCTCGATGTGTTGGAGGAGATTACTTTGGGTGTGTCAACTATTGATGCAGAGTAGTTATGTATAAAAAAGCTATATATAGCGTTTTGTCAAACGAGCCGCTCACCCGCGATGTATATCGTATGGTGTTGGAGGGTGATTCGCAGTGGATTACACGTCCTGGTCAGTTTGTGAATATTGAGTTGGATGGCTTCTATTTGCGCCGCCCAATCTCCATCTCAGACTGGAGCGAGAACACCATCACCATCATCTATAAAGTCGTTGGTCGTGGCACGCAAGTTATGAGCCAGATGGGTGTCGGGGTAAAACTCGACATCCTGACAGGCTTGGGTAATGGTTTCAATCCCGATGTCGAGTGTCAGAAGCCTCTGCTTGTGGGTGGAGGTGTCGGTGTGCCACCATTGTATCGTCTTGCTAAGGATTTGATTGCAAAGGGCCGCAAGGTTAGCGTTGTGCTTGGTTTCAATAAGGCCGAGGAGGTATTCTATGCCGACGAGTTCAAGGCTTTGGGCGCAGATGTGTATGTATCTACTGCCGATGGCTCTATGGGCGTGAAGGGCTTTGTGACCGATGCTATTCGCGAGGAGAATATCGACTTCGACTACTTCTACTCGTGTGGCCCGTTGCCTATGTTGAAGGCTTTGTGTGGTTGCTGCGAACAGGATGGAGAGTTGTCATTCGAGGAGCGAATGGGTTGTGGTTTTGGTGCTTGTATGGGTTGCAGTTGCAAGACTTTGACAGGCAACAAACGTATTTGTAAGGATGGCCCAGTGATGAAACGAGGCGAAATAATTTGGTAAGATATGGCGAAGATTTATGATATGTCGGTGGAGTTGTGCGGCGTGAAGCTGGACAATCCTGTGATTCCTGCCAGCGGTACATTCGGCTTTGGTAAGGAGCATAATGAGTTTTACGATATCAATATTTTGGGCTCTATATCTGTAAAGGGTACAACCCGCGAGCCACGATTTGGTAATCCTACACCCCGTATCGCCGAGTGCCGTTCGGGTATGATTAACTCGGTAGGTTTGCAGAATCCTGGTGTTGATGCGGTTATCTCGCACGAGTTGCCTGAGCTTCGCAAGATTTTCCGTAAGCCTATTGTTGCTAATATCAGCGGTTTTTCGATTGATGAGTATGCCGAGTGCTGCGCTAAGATTGACAAGCAGGAGCAGGTGGAGATTATCGAGGTGAATGTATCTTGCCCCAATGTGCATAATGGCGGTATGAGCTTCGGTACTCAGCCAGAGATGGCAGCCGAGGTTACGCGTGCCGTAAAGGCTGTTACCACAAAGCCTGTGTTCATCAAACTCAGCCCTAATGTGACTGATATTGTGGCTATTGCAAAGGCTTGTGAGGAGGCTGGTGCTGATGGTATCTGCCTGATTAACACATTGCTTGGTATGCGAATCGACACTATGCGTCGTCGCCCTGTTATTGCCAACAAGATGGGCGGATTCTCTGGCCCTGCGGTATTCCCTGTGGCTGTGCGTATGGTGTATCAGGTGGCTAATGCTTGCTCTGTGCCCGTGATGGGCTGCGGTGGCGTGGAGAGCGCATCTGACGTTATCGAGATGATGATGGCTGGTGCTACTGCCGTTCAGGTGGGTGCTGCCAATCTGAAGGATCCTTACGCTTGTAAGAATATCATCGAGCAGTTGCCTGCCGAGATGGAGCGTTTGGGTATTGAGCGATTGAGCGATATTATTGGTATTGTAAAATAGCTCTTGTTATACAACTTTTGGCAGCAGTAACAATAAAATAGAAGCTGGCTAACCATCAAAAGTTAGCCAGCTTCTGTTTTGTTATGTGAGATGGGTAGTGATGCAATGTGTTGAAAAGTTACTACCCTATTTTTGTTACTGCGCCTCGGCAATGTTAATCTCCTCTGTTGGGGTTTCACCACTCTCCTCGCCGCGTTTAGAGAGAAGTGTAGAGTTGTACTTGTCAATCTTCTCCACAAGATTCTTGAAGTAGCTCTTCGATACAGGAATAGGCTTGATGTCGTTGTTTGCGAGTACGATGTAGCGAGCCTTGCCACCCTTTGTGATGTGGTTAATCTTCATTACATTCACCATATACGAGCGGTGGCAACGTACCATACTTGTCTCGGCGAGATTCTCCTCGATGGTCTTTGTGCGACTGCGCAACATATATGACGAGAGCTTACCGTGATTCTCGTAATATATCTTCACATAGTTATCCTGCGACTCCATATAATAGAGTGACTCAGAGTTGATTGTGAGCTTCAGATTGCCGTTGTAATCATAGAGATTCACAAGCGAAGGATACATCACCGAAGGCTCACTGTTGAGCTGCATCTCATACTGCAACATCTCTAACTCTTCGGTCTTTGACTTGTAAGCCGCATAGAGCGTAAGGATGGTGTATGGGATTGCAATGATAAGCAGGATACATCCAAACGCCTTCAGCAGCAGATTACCCACTGTCTCCTCGATGGATGGTACATACACGAACGTAAAGTGGGTGTATGCAAGCGAGATGATGATAATCTCGGCTATTACCCACAATATATATTTATATGGTGTGAAGTTTACCCTACTCTGCATTTGCGACATCAGCAGCTTGCTTACAATCATTATCGCCAGAGCGACCATATAGAATGATATGGTCATACTCAGATGCTCCATATCGGTAATGCTGAACCAAGCCGTCATTGAAAATGGCGAGTAGACCGCCATAAACAAAAACGAGAATGTAAGGACGAATACAACCGAACCTAACAAGTAGCGTTTGTCGAGAAGGAATTTGGGAATCTCTCTATTTTTTTTTAAATTTGCCATTGTATTAGTTATAATCTTGGTGCAAAGATTGTAAAATAAGTTCAAAATACATAATTTTTATCGCCTATAATGTCATTTTCGCCACAAAAAGCCGATTTTGACCACACCTAAAAGGGCTATTGTGGGTTTTTGGATACCTTTGCGTCGATATTTTTTTGAGCGTTTGCCGCGATGTTGATTATGAGCAAACGGTTAATATTTTTTAATTAGCAAGGTAGAAAATGAGAATTATTGGAACAGGAAGAGCTCACCCTGCAAAGGTTGTAACAAATGCAATGCTTGAACAATTCCTCGACACTAACGACGAGTGGATCAAGGAGCGCACGGGAATTGCCGAGCGACGAGTGATTACTTCCGAAAGGTTGGAGGATATGGCAGCCGAGGCATCTCGATTGGCCATTAAGGATGCGGGTATTGAGCCAACTGACATTGATTATATAATCTGCTCGAATGTGGTCAACGAGTATGTTACCCCAGCATTGAGCTGTATTATTCAGGGGGCTATCGGTGCCAAGTGCGCCTGCGTAGATATCAATGCCGCTTGTTCGGGATTTATCTATGCGCTGGATATGGCCGATGACCGCATCAGAAGCGGCAAGGCAAAGAATATCCTTGTGGTGGCAGCCGAGGAGCCAAGCCGTATGGTGGATTGGAGCGACAGAGGCACTTGCGTATTGTTTGGCGATGGTGCTGGCGCAGTGGTTGTGACAGGTGGCAAGGGTATGCTCTGCTCACGCCTTACAACCGTAAGCAAGACCGATTGCCTCTACTATGAACGCAAGTTGGAGCCCACCCCTTATATTACAAAGGAGGAGTTTGGCGGCCCGTTGTATATGAATGGCCGCGAGGTCTTCAAGACTGCAGTGTTGTCGTCGTCATACGACATCAAGAAGTTGCTCGATAAGTCGGGCTTGAAGCCTGCTGATATAAAGTATTATGTGCTTCATCAGGCTAATATGCGAATTATCGAGGCTGTTGCCAACCAGCTCAAGCTCGATATGTCGTATTTCCCACACAACGTGGATCGTTGTGGTAACACATCGTCGGCAAGTGTGGCCCTGTTGTTGGATGAATTAAGTCGCGACGGTAAGTTGCAGAATGGTGACAAGTTGGTTCTCAGTGCCTTTGGCGCGGGATTTACAACGGGAACTTGTATAATTGAATGGAACAAATAAAACTAACAGATAAGATGAATCAAAAAGTTGTTATAACCGGTATGGGTGTTGTTACACCTGTTGGTAATAATCTTTCAGAATTTTGGCAGAATTTGGTCGCTGGTAACTGCGGTATCGACCATATCAAAGGTTTTGAGGAGTATGATTTGCCTATTTCGGTGGCTGGTCAGGTAAAGAATTTCGATCCTGAGGCTAACGGCTTGGCTCGCAACGATGTTCGTCGTAATGATTTATTCTGCCAGTTTGCGCTGGCTGCGGCATATCAGGCTATGGAGGATAGTGGTCTAAAGAGTGGCGAGAATGTCGCTCCAGAGCGTTTGGGTACATATATCGGCACTGGTATCGGTGGTATGAATACCTTTGTAAACGAGACTTGCAAGCTGATGAACGAGGGCGCTAACCGTATCTCGCCTCTGTTTGTGCCAATGATGATTGGTAATATCGCATCGGGTAACGTTGCTATTAAATACAATGCTCAGGGCGTTTGTCTTCCTGTTGTTACAGCTTGTGCTACAGGAACTCACGCTGCGGGTGAGGCTTATCGTGCCATCAAGCACGGCTATGCCGATGCAATCATCGTGGGTGGTAGCGAGGCATCTGTTCACCCATTGGCTATCGGTGGCTTTGCAAGCAGCAAGGCTCTCAGCCGCTCGGAGGATCCTAAGTATGCATCTATCCCATTCAATAAGAATCGTAATGGCTTTGTTATTGCCGAGGGTGCAGGTGTCTTGATTTTTGAGTCGTTGGAGAATGCTCTCAAGCGTGGCGCGCACATCTATGCCGAGGTCGTAGGTTATGGTAATAGCTGCGATGCTTACCACGTTACAGCTCCAAGTCCCGATGGTATTCCTGCGGCACGCGCCATCAAGCAGTCGCTCGATGAGGCTGGTTTCGATGCCGAGAAGGATGTTCTGTATATCAATGCTCACGGTACAAGTACCCCACTCAACGATAAGTCGGAGACCAACGCCATCAAGCTCGCTTTGGGCGAGGAGGCAGCCCGCAAGGCTATGATTAGCTCAAGCAAGTCGATGACTGGCCATATGTTGGGCGCTACGGGCGCTGTTGAGCTGATTGTGGCGGCTCTCACACTCAAGAATGGTGTTGTAACCCCCACTATCGGACTCGATGAGCCAGATCCTGAGTGCGATTTGGACTATGTTCCTAACGTAGCACGCGAGGCAGATGTTACCGTTGCTATCTCCAACTCTTTGGGATTTGGTGGTCACAACGGTTGTATTGCGTTGCGTAAGTGGAGCGAGTAATCAACTTTTGAGAAGCGAGTAAGAAACTTTTGAACCCCAAACTATATGAAACTTCTGGAAGGTAAAGTGGCGCTTGTGACTGGTGCTGGTCGAGCTACCGGTATTGGTAAGGCTGTTGCAGTACGTTTTGCAGAGCAGGGAGCCGATGTGGCTATCACTGTTCGCACCATCAACGAGACTGTCGAGCAGATTATCAGCGAGATGGAGGCGTATGGCGTGAAGGCTAAAGCCTATGTCGTAGATGCTTCGTCGTTTGAGCAGTCGCACGATGTTGTGAAGCAGGTTGTAGCCGATTTTGGCCGTATCGACGTGCTGGTTAATAATGCTGGTATCACAAAGGATGGCCTTATGATGCGTATGTCGGAGGAGCAGTGGGATTCGGTTATCAATGTAAACCTCAAGTCGGCATTCAACTTTGTACACGCTGTAACCCCCATTATGGCAAAGCAGCGTGGTGGCTCGATTATCAATATGTCGTCGGTTGTGGGTGTGTCGGGCAATGCTGGCCAGTGCAATTATTCGGCTTCAAAGGCGGGTATGATTGGTCTTGCCAAGTCTATTGCTAAGGAGATGGGCCCTCGTGGTATCCGAGCCAATGCTATCGCACCAGGTTTTATCGCAACCGATATGACGGGCGAACTCTCGCAGGAGTTGCGCGATCAGTGGTGTCAGCAGATTCCTATGCGTCGTGGCGGTACTCCCGAAGATGTGGCCAATGTGGCGTTGTTCCTTGCAAGCGACCTCTCGTCGTATGTCAGCGGGCAGGTAATTAACTGCTGTGGTGCTATGAATTGCTAAAAGTAATTGTCTAACAAGGCTGCTTCTGCGTTACGCTCGCCTTCAAAATCCTCATTTACACAAAGTAAACTGCGGTTTTGTCGGCTTCGCAAGCCTAAAATCAGCTCTTGTTATACAATTCTTTGGTGGTGAAATTGGTTAGTAAACTGCGGATTTGCCGCCTGCGAGCAGCTTCAAAATAGCCTCAGTATATAACCCATATCTTTATATAACGATGTCGGATCTCGGCATCGTTTTTTTATTGCAGTTTTTTGAGGGTGTTTGTCTGTTCTTTGGCTCAATAGCCCGTATAGAGCAATTTTTCATCATAAAGCAAGAAAATTTTGAATTTTGAATTTTGAACCGACGCTGCGGGGCGAGTGTAAAGCGAGCTTGCTTGCTTTGCCGAGCCGCGAGGAGGAAACGAAGATTTATTCTTCGTAATTTTGAATTTGTGTTGCTATTCTCGCGGGAATTTGTTAAATTAGCACTTTGAAAAGGCATTGGTGCAAATTGATGCCGCCAGTTTTGTGGGAAAAATTATAAATCAATAAGTATATAACTATGAGTCAGAGAGATGTAATTATTGCTTGCGATTTCAGTAGCGCTGAGGCTACTCTCGCATTCCTCGACAAGTTCACCGATTGTAAGCCATTCGTTAAGATTGGTATGGAGCTCTATTATGCGGCAGGTCCTGCTATCGTGCGCGATATCAAGGCGCGTGGTCACAAGATTTTCCTCGACCTGAAGTTGCACGATATTCCCAACACAGTGAAGAAGGCTATGTCGGTACTCTCTAATCTCGATGTGGATATGTGTAATCTCCACGCCGCTGGTACTATCGAGATGATGAAGGCTGCATTGGAGGGGCTCACTCGCCCCGATGGCACTCGTCCGCTCCTTATTGCCGTTACTCAGCTTACATCAACAAGCGAGGAGCGTATGCAGAAGGATTTGCTCATCAACGCCTCAATCAACGATACAATCGTTCACTACGCCAAGAATGCTCAAGTGGCAGGTCTCGATGGTGTGGTATGTTCTCCATTGGAGGCTGGTATGGTTAAGGAGGCTTGTGGCGCAGGCTTCGTTACAGTCACTCCAGGTGTTCGTTTCGCCGATGGCGAGGTTGGCGATCAGGTGCGTGTAACCACTCCCGAGCGTGCTAAAGAGATTGGTACCGACTACATCGTCGTAGGTCGTCCTATCACTCAGGCTGCCGATCCAGTTGCGGCTTACAAGCGTTGTATGGCTGAGTTTGCAGAGTAATCAAAGTAGAATAATTAAAACTGAATATATTATGGAAAAGAGCATTGCAAAAGATTTGTTGTCAATCGGTGCAGTATTTTTGCGCCCAGAGCAGCCCTTCACTTGGGCAAGTGGTATCAAGAGTCCTATCTATTGCGACAACCGCTTGACTCTTTCGGCACCTCGCGTACGCGATAACGTGGAGAAGGGTTTGGCCGAGATGGTTAAGAAATATTATCCTGAGTGTGAGGTATTGATGGGTACAAGCACAGCAGGTATCGCCCACGCTGCCATTGTGGCTACAATTCTCGATATGCCTATGGGTTATGTGCGCAGCGGTGCTAAGGATCACGGCCGTGCCAACCAGATTGAGGGTAAGTTGGAGAAGGGCCAGAAGGTGGTTGTTGTCGAGGACTTGATTTCAACAGGCGGTAGCTGCATCGAGGTTGTGAATGTACTTCGTGAGGCTGGTGCCGATGTGTTGGGTGTTGTGAGCATCTTCACCTACGGTATGAAAAAGGGACTTGACCGTATGGCAGAGGCTAAGGTCGAGAACCACTCACTCTCAAACCTCGACGCATTGGTAGAGGCTGCTGCCGAGGAGGGCTACATCAAGCAGGAGGATTGCGCACGCATCATTGCTTTCCGCAACAACCCTTCTGACGAGAGCTGGATTAACAAATAAGAAAAATCTGTCTTATGAGACACTTGATTGATACAACTGATATTTCGGTTGCCGAGGTTGATAAGATTATCAATACGGCACTCGACATTATCGACAACCGCGAGAAGTATCGCGAGGTGTGCAAGGGTAAGAAGCTCGCTACCCTATTCTATGAGCCAAGTACCCGTACCCGCTTGAGCTTTACATCGGCTATGATGGAGCTGGGTGGTAACGTGTTGGGCTTCTCGGATGCAGCCTCATCATCGGTTAGCAAGGGCGAGACTGTGGCCGACACAGTGCGTGTTATCGGTTGCTTTGCCGATATTATCGCTATGCGCCATAGTAAGGAGGGTGCTCCACTTGTGGCTTCGCACTACTCTGACGTGCCCATCATCAATGCTGGCGATGGTAGCCACGCCCACCCAACTCAGACGCTGACCGACTTGTTGACCATCCGTCGCGAGAAGGGCCGCCTGAACAACCTTACAATCGGCTTCTGCGGTGATTTGAAGTTTGGTCGTACGGTTCATTCGCTCATCAAGGCTCTGTCGCGCTATGAGGGTATCAACGTGGTGCTGATTGCCCCCGAGGAGTTGCGTCTGCCATCCTATATCCGTCGTGAGGTGTGCGACAAAAACAATGTTCCAACACGCGAGGTTACAACTATGGAGGAGGTATTGCCAGAGTTGGATATCCTCTATATGACTCGTGTGCAGAAGGAG
>JAZOUS010000003.1:0-2834 GCA_045658265.1 Alistipes sp.
AACTATGTGCGAGCCTTTGGCTTGGTGGATTTTTGCCTGCGGAGCAGCTGTTGTGATTGCCATTGTATATGTGATACTTATCATCCGCACTTGGCGCACGGCCAATGCCAACCCGATTGATATGATTAAAATAGAGTAAGAACAGAATAATTATTAACTCAACGCGGTCTGCCCGCCCAAAGCCTTTTTTGATTTTAGGCGAGCAGATTTCTTCTCGACCGCAGTACAGCGTGGATGGGACATAGTAGCCTATTTCTCATTCGCGACGGACAAGCAAGAGGAGAAAGGTGCCGCATAAAATCGAAAAAGTATGAAAATCGCTTTCAAAAATTTCCTGATGACGCTCAAGCGTTACAAGGTCGCATCGCTGCTTAATGTGTTGGGCCTTACCCTTGCCTTTGTGGCATTTTACATCATCGCATCGCAGGTGTGGTACACCGTGACCTACAACCACTCGCTCAAAGATGCAGACCGCACCTATCTTATCTCGCCCAACTTTGGTGGCGATAATACCGAGATGAAGTGGAGTTCCAACTCGCCTGGCGACTTGGCTTATGTCGCTGCCGAGCAATTCCCCGATGCTGAGGAGGTAGCTTCGTATGCACCATATTCGGCTATCAACCGAATATGGGTAAAAAAGAGTGAGTACAACTTTGAATCTTTCAATGACCAGATATTTTATGCTACTCCAAACCTACCATCGTTCTTCGGTTTTGAGTGCTTGGCTGGCGATTTTGGCGAGCTCAAAAATCCAAATACGGTGATAATGTCACGCTCCGAAGCTGAGAAGTTGGGCTTAGGTGTAGGCGATGTTATCTACCTTGAGGGTGGTCGCAGGTTTGATGACGGCAAGCCAACTACGCAGCAGACCATCGTGGCGATATATGAGGATATGCCAAAGAACTCAATATTCGGTCATTGGAGTATTGTGCAGGGCGACGAGCAGGTACACACCTCGGGCACTAATAATTGGAACTACACCAACTTTGTTCGTCTGCGTGAGGGTGCCGACCTCAATGCTTACATCGAAATCTTCAAGAATCGCTATGCAGAGTGGTTCCTCGGTATGGCGCAGGAGTGGATTGCCGAAGATCCCGAAGAGGAGGCTTTGATTAAGGAAGAGATTGAGGCTGGCGCTCATATCCTCGCTACACGCCTTGTGCCTGTTGATGATATGTACTACACCGAGTTTAACGAAGCGTACAACTTCCAGACAGGTAAGAAATCGACACCTATTATCCTCTCAAGCATTGCATTTATCATCGTGTTGATTGCATTTATCAACTTTATCAACTTCTTCTTCGCCCTTGTTCCCGTGCGTATGCGTGCAGTGAATATCTGCAAGGTATTCGGTGCAAGCCAGGGCACACTGCGTTGGAACTTCCTCTTTGAGGCAATCGGCCTGGTGTTGCTCTCGATGGCTCTGACATTCTACCTGATGATTGTGATTCAAGATAGCTTTATCACCAACTATTCTATCTGTTCGCTGGCTCTTGGAGATAATATCGCAGTTATTATTATGATGGTCGCACTTATGGTATTGTTAGCGGTTGTGGCAGCGTTGTATCCCGCATTCTACATCACCCGTTTCAACGCATCGTTGGGTGTTAAGGGAGGTTTTGCACAGTCGGCAACTGGACGCAGATTGCGCTCTGTGATGGTGGGCGCACAGTTTACCGTAGCGATGATTTTGATTATTGTAACTGCCGTATTCTTCTTGCAGTATCGCTATATGATTAACTACGACTTGGGCTTCGACCGCTCAAATATTGTAACCTTCGCTTCGTGGGATTTGCGAGATCGTTCAGAGACGGTAATCGAGCGTCTGCAACAGCACCCAGACGCTGAGGACGTAACCGCCTCTTGGGCAAACCTCTTCAGGAATAATCAGACTTGGGGACGAGCCTATCAGGATAAGAACTATCAGCTTAAGGCTAATCCCGTGCGCTGGAACTTTCTCGACTTCTTTGGCTTTGAGGTGGTTGAGGGTGTTGGCCTTACCCCTTCATCAGGCGAACGAGGAGAGATGATAATTATGAAATCGCTAAACCGTGAGGTGGGCATTCCTCTTGGCTATCATTTCCAAGATGGCTTTGATGTCGTGGGAGTGATCAAAGATGTGCGCCTAACATCGCTCGGTGTTGATAATGATCACCACGCATTCTACTGCAATAGCAACAGCGAGTTGTGCTATTATTACATCCGCCTACAGGCTGGGGCTGATGTTGAGGCCTTTGCCGACTATGTGGCTAAACTCACAAAGGAACTTGCACCTGCTGCGGATGCTGCCGAACTATACTACTTGGAGGAGTGGGTCGAGGGCCTATATCAGCAAACTAAAAAGGATATGGTATTGATAGGTATGTTCGCCGTCTTGGCGATTGTGATTGCGCTGATGGGAGTATTCGGTATCGTGATGTTCGAGACGCAGCACCGCCGTTCGGAGATCGCTGTTCGCAAGGTCTATGGCGCAACAACACGCCAGATTGTCGAGATGCTAAACCTGCGTTATGTGTGGATTGTAGTGGGTTGCTTTGTGGTGGCAGCACCCGTGGCGTGGTATATCACCTCGCGCTGGTTAGAGTCGTTCGCCAACCGCATCGCACAGCCTTGGTGGCTCTATATCGCCGCCCTCGTGATTGTCCTCGCCGTAACGGTCGGCCTTGTAACCCTCCGCTCGTGGAAAGCCGCAACAGAAAACCCTGCGGATGTTGTTAAATCAAACTAAAAGCCTATGTTCTGGAGAAACTTTATAACACTACTACGCCGTTATACGGCATCATCGTTACTCAACATAGTGGGTATGGCTATAGCCTTTGCTGGGGCATAACTGA
>JAZOUS010000004.1:0-54580 GCA_045658265.1 Alistipes sp.
GACTAATGACGATTATCTCGATACTCTTGTGCTGCATGCCGACTATCCCGCCATTACACCCGCAATTGATGCCGATACTGCAATGCGAAAAACATATATGCAAATTAATGCTCATATAGATATTAGTCCCAACGGCGAAAAGCTTGTCACATCAACTCACTACGGAATGGTGATGGAGGCTTTTGATGTGAGTGCTGATAAATTGACTCCTCGATTTGTAAAACGCTTTTATGAACCAAAATTGAAAACTGCATATATCGCAGAGGAGGGTTGTATAGATGGCACATGTTCAGTTTTGACTACGGATAAATATATCTATGTGACCTATTGTGATTCTCCCCAAAAGAATGTAAATAATGTTCGATTAGGAGTATTTGATTGGGACGGTCGAGGTGTTGCATGTTATGAGTTTGACAATGTTCGAATCCTTAAATTTAATGTAACCCCTGATAACAATCGCGTTTATTGTTGGGTGAAGAATGCTGACGGTGAGGAGTATTTGGGATATTTTGATTTGAAGTAGAATATATGACTATGTGTAGGTTAATATTATTTGTTGCAATTTTATCCATTGTCCAGACGCAGATGATTTTTGCTCAACCGAGTGCGAAGCGTGCATCGCAAGGCAAAGCGCAACAAGAGGTGGTGAACGATAAGGATTTTAAGCCATTTGAGAATCAGTGTTTTTCGGTTAAGATTCCCAAACAGTTGGAATACAATCCTATTATGGCGTATAATCCCTCGCCATTTAACGATTTTATAGTGAAGGAGTCGGCTATATTTTCAGCGCACAATACCGATGAGAAAAGTGACGATTTGACCATACATATCGAGATGGTCGATGGTCGCGACAATAGTTTGATACGAGTCGAAGATGCCCGAGAAAAGGAGAATCAGCAGGTTTTGTCGCACACCTCATTGTCGGTTGGTGAAAGGCAACTTTTACAGCGTAGATTAAAGCGATTTTTATCGGCCCAGAATCGCTATATTTATACTTTGGAATATAGTTTCTATCAGGGACACACATTGTGCGTGATATCGGTTAATTCGTTTCGACGCAAGAGTCTCGATTTATATGATGCTAAATTGCGATATGTGGCTTGTTCGTTCTCGCTTAAACGCCATATTCGGCAGTAGTGGTTAAGTTTATTTATAAAAAGAGAAACCGATGTGGTAGTTGAAGATTTGGCTACTACATCGGTTTTGTTTTATCTCGCCTGTTCGTAGATTTTGTGCAGGCGGTGTGACATCAGGTATTGCAGTGCTCCGCGCAGGAACATATACGACGAGAAGGCCAACCATAAGGCATTGTTGCCAATCAGCGGCTTGAAGGCGTAGAATAGGGCGAAATAGGCGATAGTGGAGTAGAGCATCGAATCGCGCATAATGCGTGAACGGGTGGCCCCCACCATAATTCCGTCCATAACAAATGGCATAGCGGCAGCCAAAGGGATGGCTATAATCCAACCAATATATCGGCCCGCATAGTCCAAAAGAAGATTGGCATCGGCACCATCGCTTATGAACATCGAGAGCAACTCACGCCACCAGCCAATATACACGCCAATATAGATAATTGCCACAACCAAGCACCAAATCATACACTTCTTCACCGCATCGCGAAGCGATGGCTCGTCTTTAGCTCCAATGAATCGGCCTGTCAGAGCCTCGGCCGCAAATGCAAAACCGTCGTTCATATAAGAGAATAGAGTGAAGAGCTGCAACAGAATGGTGTTCACCGCCAAGATTGTGTCGTCGCCCATACGAGCCGAGGCGGCTGTGAAGAATGTGTAGGTGGCAACGATGCAGAGGGTGCGGATGATGATGTCACGGTTGATAAGGAAAAACTCCTTCATAGCCACCACATCAATCACCTCGGCCCACTTGATTTTCACGAAGCCTCGGCGGAAGTGCCACCAAGTGATTATGAGCGTCACAATCACACCCGTCCACTGCGCCACAACCGATGCATAGGCGATGCCCACAATGCTCATATCAAAGCCAAAGGCAAACCAAATGCTACATACAACGTGAATCACATTGACGGCAATGGCTACAACCATTGGTATAATGGCATTCTGCATACCCGTAAGCCAGCCGTTAAGGCCAAACAGAAGCACGCCAGCAGGTACGGCCCACACGCGAGCGAAAAAGTAGTCGGCCACCATATCGCTGCCGTTCATCATCTTCAGCGCACCTAAGCCTATGGGGCGTTGCAGCAGCAACACACCAAAACCCACCACAACCGAAACGAGTAGTGCGCGAGCCAGCATAAGCGTTGTGGTACGTCTGTCGCCCGAGCCATAAGCCTGAGCTGTCAGGCCGCTTGTGCCCATACGGATAAAGCTGCAATTCCAGTAGATGAAGTTGAAGATTGATACGCCGATAGCCAACGCACCGATGGTGGCCACCGAGTTGCCCATATGGCCCGCAATCATCGTTCCCGCAATACCCATAATGGGGACTGTGATGTTGGAGATGATGTTGGGCAGGGCGATGCGCAATATTTCGCGGTTCATTCCCATAATGTTGCCTTGTTTTGTAGCGCAAAGATAAGAAATATATGCTAATCTTTGACAGTAAGCGTTTTTTCGTGGCGAAATGGTCTGCAAATTGTTTAATATCCAAAAAAATAACGTACCTTTGCCCGTCAAACAGAGAAAATTATGAAAAATACTAAGCAAGACTCAACTTTCGCAGTGTCGCGTTTCGGTCGCGACAAGCGTTCGCGCACCGCATCGACCGAGCGTGTTGAGCACTCTCCCCGTCCTCGCCGTGAGGCCGATAACGAGGGAGTAAAATTTGGCGCAGGTCGCCGTGATTCATCAGCTCGCAGAGCATCGTACAACCCCAACTTCTCGGCCGACAACCGTCTGAGAGAGGATTACAAGCGCAACGACTCATTCTCGGAGGAGCGTGGTCAGCGTGAGGAGCGCACACATCGTGGCGCAGGCCGCAACCAGAATGGCGCAGGCTTTGGTCGTGGTAACCGTACCGTAGCAGGCAGTCGCCCAGCGGGTGGCCCAGCAAAGAAGAGCTTCGGCTCATCTTACGGCGCACAGGAGCAGCGTTCGGAGGGACGTGGTTTTGGCTCAAAGAGTCGTGATGGATATCAGTCGAAGGGTGGTTTCAAGGGTGGTCGCAAGCCATTCCGCTCAAACGATGACCGTCCAAAGGATTATCCAAAGTACAACCCAGCAAAGCAGATTGGCCAGATGCGTTTGAACCGTTTCTTGGCTCAGTCTGGTCTCTGCTCACGTCGTGAGGCCGATGATTTCATCACAGCAGGTTTGGTAACTGTGAATGGTGTGATTGTAACCGAGCTCGGCTCTAAGATTATGCCATCGGACGAGGTGCGATTCAACGACGAGAAGGTGCAGGGTGAGAAGAAGGTTTATCTGGTGTTGAACAAGCCTAAGGGTTATGTTACATCACTCGAGGATCCTCACGCCGACAAGACCGTTATGGAGCTTGTGAAGGGCGCTTGCACCGAGCGTATCTACCCAGTAGGTCGTTTGGATAAGAATAGTTTGGGTTTGTTGCTCTTTACCAACGATGGTGACATCACACGCCAGCTCACACACCCATCACTCGAGAAGAAGAAGGTTTATCAGGTAACACTCGACAAGCCACTCACTCGCTCCGATATGGAGCAGATTACCGAGGGTATCACTCTGGAGGATGGCGAAATTTATGCCGATGAGATTGCTTATGTGAGCGATAATAAGAAGGAGGTAGGCATCGAGATTCACTCGGGCCGCAACCGTATCGTACGTCGTATCTTCGAGCACCTCGGCTACACAGTGCAGAAGCTCGACCGTGTGTACTATGCGGGTATCACCAAGAAGAATCTTAAGCGTGGCCAGTGGCGTTTCCTCACTCGTGAGGAGGTTGACCGCCTGAAGAGCGGCCGCTACGAGTAAAAGTTTTTCACTGAAGATAACTACGCGATTATCAATACCAAAAAAAGAGGCTTTATAGCCTCTTTTTTTGTTTATGTATATATAATGTTAGTTCGTTGCTTTGTACCAAGCGGTTTTGGCGTAATCGTCGCGATAAAGTACAGATGGGGCCGAGGTGGTGAGGCCTGAGAATGTACGGATGGGGTACTCGCCTGCAACGCCTATGTTTGACCAGAATACTGGCAGTGTGTATTTCGTGATGATGGTTTTGTTCATCTGCTGCTGGAATTGTCTTAGGGCTTTGCTATCGTCACACATCTGCTCTATGTAGTCGCCCAAATCGAAGAAGACGTGGTCGCGCTGCCCCTCAAATGTCTGAATGTTGGCAATGTCGTAGCTCCTCTTTTTGGCCGCATTAACCGCCTTGACAGCCGATGCGAGTGCATCGAGTTGTGTGCAGTCGATAAGCGCTACCGAGCCCGAACGATATGATTTGCTATTCTCGTAGTGTTCGTAGAAGGCCTTGCAAACTCCTGCAAGGTCGTGAGTGCGGCCTCCATCCTTCATAAGCAGTGGTACAATATCGGTGTATGGGAATCCCGCCGCCATAATCTCGCAAGGAGATGCTATGATGTAGCGGGCGGTGTTACGCAAATCATACAGCGACTCCACGTTGGCCATAAGGCAGGCATCGAACAGGATGTAGTCGAAATATACCCCCGTATTGCTTAAACCCTTTGCCAAATCGGGGATGTTGAATGCGTTTGCTGCCGTCTGGCTATACTTCTCGCCAAAGAAGCGGGTTTCAACGCCACTATCCTGCTTTTTCCAAAATTCGTCGTGGCTGATATAGTGTGTTATCCTCTTGCCACCCGATAATATTGATGAAGATTGAGGATCGCTATTTACGGGTACCCAGCCTGTTGCGTGGCCAGCCATCACCAGACCATAGCTCTCGGCGGGGGCTAATGTCATAATCTCATTGAGATAATAGGTCAACTGCTCGGCATCCATAATGGCGGGCAATTCGTATGTCGCCAGCACCTTTCTTTCGCACAAGTCGTTGTTATAGACAAGCTCGATTACCTCGGCCTTGCGTCGGTCACTCGACTGAAAAAAACATACTATGCGGCTATCCTTCAACACATCGCGACGCACAGCCACCTCGGCTGCTGCGATGTTGTTGTAGAAGTGCAGACTTAGCTGCGTGCCCGTAAAGTAGTAGATAAGGGTGTGGGGCGTGGCTGCTTCGCTGGGCTGCTTCTCCTCTTTCTTGCACGATGAGAGTGCAAGGAGTGGCAGAATCAACGCCACCAAAAATATGTTTTTCAGTCGTAAAATCATTGCTTGGGTTGTTGTCGGCATTGGGCCGCTATACACTATTTATACTCTTGTACTCCGAGGTTGTTGAACTGCCAAGTGCGCTCGCGTTTGAATGTGGCACCTTCTGGCTTGTTACGGTAGATTCGGCTATAATCGAAGTAGTAGCCCTGAATCTTCTTACCATCGGGCACCTTGTGAGGTGTCTTGAGTGGTACAATCTCCACCGAGCGGCTGATGATTCGTGGGCGGAGAGTCTCCAATCCCATTGATGTCACAACATCAATAGCGTGTGAGAACATCAGAATATGCATCGGGTACTTCTCGCTGCGGCCGTCGCCCGAAGTCTTGATAGTCTCCATAATGCCACTCAGATGGTAGAAGTAGGCCTTCTCTTTCTCCTTGTCGCCCATCGTGCCATAGGCATAGACGAGCAGGTTGAGCATAGTGGGGTTGAACGGATCCTGCTCCAAAGCTCGGTTGCAGTAGATTATAATCTCTTCGAGCTGTCGTTGGTCGGGATCTTCGGTATTGAGCCCCATAATGTTGGCGTACAACTCGTCGGCCGAGGGGTTTGATGCCGTTGGCTTATACTCCGCCTGATAGGCATAGCCATAGTAGAGGTAGTGGTAATCCTCGTCGCTGAGCCTCTCGAGATTGTTGTAGCGCATCATCAGGTTGATGTAGTAATATTGCGACTGCGGATCGAATATCTTGCGCTTGATATCCTCCTCGTCGGGAATCTTTGCCCAGCCGACAAGGGGCATAATCAGCATAAGGGCCAAAAGTAATCTCTTCATAAATCTCTATTCTTGTTTTAGGTAGAACGAAGATTTAGCACAATTCGTATTCGCGAATCAATCTTTCCATCTTCTTCATCAGCAAATCGGTGCCTGGAACAAGTGGCAGACGCAATACATTCTCAATCTGGCCTAAAATCGTGAGGGCCGCCTTTACACCAACAGGGTTACCCTGCTCGAAGAGTGCGCACACAGCCTCGTGAAGTGGCTCATAGGCCTTGTCGGCCTGGTCGAAGAGTCCCTGCCCAGCCAAATCGACAACGTGCGAGAACTTCTTTGGGAAAGCATTTACCGCGACCGAGATAACGCCATCGCCGCCCTTGCGCATAACATCGACTGTCATACCATCGTCGCCCGACAACACGAGGAAATTCTCTGGTCGGTTCTTTATAATCTGGTCAATCTGGTCAATCTTGCCCGAAGCCTCCTTTACGGCAATGATGTTGGGGTGGTCGGCTGCAAGGCGGCAGGTGGTCTCGGCGGTCATATTCACGCCCGTACGACCTGGTACATTATAGAGAATAACGGGTACGGGTGATGAGTCGGCAACAGCCATAAAGTGCTGATAGAGTCCCTCCTGCGATGGCTTGTTATAGTAGGGTGTAACGCTGAGGATAGCCTCCACTCCCTCCAAATCCATCTGCTTGATGTGCTCGATGAGCTTGCGAGTGTCGTTGCCACCAGCACCAGCCACAATAGGCATACGGCCTGCAACGTGCTCCTTTGTAAGACGCAGCACTTCGTTCTTCTCGTCGGGCGAAAGGGTAGGTGTCTCGGCTGTTGTGCCGAGGCTTACTATATAGTCGGTTCCTCCATCAATCACATAATCGAGCATCGAGCGAAGTGAATCCCAATCGCACGAAAAATCGCTCTTGAATGGTGTAATCATTGCGGCTCCTACACCGCTGAGTTTGTGTTGTTTCATAGTTGAACTATAATCTTTGTTTTTTAATCTAATTTATATTGCACTCCCATCTGGTTTTGCTCTAAAACAGTGAGCCTTGAACGGGTGTTGGAGTGTTGTCTGTCTGTTTCTCTTTTGCGTTGTCTGCCGATGGCTTGGGCTTTTCGGGTTGTTGGCTCTGAGGTGAGGCGGTACTATCATCACCGCCAATCATCTCGATAAACTCCTGCTCCGAGATAATCTTGATGCCGAGTTTGTTTGCCTTCTGTAATTTGGCAGGACCAATCTTGTCGCCTGCTAGCAGATATGATGTGTTGGCCGAAACGGCTGCGAGGTTCTTTCCCCCGTGAGCCTCGATAAGTGCCTTCAATTCATCGCGTGAGTGGTCGGCAAACGAGCCCGAGATGACAAACGTCAATCCCGCCAAATTCTCCGACGCGGCAGCTCGCTCCTCAGCCTCAAACTGAAGACCTGCCGAGCGAAGTCGCTCGATGATGGCTCGGTTGTTATTGTCCGAAAAATAGTCGATGATGGAGTCAGCAATCTTTTCGCCCACCTCCTCGGCTTCGGTTAGCTCCTCGCGGCTGGCATTTGTAATGGCATCCAGCGAACGGAAGTGCGCGGCCATATATTTTGCTGTTGTCTCGCCAACGAAACGTATTCCCAATGCGAACAGCACTCGGTGGAAAGGCACCAGTTTGGAGTTTTCTATGCTCTGTATAATGTTGTCGGCCGATTTCTCGCCCAGACGTGGCAACACCGAGAGTTGTGAAGCCTTAAGGTCGTAGATGTCGGCAATATTGCTGATGAGCTTGTTCTCGAAAAGCAGACCGATGGTCTCCTCGCCCAAACTCTCAATATTCATAGCCTTGCGGCGAATGAAATGCTCTATTCGTCCCAAAATCTGCGGACGGCAACCGCTCTGGTTGGGGCAGTAGTGCTTGGCCTCGCCCTCATAACGCACCAGCTTAGAGCCGCACTCTGGGCAAGTGTCGATATATTGCAGTGGGGTAGAGTCGGCTGGTCGCTCCGAAAGCTCCACGCCCGTAATCTTTGGGATAATCTCGCCACCCTTCTCCACATAGACCATATCGCCCTCGCGCAGGTCGAGTGCTGCAATCTGGTCGGCATTGTGCAACGTGGCACGCTTTACGGTTGTACCCGCTAAAAGCACAGGTTCAAGGTTAGCGACGGGGGTGATAGCTCCTGTGCGCCCCACCTGATAGGTGACTTTCTCTAACTTTGTCAAAGCCTGCTCGGCCTTGAATTTATAGGCCACAGCCCACTTCGGAGCTTTCGATGTAGAGCCTAATTTGCGGCGGTCGGCATAGCGGTTGACCTTAATCACTATACCATCGGTTGCAAACGGCATCTGCTTGCGGGCTGTATCCCAATATTTAATATAGTCGTCAATCTCGCTCTGCGAAAGGCACAATCGGCTGCAATCCGAGACCTTGAATCCCCACTTTCGGGCCGCCTCCAAACTCTCGGCGTGCGACTCGAATGGGAGTTGGTTGCCTGCTAACTGATAGAGTGTGCAATCCAATCCTCGCTTGGCTACCACCTGCGACTGCTGCTGTTTGAGTGTGCCCGCAGCGGCATTTCGGGGATTGGCAAAGAGTTGCTCGCCCGCAGCTTCACGCTCGGCATTGAGGCGGTCGAACGAGGCATAGGGCATAAATATCTCGCCACGAATCTCAAAGAAATCGGGATAGCCGCCGCCTGTCAGCACCAAAGGTACCGAACGTATGGTGCGTACATTCTCTGTGACATCGTCGCCTCGAGTGCCATCACCGCGAGTTACTGCACGCAGAAGTTGCCCGTTTTCGTAAGTGAGCGATATGGCTGTACCGTCGAATTTCAACTCGCACATATACTCTACCTGGCCCACCTCGCGCTCGGTGCGCTCGATCCACTCGTGCAACTCGTCGAGCGAGTAGGTGTTCGATAACGATAGCATAGGGAACGAGTGCTCGACACTCCGAAACGAGTTGCTTAGATCGCTTCCAACACGCTTTGTGGGCGAGTTGGGATCGTCAAACTGAGGGTTATCTCGCTCTAAATCTTGAAGTTGGCGCAGTAGAGTGTCGAACTCAAAGTCCGACACAATAGGGTTGTTCTCAACGTAGTATTTGTGGTTATACTCGTTGAGAAGACTGCGTAACTCTCTGATCTGTTGTTCTACACTCATAAATCGGGCGAATTTTAGCAGTAAAGGTACACAAATTGTTTGGAACAACGGCATAAATCAAAAAAAATGCAAAAAAAATATTCAGAGTTGGCAATCTTTCCAAATTTTGCTTATACTTGCAGAAAATTTTTGAGATTTATGACACCGAATAACACCAAGAAACGATTAGTTACAAGTTTTAACAACCTCACAGCAGAACAGCAAGAGGCTGTAAAAGAGCTATATCCTCGCGGTTTTGCCGAGGTGATGACTCGTATCGATAAGCCAAATGGCGACTTTTTCTATGTTGTGCCCTACGAGACCGATGAGATTTCATATCTTGTGAAGATTGATGTGAAGATCGACGAGGTGGGTGATGACGGCATTGATGACGACTTCTTCGGTGACGAGGATTTGAAGGGTGCTGAGGATATCCAGGAGGAGGCCAATCAGTTGGCCGACGACGATATGGAGTAATATTCAGTCGCCACATAATTGATAAGGAGATTTCTAACGAATAGTGGTTGCCCGACGAATTTGTTGGACAACCACTCTTTATTGGTCGGCGAGAGCCTTTTTGAGTGGTCGATTTGAATGAATTTGCCTACGAAACGCTCTTTTTTAACAACCTGTTGATAATTTCCTGCGAGAAATAAGTTTGCAGATAGAAAATAATATGTACCTTTGAATGCAAAAAATGTCTTTTGCGTAAAATGCTAACAGATAATGAAAAAAATTGATGTAGTACTTGGATTGCAGTGGGGTGATGAGGGTAAAGGTAAAGTTGTTGATGTACTTACCCCAAATTATAAAGTGATTGCTCGTTTTCAGGGTGGTCCTAACGCTGGTCACTCGTTGCATTTCGGCGACAATAGCTTTGTGTTGCGCACCGTGCCATCGGGTATCTTCCGCGAGGGTTCGATTAATATCATCGGTAATGGCGTGGTAGTAGATCCTGTAAGCCTCACCGAGGAGCTTGTAAATATCTCGGCTCAGGGTATTGATGTAAAGCAGAAACTCTTTATCTCTAAGAAGGCTCACATTATTTTGCCAACTCACCGTATGCTCGACGCTGCCAGCGAGGCTGCAAAGGGTAAGTCGAAGATTGGTTCTACATTGAAGGGTATCGGCCCAACTTATATGGACAAGACTGGCCGTAACGGTTTGCGCTTCGGTGATGTTTTGGCCGAGGACTTCATCGACCGTTACAACAAGCTCAAGAGCAAGCACATTGAGATGCTTTCGCAGTATGAGGGCTTTGAGTACGACATCACCGAGTATGAGAAGACTTGGATGGAGGGTATCGAGTACTTGCGTGGCTTCCGTTTTATCGACAGCGAGCACGAGGTAAACAAATATATCAACGAGGATGTGGCTATCTTGGCCGAGGGTGCTCAGGGCTCAATGCTCGACGTTGATTTCGGTACATATCCTTTCGTTACATCGTCTAACACAGTTTGTGCGGGTGTCTGCACCGGTTTGGGCGTTGCTCCAACAAAGATTGGCGATGTGTATGGTATCTTCAAGGCATACTGCACTCGCGTGGGTAGCGGACCATTCCCAACGGAGCTCTTTGACGAGGTTGGTGAGGAGTTGCGTAAGATTGGCCACGAGTTTGGCGCAGTGACAGGCCGTCCACGTCGTTGCGGTTGGTTGGATTTGGTAGCGTTGAAGTATGCCGTTATGGTTGATGGCGTTACTGGCCTTATTATGATGAAGTCTGACGTTATGGACGACTTCGATACTGTTAAGGTGGCTACTGCTTATAAGATCAACGGCGAGGTGGTTGATTACTTCCCTTATGAGGTTACCGATAATTTGGAGCCTGTATATACCGAGTTCAAGGGTTGGAAGACTCCTATCAGCGGTATCCGTAAGTATGAGGACTTCCCAGCCGAGTTTAAGGCTTATGTGGAGTTTATCGAGGAGCAGACTGGTGTTCCTGTGAAGATTATCTCAGTAGGTCCAGACCGCGAGGAGACTATCATCCGATAAATAGCATATATCGTTGGCGTTCACGATGTCGCGTAGCTGAACGCAAAGAAAAACTGAGATGCATCAAACGATATGCATCTCGGTTTTTTTGTCTTAGGTAGTGATGCCAAACGCGGTGCTTGGAATGTTAGCTACCGCTATTTGTCCTTGTAAAACTCCTTTTGACGCTTTACGATTATACTTGCCAATCGTTTGAAGAGTCCTTTGTCTTGCTCGGTGCCTCTCTTTAGCTCCGACCAGGCGTGATTGCCCTGATAGTAGGCTACATTCTTGGTAGAGAAGATTCCATTCTTCTCGTATGAGTCGATATATGCCGCCATACGACAACCCCTGTCGCCATTGCGCTGCAATACTCTCTCGTCAAACTCCATTTCGAGCGATAGGTTAGCTGCCTTTGCAAGCTCGCAGGTCTCATCAACTCGTGAGTCGGGAACTTCGGTGTTGAAGAAGTGGTTGGGCTGCAGATATGCGTGGTCGAATCCCCACTTTTCCCAACTCTCATAACCGTTGGCCTTGAAATAAGGAATCCAATAGAAGTCGAGTTCCTTTTCGTGGATGTAGTCCGACACAGCCTTCACGAATGTTACGGTCTCGGTGACGTGCTCGGCCAACCAATAGAATCCGCACAACTGCAGATTCTCCAACTCAGCCTCCTTGAATCGCTCGATTAAAAGGTCGATATACCACTTGCAGGCCTTGATGCGGTCGGCATCGACATTAAAGTCGAGCTTCTGGCCATCTAATTCGCCCCAGTCAGTCTGACCGAGCAATGGCTCAGGAAGCGAAAGTACAACCTTGCGGCGGTGGAACTCGCCTCCAATTCTTTCGCGAGCCTCGCCAACGGCGTCGTTCAGAGCTGCTATATCACGCCCTGGAGTCAGATACTGGTCAATAAGTCCAATCCAGTGCTCCTTTTGCGCTCCGCCCTTGCGGTAGCCGGTGGCATAGCCACGATCCTTGTTGCAGATGATTTCGAGAAACAGAAAACCATCATAGAGCCACTCCTCTTTGCCATCGACAACATCGGTCGATACATAGTCGGCAAACTTCTCTTTGTTCCAGTCGATTTTGCGGTGGTCGCCACCGTCGTAGATAAGCACAAGGTCACGTACTTCTGTACTTCCAACTATTGATTTTGTGCAAGCTGAAAATGAAATTGCTGTGAGTAATGCGGCACAGCAAACGATTGTGTTTCGGATATTCATACTCTATTATTCTTGATTATAATGTTCTTTTTGTCGAGCGGTGATTAATTTCACTAATCTGTCATATAAAGCTCTTTCGTTCTCTGTTCCGTGCTTGAGCTTGTAGAATGTATCTACCTCCTGATAGTAGGCCACATCGAGATTGTCGAATACGCCATTCTTTTCATAGATGTCGATATAAGCCGTGAGACGGTCGCGACGGTCGCCCTTGCTCTCCAATACTCGATCATCAAACTCCATCTCTACCGACATATTGGCCGCAGCGGCAAAGTCGTAAGTATCCTGAATACGAGAATCGGGCACGTCCAAATGGAAGAAGTGGTTAGGTTGTAGATAGGCGTGGTCGAATCCCCACTGCGCCCATCTTTCACGACCAACGCCTCGATTATAAGGTATCCAATAGAAATCCATACCCTTCGAGTGTACATAGTCGGCCACCTCGTTTACAATGCTGTGGGTGTCGATAACGTGCTCGGCAAGCCAATAAAAACCATCGAGTTCAAGGTTTTTCAATTTGGCTTCATCTATGCGCTTGATGATATAATCAATATACCACTTTGAGGCCGCCACTCGATCCTTGTCGTAGTAAAAATCGAGAGCCTTGCCATCAACCTCGCCCCAATCGGTTTGAGCAAACAGAGGCTCAGGCAATGAGATAACCAATCTTCGGGTGTTGTATTCTCCGCCGATCTTCTTGCGAGCATCGCTGATAGCATCGTCCAATGCCATAATGTTCAGCCCAGGTGTGAGCCACTGGTCGATAAGGTCAATCCACTCCAATTTGCGGCAACCGTTTGCTCGGTAGTTTTTGGCAAAACCTCTCTGGCTATCGTAGCTAATCTCCAAAAACAAGAACCCATCAAAGAGCCACTCGGCGCTCTTCTCGGGCGTGTTGTCGGTTGCGACGTATGCTGAGAAATGCTCCTTATCCCACGTTACGGTGCGGAATTTTCCGCCATTGTAAATCAGTACAAGGTCGCGAATCGATTTCTTCTCTGCTTGGCTCTTGTTAGGTGATGAACAGGCGGTGTTAAGCATTAGAGCCGCTGCGGCCACCAGAAGTGTAATCTTGTTGTTCATAATATTATTGTTTGAGTTATTTTATCACAAATATAACATTTTTTTCGGGGTTAATTGTGGGCTATTTATATGTTTGTGTTATTTTTGTGTAGTATAATTATTATAAAGAGTACATATATGGATTTGAAAAAGATATTGTATGCAGTAGTGATTCTTGCGGCTGTGGTCAATGGTGTGGGTTGCGGGACAAGAAAATCTCGCACTTCGGATAGCGGTGCCGATAGCTCTGTGCTGGCACAGCATAATAACAAGGCAGAGCGTGCTGCGGTGTTTGTGCCCACGCTTGCACCAGCCTCAATGCCCGATGAGCAGAAGAGGGTATATATGAGCGAGCACTATTGGGATAAGTTTGATTTCAGCGACACCACATTTATCTATCGTGCCGATACATCGAGTATGCTCACTTCGTTTGCCGTATATGCCGTTGGATGTGTGCCCGATTCGTTGGTCAATAAATCTATGAAGGCGCTGATGCAAAGGGCTTCGAAGTCGAAGAAGATGTTTGAGTATTTCCTCTTTTTGGCCGAGAGCGTGTTGCACGATCCCAATTCACAACTGCGCAACGACGAGAAGTATATCCCCGTTCTGGAGAGTGCTATCAGCAGTGAGTGGCTCGATGAGTATGAGCGCAAGCCCTATGAGTTTGATCTCTCGATTGCATTGCAGAATAGGGTAGGCCGCCCCGCTAACGATTTCAGTTACACATTAGCTTCGGGCAAGAGCCACCGAATGTATGACATCGAGGCTGAGTATCTGCTTATCTTTATCAGCAATCCAGGTTGCCCGATGTGTCGTGAGGTGCGTGAGCAGTTGCTCTCGTCGCCCCTGCTTAATGAGCTTACCGAGCGTGGCGATTTCAAGGTGCTGGTACTCTATCCCGACAAGGATTTGGAGGCTTGGCGCGAGCATTTGAAGGATTATCCATCGGCTTGGATAAATGGTTACGACAAAGGTGGTGTGATTACAAGCGAGCGCAGTTATGACCTTCGTGCTATCCCTGCTCTCTATCTGCTCGACAGCCAGAAGCGAGTTATGGCCAAAGATTGCACCGATGTAGCCTACATCGAGAGTCTTGTGGCGGATGCACAGGATAAATAGTTATAAAAGCTATTGCTGATGCTCTATATTATATAATGTAATACGTCCTTATAAGTTTTACTTATGTAATGATAGATAAATGTGATTGAAAATTGATTTGGAAAAGTCAAAAATACTTTTATCTTTGCAATAGAAAAAGAAAACAAACTATAAAATAACAAACTTAAAACAGACAAAATTATGGCAAAGAAATTTCGTTGTACAGTATGCGGTTATATCCACGAGGGCGATGCAGCTCCTGAGAAGTGTCCACTCTGCAAGGTTAATGCAGATAAGTTCGTAGAGGTAGAGGAGCAGGAGGGTGACCTCACATTCGCTACCGAGCATAAGTTGGGTGATGGTAAGGGCGCAAGCGAGGAGCTCTGGAAGGGTTTGCAGGACCATTTTATGGGTGAGTGTACCGAGGTTGGTATGTACTTGGCCATGAGCCGTCAGGCCGACCGCGAGGGCTACCCTGAGATTGCAGAGGCTTACAAGCGCTACGCATTCGAGGAGGCTGAGCACGCATCAAAGTTTGCAGAGCTTATCGGCGAGGTAGTATGGGATACAAAGACCAACCTCAAGAAGCGTATGGAGGCTGAGAGCGGTGCTTGCGAGGATAAGTTCCGTTTGGCTCGTTTGGCTAAGGAGCAGAACTTGGATGCTGTTCACGACACAGTTCACGAGATGGCAAAGGACGAGGCTCGTCACGGTGCTGGTTTCCAGGGACTTTACAAGCGTTACTTCGGAAAATAGTTTAAGTGAGATATCTTTCTCGATCGGCTGCTTCCAATGTGGAGTGGCCGATTTTTTTGTTACACTTGCAAGCAGTGTTTCCTATAAAAAACAGAAGCTGTCTAATAAGGCTCTTTTGGCGTCTGCCTTGATGTGAAAATCCTCACATACGCTTAGTATGCTGCGGTTTCCCCATCTGCGAGCAGCCTCAAAATAGCTCTTCTTATACAACTTCTAACGAAATGTGGTTGCCCGACATACTTATTGGACAACCACATAGCTCTATATCTTAGGCTCTGCCCGTTTACTTCTGCTGTGCCAACTGTGAGTTATCGGCAACAACCATATTCTTGTCGATACGCAAAGTAATGTTGCTGTCAACCTCGATAAGGATTGTAGGCTCGTTTGCCTTCACCTCCTTAACAACGCCATAGATACCACCGGCAGTGATAATCTTGTCGCCCTTCTTCAGACCATCGCGGAATTTGGCCATCTCCTTGCGACGCTTTGACTCAGGACGCCACATAAAGAAGTACATAACTCCAACCATAAGCAACATCATAATCCAGAAGCTGCCCATACTGGGCTGCTGTGCAGCCTCGGCTGCCTGCAAAAAATTCATCATAACTTTTTCTCTTTATTTTATTGTTTATATTTCCTGTTTATCGGCCCATTGGCCATTCTCGGCCTTGCCCTAATAGGGTGGGGCTTGCAAATATAGCGATTATTGCTCAATTAGCAACACTACTCAACCTCGGCTTCGATGTATAATTTGAGTGGAGTGCCCGAATCGGCGAAATAAAACTCCAAAAGTTTCATCTGCCATCCTGCCTGACCTCGTGAATCATAGACGAAATGGATGTCGCTGCTCTGCTTTGCAGGGATGGGCTTGCGCTCATACTCAATGTTCACACAACCGCACGATGTAACGTGTCGGAGCAAAACCATCGGCTTATCGCTTTCATTCTCTATTCGTAAATCCTTAATCACCTGCTCGCCCTGACGCATCACACCAAAACGCAGCGTATCCTTTAGACCATTGCTGAGTGCTTCGGGCGAGATTTTTATGCTCTGCACATTGGCTCTCGGGGCTTTTGCCTGCTCTGTGCTGCTCTTTGTTGCATTGCCGCAAGAGCTGACTAAAGCCACAGCCGCCAAAGTGGCCGCTACAAGAGTGGTTATCCTGCCGACACTCGCTCGCATCTTAGCCTGGGGATTAGATAAGGCCTCGGCCGCTCTTGTTGATTTTGCCAGCCTCGGTAAGTGATGCCACCATCTTGTCGAGTACGCCGTTGATGAATGTGCTACTGCTTTGAGTAGAGTAGAACTTCGCAATCTCGATATACTCGTCGAGTGTAACCTTTACAGGGATTGATGGGCACGATGTAAGCTCGGCCAACGCAATAACCATAATGATATTGTCCATATAGGCTATGCGCTCCACATCCCAGTTGCGGGTGTATTGCTCGATAGTCTCCAGATGAGAGTCGAAGTTTACAGCTGCGTTCTCGAACAGACCTGTTGCATAATCCAAATCCTCGTCGCTCTTGAACTTTGGCAACACCTTCACCTCCTTGTGCGATGGGCGCATATTAGAGAGTGTGCGTGTAACCATCACAAGGGCAAATCCCAAGTCATCGTTCCAGAGGATAGACTGCTCGTCCAATGCCTCCTCCAACATCTCGCACTCCTCAAGCTCTTTGGTGTAGAACTCGGTGATGAGTGCCAAATCCTCGCGGAATGAGCGCTCGGGCGACGACATATATTTCTTGAAATAGGGAGTCTGCTCCAACTGATTGTAAAGCAACTTGATTAGTTCGGGGTATCTGTCCCAGTTGAGCTTGCGAGCTGCTAAGTAATCGTTCACCGAGTCGCTGTCGGCAATCAGACGAATTACGCTGTTCTCCACAAATTTGCGGTTGGGGTTGAGATCCTCATAGGTAGGCAACTTCTTCTGCATAGCAGCCTGCTGTCGCTGATCGGCATAGTGAGCCAATTCAACCACCAATGAGAGCATCTGGAAATAGAGATCGTAGGTCTTGTCGATTGAGGTTAGGAGAGTCTTCTCCGAGGCCATCAATGAATCTGACTCCGATTTTAGATGCATATACAAGGCCTTGATGACCTTAATTCTGAGCATTCTTCTGCTTATCATATAATATGAACTTTTTCGCTAAAGTGAGCTATTTCTCGGCAAAGATAATACAAGCCGAGTTGCCAAGCAAATTATTCGGACTAAATAAATGAATATTTTTATCATATTCTCCAATAATTTTTCTAAATTTGCATTTAGTGTTTTTGGGTAGTTGTTGTTTTGGGTTATGTTTGAATTGTGAGTTGTGCTAACATAGTTTGCTCACATAATGAAATTTTAACGCTTTGTAACTACCCATTGAGAATTAGCGATAGAACTAAATTAAAATCGATATGAGAAGAAGCCTATTGATTGGCTCATATGCAGCCGCATTGTTGTCGATAATATTTTCAGCCTCGTGCAGTGATAACAAACCTATTGCAGTGCCATCCTCGGTCGAGATGAGTCGCAGGTTTGGCAATCACGACCGCAAAGCATTCGTGTCGCCCGATAAGGTTCACTATCCCGAAACTTGGTTCCACTATATTGGCGGTAATGTATCTCACGAGGGTATCACAGCCGATTTAGAGGCTATCGCCTCGGCAGGATTGTCGGGTGTTCAGCTCTTTCACGGTCAGTTTGGTGGTCAGTGGCCTGCTACACACGACAAGATTGAGTGCCTAAGCGAGAATTGGGATGCGGCAGTGAAATATACGGCAGACGAGTGTAAGCGCCTGGGCCTTAGATTTACTATGCAGAACTGCCCAGGTTGGGCGATGTCGGGAGGTCCGTGGATTAAACCAGAGAATGCGATGCGTACACTGGTTTATAGTAGGGCCGATGTCGCTGGAGGTGATGTTAAAATCACTCTTGAAAAGCCCAAGCCAAGTGCCGAGGAGTGGCGCGACTATCGCGATATTGCGGTTGTTGCATTTCCTCGTCTGGAGGGCGATTCGGGTAAGCCTTTGGAGTACACCACAATCAAGGGTAGTGGTGATTATAAATGGAATGAGTTGATGCTCAACGGCAGGGCCATAAAATTTACTCCCACTACTGCCGATAATCCCCATTGGGTAGAGACTCGTTTCTCGGCTCCAGCAGTGGTGCGCTCAGTAGAGTTTCCAGCGGTTCAGACTCTCAATCATAATATGTCATACGAGCCAGGTGTCCACATAAATTGCTATGTTATCAAAGCCGATGGCAGCAGGCATAAAGTGGTTGACGCCGATTTGCCACAGAGTAGCTGGCAGGATGATAAACCTATCACATTTGCCTGCGAAGGGAGGGGTGAAGCTGTTGGTTGCCGAATCGAACTTACCAACGCTTACGATATGAATATGCGTGGCGTGAAGGTTTGGTCAACTGCCTACAAAAATAGCTGGCAGTCGGAGGCTGGTTGGACTTTGCGTAGTTTTGAGCGCACGGCCGACGATGTTAAGCAGAGTGCCGAGGCCTATATAGCCAATAATGGGGTTGTCGATATCTCGAAATATATGGATGCTGAGGGTAATCTTAAATGGAGTGCTCCAAATGGTGGCGAGTGGACTATTTTGCGTATTGGTCACGTCAACGAGGGTAAAAAGAATGCTCCTGCACCCCCAGAGGGTACAGGTTGGGAGTGCGATAAACTATCGACCGAAGGCCCCGAAGCCCACTATGCTGGATATATTGGCCGACTTACAAGCGGCGCATTGCAGGGTGGTATGCTTGGCGGATTACTACTCGATAGTTGGGAGTGTCGAACTCAGATGTGGACTATGAAGATGGAGCAGGAGTTTGCAGAGCGCAAGGGTTATGAGTTGCGTAATTGGTTGCCTGCACTCTTTGGTTATGTGATTGATTCTCCTGAAACTACATCTCGCTTTTTGCTGGATTGGCGTTCTGTTGTAGGTGATTTGTTTGCCAACAAATTTTATCGCCGTATGGCAGAGTTGGGCCACGCCGAGGGGCTGACCGTGTCGTACGAGACGGCTGGTGGCGATATCTTCCCAGCAGATATTATGGAGTATTTCAAGTATGCCGATATTCCGATGTGTGAGTTCTGGTATCCTTATTCTACGGGTTATGTGGGTTCACTCAATTTCAAGCCCGTTAAGCCTACCGCTTCGGCGGCTCGACTCTATGGTAAACCACGCGTTGCGGCGGAGTCGTTCACCTCATTCTCGCTTACTTGGGATGAGCATTTAGATATGCTCAAAGAGTATGCCGACTACCACTTTGTAGAGGGTGTTACCCATAACGTTTTCCATACCTATACTCACAATCCACAGATTGGATTCCTGCCTCCTGGTACATCTATGGGCTCAAGAATCGGAACTCCATTCCTGCGTGGCCAGACCTGGTGGCCATACGTTGGTCAGCTAACCACATATCTGGCACGATGCAGCTATATGTTGGAGCGAGGCCAGTCGGTTAGCGATGTGCTGTGGTATTTGGGCGATGAGATTAGCCACAAACCCGATCAGGAGTATCCTTTCCCCGCTGGATACAAGTATGACTATTGTAATCCCGATGTTTTGCTCAACCGCCTTGCGGTTAACAATGGAGATATTGTAACTCCCGAAGGCTTGACGTTTAAGATGTTGTGGATTCCTGAAAACAAACGTATGCGACCAGAGACTTTGGAGCGTCTGTATAACCTTCTCGAGCAAGGTGCTACGATTGTGGCCAATGCCCCTGTTTCGCTTGCGACATTGCAGGGTGGAGCGGAGTCTCAACAACGTTTCGATAAGGCTGTCAAAGCTATCTGGGGTGATGCTTCTGAGGGTAAAATTTCTAATGTCGGTAATGGCCGATTGTTGAGCGGAGTATCAATCGAAGAAGCCTTGTCGATGCTCTCTATCAAGCCCGACGTTAAAGGCGATGTTCGATGGATTCATCGTGCGGTGAAGGGTGCTGATTGGTATTTTGTTACACCAGAGAAATTATCATCATTCAGTGGCGAAGTGTCATTCTTGGCCGATGGTGCGGCCGAGTTGTGGAATCCCGTAACGGGTGAAATAGAGCCTTTGGCAGTTGAGCGTAGGGGTGATTACTCGGTTGTTACACTTGATATGCCCAAAGCTGGCTCTTGCTTTGTGGTGTTTGAGCACGATGCAAAGCAAAAGAGTGCAAATGTTGTTGAATATAAGAATCAGCAAAATATCGATTCAGAGTGGAGTGTTCGTTTCCCTGAGGGTTGGGGCGCTCCTGCCGAACTGAAAATCAGTGGTTTGGTTGCTTGGTCGGATATGCCTATTTCGGATGAGGGCAAAGCTTTCTCTGGAAGTGTAGTTTACTCAAATAAATTCAATCTGCAAGAGCTGCCCGATAATCTGTTGCTGGATTTGGGTAGTGTAAATATGATTGCCGAGGTTACGATAAATTCTAAGGTTTTGCGACCTTTGTGGTGCGCTCCTTATGCAATCGATATTGCCGATTATGTTCGCAAGGGAGAGAACGATTTGCAGATTAAAGTTACAAGCACCTGGTTTAATCGTCTGGTTTATGATGCTTCGAAGCCTGAGTCGGAGCGCAAGACGTGGACAATCAACGGCCCATCGGCACGAGCCGAACTCAAAAAGTATGGTTTGCTTGGGCCTGTTGTGTTAAAGAGCGAATAAAAGATTGTTATAATTAAAAAACGATAATATGAAACGAGTTTTATTGTTGATAGTATCCCTTTGTGCAGCGATGGTATGTTCTGCACAAAATGAAAAGTATGTAAATCTGTTTTTGGGCACTTCAGGCGATCACGGTCAGATGTCGCCCGCTGCAGCAGTTCCATTTGGTGCTATTGCCGTTGGTCCTGATAGCTCGCCAGGTAGCCACGTTGGTTACGACTATGCAGTTGAGACTGTGTCGGGTGTGTCGATTAACCGAGTATCGGGTGTGGGTTGTAGCGGTACTGGTTGTAACCTCAGTGTGAAGCCCGCTCTGCCAGGCGATGTGTTGAAGATTGTGAAGGGTACAGAGGTGGCTTATCCAGGCTACTATGCCACTAAATTTGATAATGGTGTGAAGGGCGAATTTACCGCCACAAAGAATATGGCCGTTGAGCGATATACATTCCCTAAGGAGGGGCGCAAATTGCTCTATGTTGATTTCTCGGCATCGGTCGATAAGCACAACGTTAGCTCGGAGTATAAGGTTCAATCGGCCAATTTGATTACTGGTCATGTCAATTCTCCTACTGCTTGCTCAAGAGGTAGTTACCGACTTTACTTCAACTTTAGCGTGAACTCCGATTTTAAGGTTGTTCAGAGCAATCCTACAAATGCCGTTTTGGAGTTTGCCGAAGGTGTTGAGCAGGTGGAGGTACGTATCGCTGTGTCGGCAGTAGGTCAGGATGCTGCCGATGATATTGCCGCCGACTGGAGCAAAAAATCATTCGATAAATTGCTCAAGGAGGCTTGCCAGCAGTGGCGCGAGAAGCTTAATCAGATTCAAGTGAAGGGTAGTACCGAGGATCAGCGCACAATCTTCTATACGCTTCTCTATCGTGTATATCTCAGCCCGATGGATGTAACCACCAACGATGGCCGCTATAAGGCAACCGATGGCAAGATTTACAATGCCGATGGATTTAACTACTACTCATCGTGGAGTATGTGGGATTCGTTCCGCACAAAGTTCCCGCTGCTCACAATCGTCGAGCCCGAGGCTATGAGCGATATTGTAATGTCGCTTTTGCATCAGTATCGCACAGGTAAGGCCAACTGGGCAACTCCTCACGAGTCGGTTCCAACGGTTCGTACCGAGCATAGCGGCGTTGTGATTCTCGATGCTTGGAAAAAGGGTATCCGCAATGTGGATTTGAAGGTAGGCTACGAGGGCTTGAAGCGCGAGGCTGCTCACGATTTGCTCTACCGCACTCCCGACCAGCGTCTGGAGAGCTCTTACGACTTGTGGGCTTTGGGGCAGATTGCCGAGCTCGTGGGTGAGAAGGAGGATGCCAAAATTTATAGCGCAATGGCCGATTCTCTCTTTGATGCCACTTGGCCAACAGAGTTTATGACCATCCGTGACGACTTTGTGAAGATGCGTGGCAATGGTCTCTATCAGGGTACTCGCTGGCAGTATCGCTGGGCCGCACCTCACTGTTTCGACAAGATGATTGCATTGGTGGGCAAGGAGAAGCTCGCCGAGCAGATTGATTACTTCTTCAAGAATGATCTGTTTAATCAGGGTAACGAGCCCGATATCCATACTCCTCTGCTATATAACGTGTTTGGTAATCCTGAAGGTAGCCAGCGTCTGGTGCGTGACCTGCTCACCAAAGAGGATATGGTTCACCGCTATGGCGGCAATGCCGAGTATCCAACCCCATTCGTTGGTCGCGCATTCCAGAATAAGCTCGATGGCTTTGCTCCCGAGATGGACGAGGATGACGGTACGATGAGTGCGTGGTATGTATTCTGCTCGATGGGATTCTACCCTGTTGTGGTGGGTGATAATACCTATGAGATGGTGTCGCCATTGTACGATAAAATCAAGATTCGCTCAGGTGCAAACACCATTACAATCCGTACTGCAGGCCGTAAGTCGGCTGACGATTTGATTCGCTCGATTGAGATTGATGGCAAGCCATTGGAGGGTTTCACCCTCAGCCACGATGTATTCTTGAAGGATTCTAAGATTACTATTCGTTACTAATAAGAGGTTAAATAGCTTCTTAGTTATTTGAATTTTTGTATCTTTGCCCGCGTTGTTTTAGTAATAGGCGTAATGTCGCGCCATAAAGAGTATTTTATATGAAAGTAGGACGTATTCAAACCTTAAAGGTTAACCGCATATCGGATTATGGCCTCTATTTGGCCGACGAAGAGGGACAGGAGGTGCTTCTTCCCAACCGTTTTGTGTCGCTGGGCAATGCTGTGGGCGATGAGATAGAGGTCTTTGTCTATCACGATTCGGAGGATAGATTGGTCGCAACGACCGATAAGCCGCTTATCACCGAGGGTACGGTGGCCTCGTTGAAGGTTGTTGATAAGAATATTCACGGAGCATTCCTCGATTGGGGTGTGTCGGGCAAGGATTTGTTCTTGCCCAACCGCAACCAGCAGGGTGGTGTGTTGCCAGGCCGCAGCTATGTGGTGTGGTTGTATGTGGATAATATCACAGGCCGTTGTGTGGCCACAATGAAGCTCAAGGGCTTTATTGATAACGATGTTATCACCGTTGAGCCTCGCCAAAAGGTTGATTTGCTGATTGCATCTGAAAGCCCAATTGGCTATCGTGCCATTATCAACTCTCGCCACTGGGGTATGGTCTATAAGAATCAGATTTTCCAGCAGGTGAAGGTGGGTGATAGGCTGGAGGGCTATGTGCGCCGTATCACCGAGGATAACCGCATCGATTTGTCGTTGCGCCGTGAGGGTTACGATGGCGTGGCAGCATCGGCTGACGGATTGTTTGAACTGCTGAAGAGTAATGGCGGTCTGTTACCCGTTGGCGACGATTCCACTCCCGATGAGGTGCACGCTGCAACGCAGATGAGCAAGAAGGTCTTTAAGCGTGCTGTTGGTATGTTGCTCAAGCGCGGTGAAATAGAGGCTGAGCCTCACCAGATTAAACTCAAGAAGTAATATGGCAAAACTTCATACCGCCGAGCGTGTCTCGCCACGCGACGCATCGGATAACTTTGTCTTTCAGCGCTCGATTTTAGCCTATTACAAGGCTGCCGAGTTGGTCTCGGGCGATGTGCTGGAGATTGGTACGGGTATGGGCTATGGTGTCGATGTGATTGCACCTGCTGTAAAGAGTTTCACCACAATTGACAAGAACGCCCCCGAATTTGAGAATGAGTTGCCAGCCAATGCTAAGTTCTGCCAGATGGTTGTGCCACCACTCGATTTTGCTGATGCGAGTTTCGATTATGTGGTGTCGTTTCAGGTTATCGAGCATATCGAGCAGGATGCAGAATTTGTGAGAGAGGTGAGCCGAGTGCTGCGCCCAGGCGGAAAGTTTATCGTCTCAACGCCCAATGCTCCAATGTCGCTTACACGCAATCCCTGGCACGTCAGGGAGTATAAGGCCGATGAATTAGAGGCGTTGCTCAAGGTGGGATTTTCATCTGTTGAGCGTATGGGTGTGTATGGCAATGAACGCGTGATGGAGTATTACGAGCAGAATCGCCGAGGTGTGGAGCGTATAACTCGCTTCGATATTTTGGATTTGCAGCACCGCCTGCCACGATGGATGTTGCAGATTCCATACGATATCCTTAATCGCCTGAATCGCCGCCGATTGCTCGATGAGAACCAGAATCTGACAACCTCGATTCGGATGGAGGACTACACAATAGGTCAGCTTACAGAGCAAAGTTTCGACCTCTATTATATCGCTACCAAATAAGGTGGCGATATTTTTTTTGAGAAATATCGGCAAAAAATCCTTTTGTTATAGGAATTTTTTGTATCTTTAGCAATCGGCAGTGAGTTTTGTCGAACATTGCTTGAGAGTATGGAATTTATAAGTAACTACGCAGTAGAGATAATATTGATCTTGTCGGGTATTCTGGTCGGAGTAATCAACACTCTGGCCGGTGGAGGTGCCATCATCACCGTAACGCTTTTTACGGTGCTGGGCCTGCCTATCGGTGTGGCAAATGGTACCAACCGTATCGCTGTGGTTTTGCAGAATCTCACAGCCTCGGTAGCCTTTATCCGCAAGCGTATGCTTCACATCAGCAGCGGTGTCAAGCTGGCTATTCCCGCAGTTATCGGCAACATCATCGGCTCACTGGTTGCTACCCGCATCAGTGATATCATCTTCACTATCTGTATGGCCATCGTACTTACCGTAGTGCTTGTCTATATGATTTTCGATCAGAGCCACACCAAGCAACCCCACATTCACGGCGGTCATCCTCTGAAAATCAAGCCCTACCACTACCTGTGGTTTTTACTGCTTGGCTTTTATGGCGGATATATCTACATCGGTTTGGGCTATGTGATTCTGGCTGTTACCATCTGGTCGATGGGGCTCGATATCATTACGGCAAACGTAATCAAGGGATTTATCATCTTCCTTGCCACGCCATTTTCGCTTATTATCTTCATTATGAACGACCAAGTGGACTATGCCTATGGCTTGTGGCACGGTTTGGGTAATATCGTGGGCGCAATGCTCGCTTCGCACTTTGCTATGAATTGGGGTGTGAAGTTTGTGCGTTGGTTTACGATGGCAATTCTTGTTGTCTGCTTTGCCGATTTGGTGGGACTTATATCGTTGAAGGGTATGTTGAGTGCAATGCTTGAGGTACTCAATTATTAGTCTTCTTGGGCACTTTTTTTAAGATGAAATCAAATAAAGAGGATAAAATAGTTGTTACGGGAGCCAGAGTCCACAACCTGAAGAATGTGGATGTCGCTATTCCCCGTTATTCGTTGGTGGTTATAACAGGCCTCTCTGGCTCGGGTAAGTCGTCGTTGGCATTCGACACGATTTATGCCGAGGGCCTGCGCCGTTATATGGAGACTCTCTCGACCTATGCTCGCCAGTTTGTAGGCTCTATGGAGCGTCCCGATGTCGATAAGATTACGGGATTAAGTCCGGTTGTAGCTATCGAGCAGAAGACCACCAATAAAAATCCCCGTTCGACTGTCGGCACAGTTACCGAAATCAACGACTTTCTGCGTCTGTTGTATGCCCGAGCATCCCGAGCCTACTCGCCACTTACAGGCGAGGAGATGGTGCACTACACCGACGAGCAGATATGCGATTTGATAGTCAGCGGCTTCGATGGCCGCAGGGTTGCCTTTATGGCTCCTATTGTGAAGGGGCGCAAAGGTCACTATCGCGAACTCTTCGAGTCGCTTGCCAAGCGAGGCTATATCTATGCCCGCATCGACGGCGAGATTAGTGAAATTACCTCGGGAATGAAGCTCGATCGCTATAAAATCCACACCATTGAGCTTGTTGTGGATCGTATGCGTGTGGGCGAAGATTTGCGCGAGAGGGTTATGACCTCGCTCAAAGAGGCTATGCGTCAGGGTAAGGGTACGATGGCACTCTATGATTATGAGGCCGAGGGTATGCGTTATTACTCGCGCCATTTGATGTGCCCCACAACAGGTGTGGCATTTGAGGATCCTGCACCTCACACCTTTTCGTTCAATGCTCCGCAGGGCGCTTGCCCACGATGCAGCGGCTTGGGTGTGGAGGCTGTGTTTGATAAGGATAAAATTATCCCCGACGAGAGTCGCTCACTCAGCGAGGGTGCGATAGAACCGCTCGGAAAGTATAAGAACAACAAAATTTTTACTCTGCTTACTATTCTCGGTCGTCGCTACGATTTCACGCTCGACGATCCCATCAACACCATCTCTGAGGAGGGTATGAATGCCATTTTGTATGGCGATGCCAAGCCTTTGACGGTCGATTTGTCGGAGTTTTCGTCGGTGTCGGGCCGCAGAATGATTGCCTGGGAGGGTATTGCTGAGTATGTGGCAGCCAGCGAAGACGAGGAGTCGAAGCGAGGTCAGAAGTGGCGTGAGCAGTTTATGAAGCACCGTCCCTGCAGTGTGTGTGGTGGCTCACGACTAAAGAAAGAGGCGTTGCAATTCCGCATCGGTGGCAAGAATATAGCCGAGGTGTCGTCGATGTCGATAGCCGACTTTTCGGAGTGGATTTCTAATGTCGAGGAGCACTTCAACTCGCGCGAGAAGAAGATTGCACAAGAGATTGTAAAGGAGATTCGTGAGCGTCTGCACTTTCTGGTGGAGGTGGGACTGGGTTACCTCTCGCTCAGCCGCTCGGCTCGTTCGCTGTCGGGTGGTGAGGGCCAGCGTATCCGTCTGGCCACACAGATTGGCTCGAAGCTCGTGAATGTGCTCTAAATTCTCGATGAGCCAAGCATCGGTCTGCATCAGCGCGATAACCGCCGCCTGATAAACACCCTCAAGGAGTTGCGTGATGCGGGTAACTCGGTGATTGTGGTTGAGCACGATGAGGATATGATGCGCTCGGCCGACTTCATTGTCGATGTAGGCCCAAAGGCTGGTCGCCGAGGTGGACAGATTGTTGCTGCAGGTACGATTGACGATATTATTAACTCCAATTCAATTACAGCCGATTATCTCTGCGGCCGTCGTACGATTGATATTCCCGCTACTCTGCGTGAGGGTACGGGGCAGAGTATATGGGTGCGAGGAGCACGAGGAAATAATCTGAAGGGTGTCGATGTGGAGTTCCCGCTCGGTAAGTTTATCTGCGTGTCGGGCGTGAGTGGTTCGGGTAAATCGACACTTGTAAACGAGACTCTGCGTCCAATCATCAGCCGCCAGCTCTATCGCTCTTATGATCAGCCGCTGGATTACGATTCAATCGAGGGCTTGGAGAATATCGACAAGTTGGTTGTGGTTGACCAATCGCCCATTGGTCGTACACCACGCAGTAATCCCGCTACATATTCCAATGTCTTTGCCGATATCCGCAAACTCTTCGAGGCTACCCCCGATGCGCAGATTCGTGGCTTCAAGGCGGGGCGTTTCTCGTTCAATGTAAAGGGTGGCCGATGTGAGGAGTGTCGAGGAGCGGGTGTGCAGACTATTGAGATGAACTTTCTGCCCGATGTTTATGTAAGATGCAAGGCCTGTGCAGGTCATCGCTACAACCGCGAGACATTAGAGGTGAAATATAAGGGAAAGAACATCGACGAGGTGCTGAATATGACGGTGAATATTGCAGTCGATTTCTTTGCAAATATCCCTGCCATATATCAAAAGTTAAAGGCTATTCAGGATGTTGGTCTTGGCTATCTGACTCTGGGCCAGCCCTGCACTACCTTGTCGGGTGGCGAGAGCCAGCGAATTAAACTTGCTGCCGAGTTGTCGAAGAATGACACTGGTCGCACGCTCTACATCTTGGATGAGCCTACAGCGGGCCTCCATTTCGAGGATATTCGCCAGCTTTTGGGTGTGATAAACAAACTTGTTGACAGAGGTAATACCGCTATTGTCATTGAACATAACTTAGATGTGATTAAGGTAGCCGACCACATAATTGATATGGGCCCAGAGGGTGGTGCTGGTGGTGGCAGGGTAGTCGCAGTCGGCACACCGAGCCAGATAGCCCAATCGAAGGAGAGTGCAACGGGTGAATTTTTGCGTCGCATAATCGGTTAGGCAAGTTAGGCAAGAATTTTGAAGTCGTTTCAGCGTAAATCTTTATTGCTATGAAACGACTTCTTTTTATTTTTGTGAGCATCGTAGTATGCAGCAACTGTGGTCCTTGTGTCTTCAGGGCCTATTCACAGCAAGCTCCAGTCGAGCTTGCACGGTTCACTCCCGAGCAGCGAGCAGCACGCCGAGCCGAGAAAATAGCCGAGTTTGAGAGGACTATCGACTCCATCGTATTGTCGCACAATTTCCAGTTCAATCCCCAATCTGTCGAGATGTTGCCAGCGGGTAATACCCGATTTTTGACCAACCCCAATTATATGGTGACTGTATTGCGAGGTTCGGTCGATGTCTGCCTGCCATACTATACGGGCTACACTCCGCCTTACCGCTATGTATTGCTCAATGTGGGCGCTCCTTCGCTTTCGGATTTCGTTACCCAGCAGACCGAGGATGGGTGGATGGTCTCGTTCAAGTGTTATCTCTATGCCACCACGCAGTACACTTTCCACTTCGATATTAACAAACGTTATGGCGGGGCAACCCTCACAATCACCAACCCCTGGTATAATGCTGTGCAGTATTCGGGAACAATCACACAAGTATATTAACCACCACCCACTATGAAAAGATATATCTACACTCTCTATGGTAGTATCGTAGTCACTATGCTGGCTGTGATAATCGCTTCGGCACGGAATATCTATGCCGACGAGCAGCCCGATGCGGTACACCAAATGGCCACTGATACTCTTGTGCAGTCGTTTTCGTTTCGGCCCGATAGTGTTCCTGTGATGAAGTCTGCACCATTGCAGGGGCCCGATTTCAACTCGTTGGATACGATAACAGCTTCCGCCTATCAATCATCTGCCGAGGGAGCACCCCGTAGGGCTGCGGCGGCTGCGAGAGTAGCCTTCGAGATTGACTCTCTTGTGGCAAGTCACGCCATAGCGTTCTATCCGAGTGCTATGCAGTCGTCCGCGTCGCAGAAGATGAAGATGATCTATACCGATTACTATTATCTCTATCTGTCGCCAGTCGATTTAGAGGTGCATATCCCCGTTGAGCACTCACCGAGCGGATATATGACAATGCTCAATTTCGATTGCGACGCCATTGCCGATTACCAGAGCCGCAAGCAACTGTCGGAGTGGATTATCTCGTTCTCGGCCACAACTTCGGGCGATAAATACGATTTTCAGCTCGTTATCTCCACCGTTACGGGCGAGGCTGAACTTATTGTGGTCTCATCGAAGATTGCTATGCGATATTTGGGACGTGTAGGCAATCGGGCTGAGATTCACCAGAGTCGTGCGGCCAAATTCTTTCAGGAGTTGGGCAATACCAATCCGGCCGCCACAAATTAAATTCTGATATCACAGAACCAAAGAGGGAGTGTCACAACTTATGTTGGCACTCCCTCAATTATTGTAGTTGTTTTGAGTTACCCTTTTATGAGCAAAGCAACGGCATCCACCGAAACACCCTCTTCTCTGCCTTCAAAGCCGAGCTTCTCGGTGGTAGTGGCCTTTACCGAAACTCTCTCCACTTCTATTCCCATCACGTCGGCCATCGTTTGGCGCATATTGTCAATATGGGGGCGCAACTTGGGGCGTTGCATAGCAATCGTGCAGTCGATGTTAGAGATTTTGTACCCCTTCTCGTAAATCACATCACACACCCTGCGAAGAAGTATCTTCGAGTCGATGCCCTTAAACTCTGCCGATGTGTCGGGAAAGAGCTTGCCGATGTCGCCTAAAGCCAATGCGCCGAGCAGTGCATCGCAGATGGCGTGGATAGCCACATCGCCGTCGGAGTGAGCCACACAACCCTTTGTATGCTCAATCTTGATTCCGCCAATTATTAAAGGCAACCCCTCGGCTAAGGCGTGTACATCAAATCCGTGTCCTATTCTAATATCCATAATGTTGTTATTTTTTTTGTTTATCCTAAATCCTGTGCATAATGGCCAAAACTATGCGTCTTGCCAACTGTGGCAGAGAGAGCCATATTTTGCTCTTTATTCTCCACTCTCGGCTGTAGCACGCTACAACTCTGCTGTTTGGTAAGATAATGCTTTCGGCCGATGCTATCACTTTGCCAAATGCCACTTGTTCCTTTTGGCCAATATTGCCGTCGCCCGCAAATGTAATTTGGTTGCCAGCAATCTCCACCACACGATGCAAGACGTGAGCTTCGTGGTATCTAAAGAGTGCAATATCACCCACCTGCAAATCTCGGCCCGAGCAGTGGCGCAACACCACCTTATGCTTGCCATCACGTAGCCAGGGACGCATACTGTTGCCCCGAATGGTTATGGTAACACTCTCGCCATCGGCTAAGAGTCGCTCCACCTCGGCAAAGAATATCTTGTTGCTCAGCGTTAGCTTCATACCTCAAACAAAGTTTTGCATACCAAATATGCTGCCTCCGAGTTGGGTAGGCACTCCAGATGATACAGCTCGGTTGCGGGCAGCACCTTATTCAGTATCTCATACATCTCCTCCTTCAATGCACTATCATAAGCAAAAGCGGGTGGCAGAGATGGGAGAAGTGCGCCGATGGCTACAATTCCCTTTATTCGGCTAATCTTGTTGTGAGGCGCTTGACTGAGTCTTACGATGGCACGAAGCGGATAGCTCTCATCCTTATAGCAAGGTGTCTTGCCGCTCCAGGGTGAGCCATATATGGTTGGTTTGCCATCCACTATGCCGATAAAGGGACTATCGTCGTTGAGTAGGGTTGCACCCTCGATATTCTCACGCCACAGGCGGGTGTGGGTGCTTTTACCCGTTCCCGATTCACCAAGAAACATTATTGCCTGCCCGTTGTAGATAATTGTCGAGGAGTGGACGGCCGCAATATGGTGCTTTGCGGCAGCTATGCCCAACATCAGCCATAGCCCAAAACGAACATAAGCAGAAAATGTGGGGCTATTTATGCCGACGCTGCTCTGCCTGAATGCTCGGCAAACTGCAGAGGCATTTTGCGTATCGAATTCAAACTCTGTTATAAGTTCTCCCTGCTCGCTCTCGATTGCAAGCAGATAGTTGCAACCTTCCGAGATGGGGTAGCTATAAAAGTGGCACATTGCTTTCACATCGCTGAATTCAAACGAGTGAAGATGCTTTGCCGCTATATTGTTTGATTTTGAGATGGCGCTATCGCTGCTCTCCATCATCAGAAGCCAGGCCGAGAGATCGGGCGTTGGTTTCTTTGCACAATCACGCTGAAATGGAGCGAAACTGCCAACTCTGCATCGTGGCTGCGCATCGACCTGTGCATACATCAAATCTCGGTCGATACATAGCTCCAGTCCTGCTACAGAGTAATATATAGGGTTACTTATGCTCATAGCTTCTCAATATTTATGATGCGGTCGCAGTACTCCAGCGATGAGTCGCGATGGGCAATTGCAACGATTGTGATATTGCGATTTCTTTTTGATAGCTCCTCGATAGAGGCGTTTATGCTCTGCTCGGTTGCTCTGTCGAGCGACGATGTGGCCTCGTCAAAGAAGAGAATGTCGGGGTTCTTATAGAGCGCACGGGCAATACCGATTCTCTGTCTTTCGCCTCCCGATACTCGGCAACCCGCTTCACCAATTCGGCTGTTTAGTCCGTCGGGCAGTTGCTCTACGAACTGCTTCAGGCTTGCCATTTCGATTACCTCCATTATGCGCTGGTGGTCAATGAGTTCGGGTTTCACTCCCAATGCAATATTTTCAAGAAGGGTAGAGTCGAGCAGAAAGACGCTCTGCGGAACATAGCCCACACTATTCTGCCACATTCGGCGTGTTGCAGCGTCGAGTTTCACGCCATCAATCATTATCTCGCCCTTGTCTGGGGTGTAGAGTCCTAATATCAGGTTCATAAGCGTACTCTTTCCTGCACCCGAAGCGCCCCTGATTCCCAATCTCTCGCCCTGCTTTATCGAGAGCGAAAAATCCTTCAATACCACGCCAGCTTTCTGCTCATAGCTGAATGAGATGTTGCGAATATCCATCTCTTTGCGCAGATGAATTCGCTCGGTTGTACCATCTATCGTGTGTGGCTTGTGGCTAATCTCAGATAGGGTATTCACTGTGTGCAGATTATAGCGGATGGCAGTGAGCGATGTGAGAATGTTTCTTACTGATGGCAACAATCTCACCGCCGCAACGGCAAACAAGCCAAATACCAGACCAATCTTTCTCTCAGGCATAAATGCGCCGATGATAATCAGTGCCGCCATACCTGCCGCCAACGAACTTTCAGTTATGCCCTGTGGAATTGTCGAGAGTGTTGCATCGCGCTTGCGCATTGCCACCAGACGATTGGTCGCAGCATCAAACGACGAGATAATCTGCGGGAAGGCGTTGCTAATCTCCACATCGGCATAGCCCCTGAAACTCTCGGCCACGTTGCGGAACTTCTCGCGTTGCGCTCTGTTCTCCTCCTCACCATAACGCAACAGACGCTCCTTGACAAACGAGTAGTAAATCCATACAGCAGGGACAAATGTCAGCGCCAGCAGGATCGATGCCGTCAGGTCATAGAAGATAATGGCAATGATAATCAGCGCAAAGGGGATAATCTCGCCCACAATAGCAGCCGCAGGCTTCAACACACCAATTACAAAATTCAGGCAGACGATATTCACATTTCGCGAAAGCTCTGTCGAGTTGCGGTCGGCAACAAACAACAAGCCTCGGTGATAATAATCCATATACATCCTGCGTGACAGATTGCCATATAGGTCATAGGTGAAGTTGCGCTCATGGCGATAGAGCCAAAGGTTTATGCCATTCTTCAGTACGATAAATCCCACGATGGCAACCGCACTTACAACCACAAAATGCGAGTGGCTCTTGCAGCCGAGAAACCCGTATATCTTCATCACAAACAGGTTTGATTGCAGTGCCTTGGCATCGAGAATCAGCATCAACAACGGCACCAGCATCGCAATACCGAAAAAGTTGAGAATGGCTCTCAAAAATACGGTGACGGCAACGCCTACGGCTCGCGTGCGGAATTTAGGTGGTATTATATCTATAATCTTACGAATCATTGTTGCTTGTTTGACCACAAATATACGAAAAATATCTATTCGTTGATACTTACAATCTCCGAGCGGCTCAAATACCACACATATCCCTCCACCACTCTGTAGCCCATCTGCCTGAGCAATGCCATATATTCACGCATCTGTCTGATGTGTGATTTAGCGGTGATGCTGCCAAATTTATAATCGACAACGATGGCTCTCTCGCCCTTTATCATCACTCTGTCGGGGCGCAGAGTACCTATCGGGGTGTTGGCGTTTTGCTGCTGGTTACTGCGTATGATGTCGCTCTCGCAACGCACCATATCCCACTCGCTGCCAAACCACTCCTTGACGATCGGATTCTGAAACTCTCGCTCGATGATTTGGGTGAGCGATTCGGCTTGCTGCTCGTTGATGATGCCAGAGTCGGTCGTCTCCTTGATTTTCGCCTTAATGGCCTGCTCGTTGTCGGCCTCGCTGAGAACCTTGTGCATCATTATGCCAACCTCAAGAGATGTGGTTGAGTCGTTTGGTTCATCAAAATATCGCTCGGAGGGCAGACTTAGCTTTACCTCACATTTAGTTGTGGGGTAGTCGCTTATGAGAATATTCTTTATCACAGGCCCGTTCTCACTCTCGGCGGTAGTCTCTTGATTAGAATCGTTGCTCTGTGCTAAAAGCACGAGATTGTCTGCTGTGCCATACTCTAAATACTGTGTATCTGCAACTTGCTCGTCCTTTATTGCGCTCCACAACATCAGTCCCACGTTGTTGCTGTTGCGGTTGTTGTCGGGAACATATACATACAACTCCTCGCAGGCGCGTGTGAGTGCCACATATAGGATGTTGACATTATCCACATAGGAGTAAACCACCTCGCGATAGTAGTCGTCGCTATATGCCGACTGCTTCATATCGGCCTTGAACAGAACAGGAAAACGTCCCATCTTCGATAGCTCGCCGTTGCTCTCGCCTGCTGCTGCCCAGATGATGTTGGCCTTTGCAGATTTGCCGCCCAGAGCCGAGCTCTTTGGCTCAAGCGACCAGTTGCAGTAGGGTATGATGACAATCTTCTTCTCCAAACCCTTCGATTTGTGGATTGTGGTAAGCTCGATTGTAGAATCGCTCTGCTCGACAACCAACGCCTTGCCTGCCCCCGTCTCGTCCCAATACTTCAGGAAGAGCTGTATGTCGGCCACCTTCGACGAGCAGAATGCCACAACCTGCTCGTGCAGAGCCTGCAGATAGGCAATCTCCTCAGTATTGTCGTAGAGTGCATATTGAGCCACAATCTGCTCGAATGCCTGCTCGGGCGTGAGCTGGCTTATGGCCGAGAGTGTATTGGCTTCGTCCTCGCACATAGGGGTATCGTATGGACGCTTCATATAACTGTTCACCAAAGCACGACTCACCGTATCATCGGGATTCTGCGACAATCGCATAAGCGAGATGATAAAGTTGCTTATCGGAGCCTTGCCAATCACAAGCGAATCCTGCGTCATAATATTAAAGGCGTTGTTCTGCTGTTTGTACTCCAGCAGAATCTGCGCCGATTTGGCTACGTCGCCAGCACTTCGGTGCAGAATCATAATATCGCCATAGGAGTATCCGCGAGCGATAGCCGACTCGATGCACTCCACAATGGGTGGCTTCTCGTCATACCTCTCCACACGAACATAGCCCTCGCGCTTCGAACTCTTTTTGGCTTTCTGTTTGTGGCCTGTGTATGCCGAACTGAGGGTGTCGTATAGCTCGCCGTAGTTTGCTTTGCTGATGTTGTTGCCCTTCAGGGCCTCTTTCAGTTTGTCGTTAAGCTGCGTGTTGCACAACTCCACCACACGCTCGATGGCCATATTGTTAAACTCCACAATCTGAGACAGACTTCGGTAGTTGTTGGCCATAATCTCCAGCTCGGTGTCGGCCTTGCCAAGCGATTCGCCCACACCCTGTTGCAGGATTCTCCAGTCGCCACCTCTCCAGCGGTAGATTGATTGCTTCACATCGCCCACAATCAACACCGAGTTATCCTCCGATTGCGACATAGCATTCTGCAGCAGTGGCACAAAGTTGGCCCACTCCTTTGCCGATGTGTCCTGAAACTCATCAATCATAAATCGCTCAAAGCGGTTGCCAGTCTTCTCGTAGATAAATGGCGCATCGTTGTTGCCGATAAACTGCGAGAGGATATATTTTGTCTCCGAGAGCAGCATCACGCCCTCCTCGTTGCAGATGTGTCCCACCTTCTCGTAAATATCTTGCAGCAGGGCATAACTGCGGTAGGTCTTTTTAATCAGAGCCAATGTGTTATGAGGCTTCAACCCCTTGTCGTAGAGGCTTAGTAGCTCTGCCAGAATGGGTTGCAGCCTGATTGATGCAGCTTTGGCCGCGAGGTTTCGACTACTTGGTCTCTTCTCCTCCTTCACCCACTTGTCGGTCGATGCGGCCTTCTCGCGGTGGGTTTTGGTTGGTTCAGGGAGCTCGCCGTTGGCAAATTTTGCAAATATCGTTGCAAAACTTCTTGTTGCTCCCATAAAATCGCTTGGCTCAATCTCCTCGCTCTGCATAATGGCCACTGCCTGCTCTCCAAGCTCCTTGAGGCGGGCATTGTTGATGGCTACACGCTTCTCTATCTCGCCGATTATGTCGAGCAGCTCCTTTTTCGATATGGCCTGACTGATGCTCTGCTTGCTGTTCTCCTTGAATAGCTCCGAACCCAACGTAAGAATCTTTTTGCGGATATCCCAGTTGTCGTTGTCGTCCATATTCTCCTGAGCAAAGGCCATAATCCATCGCTGCAACTCCTCGTTGTGAGTGATGTCGTCAATCAGCGCATCGGCCGAGCGAGCCAGAATGGTCGAGCTCTCCAACTCAAGGTTGTAGTTAAGGTCTATGCCAAGCTCCTTTATAAATGCTCGCAGGATTCGCTGGAAGAATTTATCAATCGTGAGGATTGTAAAACGTGAGTAGTCGTGCAGAATCTTCCTGAGGATTGCCTTTGCACGCTTGATAATCTCCTGTTCGCTCAGTTGCAGATTTCCTTTTAGGTCGGCCATATAATCGCTCTTTTGGGGCTCAGTGATGAGTTGGTAAAACTTACTCACGATACGGCTCTTCATCTCCTCAGTAGCCTTGTTTGTGAAGGTTACGGCGAGGATGGCTCGATAGAGATATGGCTTTTCGGGGAAGTGCTTTATGGTGTCGTGCACAAATTTATATGCCAATCGGTATGTCTTGCCGCTACCGGCACTTGCACTCAATATTTTTGCTCTCATAGTTGTGTCGGCTTAACGTCTGCAAATAGTTTTGAAATCACAGTTCACACACACCTTGCTGGCTCGGTCGGGCTCGCACTGTGTGAATGGCAGTTCGGGGTTGAACAAATCCAAAAGTTTCTCGCGAAGCTGCCCCTCGAACTCATCGGTAAATGAGAGATAATCCACCTCGCAGCTCGATGTTCTGGGTGAGCCTACATTGTTTATTATATGAGGATTATAATCCTCCAAATTCATCTGCCTTACATAATATAGCGCAGGCTTCACGTTACGATTGAGCGTCTTGTTAAGAATCATCGAGTAGATCATCGTCTGCAACAAGTTACCGTTGCTATAACTCTTTTCGCCCTCGAAAAGCGACTCTATGCCGTTGATGTCGAGATGTGGCGTGCCAGTCTTGTAATCCACAACCCTGATTTCGCCATTGTCGAGCGAGTCGATTCGGTCGGCAAATCCGCCAATCAGCACCTCGCGATTCTCGTCCAATCGGAATTTGTCGCTGATGCGTTTCTCAAGCTCCATTACTGTAAAATCGTTGTGGGCTATATCGTATGGGATTATGCTCTGGCGAATGTATTTCGACACGATATTCTTCACCAGTACCATATTTCCCGTATAATCCTCTGCCGATGCCTGCTTGTGATTGAGAAACTCCTTGTTGATAGCCTTCTCAACGGTCTGTTCAATAGTATTGCCTTTGAGGAGTTGCTTCAGGTGTTCGGCGTTGTTTGCAACGCCTTTCAATGGGGTGTATAGGAGCTCTGTTGCCGTGTGGAGAATCGTTCCAAACATTGGATTATCAATGTCGTCGGCTAACTCTTCGGTGGCTTTCACCCGCGCAATCGAGGCAAAGTAGAACTTTAGCGGACACACTATATATGGCGAAATAGCCTTAGGCGAGAGCATCTTGGGCGACTCTTTGTCTAAGAACTGCATCAACTTATCTAACACCTCGCCCTTTTTCTCCACCACGATAGGCTCGTTCTGCATTGCTCTTACATCAACTCCAATGTTTGTGCGGTTGATGGTGTAGGGCGATTCATACTCCAACTGATAGATGTAGCGGCTCTGTTCGCCCGAACTCTTGTCGTCGGCGTGTGAGCAGTAGAGCATATCGACTCTCTCGGCTCGCTGAATAAGGCGATAGAAGTAGTAGGCATAGACTCCCTCGTGATGTTCGGGCGTTGGGATGCCGTATGCGGCTCTTAAGTTATAGGGGATAAACGACGAGGAGTCGGCCACGTTGCCAGGGAAGTTGTCGTCGTTCATCGAGAGTATAATCACATTCTTGAAGTCGAGATTTCGCGTCTCCAAAATACCCATCACCTGCAAACCTTGCAGGGGCTCGCCGCTATATGGGATTCGGATGGTTTGCAGATGCCTTCTAAGTAGCGATGTAAAGGTTGAGGTGGTAAGCTCTATCTCGCATTTAGCCACGCAGTTAGTAATTGATGTTATATTCTCGGATATGAGAGCCAAATAGGCACGCTGAGTATTGTCTAACTCCTCGTTATCCTCTCTTTTATAACATATTTCGCCGATTACCTTCAGTAAATATTCAGATAACGAAGCCCAAGAGTCAGTATTTGAGAATATTACACTTAGCAATCTGTTGCTGCCGAAGAACTCGCTATCAACCCTTATCTTGCGTTGTTTGATTATCTCGCTGTGATAATTTTTTGCCGCCTGACCAACAATGCCCGCAATGTAGGGGTGTGAGAGAATACCCTCTGCGTCGATGTGGTAGAAGGTGGTTGTGTCGGCCGAGTGTCGGCTATTTTTCTGCAACTCAATTAGTCGCTCAAGGAATGAGTAGGCGGTGGTTTGGCGTAATGGATATCCCATTGTGATATTCACATTCTGCGCCACCTTTTCTGGCAGGGAGTGGAGTAGTGGCACAAGCAACGATTCGTCGGTAAGAACGATTGCTGTCTGCTTGTCGAACTCCAAATCTTCGGAAATCTCTTTCAATATATTACCGATATACTTGCACTGCGTCACGTTCGATACGGTCGAGATGGCCGTAAAACGCTTTTTTGTCTGCAGGAAGTTGTCGTGGCTTATTGGGTGAGTGGGCTTAAACTGCTTGATATTATCGCGCAGAAAACGGCCAGCCTCGGCCTCGCTGTCCGAGGTGTAGTATGTGTCGTAATCCCAGAAGAATTGGCATCGGCCATTGCGTGATATATAGCGTATCATCTCCTTCTCGCACTCCGAGAGGGCGTTGAAACCAACAAATACATACTCCTTGTCGAGATTTAGCAATTCGGTGCCTTGTCTAAGGTTTTCGGCAGCCGAGCGATATATCATTCCCGAATAGGCTAATCCAAGCTCCGATAGACGCTTATGCAGGGCGTGATAGATGGGCGCAAGCGAGAGCCAAATTTTCAGGAACTTGCGCTTCTCATCAGAGAGCGACTCCTCTTTGTCGAAATGGCTCCAGAAGGTGTTAATCACTTGGCGCATTTCGGGTGTGAGGTACGATAAATCGGCCTCCAACTCCTTGATGTCGCTGATATTGCGGAAGAGCATATCGGCATCAATCATATATTTGTCAATGAGGTCGAAATCCGACAATAGCATCTCGCCCCAGAAGTAGAACTTGTCGAACGACTCATTGTGATGCTGCGAATAGATTTTGTATAACTCGCTTATAATACGGATTTTATCACCTTTTGTGAATGACGAGGCCTCACACATTATCTCATCGATTGAGATATATTCGGGTTGCCATAGGGGTTTGTCGCTAAGGTGTGACAAAGCCTCCGAGAAGAAGAGTCTTGCTCGGCGTGATGGCATCACGATGGTAAGAGTCGAAATATCGTTGCCATACTGCTCATAGAGTTTGGCGGCCACTTCGGCTAAAAATGTTTGTTGCATAGAGCTTAGGATATTTGCCACGAAGTTAGCAAAATATTATGTGAATCGAAACCCGAAAGTAGCGATTGTTGAAAACTTTTTTGGCCTGTGTTGCTGACCAGATTAGTCGAATGACTGCATACCCGACTGGGCGATGCGGATTATGCGCTGATACTCATCGGGTGAGAGCTCCATAAAGAAGTAGTGGATGGGATCGATGCGCATATCGTTGTAGCTCACCTCGTAGTGGAGATGTGGTGCAAGCGATAGGCCTGAGTTGCCCGAGAGTGCAATTACATCACCTCGCTGCACCCTCTGTCCGCGACGCACAACCACGCTGAGCAGGTGGCTGTATGAGCTTTTGTAACCGTTCTGATGGTCGATAACAATGGTCTTTCCGAGTGTTGAGTTCTTGTCGGAAATCTCCTTCACCACGCCGTCGGCAGTGGCAAACACACTCGAACCTTCGCCCACGGTGTAGTCCACTCCCTGATGTGATTTCAGAGTGCGATAGAATGGGTTAAGGATGGTTCCATAGCCTGCGGTGAGCAGTGAAAGCTGCTTGTTTAGCACGGGCTGAATTGAGGGGATGTTGTTGCTCTTCTCGCCAAGAGAATCACCCAACGATTTAATCTTCTGCCACGACGCTTCGAGTTTATCTGTGCGTTTGCTTAACTCATTGATTCTTTGCTCTAAATCTTTGCTTAATTCACGCTTTGGTTTAGATATGATTTTCTCTTGCAGAGCCAATCTCTCCTCGCTCTGTTCGCTCTCCAAATCATAAGGATCCGACTCGAAAAGAATACGGAAAACACCCTGGTCGCGAGCGGTGATATTATCGAGAATCATCTCTAACGAATCGTATCGCTCGGCCATAGCTTCATACTCCTGTTGCAGTTTGTCATTCGCCTTGCGAAGTTTGTGCTCGTGGGGTGTGTCAAACAGGAAAGAGAAACCAACATAGTAGAGCAGAATCACACTCACCCACGCAAACAGGCTCACAACGAATCTAAGGACTCGCTGATAGGGTGTGCGGTTGTGTTTGATATGTGGGTTGTTGGCTCTCATATTGCTTTTCTTGCTATGCGTGTGTTCTGTTACGTTATTCGGCCTCGTAGTTGGCATCCTGAATCTGATTCATCAGGCTCTTGTATGCCTCGGCCGACATATTCTTGTCGAAGTAGTTGATTGGATTGACGTGGGCGCGCTTGTAAATCACCTCGTAGTGGAGGTGTGGCGATGTGGAAACGCCCGTATTACCCATATCGGCAATGAGCTGGCCACGCTTTACTGTGTCGCCCTTCGCAACGTGAATCTTGTTAAGATGGGCATAACGTGTCTTATATCCAAATCCGTGATTTATAAGTATCTGCGTGCCATATCCATATCTTGCTCGGCTGCGTTCGATAGCCTCTACTACACCATCACCCGTTGCGTAAATTGGATCGCCAATTCGGCCTGGCATATCCACACCACTGTGGAACTTCCAACGGCGATATACGGGGTGCATACGATAACCGAAGGCTCCGATTTTGTTGCGCATCTTCGAGCGGTCGATGGGCCATACGGCGGGGATGGCGGTCGAGAATTTCTCTTTATCTTTCGACAGAATCTGCAACTCATCCAGCGATTTTGACTCCTGATAGAGACTGCGGGCCAACTGATCCATATCCTGCCAGATGGGCATAGCCAATGCAGAGGGTAGGTTGCCCACCTCGTCGTAGTACTTGCTCTCGGCGTATGGCGAATAGACTCCGTCGATGGAGAGCGTGTCTGACGAGAAGAGTGGGCGATATACATAGTTGTCGCGATGGCGAATCTGCTCCAACTTGCGCTGCGATGCGAGGATGCGGTTGTGGAGAATCTCATAACGGAGCTCCAACTCTCGCTGCTGATTGGAGAGAGTGTACATCTTGGGGGTGTAGAAAAACGATGAAAAGAGCATATTGATTATCGACACCACGATGAATCCAATAAGCAAATTTCGGATAAGACGGTACGAACGCACACGATGAACAAGGCTTCTTGCCTCGTCTGTATAGCTGTTATGTGCCGCATTTATCCTCATTATGTATTATAAAATCGTTAAAATACCTTATTTTATGGTGCAAATTTAACTTAAATTGTGTAATTTTGCAATCCGTTACGAGATTATAACGATAAGAATGATAAAAACGATATATATGGAATCAAACAAAATTAGACAAGCATTCCTGGATTTCTTCCAGAGTAAGGAGCATACAATTGTCCCTTCAGCACCAATGGTGGTCAAGGGCGACCCCACATTGATGTTTACCAATGCGGGTATGAACCAGTTTAAGGATATCTTTTTGGGTAACGCTCCACGCAAGTGGGCTCGTGCTGCCGACACTCAGAAGTGTCTGCGTGTTTCGGGTAAGCACAACGATTTGGAGGAGGTAGGTCACGATACCTACCACCACACAATGTTCGAGATGTTGGGTAACTGGTCTTTTGGTGACTACTTCAAGAAGGAGGCTATCTCTTGGGCTTGGGAGCTTCTGACCGAGGTTTATGGTCTGGACAAGAGCCGTATGTACGCTACCGTCTTCGAGGGTAGCCAGGAGGATGGCGTGCCATTCGATCAGGAGGCTTACGACTACTGGAAGCAGTACTTGCCAGAGGATCACATCATTCGTGGTAACAAGCACGACAACTTCTGGGAGATGGGCGAGACAGGTCCTTGCGGTCCTTGTAGCGAGATTCACTTCGACCTTCGTGATGAGGAGGAGGTAGCGAAGATTCCTGGCCGCGAGATGGTAAACCAGAGCCACCCACAGGTTATCGAGATTTGGAACCTCGTGTTTATGCAGTTCAACCGCAAGGCTAACGGCGAGTTGGAGTCGTTGCCAGCAAAGCACGTTGATACAGGTATGGGCTTCGAGCGTTTGTGTATGATTATGCAGGGCAAGAAGTCGAACTATGATACCGATGTTTTCCAGCCAACAATCTCTCGTATTGCCGCAATGGCTGGCAAGCAGTATGGCGCCGATGAGAAGTGCGATGTGGCTATGCGAGTTATCGCCGATCACTTGCGCGCTATTGCATTCTCGATTGCCGATGGTCAGCTTCCTGCAAATGCTAAGGCTGGTTATGTTATCCGTCGTATCTTGCGTCGTGCAGTGGGTTACGGCTACACCTACCTCGGCTTTAACGAGCCTACATTGTGCAAGCTTGTGGCAGGTTTGGCCGATCAGATGGGCCACCAGTTCCCAGAGCTTAAGAAGCAGCAGACTCTTATCGAGCGTGTTATCGAGGAGGAGGAGGCTTCATTCTTGCGCACTTTGGCAACAGGTATCAACTTGCTGGACCGTGTGATTGCTAAGGTAGGCAAGGGTGGTGTTATCTCAGGCAAGGACGCATTCGAGCTTTACGATACATTCGGTTTCCCAATCGACCTTACCGAGCTTATTGCTCGCGAGCAGGGTGTGGAGATCGACCTTGCAGGTTTCGAGGCTGAGTTGCAGGCTCAGAAGGAGCGTTCACGCAACGCCGCAGCTCAGGATATCGACGACTGGCAGGAGGTTATGCCAATCGAGCAGTGCGAGTTTGTGGGCTATGATACATTGACTGCACCTGTGAAGATTGCACGTTACCGTCGTGTGACATCAAAGAATAAGACTACCTATCAGCTTGTATTCAACCAGACTCCATTCTATGGCAACTCTGGTGGTCAGATTGGCGATACAGGTTACATCGAGAGCGCAAACGAGAAGATTGAGGTTGTGGCAACCGAGAAGGAGAACGGCCTTATCATCCACGTTACAACTGCTCTTCCAGAGAATATGGAGTCGGAGTTCACAGCCGTTGTAGATGCCGAGAAGCGTCAGGCTGAAGCTAATAACCACACAGCAACCCACCTCTTGGATCAGGCGTTGCGTGCGGTGCACGGTACTCATGTTGAGCAGAAGGGTTCGATGGTTACACCTCAGGGCTTGCGTTTCGACTTCTCACACTTCCAGAAGGTTACTCCTGCTGAGTTGCGTGAGGTGGAGCGTATGGTGAATAAGCTCATCCGCCAGAACCACCCATTGGAGGAGAACCGCGAGGCTACAATGGAGCAGGCCAACGCAATGGGCGCTATCGCATTGTTTGGCGAGAAGTATGGCGATAAGGTGCGTGTTGTGAAGTTTGGTGACTCTGTGGAGTTGTGTGGTGGTACCCACACATCGGCTACAGGTACATTGGGCGTGTTCAAGATTTTGGGCGAGAGTGCTATCTCGGCTGGTGTGCGCCGTATCGAGGCTGTAACAGCAGAGCGTGCCGAGGAGGTTTTGTATGGCGTGGAGGATCAGATTCACAACGTGGCAGAGCTTTTGAATAATCCAAAGGTGGAGGTTGCAATCAAGAAGATGATCGAGAGCAACGAGACTCTGCAGAAGGAGATTGAGCAGTTGCACAAGGAGCAGATTGATGCTATGGTCGAGAAGATTATGGCAAAGCGCAACGCCGAGGATAAGTATTTCGTTGTGGCTCGCCAGATGCCATACGCATCAGATATGATTAAGAATTTGGCCTATGCTTTGCGTGCGAAGGTTACCGATATTATTATGGTGCTCGGTAACGTTGCTAACGACAAGCCAACCCTTACAATTATGCTTGGCGACGAGATCGTGGCTAAGGGCGTGGATGCCGGTGCTGTGGTTCGCGAGGCTGCGAAGGTGATGAACGGTGGCGGTGGTGGCCAGAAGTTCTTTGCAACGGCTGGTGGCAAGAACCCCGATGCATTGCAGGCTGCAATCGACAAGGCTGTAGAGATTATTATGGCTAAGTTCAACGAGTAAGAAGAAAGAATTTTAAGCAATATATTAAATATGGACAAGAAAGTTTTATTGATGATTCTCGATGGTTGGGGAATCGGTAACGGTACAAAGTCAGATGTTATCTCAACATTGAAGCCTGCATATATTACGGCTATGACCGAGAAGTATCCTCACGCTCAGTTGCGCACTGACGGTGAGAATGTAGGTTTGCCTAATGGCCAGATGGGTAACTCTGAGGTGGGCCACCTTAACATTGGTGCAGGTCGTGTGGTATATCAGGACTTGGTGAAGATTAACCGTGCTTGTGCCGACAACTCAATCTTCCAGAACGAGGAGATTGTAAAGGCATTTGAGTATGCTAAGGCTAACGGTGTGAACGTACATTTTATGGGCCTTACATCTGATGGCGGTGTGCACTCATCAATCGAGCACCTCTATAAGCTCGCTGAGATCTCTAAGCACTACGGCATTGAGAATACATTCGTTCACTGCTTTATGGATGGTCGTGATACCGATCCTAAGAGCGGTAAGGGCTTCATTGCTGACGTGGTGGCCAACCTTGCAAAGTCAACAGGTAAGATTGCCTCAATCGTTGGTCGCTACTATGCTATGGACCGCGATAAGCGTTGGGAGCGTGTGAAGGTTGCTTACGACTTGCTCGTAAATGGCGTTGGCGATGCTGCTACCGATATGGTGGAGGCTATGCAGCGCTCTTACGACGAGGGTATCACCGATGAGTTTGTGAAGCCAATCGTTCGTATCGACGAGAATGGCGAGGTTATCGGCCGTATCAAGCCAAACGACCTTGTTATCTTCTTCAACTATCGTAACGACCGCGCAAAGGAGATTACAATCGTTCTCACTCAACAGGATATGCCTGAGGAGGGTATGCACACATTGCCTTTGTATTACTGCTGTATGACTCCATACGATGCTAAGTTTGAGGGCTTGCACATCTTGTTCGACAAGGAGAATGTTCGCAATACTATCGGTGAGTATGTATCATCTTTGGGCCTTTCACAGTTGCGTATTGCCGAGACTGAGAAGTATGCTCACGTTACTTTCTTCCTCAATGGTGGTCGCGAGACTGAGTTCGAGAACGAGTCTCGTATCTTGGTTGCTTCGCCAAAGGTTGCAACTTACGACTTGCAGCCTGAGATGAGCGCATACGAGGTAAAGGATAAGTTGGTAGAGGCTTTGGGCGAGCAGAAGTTCGACTTCATCTGCTTGAACTTCGCTAATGGCGATATGGTTGGTCATACAGGTATCTACGAGGCTATCGAGAAAGCAGTTAAGGCTGTTGATGAGTGCGTGGCCGATGTAGTGGAGGCTGCTAAGGCTAACGGCTACGAGGTTGTGATGATTGCCGACCACGGTAACGCTGATAATGCTGTAAACGAGGACGGTACACCAAACACAGCTCACTCTCTGAATCCTGTGCCTATCGTGGTTGTGTCAGACCGCGTGAAGAGCGTTAAGGACGGTATTTTGGCCGATGTTGCTCCTACTGTATTGAAGCTTATGGGCTTGGAGCAGCCTAAGGAGATGACTGGTGAGGCTTTGGTTGAGCTTTAATCTCTGTTTTAATTGAATTGTGTTGGCCTTGACTAAGGTCAATCAATATACTTATGGTTGGAGACTGCCGCCCTGCGCAAGGGTGGCAGTTTTTTCGTTATACATTATATAAAATAGGCTATGGTTTGTGCCATAGCCTATTTCGTATGTTTTAATCGTATATATATGTGCTGTGCTGCAGTTTGTCGGTGAGGGGTTTGAAATTAGCCTTTATCTCTCGTAAATTATCATCTGTGAAATTCTCATAGGCCTGCTTCTGCCAATCGTATAAATCCAACTTCTTAACCTCTCCATTGCGGATAATATACTCAACCGACCAAATACGCATAATCTCGTTGTATTTAGGCTTTCGCGACATCTCTATTTTCAATGTGTCGCCAACAACTTCTATCTGTGTAGGCATATCAGCTTGCCACATACCGCTCCAAAAGCTGGGCGAGGTCTCAGGTCCGGGGTGGCTGATAGATATTCGGTTTTGATACTCGCCTGTAAGCTCCACTACGCGAATTGGGCGTTCAGATAGCTTTTGGCATACATCTTTTGTGTGTAGCCTTGTGTCCAATGTGCCAAACCACGTTGTGGCAAACATCACAAGTGGAATTGCTATGAATACTATGCTCATAGCGATTATGATTTTGTTACTTGTTTTCATTGTTCGAAAGTTTATTGTATTGCTCTGTAATCTCTTGGGGAGTAATGCCAAGCAGTTGCATCTGTCGAATAAATGCAGGTAGCTGCTGGTTGTAGAACTCCTCTTTGCGTTGTTTTACTATCGAGAGTTTGGCATCTTCGGCCACGAAGAATCCCACGCCTCGTGTGCTGCGGACTGTGCCGTCGAGTGTTAGTCGCTCGTAGGTTCGCGCTATGGTGTTGGGGTTTACCCCAAACTCTGCGCTCAGCTCTCTTACCGATGGTAAGGGGCTTCCACTCTGCCACTCATCGCGCAAGATGTGATCCTCAATCCACGCTTTGATTTGCAGAAAAACGGGTTGGTTATCTTTTAGTATCATCTTACGTTACGCTCTTTGAATTTATAATAAGCCAATGAGTACAGCGCAAAAGGAATTGCGCCTATAAAAGCGAATTGGATACCCTTTGCCAATTTTATCGGAATGATAGATATATCTAAATAGTTTATCTGCGATGTTGCTACCCTGATATTAGTGTATATGTTCATATTTCCAAATGTGAATGGATAGAATATGTCGGTATAACCCGTAATGAACAACATAGCAACGGTTACAGCGCAAATTCCAATAACCAGCTTAATGTCACGACTTGCTTGCCACAAGGTAATCAGGCTATGTATAGACAATATTAGTATATGTGCATACCAAAACCCCGTTTCGCTAAATGAGCCATAGTACCACTCCATCGAGTGAAATTCCGATGGGAAGCCGTGGTAGATAATATCAATTGCATCGATAGAGGCCCATATAGCCACAAGCACAGTAGGCATAATAACGAGCGTGCATATTATCTCGGCCAAAAACTTCGAGATGCGATTGATGGGTAGCATCAGCGTATCGTGCAGGCGCTGACGACGAGCATAGCCTCGGAACATCGTGACAAATGAATAGAGCAATATTGCCACTAAAAACCAAATTATTATATCCTCTCGTATGAGTTTGTAATGACGAACTTCAATTCCTTTCCAAAGGCTTTCGGGAACGTTAATAAGTTCGTCTATATACATATACGCAGTGATAATCGTAAATCCAGCGATAAATGCCAATGCGTAGGGCCAATTCTGCTTGAAGTGAAGCACAGTCAGACGGCCAATCTCCTTGATTCTATCTTTTAACATAGTGACTCCTTTCCCGACTCGGTCGCAATTTGTGGTTGGTTGATAATGGCTCTCACCTCGGCGCTCTCCAATACGGCCAAGTAGAGCATTTCAAGGTCGAGGTTGCTGTACTCGCCATTGTTTGGGGCAATAACTCTCAATCCATCAACAAAGAGTGGCTCCGCGAATTCTCCCACTCGGCCAAATGATAATCGCTGGGCTGCATTGTCGAGCGAGGTGCTTATGATAAGTTGCTTATCTTTGATGATTAGGATATGCGAAAGCATCTGCTCCAAATCGGCAATCTGGTGTGTCGAGATGATGATGGCGCGATTGCTCATATCGAGCGATGCGAGTATCGAACGCAACTGTCGCTTCGACTCAATGTCGAGTCCGTTTGTAGGCTCGTCCATCAGAAGCAGTGGAGTGTTGCACGCCAAAGCGAATGCGATGACAAACTTCTTGCGATTACCAAGCGAGAGCTTGTTGAGCCTTACGCCAAATGTAAAGTTCATTCTTTGCAGGTAGTCCTGCATCTGCTCGCGTGAGAAACCAGGGCGAAATTTGGCATAGGTGCCGATGTAACCTTCGAGCGACATTGCAGGAAGCTCTACCTCGTCGGTGATGTAGTAAATCTGCTCGAAGAATTGGCGAGTGTGAGCCGATGGAGTGTGTTCCATCACATCGACCTCGCCCGCCAGAGGATCTAATACTCCAGCAATTGTGTGGAGTAGGGTGGTCTTGCCTACTCCATTCGAGCCGAGCAGGCCATAGATGTTACCCACCTCAATTTGAGTGCTTATGGCACTCAAAACAGGATTCTTTTGTTTGTATCCTGCCTCTAAGTTGGTTAGTTTAATCATAAAGTTAATTGTTTAATTTGTTTTTCCTTTGCGAGAGCTTGCTTTGTGTTGTTGGTTGACTTGGCAAGCCTTCGCTTTGGTTGTGTTGTATTTAGTTTGTTAATTGTTTTGCGTTCTACTGTATTAGTTAGGTAGTACAGTACAAAGGTAGCGCAAAAAATCATATTTGCAAATATTTATCAGGTGAATTTCAGCGTTGCACACAAAAAAAATCCCGCTTTGTGGGCGGGATAGGGTGATACCTTAATTTATAATAGCGATCGAGCTGAAGAACATTATACCGCCTGCTTTTTGCGAGAGATATACTCCTCGATGTTAAGCTCAATGCAGTCAATCAGGCGGTCGATAGCTTCGACTGGTGACCACGCATTGTGCGGCGAAGCCAAGAATTTATATGGATCACGCAGATTGTAGAGTGGCGATGTGCGCAGCGGCTCGCTGGTGAAGACGTCAAACGCCGCACCTCGGATTGTGTCGTTGTTGAGCGCATCGGCCAATGCCTGCTCATCGACAATTCCGCCGCGTGCCACGTTAATCAAAATCGCATTGCGTTTCATCAGTGAAAGCTCGGCGGCAGAAATAAGATTGCGAGTGCGTTCATTGAGCGGACAGTGGATTGAAACGATGTCTGATGATTGTAATAACTTACTTAATTCAACCCTGTTATACGCTTCATCTCTACTAACACTTGAGGTGGAATAGTAGGCCACCGTGCAACCAAAAACCTCAGCCAATCGTGCGACCTCACGACCGATGTTGCCAAGCCCGATAATACCCCATCTCTTGCCGCGAAGCTGTGCAGTGGGGCGGTCGAAATTGAAAATCTTATCGGCCTTAGCATATTCGCCCGACTTGAAGAAGTTGTCGTAATATGTCACCTCGCGAAGCAGAGCAAGCGCCGAGCCGATGGTGGTTTCGGCAACTGCATAGGTGGAGTATCCGACAGCATTGCGCACTTCAACATTATGTTGAGATGCCGCCTCTAAGTCGATGTTATTCATACCGGTAGCCGCCACACATATAAGTCGCAAATTGGGCAATGCCGCTATCTTTTCAGCGTCTAAAACCACCTTGTTTGAGATGACGATTTCGGCATCCTTGCATCGCTCCACAACCTGCTCAGGTGCGGTTGTCTGATAGCCTATGTACTCGCCGTGCTTCTTGATTCCCGAAAGGTCGCGTCCGCAAACCGAATACTCGTCTAAGAATACAATTTTCATATTGTTGAGCTGTTATTTTGTTTCAAATTCGCCAATCAACCCTCTGATTACCACCGATGCACAGCCGATGCCGAAAAGTGCTGGTATATAGGAGATTGTGCCTGTATTTGATTTCTTGTTCTGCTCCTCGCAGAGTATCATCGCACCCTCACGAACTGGCTCGGGTGAGAATACGGCCGAGAAGCCCGTTCTAATACCTATTTTGTGTAGTCGCTTGCGTAGCATATGGGCCAGCGGGCAGTGGTGCGTCTTGGCAATGTCGCAAATCTCCATCTTCGTGGGATCGGTCTTTGCGCCTGCACCCATCGAACTCACGAGTGGTATGTTACGGTCGAGTGCGCCCTTGATTAGGGCTAATTTGGGAGAGAGTGTGTCGATTGCATCTACCACATAATCAAATTGTTGTGAGTCGAGAAGTGCATCGGTTTCATCGTCTTTTATAAAGCGGTTTACAACCTCTAACTCCAGTTCTGGATTGATATCCAAAAGTCGCTTGCGCATAAGCTCGGCCTTCTGCTCGCCGATGGTGGAGTGTAGTGCTATTAGCTGACGGTTGATATTGGTGGGCGATACGGTGTCGGCATCGGCTATGGTCATCTTGCTTACTCCAGCGCGGGCAATCATCTCGGCAGCGTAGGCTCCAACGCCGCCCAAACCAACCACCAATACGTTGGCATTGCGAAGCAAAGCGAGCTTCTCGTCGCCCAAAAGTAGGGTAGTTCTCTCTAACCAGTTATTTTCCATTGTTTCCAAAAATTCGTGTGTAGTTTTTCTCGATAGCCTCAATTAGTTCTTCGATGGTTATACCTCTGATTGATGCTATCATTTCGTATATGTTTTCGATGCTATGTGGCCCTTCGTCTGTCTCAGTAAAGAGATGCGATAGTGGTATATTTCGCAGAGCCTCAATAGTTTTTGGCGATTTTGCAGTTCTGTGACCAAATGAAAGGTAATAACCCTTCTCGATGGCTTGCTGGGCTTGTTGCTTTGAGCCGATGAATCCGTGAAAAATCACTGCGCATAACGAATAATCTGCCAAAATTTTCATTATTTGCTCAAACGACTTTACGCAGTGCAACACGACTGGCCGATTGCTCCTTTCGGCTATCTCCAACTGGGCTCGAAACACCTCTTCTTGCCTCTGCCGATTAGCAGAATGGGCAAAATCGAGTCCGATTTCTCCAATGATTTCAGCCTCGTCGGAGATGTGGATAGGAGTGCTGTTTTCGGCATCCCAGGGGTGTCGCCCCTCGCCCTGCGGTTCGGTGTGGCGATGGGTTGGATGGTGCGTATGTATGTCGATATAACGGCTCATAACTCTACAAATGTACGGAAAAATAATAAATTTTAGCCATAAATATAAATAATACCTTAATTATTTATGATAAGAGCAAAAAAAATCGTATCTTCGTGCGCGATTTTAGAGGTGTATGTATTTATGCCTTGCGAATCATATTTGAACACAAATTACAGTTAAAATATTATTTTCATTTAATTACAAATCTATGTCGAAAATCATTAAACTACGGAAAGGTCTCGACATCAATCTTCAGGGTAAGGCTGCTGAGTCGCTGGTAGAGGTACCAGTGGCTAAGGAGTATGCCGTATCGCCTCTGGATTTTGAGAACGTGACTCCCAAACTGTTGGTGAAGGTAGGCGACAAGGTGAAGGCTGGTACGCCTTTGTTCTTTGACAAGAACAATACTCGCGTACTCTACACTTCTCCTGTCAGCGGTACTGTTTCGGCTGTGAATCGTGGCGAAAAGCGCAAGGTGCTGAATGTTACGATTGCTGCCGATGCAAAGCAAGAGTCAGAGGAGTTCGCAGTTCTCGATTTGCAGAAAGCGAGCCGCGAGGATGTGATTGAGACTTTGCTCAAATCGGGTTTGTGGACTATGATTCTGCAGCGCCCTTACGGTATTGTGGCTAATCCAAGTGATACGCCCAAGGCTGTATTTGTTTCAGCATTCGATTCTGCACCTTTGGCCGGCGATGCAAACTTCGCATTGAAGGGCGAGAAGGCAAATTTGCAGAAGGGTTTGGAGGTGCTGAGCAAGCTCTCTGGTGGTAAGGTTCACCTCTCTGTTCGAGCTAAAGCAGAGGGTGAGATGACATCGCTTAACGGCGTGGAAATCCACAAGTTTGAGGGTAAGCACCCAGTTGGCTGTGTAGGTGTTCAGATTCACCACATCGATCCAATGGCAAAGGGTGATATTGCTTGGACTGTAGCAATCCAGGATGTGGCTGCTATCGGTCGTCTGTTCCTCACAGGTAAGGTGGATCTTCACAAGGTTGTTGCCCTCACAGGTAGCGAGGTGGAGAATCCTAAGTACTACCGCATCATCAGCGGTGCGCCTGTAGCTTCAATCGTTGATGGCAACATCAAGAAGCAGGCTGAGGGTGACTCAGTGCGTATCATCTCTGGTAACGTACTCACAGGTAAGAAGGTTGCTGCTGATGGTTTCATCACAGCTACTGCCACTCAGATTACAGTTATCCCCGAGGGTGACAAGTATGAGATGTTGGGCTGGATTGCTCCTCGCTTCAACAAGTTCTCGGTATCACGCTCTTACTTCTCTTGGCTCTGCCCTAAGAAGGAGTACAAGCTCGATACTAATGTGAACGGTGGCGTTCGTACCTTTGTTGTGACAGGTCTTTTCGAGGAGTATCTCCCAATGGATATCTATCCTATGTATCTGTTCAAGGCTATTATGGCTGGCGATATCGACAAGATGGAGAATCTTGGTATCTACGAGATCGTAGAGGAGGATGTGGCTCTTTGCGAGTTTGTTGATCCTTCAAAGACCGAGATTCAGCAGTTGGTTCGCGATGGTATTAACTTAATGATTAAGGAGTGTTAATTATGAAGGGACTGAGAAAAATTGTTGATAATGTTAAGCCCACTTTCGTAGAGGGTGGTAAGCTTAGTTTCCTTGCATCGTTCTTTGATGCTGTTGAAACATTCCTTTTTGTTCCTAACACCACAACTAAGAAGGGCGCTCATATCCGCGATTGCAACGATTTGAAGCGCACTATGACAATGGTGATTTTGGCTCTTATTCCTGCATTCTTGTTTGGTTGCTTCAACACAGGTTCGCAGGTTGGTTTGGGGGGCTTCGCTGCTTTGGCTTACGGTTTTGTACGCGTGCTTCCTATGGTTGCTGTGTCATATATCGTAGGTTTGGGTATCGAGGTTGCTTATGCTCAGATTCGTAAGGAGGAGGTTGCCGAGGGTTACTTGGTGACAGGTCTTCTTATCCCAATGATTATGCCTGTTAGCACTCCACTCTGGATGGTTGCTTTGGGTGTAGCATTCTCTGTAATCTTTGGTAAGGAGGTATTCGGTGGTACAGGTATGAACATCTTCAACCCTGCACTCGTTGCCCGTGCATTTGTATTCTTTGCATTTACTCCACAGATGTCTGGTGAGAAGGTTTGGTTCTCTGACTGGAAGATGATGGGTGCCGCTGATGCAACTACTGGTGCTACAGCTTTGGAGCAGTTGGCAACAACTGGCCAGATGCAGTGGAGCGTGATGGATGCATTCCTTGGCTTTATCCCTGGTTCATTCGGTGAGACCTCTACACTTGCAATTCTGATTGGTGCAGCAGTTCTGCTCTTTACCGGTATCGCTTCTTGGAAGACTATGGTATCTGTATTTGCGGGTGGTGCAGCTATGGCATATCTCTTTAGCGCACTCGGTTGCTTCGACTTCCCTGCATACTATCACCTGATCGTTGGTGGTTTTGCATTCGGTGCAGTCTTTATGGCAACTGACCCTGTAACATCAGCACAGACATCTACTGGTAAGTATATCGTAGGTTTTATGACAGGTGCTATTGCAATTCTTATCCGTCAGGTAAACCCTGCATATCCGGAGGGAATGATGCTCTCAATCCTGTTTATGAACGCGCTTGCTCCACTTGTTGATTACTTCGTTGTTGAGGCGAACATCCGTCGTCGTGCAAATCGTGCTAAAACCGTAAAATAGGGAGGATATAGTTATGAAATTTAATACAAACAGTAATACCTATATTATTACCTATTCGGTAGTAATGGTAGTAATCGTTGCAGTATTGCTCTCTGTAGCTGCGCTCGGCCTTAAGCCACGCCAGGAGGCAAATATGCTCAACGAGAAGAAGACACAGATTGTTAAGGCACTTGGCGAGGATCCTGCAACAGTTGCTTACGACAGCGTAATTGCAAAGGCAGTTATCCTTGACGCTTCAGGTGCAGTAGTTTCTGAGGATGTAAACGATGTTTTTGCGGCTCTTAACGACCTTAAGGGTAGCTTCGCAGCTGGTCGTTTCCCACTCTTCGTGGCAAACAATGGTGTTGTAGTGCCTCTCTATGGTGCAGGTCTTTGGGGCCCAATCTGGGGTTATATCGCACTCGATGCAGATATGAATACCGTTAAGGGTATCGTTCTTGACCACTCAGGCGAGACTCCAGGTCTTGGTGCAGAGATTACCACTCCAAAGCACCAGGCTATGTACCCTGGTAAGACCGTATATGAGGGCGATGCAATTGTTGGTGTAACTCTGAAGAAGGGTGGTGCAGACAAGAGCAATCCACACGAGGTAGATGCTATTACTGGCGGTACTAAGACCTCTGACGGTGTAACTGCAATGATCTCAGACTGCTTGAACTATTACAAGCCTTACTTCGATGCTGCACGTGCAGCTGCTACAGAGGTAGAGGCAGAGTCTAACACTATAAATGAGTAAAACAATGGCAAGTAAGAGTTTGAAAAATTTGACAGGTCCACTCAGTGGCAATAACCCTGTCATCGTGCAGATCCTCGGTATCTGCTCAGCTTTGGCGGTAACCGTACA
>JAZOUS010000005.1:0-29227 GCA_045658265.1 Alistipes sp.
TCCTTGCCATTGGTCAATCTTACACGCGCCACCTTACGCATAGCCGAGTTTGGCTTCTTTGGAGTTGTAGTGTACACACGAGTACATACACCTCGACGCTGGGGACACGCTGCGAGTGCTGGAGACTTACTCTTGTCCTCCGCGCTAACTCGACCGTTTCTTACTAACTGTTGAATAGTTGGCATTGTAAAAACTTTTGTCCTTTAAACTTGTTAATAATCAATTTCCGTTATCAAAACGTCCATTTCGGACTGCAAAGGTAATGAAAAAATTTTATTAACACTATATATATGCCTCTTTTTTCAGCATTTTTCAGCATTTTAGCTCAAAGTCCATTCTTTTTACTTATGGTTTTTGCGAAACTATAAGTGTTTATTTATACACAGCCACTCAAAGGCGTATTTTTCAGCGTCTTAACGTTTTCTTAACATTGGAGCAAAACGGGGCTTTTTCACCCCTAAAAATCGCAAAATCGAGGGTAAAAAACTCCGAAAACCGAGGGTTCTTTCACTGCCAAAATCGGAAAACCGAAGGGCGATTTTCCACCACTTTTCGAGTCAAAATTCAGCCCGATTTTCCCGCCTAAGCCGAGCTCAAAAAAAGCAAAAATCGGGCTTCGCAGAACATCGAAAATTCCGATTTTGGGCAACCCACTTGACCAACTTTTGCACCCAACCGAGAAGAACCGACCGCCAAAAAGTGGCAACTTCTGTCAAAAAAGTGAAAAATATTTATCGCCAAGCCGAGTAATAATAGAGAATAAATTTTGAACTGCGACCAAGTTATTATATATTTGCAAATTGAATTTACCTTAATAATAAAAAGCGCAGGCACGCACACGCGTATATACGCACGAGGCTCGGCAGAGGGTAAAACAGAAAAGCGAAAACAATAAACAAAAAAATATAACTCGAAATGGAATACAATTTCAAACAGATTGAAACCAAATGGCAGAAGCTGTGGGAGCAGCGCAAGACCTATCACGTGGAGGTTGATAACAGCCGTCCAAAATTCTATGTACTCGATATGTTCCCCTACCCATCGGGAGCGGGACTTCACGTTGGACACCCTCTGGGATACATCGCATCGGACATCTACTCACGCTACAAGCGTCTGTGTGGATTCAACGTGCTTCACCCAATGGGTTACGACGCATTTGGCTTGCCAGCCGAGCAGTATGCTATCCAGACAGGTCAGCACCCCGCAGTAACCACCGAGCAGAACATCAGCCGCTACCGCGAGCAGATGGATAAGATTGGTTTCTGCTATGACTGGGACCGCGAGGTACGCACCTGCGAGCCCGAGTACTACAAGTGGACTCAGTGGGCATTCTTGAAGATGTATGACCACTACTACTGCCGCAAGAGCCAGAAGGCTATGCCTATCGAGGCACTCAAGCAGTCATTCGCGGCAAACGGCACAGAGGGCATCGATGCAGCTTGCACCGTTGAGATGTCGTTCTCAGCCGAGGAGTGGAACGCGTGGGACGAGGCAAAGCGCGAGCAGGTGTTGCAGAACTACCGCTTGGCCTATCGTGCCGACACAATGGTCAACTGGTGTCCTCAGTTGGGTACAGTATTAGCCAACGACGAGGTGAAGGATGGTTTGTCGGTTCGTGGCGGCTTCCCCGTTGAGCAGAAGCGAATGAAGCAGTGGAGCTTGCGCGTGACGGCTTATGCACAGCGTATGCTCGATGGTTTGGAGAGCCTGGAGTGGAGCGACTCGCTCAAGGAGATTCAGCGCAACTGGATTGGTCGCTCGGAGGGAGCGCAGGTATTCTTCGACGTGAAGGATTCGGAGCGCAAGTTAGAGATCTTCACCACACGCCCCGACACAATCTTCGGTGTGACATTTATGGTTATCGCCCCCGAGCACGAGTGGGTGGAGGAGCTTACAACAGCCCAGAACAAGGAGGCTGTGGAGGCCTACATCGCCGAGACAAAGAAGCGTTCGGAGCGTGAGCGTATTGCCGAGACTCGTCGCGTGAGCGGTGTTGCAACCGGCTCTTACGCCATCAACCCATTCACAGGCAACGCAATTCCAATCTATGTTTCAGATTATGTATTGGCAGGATATGGTACAGGTGCTATTATGGCCGTACCAGCACACGACTCGCGTGACTACGCCTTTGCTCGCCACTTCGGCATCGAGATTATCCCCGTTGTAGAGGGCGGTAATATCGAGGTTGAGTCATACGACGCTAAGGCTGGCAAGATGATTAACTCAGGCTTCCTGACTGGTATGGATGTCAAGGAGGCTATCCCCGCAATGTTTGCCGAGGTGGAGAAGCGTGGCTTGGGTAAGCGTCTTATCAACTATCGTCTGCGCGATGCCATCTTCTCACGCCAGCGCTACTGGGGTGAGCCATTCCCAGTGTATTACAAGGGCGAGACAGCATACCCATTGCCAGAGGATCAGCTCCCATTGGAGTTGCCTCCAATCGAGAACTTCGGCCCAACCGAGCAGGGCGAGCCACCATTGGCACGAGTTGAGAGCTGGAGCTATGAGGGCTGCCCATTGGAGCTCTCTACAATGCCAGGCTTCGCTGGTTCATCGGCATACTACTTGCGCTATATGGACCCACACAATGCGGAGGCACTCGTATCGAAGCAGGCCAACGACTACTGGCGCAATGTCGATTTGTATGTGGGTGGTATCGAGCACGCCACAGGTCACCTGATGTACTCTCGTTTCTGGAATATGTTCCTCTACGACTTGGGTTATGTGTGCGAGAGCGAGCCATTCAAGAAGCTCGTTAATCAGGGTATGATTCAGGGCCGCTCGAACTTCGTTTACCGCGTTGTGGGTACAAACAAGTTTGTTTCGCTCGGTCTGAAGAAGGATTACGAGACTCAGGAGATTCACGTTGACGTAAACATCGTGAAGAACGACCAGCTCGACCTTGAGGCGTTCCGCGCTTGGCGTCCAGAGTTCCGCGATGCTGAGTTCATCCTGGAGGATGGCAAGTATATCTGCGGCTGGGCTATCGAGAAGATGTCGAAGTCGATGTTCAACGTGGTAAATCCCGACAACATTGTGGAGAACTACGGTGCCGACACATTGCGTATGTATGAGATGTTCCTCGGCCCATTGGAGCAGTCGAAGCCCTGGGATACCAACGGTATTGACGGCGTTCACAAATTCCTGCGCAAGTTCTGGAGATTGTTCTACGGCAAGGAGGGCGAGTTTGCGCTCACCGACGAGCAGCCAACACCAGCCGAGCTCAAAACTCTCCACAAGACCATCAAGAAGATTCGCGAGGATATCGAGAACTTCTCGTTCAACACATCTATCTCGGCATTTATGATCTGCCTCAACGAGTTGGGTGCTTGCCACAAGCGAGCTATACTTGAGCCACTTGCAGTGCTTATCGCTCCATTTGCTCCTCACATCGCCGAGGAGTTGTGGGAGGCTATGGGCCACACCGAGACCATCTTCGATGCGGCTTATCCGGAGTATGACGAGAAGCACTTGGTGGAGAGTGCATTTGAGTACCCAGTGATGATCAACGGTAAGTTGCGCTTCAAGCAGACCTATGAGCTTGCGATGAAGCCAGCCGAGATTCAGGCCGCCATCGTCGAGACCGAGGGCGCACAGAAGTGGCTTGAGGGCAAGGCGCCCAAGAAGATTATCGTTATCCCTGGCAAGATTATCAATATCGTAATGTAACAAACTACCGACCTAAATGACCAAAACTATGAGGACAAAGTGGATATTATCGTTGCTCTGCATCCTAAGCGTGGCCTATGCCAACGCTTGGGAGCGAGTGCCAGTGTGGCCAAAGGGCAAGATGCCCAACCAGCAGGAGCACCAGATTGCGGCAATGACCGACGAAGTAAAGGAGAAGGGGTTCAAGGCCGACAAACACCGTGTGGCATACCTCGAGTGGGGTGACAAACCTGCCGAGGCGGTGGACAACGACGCTTGTATGATTCTCATTTCGGGCGGCAGCTACCAGAACTGCTGCGATGTGGGGCTTATCAAGATGTGGCGCGAGAAGCTCACCGAGCTCGGCTTCCAGACCGTCAACTTTGTCTATCGCACGCCTCGCCCTGTGGATTTACCAATCTATCAGACAGCCTGGGAGGATGGCCAGCGTGCTGTGCGTATGGTGCGTAGCGAGGCCGCAAAGCGTGGTTACAACCCCGAGAAGATTGGCGTTATCTCAATGTCGGCAGGCTCTCACCTGGCCCTTATGTTAGCCACAAGCTCGCAGACGGCCGCATACGAGAAGGTCGATAAGTTGGACGACGTACCTTGCCACATCAACTGGGCAATTGTAAACGCCCCTGCATACGTCACAACCGATGCAGAGAGTGGCACACCAGCCATTAGAGATGGTTATGGAGTGGATGTGAAGATATCTGATGTCTTTAAGTTTGACGAGAAGACCTGCCCTATGTCGTTGCAGCACGGAGGTACAGACCCTTATAGCCCCAACGGCTCGACTCTCGTCTATCGCAAGTTGCGCGAGATGAAGATTCCAGCCGAGTTGCACCTCTACCCCAACAAGGGACACGGAGCATTTGGCTTTGAGCGCACGGTGGAGTTTATGCGTCAGATGGGTTATATGGGCGAGTTAGACGAAAATAAGGAGGAGGTTTTGATGGAGCGTTTCGCAAGCGACGATGCCCGCGCCGACAGAATCATTCAAGATGTGTGGCCAGAGGGTAAAACACCTGATTTTCAGGAGCATCAGTGCAAGCCCTACATCGAGTGGCATATGCCTAAGAACCTCAAGACCAAAGGCATACAAATCATCTATTCGGGAGGTGGCTACAACCACAACAACCCCGATGCTTTTGAGGTTGCCCCCATCCGTCGCTATCTCAACGAGCAGGGAATCACAGTCGTTACGCTGAAATATCGCACTCCTCGCCCATCGAAGGAGAGTGGACTTGCAAAGCATACCACCGCTTGGCAGGATTTGCAGCGCACAATTCGTTTGGTGCGCAGTCAGGCCGAGAAGTATGGACTCGATCCCAACAAGATTGGAATTATGGGTAGCTCGGCAGGTGGTCACCTGACGCTGATGGGCGTAACAAGCTCTCGCCACCAATCATACCTGCCTATCGACAATATCGACAAGCTGCCTTGCAACGTGCAGTGGGGCGTGGGAGTATATCCTGCGTATGCCCTCACCGATGGCCACGATATGTACAACACAACAGGTGGTAATGCCGATAGTGCGGTGCTTGTACCCGACTTTAGCTTCGATTTAAGCACAGCTCCAATGTTTATGATTCACGGCGACGCAGATCCCTGGGCTGCTATGAATTCGGTGAAGATTTGGGAGAAGATGCGCAGTATGGGTATCCAGTGCGAGTTGCACACTTTGGCTCTGCAAAAGCACTGCTTCCAGATGGCGGCATCACCAGGTACGGGAGCCTACAACTACACCGAGCTTATAGGCAACTACATCAAGAGCCAACTGAAGATGGAGTAACTATCTATAACACAACAAACAACCAACCTATGTCGAATAAACTAAAACTACTCACAGCGATTGTTGCATTGCTGTGGAGCGTAAATATGCAGGCACAAGATATGACCGTAAAGTTGTGGGACAATGCTTCGGCACCCCACTCAAATCAGCTCACAGGCCCCGAGAAGGACGAGGGCGAAGTGCGCATCTCAAACACAACAGAGGCTGCACTCTACATCTATGAGGCAGCAGAGGAGAAGGCTACAGGTCAGGCCATTGTAATCTGCCCAGGTGGCGGTTACTGGCTTCTGGCTATGGGGCACGAAGGTCACGACTTAGCCAAATGGTTGGCCGAGAATGGCATCACGGCCGCTGTGCTGAAGTATCGTATGCCCAATGGCAATGTGTACGTTCCTATGGAGGACGCAGCCGAGGCTATCCGCTATATGAAGCAGGAGTACCCCAAGCGCGACAAGCTCACGCAGGTCGGCATTTCGGGTTTCTCGGCAGGTGGTCACTTGGCCGCATCAACTGGCGCGGGAGCATTAGAGGCCAATGGCGACACAACTGCTCGCGCACTGCTTCGCCCCGACTTTATGGTGTTGTTCTACCCCGTAATTTCGTGTGATCCCAAGTACTCTCACGCAGGCTCATTCAACAATCTGCTTGGCAAGGGCTACACCGCAGAGACGGCCAAGAAGTGGTCACCCGAGCTTATTGCTTCGGAGAAGACTCCGCAGACACTGCTTATACTCTCTGACGATGATCGTGGAGTGAAGCCTACCAACAGCACCCTGTTCTACAACCGCCTCAAGCAACTGGGAATACCCGCCTCGATGCAGATTCTGCCCGAGGGAGGTCACGGCTGGGGTATGCGCGACTCGTTCCGCTACAAACAGATGTGGCAGACAACCGTACTCGACTATTTGAACCATATCAAGAAATAACCATTTCCGACAATGAAAGTCTTTTCACTCCTTGCCACGCTTCTGCTTGTGGCACTAACAAGTTGTGCGCCCAAATCGAATTACGATACGTTGGGCGGCAAGCCAAAGTATCTGTGGTTTGACGCATCGGCCAACTTCAAGCGTTTTGCCGAGAAGGACTCGATAGATTACTACCTCGACAAAGCTGTCGAGGCTGGTTTCAACCGCATCGTTGTCGATGTGCGCCCTGTGGAGGGTGAGGCTCTCTACAAGAGCGAAATTCTGCCCGAGATGACTCGTATCGGCGAGACCGTCGTTGAGCGCGACTGGGACTATTTGCAATATTTTGTTGATGGTGCCCACAAGCGCGGAATGAAGATTACGGCTGGAACTACAATGTTCCCCGTTGGCTCACCATACCACCACCTCGGCCCTGCGTTTTACGACAAGCCAGAGTTTGTGGGCCGCACCACACTGCAATACACGCCCGAAGGAATGGTCGATATCCGCACTATGGGCAAGAAGGAGGTGGCTGCATTCCTCAACCCCGCAATGCCTGAGAATCAGGAGTATGCGCTCAGTTTCGTAAGAGAGATTGTCGAGAAGTACGACATCGACGGCTACTCGCTCGACTACTGCCGCTACCCCAATATGTATGGCGATTTTTCCGATTTCTCACGCAAGGACTTCGAGAAGTATCTCGGTCACGCGGTGGAGAACTGGCCCGCCGACATCTTCTCGTTTGGCGAGAAGCAGGAGGTTGTGCCTGGCAAATACTACCGCGACTGGTGGAGCTACCGCGCTAAGGTTATCTGCGACTTTGTTGGTCGTACAACTGAGACTATCAAATCCATCAAGGAGGATGTGGAGGTGGTCTATTGGGCTGGAGGCTGGATTTATGGCATCTATGGCTCGGCTCAGAACTGGGCGAGCCCCCGCCACGCTATCCACCTCGACCCCTACAACGAGGAGTGGTGCAACCGCGACTATATGAAGGCGGGATTTGCCGATAAGATTGACGCATTTATGTTGGGTGCCTACCTCAACGACATCTACGACATTACCAACCGCAACTCCATTGAGTACTCGATTTATCGTGCCAACTACCTCACCAAAGGCGACTGCCGAATGTATGGCACGATATACGCTCTGAACCACGAACTCAACATCGAGGATGCCGTTTATGTGTGCCTGCGCGACAGCGAGGGTTTGATGGTATTCGACATCTGCCAGGTGATTCAGTTCGACCTGTGGGACGATATCCGCCGAGGCGTGGAGCGTGGCGAGCCAGAATTAAAGAAATAGTAACCACTAACCAACGATAAACCCCTATGAAACAACTTATTCTCGGAGCTGTGGCCTTTGCAGCCCTTATGCTCGGCGCTTGTCAGCCCCAGCGCAAGGAGCTGGGCGCAACCGACCTCAATGTGCCACACATCTACACCAACCCTGCGGGTGATGAGTTCCCTATTATGGCGTGGTTTTCGCTTCGTCCCGAGGAGCATCTGAGCGAGAATCCAGTAACCCGAGAGCGCTATGAGGAGATGGCCGAGGCGGGATTCAACATCTCGTTCTCGCACTTCCGCACAATAGAGGAGGTGCAGCAGGGTTTGGAAGCCTCACAGGGTACGGGTGTGAAGATTCTTGTCACCTGCAAGGAGTTGTTCGACGATACCGAGAATACCGTAAAACTCTTCCGCCACCATCCGCAGACTGCGGGTTACTTCCTGCGTGACGAGCCCGTATGCGCCGAATTACCTGGCTTGGCAACTCTCGCCGAGAATATTCGCAAGGCCGACGACACCAAGTTGCTCTATCTGGATCTCTTTCCCAACTATGTGGACCGCGCTCATTTGGGCACACTCGACTATGCCGAATATGTGAGGAGAGCTATAAATGAGGTGAAGTTGGGTTTCATTTCGTTTGACAACTACCCCGTTACATTCGACGGTGTGAGAGATATGTTCTACTCAAACTTGGCAGATGTGGCTGCCGAGTCGAAAAAGGCGGGCGTACCATTCTGGGCATTCTCGCTGGCGACAGCTCACGATCCCTATCCTGTGGCCAATCGTGCGGCTATGCGTCTGCAGATTTTCTCGAGCCTTGCCTATGGAGCGCAGGGAATACAATACTTCACCTACACAACTCCGATGGGTACAATCTGGAATTTCCACAATGCCCCAATCGACGAGAATGGCCAGCGCACCGAGGTCTATGACCTTGTGGCCGAGATAAACCATCAGGTGCAGGCGTTGTCGAAGGTATTTTTGGGTGCCGAGATGATAAAGGTGTGCTATACGGGCGAGAGCATCCCCTCATTCAGAGAACGACTCACCGAGGAGGATTTGCCAAAGAAGATCAGCAAGGTGGAGTCTGATGGTGAGGGGCTTCTGGTGTCGCACCTAAAGAATGGCGAGAAGCACTACTTGATGGTGGTAAACCGCGATATATACAACCCACAGCGTGTGACTGTCGAGACAGCCGCTGGCGTTGTGCGTATTATGCCCGATGGCCGAGAAGTTGCCGCCAACCGCTATTCGCCTTCGCTCTATGTTGAGCCAGGCGATATGTTGCTCTTTGGTTGGGAGCAGGAGTAATTCTGAATTCAAAATTCAAAATTAGCTAAATGTCCGATTAACTCGACGTTAATCGGACATTTATATATATAAACACGTCATTTCACATTTTTATATTTATTTGGGGTGATTAGAAATGATTAGCAAGTATATAAAAATGTAGAAATCTACCTTTGGGAACAAGGCCCAGCAAAGAATGACTTTGAGGCAAAAATTGTTCTCTGCAAAGTATTTAATAAGCGGTAGATTTCAACATTTTCGCATAGGAGCTGACACTATCACCAAATGTCGTTGATGCGAAAATATGAAATGACAGGTATTTATATTTTTGCGTCAAAGAAAAATCATAAAAAAGTTGTAAAACCTAATTTTGAATTTCTCAAGGCAGATGCCGAAAGAGCCACATTATACAGTTTCCTCCACGTCGCAGACCTTCTGCAAGCCCCGCTCCTCGGCCAACCGTTCCATCAGGGCATAGGCCTCGGCATAGTCGTTGTGTATCTCGCCATCGAGAATGGCATTCTTGATAACCTCCTTAATCTCGCCAATCACAGCGCAGGGCCTCAAATCATAGCACTTCATAATAATATCGCCAGTGATGGGTGGCTGGAAGTTACGCACTCTGTCGCGCTCCTCCAAATCCTTCATCTTACGACGCACCAGCTCGAAGTTGGCCAAATAGCGCTTCACCTTTGCATCAATGCCCGAAGTGATGTCGGCCTCGCACAAGGTCATAAGCGACTCTACATCGTCACCCGCCTCAAACAGCAGACGGCGCACAGCCGAGTCGGTCACCATATCCTCCGAGAGAATAATCGGGCGCAGATGCAGATAGACTAACTTCTGCACAAACTTCATATGTTCGTTCATCGGCAGCTTCAGGCGGCGGAAGATGTCGCGCACCATCTTCGAGCCCAACACCTCGTGCTGGTGGAAGGTCCAGCCTATCTTATTGTCGTAGGCCTTTGTGAGCGGCTTGGCTATATCGTGCAGAATGGCAGCCCAGCGGAGCCACAAATCGTCGCTGCGACGAGCCACATTGTCGAGCACCTTCATCGTGTGGCGGAAGTTATCCTTATGGGCGTGGTTGCCCACCCTCTCAACACCCTTCAGGCGGTGCAGTTCGGGGAAGATAATCTCCAGCAGGCCAGAGACATCCAATAAGTCGAAGCCCATAGATGGCACAGGAGAGAGAACAATCTTGTTGAGCTCGGTCATAATGCGCTCCTTCGAGACAATCTTGATTCGCTCCTTGTTGCGGGCAATGGCATCGAAGGTCTCCTCCTCAATGTCGAAACCGAGCTGCGAGGCAAACCTCACGGCACGCATCATACGCAGAGGATCGTCCGAGAAGGTGATATCGGGATCGCAGGGGGTGCGGATAATACAATCCTCCAAGTCGAACATACCCTCGAAGGGATCAACCAACTCGCCAAAGCGGTCGCCATTGAGGCACCACGCCATAGCGTTGATTGTAAAATCACGACGGCGCTGGTCATCCTCGAGAGTGCCTGGCTCGACGGTCGGTTTGCGCGAATCGAAGGTGTATGACTCCTTGCGTGCGCCCACAAACTCCACCTCTGCACCATAGGCTCTCACCATTGCCGTACCGAAGGTCTTGAATACCGACACCTTGCCCCTCACCTCGCGCCCCAGAGCCTCGGCTACCTCGATTCCGCTACCCACCACAACAACATCAATATCGGTCGAGGGACGGCGCAAATAGTAGTCGCGCACATAACCGCCCACCACATAGGCCTCAACGCCTAAGCGGTCGATTATCTGCGAAATCTTGCGAAAAAGGGGGTTGGCAAGCGGTTTGAACTCTTCCATCTGCTTACATTTTAGGCTCTGCTACTTGCCCACCACGAGGCAACGCTTATAGAGCTGAACGGTGTTTTCCAATCCATAATAGAGTGCATCGGCAATGAGTGCGTGGCCGATAGAGACCTCGTCGCACCAGTCGATGCGCTCGGCAAAATAGGCGAGATTCTCAAGACTCAAATCGTGGCCTGCGTTCAAGCCCAAGCCCACACGACGGGCAGCCTCGGCGGCCTCAACATAGGGGGCAATGGCCTTCTCGCGGTCGGCAGCATAGCCCGCAGCGTAAGCCTCGGTGTAGAGCTCAACACGCTGTGCGCCACACTCCTTAGCACCCTCAACCATCTCAGCCACAGGATCTACGAAGATTGAGGTGCGGATGCCCGCCTCGTTGAAGCGGCCGCATATATCGGTCAAGAACTCGCGATGGCGGATGGTGTCCCAGCCGGCATTCGACGTGATGGCATCCTCGGCATCGGGTACAAGCGTAACCTGCGCAGGCCTCACCTCCATCACCAAATCAACGAAGCTCGGGATGGGGTTACCCTCGATATTCAACTCAGTCGAAATAGCCGCCTTCAAATCGCGCACATCGCCATAGCGGATGTGACGGGCATCGGGGCGGGGATGGACGGTGATACCCTCGCCACCAAAACGCTCAATGTCGAGAGCCACCTTCAACACGTTGGGCACATCGCCACCACGCGAATTGCGCAGAACGGCAATCTTATTTACATTTACACTAAGTTTTGTCATAAAATCGTTATATTTGCGTAATAATTCGCCACTTACAGGCCGACCAAAATCGCACACACGCCCCACCGAAAGAGGGATTTGTGGCGGTTACGTCGCCTCGGCGACGTAAAGTTACTCATTTTTTTCGATATGAGCACCAAAATATTACTTTTTTCCCGTCCGCTAATTGCGCACACCGCCCACGACGTGGAGCGCATATTCTCGCTCATCGAGCAGTATGGGTTTGATTTTGCGATAAACAATGAGTTTGCCGAGATTGTCGAGCAGCTCACCTCGCGCACAATCGAGCCCCAGAGAATCTATGCCTACCAGACTGGCGAGCAACCCGAAAAGTCGGTGATGCTATGCCTCGGTGGTGATGGTACACTTTTGGAGGGTGTCCACCGTCTGAGCAACAAATCGACACCTGTGGCGGCCATCAACCTCGGGCACCTCGGATTCCTTACCTCGGCCACGCGCGACGACATCGAGACACTGCTCCACAACATCTCGAACGATACGTTAGAGGTGCAACCACGCACGTTGCTGAGTGTCGAGGGTGTCGAGGAGCAGAGCAAAGTGCTGGCACTGAACGAGGTGGCCATCCAGCGTCTTGAGGCTTCAATGCTCAAAGTCGAGGCCAAAGTTGACGGGCAGACGGTGGCTCAATACAACGGCGACGGACTGATTGTCTCAACTCCCACTGGCTCAACGGCATACTCGCTCAGCGCAGGTGGCCCGATTGTAGCGCCAGGGTGCGCCTGTTTCCTGCTGACACCCCTCGCGCCCCACAACTTCGGAATGCGCCCAGTGGTGATTCCCGACACAGCCGAGATAGTACTCTCGGTACACTCGCGCCACGGCAAGGCGATGCTCTCGATTGACAACCGCACCTACAAGTTAGGCGATGGCGAGAAAATCACGCTCCGCAAAGCCTCAGAGAAGATTTTATTGGTACAACCACACAATATATCATTCTACCAAACGTTACATTGTAAGATGGGCTGGGATGTGGATATAAGAAACTGAGCGATAGCGCAGATTTCGTAAAGAGAAACATTCAGCCCGAAAAAGCGCAGAAAACACCATAAAAAGAGCCCGCAAAAGGCTCTTTTATAGATAAAAACGGAAAAAATTTTAATATCCAAGCAAAATTACCTATATTTGCGGGTTATATGAGCAAAGAGACAAAAATACCACAGCATATTGCTATCATTATGGACGGCAATGGACGATGGGCCAAGCAGCGAGGAAAGGATCGCAGCGAGGGCCATTTTGCCGGTATGATGGCACTTCGTGAGACAGTTAAAAACGCAGCTAAGGCGGGCGTTAAGTGGCTCACAGTTTACGCATTCTCAACCGAGAACTGGGGACGCCCCCAAGCCGAGGTGAATGCCCTGATGGAGCTTGTCTGCAAGGGTGTGGAGATGAATACTCCCGAACTGGCAGCCGAGGGTGTAAGGGTACAGGTGATTGGCGACCGCGAGCGTTTCTCAAGCGAGGTGAACGCTTCGCTCGACAGAATCGAGTCGCAGACCGCCGTAGGCGAGGTGATGACTTTGGTGCTGGCGCTCAACTACTCGTCACGCAGCGAGATTACGATGGCAATACAGAAGATTGCACGCCGTGTGGCCGCTGGCGAGATTTCACCCGAGCAGATTGATGAGCAGACCATCTCGCAGAGCCTCTACACCGCCGCTATGCCCGATCCCGATTTGGTGATTCGCACCAGCGGTGAGTGCCGTATGAGCAACTTTTTGATGTGGCAGGCATCGTACACCGAGCTCTACTTTACCGATGCGTTGTGGCCCGACTTCAACAAGGAGGAGCTCGACAAGGCCATCGAGGCCTTTGGCGCACGCGACCGCCGCTATGGATTAGTGAAATAGTAATTTACAACACAATAGATGAGATATATCAACAAATACATTGTCGCTCTGACAGTTGCGATGGTTATGTGGGCCTTAAACGCCCCCGCACAGACCTTAGCGACATTGGACAAACAGGCCGCCGAGCACACCGACTCGATCTCGTTCGACAAGAATGCTCCGGTGTTTAATTCATACTCTACACCCAAGAAGTACTACATCCGCAAGGTGAATATTCACGGCGTGAAGTACATCGACAAGAGCAAGTTGCTGATTACCTCGGGCATCATCGCAGGTGATTCAATCACACTGCCTGGTGGCGAGAGCTACTTTGCCAACTCTATCGACCGCCTGTGGCGTCAGCGTTACTTTGCCGATGTGAAGATGGGTGCCACAATCGAGGGCGACAGCCTCGACGTGGAGATTATCCTGCAGGAGCGTCCTCGCGTACACAACTGGTACATCATCGGTGAAGGTATTGGTCAGGGCAAGCAGCGCGACCTGCTCGAAAAGTTGAAGCTGAAACCCAACGTGTTGGAGCTCTCGGCATACAACATCGACAAGAACAAGAAGCTCCTTACCGAGGAGTTTGTGGCAAAGGGTTTCCGCAACGTGAAGGTGACCGAGCACATCGAGCAGGACTCGGTGTTCAACAACGCTGTGAACGTAACCTTCAAGGTTGAGCGTAACTCAAAGGTGAAGATTGGCCTTATCTCATTCTCTGGCAACGACGAGTTCCCCGAAAAGCGTCTGCGCCGCACCCTGAAGAAGACAAAGCAGAAGTCTATCAACTTCCTGAAGAGCTCGAAGCTCAATATGGAGGATTACAAGGAGGATAAAAACCTGCTTATCGACTTCTACAACTCGCGTGGTTATCGTAACGCCACCATCCTCAGCGACTCGATTTACGATTTGAATGATAAGAGAATCGGTATCCACATCAACCTCTCGGAGGGTAACAAGTTCTATATCCGCAACGTGAAGTGGGTGGGAAACTCGGTCTATGAGACTGAAGATTTGGAGCGCATCTTCAGCACCAAGCCAGGTGATGTGTACGACAAGAAGTCGATGCACAAGAGCCTCGGTATCGGCCGCGAGATGGATCCCGAGCAGACCTCTATCGCTTCGCTCTATCAGAACAACGGTTATCTGATGTCGCAGATTGATCCATCGGAGGTTGTCGTTGGTCAGGACTCAATCGATATGGAGATTCGCATCTTTGAGGGTAACGCGTTTACTATCAACGATATTGGCATCTCTGGTAACGAGCGTGTGAACGATGAGGTTATCCGTCGTGAGATTGATATCTTCCCAGGTCAGCTCTACAACCGCGCTATGCTGGTTTACACAATTCGTCAGCTCTCGAATATGGGCCACTTCGACCCCGAGAAGATGAATCCCGACATCCAGCCAGTTTCGACCGACAAGGTGAACATCTCCTTCCCATTGGAGGAGCAGGCAAGTGACCAGTTCAACATCGCAGGTGGTTGGGGTTCAGGTTCGTTTGTGGGCTCGGTGGGTATCACGCTCAACAACATATCTACACGCAATATGTTCAAGAAAGGTACCTGGTTGCCCTATCCTATGGGCCAGAACCAGAAGTTCTCGGTTTCGGGACAGACCAACGGTACATACTATAAGGCTATCTCAGCAAGTTTCACCGACCCCTGGGTGGGTGGTCGCAAGCCTAATTCGCTCACCGTATCGGCTCACTGGTCGGAGCAAAACGACGCCTACTACATCTGGCAGTCGGCTTCGATGTACTTCCGCACATCAGGTATCGCAGTCGGCTTGGGTAAGCGACTCAACTGGCCCGATCCTTACTTCACACTCTATGGTGAGGCGCAGTATCGCCACTATGGCCTTAGCAATTGGGACTACTTCATTATGAAGGATGGCGGTGCAAACGAGCTTTCGCTCAAGGTGGCCTTCGGTCGTTCGACTGTCAACCAGCCAATCTACCCTCGTGAGGGTTCTGAGTTCTCGGTAACGGTGTCGGCCACACCTCCAGTATCGTTGTGGGACGGCAAGGATTACTCAGACGAGAGTATGTCGGATCGGGATCGTTACAAGTGGATTGAGTATCACCGCTGGGAGTTGCGCGGTCGTTGGTTCCAGGCTCTCACACGCAACAGCAACCTGGTGTTGATGGCACACGCCGAGATGGGTTATCTGGGCCACTACAACAAGCACAAGCTCTCACCTTTCCAGCGATTTGAGGTGGGTGGTGACGGTATGACCGGATATACAATGTATGGTGTGGACATCATCGGTCTGCGCGGTTACGAGGACGGTGCGCTCGATCCAATCAACGGAAACTACTCAATTGCATACAACAAATATACTATGGAGTTGCGCTACCCCGTTATATTAAAGCCATCATCACAGATTTATGTGCTCGGCTTCCTTGAGGGTGGTAACGGTTTCAGCTCTTGGAAGGAGTTCTCGCCATTCAAGATTAAGCGTTCGGCTGGTTTGGGTGTTCGCTTGTATCTGCCTATCGTGGGCTTGCTGGGCCTCGACTGGGGTTGGGGATTCGACGCTCCCGCTGGTATGGATAAGCGAAGCGGTAGCCGATTCCACTTCTCGATGGGACAGTCGTTCTAACCATCGCTGGCCAGGTATTTGAAAGGGGCTAAGAGTGGGCTGTATATGATTATACTTGGCTGTATATGATTTTATAGCAGAACAAGAGCATTTTGAAGAAAACAAAAATAGAAAAGTAAAAACTTAAAGCATTACGATTATGAAACGATTGATTTTTACATTGGCTCTCACATTGGGCATCGCAGCGTCGGCTTTGGCGCAGAACTACGCAGTCGTGAACAGCGAGAAGGTCTTTAAGTCGGTAGAGAAATACAACGCCGCCATCACTCAGCTCGACGAGCTGGCAAAGCAGTATCAGGCTCAGGTGGATGCCAAGTTTGAGGAGGTGGAGAAGCTCTACAACGCATATATGCAGCGCAAAGCATCGCTCTCGCAGGCTTCACAGCAGGCCAACGAGGAGAACATCATAAAGAAGGAGCAGGAGGCTACCGAGTTTCAGGAGAAGATTTTCGGTACCGAGGGCGAGTTGATGAAGAAGCGTCTGGAGCTTATCCAGCCCATCCAGAAGCAGGTGTTTGCCACAATCGAGGAGTATGCCAAGCAGAAGGGTTACGATATGGTAATCGACATTGCGCAGAACGCAACTATGCTCTACTACTCGCCTAAGGCCGACCACACCGAGGCTATCATCACCCTGCTCAAGAGCAAACAATAGAGGAGCAAATAACAACAAAACACACTTATAAAAAATTATGAAAAAGATTTTGAAACTAACCCTTGCGGTAGTATGCGTGATGTGTTCTACATCACTCTATGCACAGAAAATTGGACGTATCAGCTCAAACGAGATTGTTTACACTATGCCTGAGACTTTGGAGGCTCAGAAGCAGGTGGAGGCTTTCGAGAAGGAGTTGCAGGGCCAGTACGAGACTATTGTAGTCGAGTATAATACAAAGTATCAGGAGTTCCAGAAGAATTTCGACTCTTTGTCAGACGCCGTAAAGCAGCTTAAGGAGAAGGAGCTTATGGAGCTTCAGCAGCGTTTGACTGCATTCCAGCAGGCAGCAGGTGCTGACATCCAGAAGAAGTCGGCAGAGCTTATGGAGCCAATCATCGAGAAGGCTAACAAGGCTGTTCAGGAAGTAGCTAAGGCTGGCGGTTATGCCGTTATCCTCGAGACAGGCAGTATGGTTTACTACGACGAGGCTACAGTGAAGGATATCACTCCCGAGGTGAAGACTAAGCTCGGCATCGATCCTAACGCAAAGCCAGCTCAGATGCAGCCACAGCCACAGCAGTAGTAGCTCGGCAGAGGTTACAATAGAAATAATATGACAAGGTTGTCGGCAACAGAAGCTGGCAACCTTGTTTTTTATGGCTGAGTAGGCTGTTATTTGCCTAAAAATTTGTATCTTCGCATAACGACTATTAACCAAACACTAACAGCACTATGAAACGATTTTTCAGCTTTTCGATAATCGTGGCGCTGCTCATCGGCGCTACGCTCTCGGCTGCGGCACAAAACCCTCACAACTACCCCACCTCAATCGAGTCGGGCCCATTCAAGGCGGGACACATTCAGGGTATTGCGGTGGACACCGAGCGAGGCTATGTCTATTACTCCTACACCACTCAGCTCATCAAGACCGACTTGCAGGGCAACATTATCGGCTCGGTGAAGGGGCTGCTGGGCCACTTGGGCGATATGGACTTCAACAAGGAGGATGGTCGCGTGTATGGTTCTTTGGAGTATAAAAACGACGCCATCGGTAAGGGCATTATGCGTATGGAGAAGAGTAGCAAGAAGCTGCAAAACGCATTCTACATCGCCATCTTCGATGTGGACCGCATCACTCGCCCCGATATGGATGCCGAGAAGGATGGCATTATGACAACGGTCTATCTGCCCACTGTTCTGGAGGATTATATGGCAAAGGTCGAGCTTGATGGCAAACAGGTGGAGCACCGCCTCGGTTGCAGCGGCATTGACGGCGTGAGCTTCGGCCCAAAGTTTGGCAAGAAGGGCGGCAAGATGTACCTCACAACCACCTATGGCGTGTATAGCGACACCAAGCGCACCGACAACGACTATCAGGTGCTGTTGCAGTACGACATCGCAGACTGGCGCAAATATGAGCGCACACTCTCGCAGGATAATATGCACACATTCGGCCCTGAGAAGCCCGACGGGCAGTACTTCGCCTACACAGGCAACACCACCTATGGAGTGCAGAACTTGGAGTATGACGAGGAGTTAGGCGTATGGTGGATGGCCGTCTATAAGGGGCGCAAGGAGCACTTCCCCAACTACTCTCTCTACGCCATCGACGGTAGCAAGAAGGCCCGCAAAGAGCCTTTGAAGGGCGTGCCCTACATCGCAAAGGGCAACGTGGTAACGCTCTGGCAGGGCGAGCTTGCGCACCCCGCATCGGGCACAAGCGGCTGGGAGTTTGGCGTGGGCTCAACAGGCTTGGCAGAGTTAGGCGGTGGACTCTACTACATCTCGCACAACTACAAGATTGATGCTGGTCAGGGCAGCACAATCCGCCTCTACCGCCGCGCAACATCGGCAGACAAGAGCAAACCTTTCGTGCTGGTAAAGTAGCCCGCATCAACCATTTGGCAAACAGATAAAGCGATAAGTGATGAATCAACAGGCAGCCATAGAGGAGGTGAGTTGGTATAAAGACTTGATTGTGCGCAAGTTGCGATTGTGGGGACGAGAACTTAAGCCCTCGCTCCGTGAGCGACTGCTCAGCAACATCAACGATGTGGAGGAGCGCAAGAGCCGTCTTCGCTACAAACCTATGCCCGACGGCTACTACACAGGCGAGTTAGACAAGGATGGCCAGCCTCACGGCTTTGGCATACGCACCTACACCACCTCACGACGCGACCGCTGGGTGATGCACGCAGGCTTCTGGATGGAGGGGCGACCAAAGGGCTCACACACACTCTACGATGCCGACTGCCCCGACTCGCGACACTATCTGGCCGAGGTGACATTCCGAGGCGACCGCCGCTGGGAGAAGGGTAACATAGAGTTCAAACTCTCGGAATCGGGCATTGATGGCCGCCGCAAGAAGTACCGCCGCTATGAGGGCTTCTCGCTCTCGACAATGGTCGTTGGCCTGAGCTTTGTCTATCTGCTTACGTTCGCCTTTCTGCGCAACGCAAAGATTGGAATATTTGTGACAATCGTGGTGGCCATACTCTATATGTTGGGCAATATCCGCCGCCGAGAGTAAAGCATCGGAAATTCAAAATTCAAAATTCAAAATTAACAAATCCCCTATCTAACATCGAGGTAGATAGGGGATTTATATTTTAAGAAAGATAATAACATGCACTGTTGTTAATAAATATATTTATGTCACATATTACATTTTTTTGCAGAATATTTGCATATGAGAATAAATATTTATAACTTGCGAGCGAGGGATTAAAACCTCAAAATTATGTAAAACTAATAAACAACAACTAACTATGAAAAAGTATTTATCTTTACTGATGGCCATTGTGATGGTAAGTACAGTGGCCTCGTGCTCGAGGACAATCAATGAAGATTTGTCGGTGGCAAATCCTGAAACCAGAACTGAAAAGTCTATTTGGGAACACCAATTGGATTATGCAATGGAGCATAATACAGTTGTAAAAGACTTTCCTCTTAAATTGCTTGGTTATAAGCAAATTGGCTCTATTACCAATGAAAGTGATATTGACTCGTACATAAAGAGTATCTACTCAGATGATGCATATATCGCTGTGTCTGCACCTCTCTCAGAACAAAAATATGAGATATTTCAATATAGAGATATCATCAATGGTGAAAGGGATTTTGATGTAGCCACAATATTCGAAAAACAGCAAACTTATTTAAGAAGTAAGATTTCGATTAACACACACATCATTGAGCTTACTTGGCAATACAAAGATAAAAAGTTTACATCATTGGCTCTTGCTGCAGATGGAGAAACTGGTCTTTTCTACGATAACATAATTACATATGTTCCCTCTCCACGTCCTAATGACAAGCCTGCTTGGATGAAATATACAAAAGAGTTTAATAAATCTAAGGGAACCAAGCAAACAAGAGTGATTGAAAATGACAGCATCGCATATTCTATTTTTGAGAAAACAGATCAATCCAGTGGGACAGGATTTACGGGTGATCCATTATGGTATTACAAAATTGAATGCGTGTCTAAATTCCGAAAAGCAGATGGAGTATATGTCGGAATAGACGTTATGAGAGCAGAATTTGATTCATCATTCCCATATGATTGTAAAGCTGATATTAGAGATATAGAAGGAGAACCGTATTCTTCAACGAGTCATAGATTTGCTTGGGGTTACGTATATGGATATGGATCAGTAAGTATTAGCTTTGGAGGTAGTAGTTTTACGGTATCAGGAGGCGAGAAAGGTGCAAATGGTGTAGAAGTTCACACCATTGACACGTGCTCTTCGGCAGGAATGTAGTTATTATGATTGAATTAAAGCACCGAGATAGTCGCTATCTCGGTGCTTTCTTATTGCTAATTTAAGTTATTTACTCAAAGATAAACTCCAACAAGGCCGACGCACACGCCTCTGGCTCCTCGATAAATCCCATATGGCCCGAGCCATCAAGCCACGCAACTTTGGCCTGCGGATTGCGCCCGATAATCCGCTGTGCCGCCTCGATGGGGATATAGCCGTCGTGAGTACCCATAATAAAGAGCTGGCGCACCTTCGAGTGGCTGAGCATCTGGTTCTGGTCCTTGCGCTCAATCATACCGCCTAACAGAGCCACGATGCCCTCATCATCGGTGACGTGCACCTGCTCGACAAGTTGGTCGATATATTTATGAAGGCGCTCACGATTCATCTCGGCAAAGCCCGCCTCGGGAGCTACACGAGCCAACATATCCTTCTTGCCCGCCTGCACCAAAGCAATCTCGCGGCGGCGATTCTCGCGCTTGAGCTCGGTATCGGGGTTGGGCGACGAACTGAGCAACACCAAGCCATCGAGCATATGGGGATAAGCGGCGCAGAATGCTAACGAGACATATCCACCCATCGAGTGACCAACCAACGTGACACGCTCAATCTTAAGCTCATCCAAAACCGCCTTCACAACATCGGCCATCATTTCCATAGTGTGAACGGGGGCGATATTCGACGAGCGGCCGTGGCCAGGGATATCGGTGGCCACCACATGCACCTTGTCGGTGAGCAGCCCCACAAAATCGTCCCACACACGCAGTGACTCCAGATAACCGTGCAGCAGCACCACGCACCTCTCGCCCCTCTGCGAGTCGGCTATATAGACGTTACTTCCGCCAATCTTCAAAAAACTCTCCTTCATAATCTTCAGCTTTTGAGTGTAAAATTACGAATTTTTTGCCAAAGCAATCGACAATGGCCACCATTTTGTAGCTCTTTGGGAGTGGAAATGGAATAAGTAGGCAAAAAGACTTTGTTAGTCTGCAAAATATTCGTATTTTTGTTTGATTGGTAGCCACTATAAATTGTGGCAGGCAAAAAAGCACGATTAAGCAGAGTAAGATGATTAAACAACTTGTCGGCAGAGTGATTTTGGTGGTGGCGCTGAGCTTCTTGTGCTCGGCGTGCGGTGTCACACGCAAACTCTCCGACGGAGAGTACTTCCTGCAACGTGTGGAGATCGACGCCGACAAGAGTGTGCCCCGCAAGGAGCGCATAACAGAGTGGGAGATGGAGCAGTATATCCGCCAGTCGCCCAACAAGCGATTCCTCGGCACCAACTTCTATGTGTGGGCCTACAATTTAGCCAACCCCGAGAAGCAGAACTGGTGGAACAACCTGAAGCGCAAGGTGGGCGAGCAGCCCGTACTGCTCGATATGTCGCTCACACAGAAGAGTGCGCAAAACCTCAAGACCTATATGGATTCGCGAGGCTACTACGGCTCGACTGTGAAGTATGAAATCGACACCACCCGCCGCCGCAACCGCGCCTTCATAACCTACACCACCAAGCAGGGACTACCCTATCGCATAACCGGCATCTCATACGACTTCCGCGACCAGAATCTTCGCCCCGTAATCGAGGGCGACACAGCCAACACCCTGCTCAGGGTGGGCAACATATTCGATATCACAGCTTTGGACAAAGAGCGTGAGCGTGTGGCCCAATATCTCAACAACCGAGGCTACTACAACTTCTCGGTCAACAACATCGAGTATCGTGTGGACACGTTGCAGGGCGACCGCACGGTGAATATCCGTATGATTGTCAAGCGCAACATCACAGGTTACGACGAGCGTGGACGTGCCATTATGGACGACAGCCGCATCTACCGCATCACCGAGATTGACGTGATGCCCGACTACAACCCCTCAATCGAGCAGTCGGAGCAGATGAGCCGTATGCTCGACACAACCTTCTACCGAGGACTGAATATCATCAGCGATGGCACACCCAACGTGCGCCCCGCCATACTCCACTCGGCCATACCCCTCAGCCCCAACACCCTCTACAACGCATCGCTAATCGACCGCACATACAACGATATTATGGCTCTGGGCTACTTCAAGAATGCCCGCATAGCATTCGAGGAGCTGCCCCGCAGTCAGAACGACACCCTGCTGGTAAACTATGCTGGCGATGCCCGCACAAGCTACAACCCCAAGACCTTTGAGGATATTCGCGAAGGATACCTGCGTTGCCACATCCTCTGCTCGCCCACGCTCAAGCAGGGCTTCAACGTGGAGTTAGAGGGTAGCACCACTTCGAGCTTCTATGGTCTGTCGGCAACGGTGGGCTACCAGAACCGCAACCTGTTCAAGGGTGTGGAGACACTCAACACGTCGCTCACATTTGGTTATGAGTATATGAAAGCCCCCAACACCATCAAGCGCAAGGCCAACGAGATTGGCGTGGCTGTTGGAATGGCATTCCCACGATTTATACTCCCATTCTACCTCTCGACACGCAACCTGAATACGCCAAGAACGAATGTCGAGCTCTCGTTCAACTATCAGGACCGCCCCTACTATCGTCGCGACCTGACTCGTATGGCGTGGAGCTACACCTGGCGAAGCCGCAACGGCCGCTACAGCTACCTGTTGCGCCCGCTCGATTTGAACTGGATCAACGTGGGATATATGAACGAGGAGTTCTTCAACTCGTTGCAGAACGAGTATCTGCGCCAGAGTTACAAGACGCAGGCCATCGTCGGCTTGTCGGCATCATACACCTACAACAACCAGAACAAGAACGTGGGCGGCAATGCCACACTGCTGCGTGCCAACTTCGAGTCAGCGGGTAACGTGCTCAACCTCTTCGAGAAGATGTTCTCGCACAAGAACGAGGAGGGTTACTACAACATCCTCGGCGTGAGATATTCGCAGTATGTGCGTGGCGACGTAAGCCTGAGCCGCAAGATTGTGCTGGGCGAGAAGACCGCATTGGCAGGCCGAGTGTTTGCGGGTGTGGGCGTGCCATACGGCAACTCGGTGGCTCTGCCATTCGACCGATTGTTCTATGTGGGTGGTAGCAACAGTATGCGTGGCTGGGCACCCCGTACGCTCGGACCAGGCAACACGCCTGCCGAGCAGACCGCATTCCCCGTGCAGATGGGCGACATCAGGTTGGAGGCCAACGCCGAGGTGCGATTCCCCATTTGGGGTATGTTCCACGGAGCCACGTTTATCGACGTGGGTAATGTGTGGTATATGGGGCGCGACAAGGCTCAGGTGCCAGCCGACGGCATCTTCCACTTCGATAAGTTCTACAAGCAACTCGGCCTAAACGGCGGACTTGGTCTGCGTATTGATATCACATTTGTTATCCTTCGCCTCGACTGGGGTGTGCAGATACACAACCCCAACCGCCCCGCTGGCGAACGCTGGATACACAATCTGAAATGGAAAAATACCGCTCTTAACTTTGGTGTAGGCTACCCATTCTAAGAGCGTGAAAAAATCTACAACCTATGAATCGAAGAGAGTTTATGAAGGTTGCGGCTGCATCGGTGCTGGCCGCAAGTGCCGAGGGCGTGAATGCCAAAGTATTTGACCAACCTCACGCCAACAACAAGCAGGGTTTGGCAGTACGTTTTCTCGGAACGGGAGCAGCCGACTGGAACGGCCCCGATGCCCGAGGCGAGCACCGCCGACTATCGAGCATACTGCTCGATGGGGAGATTCTCATCGACTTCACCCCTACCGATGTGGAGATGCTGCCCGAGGGTTGCACTCCCCGCACCATCTTCTATACCCACTCTCACGGCGACCATTACAACCCCGCAACTGCGCTGAAGGTGGGCGCAGAGCGTATCTATGTGAGTCAGACGTGGTATGACATTGCTGTACTCGATTTTAGACGTGCGGCGGCAGAGCTACGGCTACCTATGCCCGAGATTATGCCACTTCGCATAGGCGAAGGTGTCAGCATAGGTGAAATCACCATCACTCCACTCCCAGCAAGCCACGCTACGGGCTACCGCTTCGAGCAGACGCTCATCTACCTTATCGAAAAGCAGGGGGCGAGAGTTATCTACGCCACCGACACGGCAGGAATACCAGCCGTTGCAGCCCGCTTGGCGGGAATCGACGCACACGATGCCAAAGGCAAGCCAATCACTGGCCTAATTATGGAGGCAACGATGGGACAAGGCGAGGAGCAGGATACCGACTTTAGAATCTTCACCCACTCAAGCGTTGATTGCGTGGCCAGAACTGTGAAGGTGCTCACCAAGACAAAGCGCTACACCCCACCCGCAGGTCAGGCGGTATATCTCACCCACCTTGCACGCACACTCCACCCCACTCAGGCCGAACTCGACAAGAGTCTGCCAGAGCCTTTGCGTGCGGCATACGACGGATTAGAGGTGCTGTTCCGCCCCGCAGAGCAGTAGAGCGCACACAGGCAACGAGCCTCAGCAACAAACATCGGGCAACAAGCCTCAGCAACGAAATAATAACTGAAATAAGGATAGAAAAATGGCGGCGAGTGTAAGGGATTTACAACTCGCCGCCGACGTTAGGTTAGTTAGGTTAATGAGAAAGACGAGGTTTTCACCTCTTGTGTATAACAAAGATAGCAGATATTTTCTTATTAGCAAAATTTCGCCCATCTTTTTATCCTTTAAGATTGCATAAGGGAGCTTTACATTATTAAAATATTTCAAAAAATAATAGCTCCACACGCTCCATTTAGCCACTACTAACCCGCCATTTCGGTCTCGCAACACTGCTCGCGAGCCACTTCCGAGGCCATTTCTGCCTCACCGCCACGATGTAGCGCGCGATAGGCGGCAGGGGTGTTGCCATACTCCTTTTTGAAAAGTTTTATAAAATGTGACGTATTGGGGAAGGTACACTCGTTGCCAATCTCTGAAATCGACTTTGAGGTGGAGACGAGCAGCATACGCGACTGCATCAGGCGCTGATGGATGAACCATCGGTGGGGAGGTGCGAGAAAGTGGCGTTTGAACTCCTTTTTGAACGAGGTGAGCGAGCGGTTACACTTCGAGGCGAGCTCCTCGATGGAGATGTCGCAGAAGATGTGGGAGTAGATGGTCTGCTCGAAGTTGTCGCTCGCCGAATCGACATTTGCCAGCACCTTACTCTTAAGGCAGGAGTCGGCCTGCGAGATGATAAGATAGACCAATTCGGTGATTTTGATATTCTCGGCCGTCTCGTCGTGCATAAAGTTATCCTCCTGCAGATAGGCCGCCGCGTGGGCAAAGAAGCTGCGCACGATGGCTGTCGAGCCTACAACAACGTGGTTCATCGAACGGCAATGGTCGCAGATGTGGTTGTTGGTGATGGTTATCGAGTAGTTCATACACAGGTGCAGCAAGATGCGTTGCAACAATGCAGGCGAATAGAAGACTACAATCTGCTCGAACGGACGGTTATCTTCGGATATATCCTCGACATAGTGGTTGCCGACACCCAAATAGAATATATCGCCTCGCGAAATAGTGTAATGCTTGTCGCCATAATAGATATTTTTCTTTCCACGCACTACATAGCCAATAGCACACCTCGAAAGTTTGAGCAACTGAATGCCCGGACAGTCGGTCTCAACGTATTTGACAATCGTTGGCTGCCCCTCATTATTACCCTTCATTTTCCCTTTTTTATGATATGGTTTATTGATTCTGGTACCTCAAAAGTATGTTATTTTCACCAGCATTGCAATATTTTCAACATATAATTACAATATTTTATTGTATTTATAGGTAATTAAACCCTTTGGGAATATTACGACAGTCCAAAATTTTCATTTATTACCTATCGCATCGGGCAAAGAGGAGTAGGATTTGGTGCTGCAAACCTAAGGTAAAGGGCATAAAAAATGAGGTTGTCCGAAACTTATTCGGGCAACCTCAATCTCTGTCAAGGAAGTTATTTTGCGAGGAGAATTTTCAGGCTCAAGGCAGATACCCAAAAGAGCCTTGTTCCCATTTTGCCACCACTCAGGGAGTTGTATAACAAGAGCTATTTTGAAGCTGCTCGCAGAGGCTGAAAGCGCAGCATACTTAGCGTATGTGAGCATTTCAGGCACAAGGCAGATACCGAAAGAGCCTTGTTATACGGCTTCCCACTAATTGTGTTGCGAGCGATACACCCGCTGCACCCCCTTAATCTTCATCAGCGAGTGGATAAGCGTATCTACCACTGCAGCTCCCGACACTTCGACACTCACCGTACCAAAGGCTGAGCCGTCGGCTCGTGACGAGAGGTTCATACCTCGTATATTGAGTTTCAACTCACGGGTGATAATCTCGGTAATCTGGTTTGCAAGGCCCGAAGCATCCTGCGCCACGATGCAGATTGTGGCTCTAAACGAACCGTCGGCGTTACTGCGCCAGCGCGCCTCCATCACTCGATAGGGGTAGTTCTCCTTCAATCTCGCCGCATTGGGGCAGTCGGTGCGGTGGATGGTGATACCCGCCGAGATTGTTACAAAGCCGAAGATGTCGTCACCCTTGATGGGGTTACAGCACTTGGCCAACTTATACTCAATGTTGTTAATCTTCTCGTCAATCACCAGCGCATCCGACGAGCGGGCTGGCTGCATATCGGTAAGTTTGCTCTCCTCCTTACGTTTGTCGGCCTCGGCTGCGGCAGCACGACGCTCATCGTCGGCACGCCCCGAAATCCAGTGGAGCAGAATATCCTTGATGGTGAGGAAATCGACCTTCTGCATAGCAATCATCGAATAGACCTCACGACCGGTGCGCAGCTTGAAGTAGCGGCAGAGATAGGCCACAGCCTCATCAATTGGGATGGCTATCTTCCAGTTCTTCATCTTGCGCTCCAACTCCTCACGTCCCATACGGGCATACTTTGCCTGCTCCTCTCTAAGGAACGATTTGATACGTGAACGAGCCTTTGAGGTGACGCAGAAGTTGAGCCAGTCGGCCTTCGGAGTTTGATTCTTTTGAGTCATAACCTCCACAATGTCGCCATTGCGCAACTGCTCACGGATAGGCACAGCACGGTTGTTCACCTTACCTCCCGTGCAGGTTGAGCCGAGATTGGTGTGGATATCAAAGGCAAAATCGAGAACCGTAGCCCCCTCAGGCAGCTTACGGATGTCGCCATTTGGCGTAAAGACGAAAATCTCACCCGACGAAGGCTTTGCATCAAAGCGCTGAGTGAGCGAAGCGGTGGTCTCCTCCAAAGCCTCACGCAGACGGCTGAGCCACTGCTCACTGGTCTGCGCACCCTGATTCACACCCTTATAACGCCAGTGTGCGGCGATACCTCGCTCGGCAACAGCATCCATTCGCTCGGTACGAATCTGAATCTCCACCCAGCGTCCCTCGCCCGCCGAAACGGTTGTGTGCAACGACTCGTAACCATTCTTCTTGGGGATAGTTACCCAGTCGCGCATACGGTTGGGGTTGGGGGTGTAGCAGTCGCTGACGATGGAATATACCGTCCAGCAGAGCTGCTTCTCCATCTCGCGCTCGCAGTCGATAATCACTCGCAGGGCGAAGATGTCGTAAACACCCTCGAACGGAACGTTCTGCTTGCGCATCTTGTTCCAGATGGAGTAGATAGACTTGGTGCGACTCTTTATGTGGTATTTGATGCCCTGGCGGTCAATCTTTGAGATGATTGGCACAAGGAAGCGGGCAATGAAGGTCTGACGCTCGCTCTCGGTCTCCTCCAGGCGGCGGCTGATATACTCATAGTCGGCTGGCTCAAGATACTTCAAAGCCAAATCCTCCAACTCGCTCTTGAGGTTGTAGAGGCCGAGCTTGTGGGCAATCTGGGCATAGAGATTCATACTCTCCCAGCTCTTCTTGCGGCGTTTCTCGGCAGGGAAGATATCCAGACGGCGCATAACCTCCAATCTGTCGGTTAACTTGATGAGAATCACTCGCGGATCCTCCGAGTAGCTGACAATCATATCGCGGAAGTCGCTCGCCTGCTCCTTCGACACCTTCAGCTTGATGTTCGAGATTTTGCACAAGCCGACAATGATACCCAACACAGGCTCACCAAACTGCTCGCGAATCTCGCGCGAGAGCTCATCCACGCTCTCGGGCTGCTCCTTGCTGGCTATACGCAGCACATCGTGCAGAATGGCCGCCACCGTTGAGTTACGGCCCAAGCCAATCTCCTTAGCCACAATCATCGCCACAGCCACGTCGTGGTCCAAAAGGGGCGTTCCATCGTATCGCTCAAAATGCGCCATACGCTCGCTGGCAAAGGCCAAAGCCTTATCGACAGCCTCACAGGTTGTCTCAGAGTATGAGCTACGCACAAACTCTCGAAGGTCGTTGTATCGTGTCAATTGCTCCATAGTATTCAACGTCTAACGATATTCTTATAAAGGTTTTCTTACAAAATAGATGTGGTCCTCAGGCAAGGCATACAAAGCCTGCTCCTCGGCCGAGAACTCAGCACGATAGTCGCAATCCACAACCTCGAAGCCAGCCGAAGCCAATCTTTGGGCATAGTCACGGCCATAGATGCGGCGGTGGTCATACTGACCGAAGATGCGGGTGCGCTCCTCCCTATCGGTTATAGTGTCGTCCTCGAAGGTCACCTCCCTATCCAAATCCTCTGGCGAGAGAATAATTCCCCAGCCACCTGGGCGGAGTATGCGATATAGCTCGCGCATAGCCTTTCTATCGTCCTCGACGTGCTCCATAATGTGGTTGCAGATGACTGCATCAAACTCGCCATCGGCAATTGGAATCTGCTGGATGTCGAAGTGCATATCGGCCAAAGGGCTCTCCAGGTCGGCCGTCACATATCGCTCCTTCTCGCGGGCATACATCTTGCGGAACTTACGCATCAGGGCCACCTCGGGTGCTATGTGCAGCAGGCGGGGCA
>JAZOUS010000006.1:0-40484 GCA_045658265.1 Alistipes sp.
TGTAACCAACTCCTTCAAATCCTCTACTGTGAGGTCTGTATCCATTGTAACACCGCGCTTCTCCTTCTGAGCCTCGATAATCTCCTCGAATGGATCCTGATCCTCCTTTGATACTGGCTTCATACCCAATACCACGTCACCATACATCTGTACGAAACGACGGTATGAGTCCCAAGCAAAACGTGGGTTACCAGTGCGCTTAGCAACAGCCTCTACAGCCTCGTCGTTCATACCGAGGTTGAGGATAGTATCCATCATACCTGGCATTGAGGCGCGAGCACCCGAACGTACTGACACGAGCAAAGGCATCTCGTTGTCGCCAAAACGCATACCTGTAAGCTTCTCGATATTCTGGATAGCCTTCTCCACCTCAGGACGAAGAATCTCGATTACAGCCTCCTTACCCTTGCTGTAGTACTCAGCACAAACCTCAGTTGTGATTGTAAATCCCGGAGGTACGGGAATGCCGATGAGGTTCATCTCTGCCAAGTTGGCACCCTTACCACCGAGCAACTCTCTCATTTTACCGTTACCCTCAGCCTCTTTGTTACCGAAGGTATAGACACGTTTTACATCTGCCATAAATTTGTGGTTTTTTTAATTTTGTTTATTGAAATATTGTTATTGTTTGCTTCGTTTTCTCAGCATTTTATTTGCCGTTTTTGTGCGAATTTTGCCTCCATTTAGGTCGCAAAAAGCCATATCGGCATCCGAGCACACAAAGTTAAGAATTTTTTGCTAATCAGCAAATAAATCTATAAAATATATGTAAATCGGCAGCGATGAGGAGTAACCGCCTCGGTAGTGCTTGCCGCCGAATGTGCCGAGCGGTCTGCCTGAATCGTCTAATAACCAATGTTTTATATAGACTCCTCGGCTATGTTTTAACTTGGTGCTTGCAAGGCTCTGGTCTTGCACAATCCAGCCTCCGAATGAGGCTTTGTTTGGCTGTTCCTGTTGGGTGGCGGGTTGTGAGCCTAAGGAGGGTAACACGCGCTCTAAGCTCTCTTTGCTGAATTGGCCAATAAGGATAATATTGTCCGATTTGGCGTTAATACCAAGTCGCTCCATCAACACCCCTAAACTACTGCTTCTCTTGCTTGCAATGATGGTGAATGGCACCTTGCTAACGCTCCCCTCTATTGCCAACGCCCCGCTCCAGGGAGTAACCCTTTCGGGGAAGAATCTGTCACCCTGATAGAGCACTGCAAATTCCAGACCGCCACCGATATTCTGGTCGTGGTGCAAGTAGGCGTAGTCGCCTTTGGAGAGTGTTACCAAATCTCGTACCACCTTCTCGTTCTCCACGCCATAGAGTACAACCACTGGCATAGCCATCGAATCAATCACCTGCACCGTATGCTCCACCTTGCGGCGATAACGCGCCTCATCCCAGCGCATTTTGCCTTGCGGGGTGAAGTCGTTGTCGTCGTATAGTTCTGATTTTTCGGTGTCGTATAGCTCGCCCACGTCGTAGTAGGCAACGCCAAATCCTATCGGATGATTTTGAGCCGACAAGGTTGTGCTGATGATGGCAAAAAGTAGAGTGATATGCGCTTTGAACCTCATCTCGCAGCTTGTTTTGTTACGCCTAAAAAACGCCCTAATTAGGCCTCAATTACGCCTGAGCCTGCCAAAACCTCGCCCTCATACCAAGCGGCAAACTGACCTGCGGCAATGCCTCGCTGTGGCTCGTCAAAGACGATGTAGAGTCCCTCACCTCGCATCTCGAGTGTAGCCCTCTGCAGAGGCTGGCGGTAGCGGATACGCACCATATACTCTCGGCTCTCACCCTCGCGCATAGCCTCCGATGGCTCAACCCAATGTACTTCGGATGGTTGTATGCGCAGAGCCTTGCGGTAGAGTCCTGGGTGCGAATCACCCTCACCTACATAGATAACATTCTCCTTCACGTCGGTCGAGATGATAAATAGCGACTCCTTGCGGCCACCTATGCCCAAGCCCTTGCGCTGACCAATGGTGTAGAAGTGTGCGCCGTTGTGGGTGCCAATCTTCTTGCCGTCACGCACCGTGTAGCGGTAGGGTGCTGAGAGTTGCTCCAAATCCTGCTCCTGTGTCTGCTCGTTGGTTGGTTTGTTGTAGCCTCGCCACGAGGGTAGTATCTCGTGAATGTTGCCCTGCTTGGCAATGAGTTGCTGTTGGAGGAATACGGGCAAATCGACCTTGCCCACAAAGCATATTCCCTGCGAATCCTTGCGCTTGGCTGTGGCGAGCTTCTGCTCCTCGGCTATGCGGCGCACCTCAGGCTTCTGCAAGTCGCCGATGGGGAACATAGCGTATCTTAGTTGCTCCTGCGTGAGCTGGCAGAGGAAGTAGCTCTGGTCCTTGTTCTTGTCGGCACCCGCCAGCAGGCGATAGACCTTGCGGCCATCAATCTCCTCCTCCGCTTTGCGGCAGTAGTGACCTGTGGCAACATAGTCTGCACCCAATTTGAGAGCCTCCTTGAGGAATACATCGAACTTTATCTCGCGGTTGCACAACACGTCGGGGTTGGGCGTGCGGCCCTGCTCATACTCCGAGAACATATAATCCACCACACGCTTGCGATACTCCTCCGCCAGGTCCCCAAACTTGAAAGGGATGTCTAATCGCTTGGCCACAAGCTCGGCAAAGAGCTGGTCGTCGTACCAGGGGCAGTCGCCCTCCAAAGTGCCTGTCGTGTCGTGCCAGTTGCGCATAAAGAGCCCTACAACCTCATACCCCTGCTGCTTGAGCAGATAGGCCGCCACTGACGAATCAACACCTCCCGAAAGACCAACTACAACCTTTGCCATAAATTTATCGCTGTTTGATTATTCTGCCACAAAGCTACGAATTTTCAAATTCAAAATTCAAAATTCAAAATTCAAAATTGAGGTCTTGCAACCCTTTTATGATTCTTTGAGGCTAAAGAATTTAGGGAATATAAGGAATATAAGGAATATAAGGAATATGTTCTCTAAATTCTCTAAATTCTCTAAATTCCCTAAACTCTCTAAACTCCCTAAACTCCCTAATCTCCCTAAACGAAAGCCGCGGATGCTTGGCAGTATGCGACAACAAAAACTCCTCCCCTAAGTTAGGGGAGGTGGCCGAAGGCCGGAGGAGTGTGTAAAAATAAAACAACAAGTCATTCCACTTTTTAGCAGTAAAAAGTGGAGCAAAAAGCTGCGCAATGAGTCTTGCGACCCTTTTATGTTTCCCTTATTTACCACTCAGTTTCGTAGGCCAGCCATCAGAATTTCCTAAAACAGATGCTTCGCACTTTTGAAAGCCATCAAAAGGTCTCTGTTTTTTTAACGGAAATTTCCTTGTCTGTCCTTAATCCCGAAATTCATCGGTGCGATTATTTTATATGTACGTCATTCCACATTTCTTCATTGTTTAGAGTCGGAGAAGATAATTAGCTGCTATGAAGAAATGTAGGAATCAACCTTATATTAAAGACCTTAAATAGAACGATTCTTTGCCTCAAAATCGCTTTTTGCACCGCCTTATTCCCAAAGGTAGATTTCTACATTTTTATATACTTGCTTATTCGATATAATTGCCCTTACCAAATATAAAAATGCGAAATGACGGGATATTTATAATATATAATGGAATGAATGTGTAATAACAACAAATCCCCGCAAGCAATTGCCTACGGGGATTGTTATTTAAGAATGAACCTAAAAAGGCTCTCTCTTTACTTATTCATCTTGGCCCAAGAGTCCTTCAGGGTTACAGTGCGGTTAAATACAAGGTGGTCGGGGGTTGAGTCCTTATCCACATTGAAGTAACCGATGCGCTGGAACTGCAGGTAGTCGAGTGGCTTGGCGTCGGCCAAATACTTCTCAACATAGCACTCCGAGAGCACCTTCAACGAATCCTCGTTAATCATCTGCTTCATAGCGTCGAGTGCCTCGCAACCCTGCTCCTTGCGGATAGCGGCCATCTCGTCGCGGGGGTTCTCCACCTTCCACAAACGGTCGTAGAGGCGTACCTCAGCCTTGATGCAGTGGTTGCAGCTCACCCAGTGGAGCGTACCCTTCACCTTGCGGTTGCTGCCTGGCATACCAGTCTTGGTGTCGGGATCGTACTCAGCATATACGGTTGTCACGTTGCCATTCTCGTCCTTCTCGCAACCTGTACACTTCACGATGTAGGCATTCTTCAGGCGCACCTCCTGACCAGGAGTCATACGGAAGTACTTCTTTGGAGCATCCTCCATAAAGTCCTCGCGCTCCATCCAAAGCTCGCGGCTGAACTCAATGGTGTGAGTACCTGCCTCTGGATCCTCTGGATTGTTGACAGCCTCCATCGACTCCACCTGCCCCTCGGGGTAGTTGGTGATAACGAGCTTCACAGGGTCGATAACTGCGCTCACGCGTGTTGCTCGCTTGTTCAAGTCGTCACGCACAGCGCTCTCCAAAAGTGCAAAGTCGTTCAGCGCGTCGTATGTTGTGTAGCCAATCTTATTCACGAAGCTGCGGATAGACTCAGGCGAGTAGCCTCTGCGGCGGAAACCGCAAAGAGTCGGCATACGGGGATCGTCCCAACCATTCACCAAACCCTCCTTCACCAAGATAAGCAGGTTGCGCTTGCTCATAAGGGTATAGTTGAGGTTGAGCTTGTTGAACTCATACTGGCGTGGGCGCTCATCCGATGGATCGACACCCTCCTTCACCCAGTCAACAAACAGGTCGTAGAGTGGGCGGTGAGGCACAAACTCAAGCGTACACAGAGAGTGAGTCACACCCTCGAAGTAGTCGCTCTGACCGTGTGCAAAATCATACATTGGGTATGCCTTCCAGGTCTCGCCTGTGCGGTGGTGTGCGTGCTTCACAACACGATAGATAATTGGATCGCGGAAGTGCATATTGGGGCTGGCCATATCAATCTTGGCACGAAGCACCATCTTGCCCTCCTCGATCTCGCCTGTGTTCATCTTCTCGAACAGAGCAAGGCTCTCCTCGATAGGACGGTCACGGTAGGGGCTATTTGTACCAGCCTGAGTGGGAGTACCCTTCTGTGCGGCAATCTCCTCTGACGACTGCTCGTCGATATAGGCCTTGCCCATCTTGATTAGACGCACTGCAAAGTCCCACAACTGCTGGAAGTAATCCGAAGCATAATACTCATTTCCCCACTGGAAACCGAGCCACTGGATATCCTCCTTGATGGCCTCTACATACTCCATATCCTCCTTTGTGGGGTTGGTATCGTCGAAGCGGAGGTTACACACACCGCCATATTTGGCCGCTACACCAAAATCTAAGCAGATGGCCTTGGCGTGGCCAATATGAAGGTAGCCGTTAGGCTCGGGTGGGAAACGGGTTTGAACTCGTGTCTTACCCTTTGCTATCGACTCCTCGATAATCTCCTCCAAAAAATTGAGTCGCTCCTTTGACTCAGTAATCTCGCTGTTATTAATCTCTGTCATAACTCGCTATATTCTATATTCTATTGTTTCTTTTCGTTTGGTATTATCTCTTGCCCAGAGCCACATCCTTGAGCAGTCGCACCGACACCGATACAATCTGCTTGTTGCCCCAGCCTACACCATCATACTGCATAGCAAAGTAGCAATTTACACGCACCGTGTTGTTAAAAAATGCGCGGTTGTAGCCAATCTTTGTTATGTTGTAGATCTTCTCTGTTGTGCCGTAGAATGACTCGCCGCCATACAACTCACCGCCATAGCCATAGGGGAACTCCTCGCTGCGGAAAGAGCGGTAGTAGGGTTGCAGATTCTCACCCAAATAGAGCTGCTCGTCGAGGTAGATGCCCCACTTCGACATACGCAACTGCAACATACCTCCCATTGGGCGGCGATACTTCTCGTCGTTGTCGCGGTCGCGCTGGAAAGTCTGAATGTAGTGCAGCTTGATATCGAAATCGAGGAATGCGTTGAAGCGTGTGCCAACGTATGGGTTAAGTATAAGCTGGTCGTTCACACAGTTGCGAATCAGCTTGCTGCCAGCAAAGTGATACATCGAGAAGTTGTAACCTGCATAGAATCGGCGGTGGTAGTTGTCAATATAGTATCTACCGGCCGACATAATGCGGAACTTCTCGCGTGACTCCTCCGAATACTTGCCGCACCAGTCTGCCGAAATCTCTACAAAGCCTCTGTCGCCCTTATACTGGCCCATCACACCCTGCAGGCGGTTGTCGAAGAAACGCAGCGAATCGCTCACCATAACATCGGTGTAGTCGCCCAGCATCTTCTCGCGAGGGAAGATACCTGCATAGGCGGCCACCTTCTCGCTGTCGAACTGATAGTAGATCTGTGGGCGGGCTTTGGTGAATGTTACCGAGTTGTTGCCAAAGTCCGACCAGAGGTCCATACCCAAGTTGAGCGAGTTTTTCTCGTTCCACTCAACCCCGAGTCGGGGTGTGAGGCGAGAACTGAAGATAGTCTGCGACTCGCCGAACTGGCATCTGAAATACTCGCGGTTATCGAAAAGCATATCGTAGTCGGCACCGATGAGCAACTTCATATTCTCCTGTGCGTGCAGCGAGCCAAAGCTCATCAGAGCCGCACACATCACCACTATATTGCGCAAAAAGCGATTCATATTTTATCTTTGAATTTATTTTAACACGCAAAGTTAATGTAATTCTCGCGATTTATATTATATTTGTGTAAGGAATCTTTCGAGATTAGCGATAAAATATGTAGAAAAATGAGAAAAATAACTAATCAGGAGCTCAATCGTCCCTCCGCAGAGGAGTTTGCCCAGATGTCGCGCATACCAGTAGTGGTGGTGCTCGATAATGTGCGCTCGGCTCAGAATGTGGGAGCTTTCTTCCGTACGGGCGATGCCTTTGCCATCGAGCGAGTGGCTCTGTGTGGAATTACCGCAACCCCTCCGTCAAAAGATATTCACAAGTCGGCTTTGGGTGCCGAGATGACTGTGGCGTGGAGCCACTATCCGTCAACTGTTGAGTGTGTGAAAGAGCTTAAGGCTGAGGGATATCGCCTGCTTGCAGTCGAGCAGGTCGAGGGGGCTGTGATGCTCGATGAACTGCAGGTCGATGCCGATTCAAAGTATGCTCTTGTTTTTGGTAACGAGGTGGCAGGTGTCGAGCAGCAGGTGGTGGATTTGTGCGACGGCGCAATAGAGATACCCCAGTTGGGTACAAAACACTCGCTCAATGTGTCGGTTGCAGGCGGTGTTGTGCTGTGGCCATTCTTTGTGGAACTTAAGAAAAGAGTTTGCAAATAGGTCGAATATTGCGCTGGATGCAAAACCCTGGCAAGAGGCCATTGCAGACAAGTTGTGGCGCAAATTTGCTTTACCCATTTTTCTTGCCTATATTTGCCCACACGTTAATTATAATTTTTTAGAGATATATGTCAGTTGCAGGTTCAGTCAGAGCAGTTACGACTCTGCGTTTAACCGAGATGAAACAGCGTGGCGAGAAGATTGCTATGCTTACTTCCTATGATTATTCAACCGCCAAGATTGTCGATGCCGCAGGCGTTGATGTGATTTTGGTTGGCGATTCGGCTGCCAATGTTATGGCGGGATACGAGACCACAGTGCCCATCACTCTCGACGATATGATTTATCACGCCCGCTCGGTTGTGCGTGCCGTAAATCGTGCTTTGGTAGTGGTGGATTTGCCATTCGGTACCTATCAGGGTAACTCAAAGGTGGCGCTCGATTCGGCTATCCGTATTATGAAGGAGACCGAGGCCGATGCCGTTAAGTTAGAGGGTGGCGAGGAGATTTTGGAGTCGGTCCAGCGAATTCTCTCGGCTGGTATTCCAGTTATGGGACACCTGGGACTCACCCCTCAGTCAATCCACAAGTTTGGCACCTACAACGTGAGAGCCAAAGAGGCTGCCGAGGCCGAGAAATTGGTGCGCGATGCTCACCTTTTAGAGGAGGCAGGTTGCTTTGCTGTTGTGCTGGAGAAGATTCCAGCAGCTTTGGCCGAGCGTGTGTCAAAGGAGCTTAATATGCCTACAATCGGTATTGGCGCAGGTGGTGCTACCGATGGTCAGGTGCTTGTTGTTCACGATATGTTGGGTATTACAAACGACTTCTCACCCCGTTTCCTGCGTCGCTATGCCGACCTGCATACGGTAATGAGTGATGCCATCTCCAACTATGTGAGCGACGTGAAGAGCTGCGACTTCCCCAACGAGAAGGAGCAGTATTAGTGGCCCAAAGCGAGTGCCACAACCAGATGCAGACTTAAAACTTTAAAACAATATAGAGATGCGAAAATTAGTTATTATCCCCACATACAACGAGATAGAGAATATCTCGGCAATGATTGACAAGGTCTTTTCATTGGAGGAGGAGTTCGACCTTTTGATTATCGACGATGGCTCGCCCGATGGCACTGCGGCTGTTGTGAAGAGGCGTATGGCAGAGTTCCCCGAGCGATTGTTTATCATCGAGCGTTCGGGTAAGTTGGGACTTGGCACAGCCTATCTTGCAGGCTTCAAGTGGGCTTTGGCCAATGGCTATGATTATGTGTTTGAGATGGACTGCGACTTCTCGCATAACCCCGACGATTTGGTCAGATTGTACCGTACGGCTGCGGCGGGTAGCGATGTTGTTGTGGGCTCACGCTATGTGAAGGGTGTGAATGTGGTCAACTGGCCTATGTCGCGCCTGCTGATGTCGTACTTCGCATCGGTCTATGTGCGTGTTGTAACCCGTATGCCTGTGCGTGATGCAACGGCAGGATTTGTCTGCTACTCGCGTCGTGCGCTGGAGACTCTCGATTTGGATGCTGTTAGGATGAAGGGTTACGGATTCCAGATTGAGATGAAGTATTCGGCCTGGACTTTGGGCCTGAAGGTGAGCGAGGTGTCGATTATCTTCACCGAGCGTCAGGAGGGTGCTTCGAAGATGAGCGGCGGTATCTTCCGCGAGGCTCTGCTGGGTGTGATGAAGTTGCCATTTAGAAAGATTCGTCGCAAGGAGTAGTATGGAAAGTAGAGTGGAAAATTCCGCAACAGAGCTTAGGCCGAGCGTGTGGCAGCGTGTGGTGAAGTTTATGATGAATCCCCGCAATCTGCTTCTGCTGGGTTTGGTTATCGTGTTTGTCCTCACATTTTTGGAGGTTACGCGCGACCGTCATAACAACTTCAAGATTTTTGCGCAGTCAACGCAGTTGTTTTGGGGTGGAATAGCCCCCTACGGCGATAACTGGAACACTCTGGCGCCCGAGTTGGATTATTTCCTCTATGGCCCGCTGTTTAATATCCTGTTTGCTCCGTTTGCCTTTGCTCCTGAGTGGCTTGGGCCGTTTTTGTGGAATATTGCGAGCTTTATGCTGTGGTTTGTGGCCATCTTTTCGCTGCCACGATTCACCACAGAGGAGAAGTGTAAGTCGTTTATGTTCACCTTCTTGCTGCTTGCAACCACCCAGCTCTCGTTTCAGTATAATGTGGCCGTTGGAGCTATGTTCCTGCTCACCTATAATATGCTTGAGCGTGGAAAGAGTTTTTGGGCGGTGGTGCTTATTCTCATATCGGGTTTCACCAAGATTTATGGTCTGTTTGCCATCGGTCTGCTCTTCTGTTATCCTGTGAAGCAGTGGTGGAGGTATGTGGTCTATGCGTTGCCTGTGGCGGCTCTGTTCCTGATGGCTCCCGCTGCGGGTGTGCCGCTGTCGGAGGTGCCAGCCTACTATGGCGAGTGGGTGGATGCTCTGCTCTCGCATAAGGATACTCGCACCTGGACTACATTCTTCTATATGAAGCCATTTGACCTTTTGCCCTATCAGCTCTATATTCAGGTGGGTGTCCTGGTGGCTCTGTTTGCGGGAATATTGTCGAATATGCGCTATCGCAATGTGCCTTTCTATCGCATTGGAGCGTTTGCCGTATTGGTGGGATATGTTATTCTGTTCAGTAATTCGAGTGAGCGCCATACATACGTTATCTCGCTCATCGGCTATATGATGTGGTATTGGGCTATGCGCCGAGCAGGTGCTGTGACAATGTTCGATAAGGTGCTTTTCTGGCTATTGTTTGCGATAGTTGTGGTGATGCCTGTCGATGTGTTGTGCCCGCCAGCGGTGATGCGAATATTCTTCGATGCGACCATCAATCTGTGGTTAATCGTTGCGATGTGGCTCAGGGTGTGCTACACCACATTTGTTCGTGTACCAACTGCTTGTCTTGGGTTTAAGTAGTAGAGTGAAGTTGCCTAACAAGGCTCTTTCGGCATCTGGCTCGCCCTCGAAATCCTCACATACGCCGAGTATGCTGCGGTTTCTTAGGCTTCGGCCAGCTTCAAAATAGCTCTTGTTATACAACTTCTCAGGTTTAATAAGGGAATGATGATAATGATAATGGGTTGTCCGACGCTGATGTTGGACAACCCTATCTTTTTCTACCAGCCTGCCGCGCAGGGGCAGGGCTTGTCGTTTGTAAAATTTCGACTCTATTGGAATGTGAAGATGTAGTTCATACCGAAGTTCCAGAACGTAACCACTCCCGTTGCTATGAGCTTCACCAAATAGAAATTCCACTTCACCTTGTCGTGCAGCAGATAAATCACAAAATTGTTGATGGCAAGACCTACAAGTGCAAAGCCTATAAAACGGAAGTATTGCATCATAATATTGGGATCGTTGCTGCTGAATGTCCACATCCTGTTGAGTATGTAGTTCGATGTGGCCGCGCAGACAAATCCTATCGAGTTGGCTACATACTTGTTGAGCTTGAATAGCTCTTTGGCCAGATATGTGATACCAAAATCGACCACAACGCCTGAGCCGCCCACAAGGCAGAACTTCAGGAATCGTTCGATGAGAGTTTGGTTGTGTAAAATCTCTTTAATCATATATTATAGTGTGCAACTTCGATGGTTGAGGCTGCTTGGTCTAATCGTTATCTATGCGTGTGTGGTAACGCTTGCTGTTGTACCACGAAGGTATGTCGCGGTGGCGCACAGCAAATCCTACGGTGTACTCTCTTTCGGGCAACTGCTCGCAGTCGGGGAGGGTAAACACTACATCAATCTCCACTCGCTCGCCAGCCCCGATAGTGAAGCTCTCATCAGAAAGCGGGAAGTATGTACAGGGGCGTGTTCTCCAGCGCCAGCACATCTCAAGAGTGTGCTCCTTGCCATCAATCGTAATGTCGTAGGGGTAGGGGTTGTAGATGCTCAGTGTGGTGGCAATCCTGTCGCCCGAACGCATCTTCTCAGCCATCTGGAAGCCCTTTGGCTCGATTTCAACCCTTCTTACGGGGTGGAAATTGTGCAGCACCACATAGTTGAACATCTTGCCATTTGCGAGCTTTACCGATGTTATTCTCTCTCTGCGCTCCTGCTCCGAGTAGTTGTTTGGCTCAACCTCGACAATCACCTCACGGCCGATAAATCTGTCGTCATCGTCTCTGAAATCCCACTGCGAAGTGCGGTGGTTCGAACTTGCCTGGCAGAATACCTCACCACCGGTGTAGAAGATATATTTTGCACCTGTGGTGTAGCGAGTATTCACAATCAGGGGGCGGCCATTTGCCTCTTTGGCCATCTGTGCATACGACTCCTCGTTGTTGAAGACCTCGACGCGAAGTCCTATCGGATTGAAAATCAAAACCAATCTTACTAAGAGCAACAATCCTACCGTAATCCATCCCATTCGCATCACATAACGGCGTGTGCGGGTGTGCCTCTGCGCATAGCTCCACAAGAGCCACACAAGGCCGTATGTCGCCACGATGGTCCATTGTGGCTGCACATAACCTCTTACGGCCGACAGGCCAAAGAAGATGAAGAAGGCCGCAGGGTATAGCTTCAGCGTGCGTGTGATGGCCGATGTAGCCTCCACCTTGCGCATAGCCTGCACCCACAAAGGCAGGAAGAATGGCGAGAATACGACCAGAAGATTCATAAGATAGTCGGTTATATTCTCCAGCTCGAAAGCTCCGTTTCTATCCGATAGGTGGTAGGCAAACGACACCCAATCGTGGTCACGCTGCCACATAAGGTGGGGTGTGATGATGGCTAAAGCCACCACGCCACTCGCCGCCAATTCGCCAATCTTGCGGGGATTTTTGATAAACCACTTCACGTTGGCCAGCAGTGCGAAAATCAGCACCAAAGCACCGTGATACTTACTCAGAGCAAGCAGTCCGAGCGTTACGCCCACCATCAGCCACGACCAGCGTTTCGACTCGGTGAAGCGTTTGAATGCCAGGAGGAAGAGCGCAGTGAAGAACATCAGCGGCCCGTCGGGTACTGCCACCAATCCATAGAGGTGCAGAATAAGCATCGACGCTGTAACCATTGCATAGAGCTCTGCATCTCGGCGCGAAGGCTTCTCGGCCGCTGCGGCGGAGGGTTGAATCACTCTCCAGAAGATATAGAGATAGATGGGTTGCAGCAGCGTGAAGAAGAATCTCACGCCAAGCTCCCCGTTGAAAATGTGCTCACCGAGCCACACAAGCAGAGCAGTCATAGGTGGGTGGTCGAAATATCCCCACGCCATATTCTGTGCAAAGATGTGGTAGTAGGCCTCGTCGTTGGCAAGCTCACTTGCGCCCGCCACAATGAGGTTTATAACCCACCAAATAGCCATCCAGAAGGCCACCACCTGGTTGGCCGAGAGTTGCTTGTATCGTTCTGCAATCTTTTCTATCATCTCTTTTTGAAATTAAATCATATCGTTGAATGTGTGTCGTCCAAGCATATACCTCACCACCATCGAGCCCCCGTAGATGTGCTTCGATTCGGCTTTGGCGTTGCCTCTTATGGCCCTGCGCTTGCCGCTCAGCTCCTTGTGCCAGAGCATAAAATCACGGTAGGCCCTGAGTGTGGCATTTGCCAATTTGAACTGCCCCTTCAAGAGATAAATCGCCATCGACAACATATCGGCTATCGGGCGCAGAATGGCAACCGTCAGGCGCTGAGTGGTTGGGGCACACTTGTAGAGCATAGCGAGGTTGTTGCGATAATTGAGGTAGAGTTTGTTGGGTGACTCGTTTGGCAGAGTGCCGCCACCCAAGTGATAGACCACGCTCTTTGGCTCCGACATTATCTTGTAGCCGGCAAGCTGCATTCGCCAGCAGAGGTCAATCTCCTCCATATGGGCAAAGAAGTCGCCATCGAATCCGCCCATTGCGTGGAACAGGTCGGCTCGGCAGCAGAATGCTGCGCCACTCGCCCAGAAGACCTCTCTTGCCGTGTCGTACTGGCCTCGGTCCTGCTCGATGGTCGAGAGTATTCTGCCTCGGCACAGGGGGTAGCCCAAGTAGTCGATAAAGCCTCCCGCAGCACCTGCATACTCAAACTTGTCGCGCTCCACATCCGAGAGTAGTTTGGGTGCAACGGCAGCGATGCTCTCATCGCTCTGAATCATCTCAACAAGCGGCTCAACCCACCCCTTAGTCACCTCCACATCGGAGTTGAGCAGGATGTAACACTCCGCGTCAACCATCTTAAGCGCTCGGTTATATCCCTCGGCAAAGCCATAGTTTTTCTCTAATTGGATAATCTCCACCGATGGGTAATGCCCCTTAAGGAACTCTACCGAATCATCCGCTGAGCCGTTGTCGGCCACGACGATTCTTACCTCGGCAGGGGTGTTGCCCACCACCGATGGCATATAGTGTTCGAGGTGCTTTCGTCCGTTCCAGTTGAGTATGACTACTGCTGTCTGCATCATAGAGTTAAAATTTTTGGGCCTGCAATTCGGCTGGTGGAGTGTGCTTCCAGCGACGGTGCGACCAAATCCACATCTCGGGCGAGCGGTTGATATCCTCCTCAAGCAGGCGGGCGTATCGCTCGGTGATGGTGTGAGGCTCGATGCTCTCCTTGCCATCATAGATGAGTGTGAATGTACCTTCATAATGGCCAGCCTTTACTCTTCGTGGTGAGAAGTAATAGACTGGGAGTGAATATTTCATTGCCAGCACCTCTCCACCATCGTAAAACGCAGTCCACTGGTGCAGGAATTTATACCAATGAAAGTTGGGGCGATAAGTGGGATTCTGGTCCGAGATAAGGCCGAGAATCATTGGGCGTGCGTTGCGGTTGTCGATGAAGTGACGCATCAGGCGTGTCATCGAAACAAGCTCGACGTTGGTGTGCTGGCGGATGCGCTTGAATAGCTCGTCCACAACTTTGTTGCTCAGCTCGTGATAGACGGCAACGAATGTGTGGTCGGTAAATCTCAGGCTCACCACGCTGCCAAGCTCCCAGGGCCCATAGTGGGCAGTCATAAAGACAGCATTTTGGCCCTCCACAGCCTTCATCGCTGGCTCGGCATTGGCGAATGTCATTCTATGTCGCAGCACATCGTCGCTTACACCCGACTGGCTTATTGTGTTGATAATCTGCTCGGTGAGGTTCTTGTAGCTGCTGCGGCAGATGCTGCAAAGCTCCTTCTCGCTCTTGTCGGGGAACGAGTTACGCAGATTGCTCATTATCACCTTGCGGCGGTATCTGAGCACATAGGCCAGCAACAAATAGAGCAGACCACCTATCAGGTAGTGCCTTACAAAGTGGGGTAGTATTGCAACTATGCGGCAGAGAATCCACAGAATCTCCAGTGTGATGCGCTGTGTAATGGTAAAATCTCTTCTCTTTTCTCCCATCAGTTATTCGGTTTTGGGGGTTCGCCTACTCCTCATCTTTGGCGTAGCGATTACGTTTCTCGCTCTTTTCAGCCTTTGGACTACCCGCTACAACAATTACAAACTCACCCTTTGGCTCGTGCTGGCGGAAATACTCTGCCACCTCGGCTAATGTGCCTCTTACAGTCTGCTCAAACTTCTTGGTGAGCTCGCGCGATACCGACACTTTGCGCTCTGGGCCAAAGGTCTCGGCCAACTGCTCTAAACACTTCACCACTCGGTAGGGCGACTCATAGAAGATTATCGAGCGAGGCTCCTCACTAAGCTCCTGCAAACGCTTTGTGCGCCCCTTCTTCTGCGGAAGGAAACCCTCGAAGCAGAATCTGTCGCAGGGAAAACCGCTCTGCACCAATGCTGGCACAAAGGCTGTGGCTCCAGGCAAGGTCTCCACCTCGATACCTGCCTCCACACAAGTGCGCACCAGCAGAAAGCCAGGATCAGAGATGCCAGGCGTACCAGCATCCGACACCAAAGCCACTGTGCGCCCCTCGCCGATAGCCTCGGCTACCGAAGCCGATGTGGCGTGCTCGTTGAATTTGTGGTGGGAGTATAGCTTCTTTTCGATGCCCAGATGTTTGAGCAGAAAAGATGTTGTGCGTGTATCCTCGGCAAGGATGAAATCAGCATCCGAGAGCACCTTGATAGCTCTCAGCGTGATATCATCGAGGTTGCCGATGGGGGTGGGAACAATATATAGTTTCGACATTATGGACTCTTAGTTATGATAGTTTGCGTTCCAAAAGCTGCATAATAAACTTCGCTCCCTCAGAGTCGGCATTCCAAGCAAAGTTCTCGGCGATGTAGATAAGGCAGTCGTCGAAATCGTCGAAGCTGTCGAGTGCGTCGATGGTCTGGTTGTATGCGTCGGCATCTCCATCAAACAAATCGCGAATCATAAGGAACTTATCGTTCAAACCAATGCCCTGACGCAACGAGCGGATACTTCTGTTGGAAATCTCCTCTCCCAAAGCCGTTGGGGCGGCGATTGTGTCGGCAAGAGTCTGTTTGTTCTGCGCCATTACGTCACCCAGTGTTGTCGCTGGCTCCATATCGATTGGGGCGGTTGTGGGTGCACTCTGCTTTGGCTCCTCACGTCGAGGTGCGGCTGGACGTGGGGCAGGGGCTGGCTTTGGAGTAGGCTTTGGCGCAGGAGTGGGTTTTGCCACTGGTGCTGGCTCGTCTCCATCCAAATCAAATATCTTCGAGATGTCCACCACCTTCTCGGGGCGTGATTCGTTGTCGTTGTAAATCGACATCATTCGCTGATGCTTGCTTCGTGGCTGACGGCGTGGCTCCTCCTCGGCACCAAACAGACTGTTCATTGGGCGTGCAGGCTTTGGCTCTGGTGCTGGGGCAGGCTTTGGCTCTGGCTGAGGGGCGGGTTTGGGCTCTGGCTGAGGTGCGGGCTCTGCAACCACAGGTGCAGGCTCTGGTTCTGCAACAGGCTCAGGAATAGCAATTGGCTCTGGTTCAACCACTGGCTCAGGTTCGGGTGCGATAGCAGGCTCTGGCTCACTCTTCTCGGCTGCGATAAATGATGCAACGGTAGCACTGAGAATCTCGCTAGCCGACTCACTCTCCTCGCTCTGCTCCGATGAATCCACCACCTCAAACTCGTCCTGATCGTCGGCAAATATAAACTCCACCTCCACATCGCTCTGTTCGGCCTCCTCCTGCTCGATGGTTGGCTCTGGCTCTACGGCAGGAGCTGCCGCAACCTCTGTTGCCTCCTCGCTTTTGCAGTCGCACTCGCTTTTGCTCTCTGCAAAACGCACCAAATCGTATATCTTCAAAAGTTTGTCGAGTGCCAAATCGCGCTCAATGGCTGCAACTGGCTCGTTGTCGCTCCACGCCGAGATGATTTGCGACAATCGCTCGAATTCCGATTTTATTTTCTCAATGTTCATAACTGTTAGCGCTAAAATTATTCCCCAAAGATAGTGTTTTTTTATGGATATACCGCTATTAAAAAAGAAAATGGCCACTATTTGTAGCCATTTTCCTCTATTGTGATGGATATTCTCCTATTTTGTGCTGAGTTGGTCGCTATACACGGCTCTTGGCAGCTCGTGCATATTGTACTCCGAAGCCATCGAACGGCCGTAAGCACCAGCCGACTTTATGGCCAGCAGATCGCCTCGCTTGCTCTTGCGCAGGCTGATGTTTTCGTCGAATACGTCGGTCGATTCGCAAGCCGTACCAACCACTGTGTACTTCTTGAAACTCTCCTCCTGTGAGGTGATGTTTTCGATGTTGTGGTATGAGCCATAGAGCATTGGACGGATAAGCTCTGTCATACTTGCGTCGATAATCAAAAGACGGCGGCCTGTGGCTGTGGTCTTGTTATACAACACGCTGGCAATCAGCTCACCACACTCGCCCACGATAGAGCGGCCAAACTCAAAGTGTACCTCTCTCTCGCCCACATTCAGATACTCGTGAACGATAGCAAAAAGCGATGCAAAATTGGGGATTGGCTCGTTCTCGGGAACGTCGTAGTTGATACCCAAACCACCACCCACATCAACGATGCGGAACTGGAAGCCGAGCAGTGACTCCAACTTCTCTACAATGGCGTTTACTTTGTTGCACATATTCTCGAAGACGTGCAACTCGCGAATCTGTGAGCCGATGTGGATGTGAATACCAATAATGTTGATATTCTCCAATGACTTGACAATGTCGATATTCTCGATAATCTCCTCGTACGAGATGCCGAACTTACTATCTGCCTGACCTGTGTCGATGCAGCGGTTTGTCTTGGGGTCAATGTCGGGATTCACACGCAATCCGATGTCGGGACGACGGCCCAATTCGCCAGCTATCTGGTTGATTACCTGCAACTCCTCGATCGACTCGCAGTTGATTGCTAAGATGCCCTGCTCGATGGCATAGCGAATCTCCTTATCGCGCTTGCCAACACCTGCGTAAACGATTGTCTCGGGTGCAAAACCCGACTCGATGGCCTTACGCACCTCGTTGCCGCTGGCGCAGTCGATTCCCAAACCATACTCACGGATAATCGAGAGCAGATAGTCGTCGTTGTTGGCCTTGATGGCGTAGTGAACTTTGTAGTTGTATTTGTTGGATTCGTAAACAACACTCTCCAACGTCTGGCGCAGGAGGTTGATGTCGTATAAGTAGAATGGAGTCTCCAATTCTTTTAGCTGTGAAGCTACTTTTCTGCTAAGCATAATATTTCTTGTTTTATCTTATGTTCAAAATTTTCTTGCGGCTTGCAAAAGCCGAAAGAGTTGCAAATGTAGTGATTAGTTGGTGTTTATGCAAATAAAAAGCCATCAAATGGAGTTGGAGTAGATATATTTGCATAGAGGAGGTGAAAATTGTTGCCTAAAATTGGGTTACTCTGCTCAAAAATCACTATTTTTGTCAAATTATTAAAGTATATAATATAAACAGAGATATAAAATGGCTTTACAATGTGGTATTGTTGGTCTGCCCAACGTGGGTAAATCGACCTTGTTCAACTGCTTGTCCAATGCAAAGGCTCAGGCAGCAAATTTCCCTTTCTGTACAATCGAGCCCAATGTGGGCGTTATCACCGTGCCCGATGAGCGTTTAGTGAAGTTGGCCGAGATTGATAACCCCAAGAAGGTTATCCCCACAACCATCGAGATTGTCGATATCGCCGGTCTGGTGAAGGGTGCATCAAAGGGTGAGGGCTTGGGCAATAAGTTCTTGGGAAATATCCGTAACACCAATGCTATCATCCACGTTTTGCGCTGTTTCGAGAATGGCAACATCACTCACGTCGATGGCTCGGTTGATCCAGTGCGTGATAAGGGCATTATCGACACCGAGCTGCAGATGAAGGATTTGGAGACTGTCGAGAACAATATCGGCAAGTGCCAGAAGCAGGCCGTTGCGGGCGACAAGAACGCCAAGCGTCGCTATGAGTTGCTCGTGCAGTTCAAGGAGGCGTTGGAGCAGGGCCGCTCGGCTCGTACTGTCGAGACCGACAAGGAGGAGCGCAAGCTGATTGCCGACCTTAACCTTTTGACCGACAAGCCAGTGCTCTATGTCTGCAACGTAGATGAGGCCAGCGCCGTGTCGGGTAATGCTCACACCGAGGCCGTAAAAGCTGCTATCGCCGATGAGAATGCCGAGATGCTTATCGTGGCTGCCGCAACCGAGGCCGATATCGCCGAGCTGGAGGATTACGAGGAGCGCCAGATGTTCTTGCAGGATATGGGCCTCGAGGAGTCGGGTGTGGCTCGTCTTATCAAGGCGGCATATAAGTTGCTCAATCTCCAGACATTCTTCACAACAGGTGCCGATGAGAGCCGTGCGTGGACATTCGTGAAGGGTATGAAGGCTCCACAGACCGCCGGTATCATCCACACCGATTTCGAGCGTGGCTTTATCCGTGCCGAGGTTATCAAGTATGACGATTATGTTGTTCTTGGCTCAGAGAAGGCTTGCCGCGACGTTGGTAAGATTGGCATCGAGGGTAAGGAGTATATTGTGCAGGATGGGGATATTATGCACTTCCTCTTCAACGTGTAACAATCGTCTTGTGGATTATTTCTGCGTTACGCTTGATTTCAAAATGCTCATTTACGCCCTGTAAACTCCGCTTTTGAAATCTTCGCAAGCCTAAAAATAATCTCACAATCCGAATGTTAAATAGAGGGGATAGGCTTCAAAATATCTCCGCAAATCAAGCGTTTTGGGGGTTGAGGGTTGCCTAAATAATCTCACAAATCAAGCGTTTTTGGGGATTGTGATAGCCTGAAAAAGAAAAATAAGAAAACTAAAAATATACAGAAAATTATGTCAAGAGAGGTTCGTGTGCGTTTTGCGCCATCACCCACTGGCCCATTGCATATGGGTGGTGTGCGTACTGCACTTTACAACTATTTGTTTGCGCGCCGTCACGGCGGTAAGATGATTCTTCGCATTGAGGATACCGATTCTCAGCGTTTCGTGCCAGGTGCCGAGGAGTATATCATCTCATCGCTCAAGTGGTGCGGTATCGAGATTGACGAGGGTGTAGGCGTTGGTGGCCCACACGCTCCGTATCGCCAGAGTGAGCGCAAGGAGATCTATTTGAAGTATGCCAAGCAGCTTGTTGAGGCTGGCTGGGCCTACTACGCTTTCGATACCGCCGAGGAGTTGGACGCTCTGCGCAAGGAGGCTGAGGCTGCTGGTCAGACCTTTGCCTATAACTACACCGTCCGCGAGAAGTTGCCAACATCGCTCTCTCTTTCAAAAGAGGAGGTTGAGGAGCGCATTGCTCGTGGCGACATCTGGGTAGTACGTTTCAAGATGCCCGAGAATGAGGTTGTCGAGATGGACGACTTGATTCGTGGCCACGTTAAGGTGAACACCTCTACTTTGGACGACAAGGTATTGTATAAGAGCGCCGATGAGTTGCCAACATACCACCTTGCAAATATCGTCGATGACCACCTAATGGAGATTTCTCACGTTATTCGTGGTGAGGAGTGGTTGCCATCGTTGCCTCTGCACTACCTGTTGTATCGTGCATTCGGCTGGCAGGAGACTCAGCCTCAGTTTGCTCACCTCCCACTTCTGTTGAAGCCAACAGGTGGTGGTAAGCTCTCGAAGCGCGATGGTGACAAGATGGGCTTCCCCGTATTCCCACTCTTCTGGACCTCTCCAACAGGCGAGACTGCTCGCGGATATAAGGAGGATGGTTACTTTGCCGAGGCATTCGTAAATATGCTGGCTCTGCTTGGCTGGAATCCAGGTACTGAGCAGGAGTTGTTCTCGATGCAAGAGCTTATCGACAGCTTCTCACTCGACCGCGTGTCGAAGTCGGGCGCACGTTTCCAGCCCGATAAGGCCAAGTGGTTCAATGCGCAGTATATGCACCGCAAAACAGACGAGGAGCTTGCCGAGTTGTTCCAGCCTATCCTGAAGGAGAATGGCGTTGAGACCAGCGATGAGTTGGCAGGCAAGGCTGCTGGCATTATGAAGGAGCGTGCCACATTCATCTGCGACCTGTGGGATTTGACCTCATACTTCTTTGTTGCTCCAACCTCTTACGACGAGAAGCAGGCCAAGAAGTATTGGAAGGGCGAGAACCCCGCTCGTTTGAAGGAGCTGCGTGAGGTACTGGCCTCGATTGACGACTTCTCGAAGGAGAACACCGAGGCTGTGGTAGGCGCTTGGATTGCCGAGAAGGAGTATGGTATGGGCCAGATTATGAACACCCTGCGTTTGGCATTGGTAGGTGCTGGTAAGGGCCCTGGTATGTACGACGTAACGGCCTTCATCGGCCGCGAGGAGTGCTTAAAGCGCATCGACTATCTTTTGGAAAACCTTAAACCTATCGAATAATGGAGATTTTACAGCACATCTGGGGGGCAACTCCTGAGGGCGAAGCGATTGTAATCTATACCATTCGCAACGCCAACGGCTGCGAGGTGCAGCTTTGCAATATCGGAGCTTCAATCGTATCGGTCAAGGCTCCCGATCGTGATGGCAAGATTGATGATATAGTGCTCGGCTACAAAGATGCTATGAGCTACTTTGGTGACGGCGCTGCCAGCGGCAAAAGCGTTGGTCGTGTTGCCAACCGTATCGCAAAGGGCAAGATGACTATCGAGGGCGTGGAGTACAACCTCGAAATCAATAACGGCCCCAACCATCTGCACGGCGGCTCAAAGGGCTTTGCCAATCAGTTGTGGGAGAGCCGTGTGGAGACCAACCGCATCGTCTTTTCGCGCACATCGGAGGATGGCGAGCAGAACTACCCAGGTGAGTTGTATGTCGAGGCTGGTTACTACTTCAGCGATGATAACGAGTTGGAGATTACCTATATGGCCCGCACCAACAAGACAACTGTTGTAAACCTTACAAACCACGTCTATTGGAATTTGGCTGGCGAGGGTAGTGGCAAGGATATCCTCGACCACGAGTTGCGCCTGAACTGCTCACGCGTGCTGGAGATGGATCCCTCGCAGATTCCAACAGGCGAGTATCTCGACGTGAAGGGTACTCCTCAGGATTTCACCACTTGGCGCAAGTTCGGCGATGAGATTCTCTCGGAGTTCAACCATATGAAGGATTTCAAGGGTTACGACCACTTCTTTGTGCTCGACAACTGGAAGCCAAATATCTTGGCCGAGGTGGGTGAGCTTCGTTGCGAGGCTACTGGCCGTAAGGTCGAGGTGCTCTCGTCGCAGGCGGGTGCTATGGTCTATACAGGCAACTGGTTGGAGGGTGGATGCCCCGTAACAAAGTCGGGCAGCCGCTATAAGGATTATGCTGGTGTGGCTATCGAGTGCCAGAACTATCCAAATGCTGTTAACGAGCCTCGTTTCCCATCGGTTGTACTCACTCCTGAGCAGACCTATTGCCAGAAGATTGTATTTAAGTTAGGCTTGATGTAATTATGGAAGATAAAGATTTACAATTTCTAAATTCATTTACCGAGAAGTTGTCGGATACGCTCGTTAAGCAGTGTACGGCCGACGGTATGTTGGACGGCAAGATGCTCTTGGTTGAGGAGTTAAACGATAAGTGGCGCACATCTGCTCCCGAATATATGGTCGATGCCGTTCCTCAGATTGCCGAGTATCCATCGGCAGCTATTGCGTGGGCCTGCTATGTGGGTATGGGTGCTGCTGTGTTGTGGGACAAGTCGTGGGGCGATTATAAGGATACCGAGGATTGGTATTCGCTTATGTCGAAGCCTCGCGGATTTGATTGCCTCGATGAGTATGTCATTGAGTGTTTGGTGGGTTATTCGCTCGATAGCGAGGAGAATCAGAAGCTCGAGGGTGTTATCCGCAAGTGTGCCAACACTGCCCAGACAATGATTCGCAAGGAGGGCATCGAGCCACAGAGCGTGATGGCATTCCATCTGTTTGCTCGCGTTGTGAAGGTATTCTTTGAGTTGGGCGTGTCGCTTGAGTTGACACACCGAGGCTATAAATATGTAAAGGTAAACCTCAATGTCGAGGGTGAGGCTCCTGTATCGTAACGATACTATATTTATAAATATATGAATCGAATTCATATTGTCTATGGAGAGTCAGGTGCAGCTACGCTGCGCTTGGCTCTTTCCGATTTAGGGCGTGAGGATAGCGTTGTGGCCTTTCCCGAAGTGCTGCAGTATGCACCACTGTTTGCCGATTTTGAGGAATCGTCGATTTTTGATTACGCCTCGAGGTGCGGTGATTTATGGGTTGCGGAAAAGTCTATTACAGAGAGCGTTGCGAGGGTTATCTCAAGCTTTGTTACGACCGATTTTTCAGCTTGCCGTGAGGTGATTTTGTGGCGGGGCGAGACTGCTGGCGATAGGTTGTTTGGCTATATGGCTTGTGCGCTTATTGGGCGGGATTTGTCGGTGGTGGATTTAGCTCCTATCAGTGGTGTGTTGCCCAATCCCAGTGTGGCGGCACTCTCGATGGGGCATTGCTCGGTGGAGAATTTGAAAGAGTTGCTTGGTAGTGTTGTGCCTCTTTCTCAGGGTGAAAAGTTGGCCAATGCCGAGCTTTGGCATAAGTGGTCCAAGTCGGTGGCCGATTTGCGTTTGCTGGCAGAGGGTGGAGAGATTATCGAGGCCGACAGGCAGATATTCGATGATGTAATCCTCTCGGCTTGCAGTGGTGAGTGGCAGTCGGCGGCAAGAGTGGTCGGTAAGGTTTTGTGTGGGATTGATTTTGCCGTTGGCGATGGTTTCCTGCACCGCCGAATTGTGGAACTTGCCCGAGAGTGCAAGATTTTGGTGCGTCAGCGAGAGGGTATGTTACCCGCAGGTGATGCTTCGGTGCAGTCGTTGTTTGTCGGAGAAGTTAATCTTTGTGAGCTTCGCCGGTTTGAAGTGAAGAGTTTATAGTTGCATATTTATTCATAAAAAAGCCATTTAATTAATTTTTTTTGCAATTATATGAATAACGAAAGAGATTATTTCTTATATTTGCATATAGAACAAGTTGATATTATGTTAGTAGCTATCAATATACATCATCATCACCATATCTTGCGAAAGATAGGGTAGGTCGTGGTGTATAGCTGCACTAAATATATAGGCTTACCCGATGGGTAGGCCTATTTTGTTTGTTTTTTGCGCTTTTGTTTGGGCGCACCAATGTAGAAAATATAAAAAAAGATAAGAGATATGTTGAGAATAGCAATTCAGACTAAAGGCCGATTGAACGAGCAGAGCGTGGAGCTTCTGCGTGAGATTGGCATTGATGTCGAGGGCGCAAAGCGCAAGTTCCTCTCAAAGGCATCAAATTTCCCTATCGAGGTATTGTATCTGCGTGATGACGATATCCCTCAGGTAGTTGCCGACGGCACCGCAACGCTTGGTATCGTTGGTATGAACGAGGTGGCAGAGCGAGGCTGCGATGTCGAGGTCGTAACTAAGCTCGGTTTTGGTGGTTGCCGCATCTCGTTAGCAATTCCAAAGGCCGACGAGTATAATGGTGTGGAGTATTTCCAGGGTAAGAAGATTGCCACATCATATCCAGCTATCCTTTCGAAGTTTTTGGCCGACAATGGCGTTGAGGCTTCGATGGCGGTAATCACAGGCTCGGTGGAGATTGCACCTGCGGCGGGTATTGCCGATGCTATTTTCGATATCGTCTCGTCGGGAGGTACTCTGGTGTCGAATGGATTGAAGGAGGTGGAGCGTGTCTTCGAGTCGGAGGCGGTGCTTATCGCCAATCGTAACCTCTCGGCCGAGGAGCGTGAGGTGCTTGATGAGCTTCTGTTCCGTATCGAGTCGGAGCGTGTGAGCCGAGGCAAGAAGTACCTTTTGATGAATATCCCTACAGCATCGCTCGACGAGGCTGTGAAGATTTTGCCTGCTATGCGAAGCCCAACCGTAATGCCTTTGGCTGTGGAGGGGTGGTGTTCGCTCCACTCGGTTGTGGATTCTTCGGATTTGTGGGATAAGGTGCGCCAGTTGAAGGCCATCGGTGCCGAGGGTATTTTGGTGCTTACGTTAGACAAGATAATTCCATAGCGGTATGAGAATATTTGAAAACCCCTCTCGCCGAGAGTGGGCCGAGTTGTGCCGCCGTGCCGAGCAGGATAATAGCCAGATAGCCGAGCGTGTTGCAGCCATCGTTGAGCAGGTGGCTGAGCAGGGCGATGCGGCAATCAAGGCTCTTGCCGAGCAGATTGATGGCGTGCGGTTAGAAAATCTGGAGGTTTCGGCCGCAGAGATTGCTTGGGCCGAGTCGCAGGTGAAGGATGAGGTGAAGCAGGCTGTGGAGGTGGCCGTTAAGAATATCTCGGCCTTTCACGAGGCGCAGATGCCAAGCGAGGTGAGAGTTGAGACTCAGCCAGGAGTGGTGTGCGTGCAGCGTCCTGTGGCTATCGGTCGTGTGGGATTGTATATCCCCGGCGGAACTGCTCCTTTGTTTTCGACTGTGCTGATGTTGGCCCTGCCAGCCAAGATTGCGGGGTGCAAGGATATTGTTTTGTGTACCCCCACCAACAAACAGGGAAAGGTGGCTTCGGAGGTGTTGTATGCGGCATCACGTTGTGGCGTGTCGCGCATATTCAAGGTTGGCGGTGCGCAGGCGGTGGCCGCTATGGCTTATGGCACAGAGTCGGTGCCAAAGGTCGATAAGATTTTTGGCCCGGGTAATCGCTATGTAACATTGGCCAAGCAGCTTGTGAGCGGTCGCAACACCTCAATCGATATGCCTGCTGGTCCATCCGAGGTGATGGTTCTGGCCGATGAGTCGGCTAAGGCCGATTTCGTAGCGTCGGATATGCTCTCGCAGGCCGAGCACGGTCGTGATAGTCAGGCGATGGTAGTCTGCAACAGCGTAGCATTGGCCGAGCAGATTGCAGCCGAGGTGGAGCGTCAGGCCGCACAGCTCGACAGGGCCGACTATGTGGCCGAGTCGTTGGCTCATAGCCGTTGCGTGGTCTTTGATGATGAGCGGGTGATGATAGATTTCGCCAATGAATATGCCGCCGAGCACCTTATAATCTCGATGCGAGATGCGTGGGGTGTAGCTTCGCAGATTACTGCGGCGGGTAGCATCTTTATCGGTAACTACTCCCCCGAGAGTGCTGGCGATTACGCTTCGGGTACAAATCACACCCTTCCCACATCGGGTTGGGCGCACTCGTGCAGTGGTGTGAATATCGAGAGCTTTATGCGCAAGATGACCATTCAGGAGCTATCGAAAGAGGGTATCCAGTCGCTTGCCCCAACTATCGTGGCTATGGCCGAGGCTGAGGGTTTGCAGGCGCACGCCAATGCTGTGAAGGTGAGAATAAATAGAGAGTAAGTTATGAAAAGAGTAACAATAGAGTCGCTCGTTAGAGCCAACATAGCCGCCTTGTCGCCCTACTCAACCGCAAGGGATGAGTATCAGGGTGAGTTGGGCGTATTTCTGGATGCTAACGAGAGCCCATACGATAACGGATATAACCGTTACCCCGATCCCCATCAAAAGAGCCTGAAGGCTCGCCTTTCCGAGATTAAGGGCATCGAGGCGAAGAATATATTTGTAGGCAACGGTAGCGACGAGGCCATTGATTTGATGTTCAGGGTGTTTTGTGAACCAGCCGAGGATAATGCGGTGGCTATTGCTCCCAGCTATGGAATGTATAAGGTCTCGGCCGCTATCAACAATATTGAGATGCGTGAGGTACAGCTTGGCGAGGATTTCTCGTTGCCCGTAGATGCTCTGCTCGGGGCGTGTGACCAGAATACAAAGCTGATGTTTATCTGCTCACCCAACAACCCAACTGGCAACTCGTTCCCACGCAAGGATATTTTGCGCCTGGCCGAGGAGTTTGAGGGTATGCTTGTGGTCGATGAGGCCTATATAGATTTTGCCGAGGCCGAGAGCTTGAAGAGCGAGATTGAGCAATACCCCAATATTGTTGTTTTGCAAACTATGTCAAAGGCGTGGGCTATGGCGGGTTTGCGTTTGGGATTGGCTCTGGCCGATAGCAGGGTGGTGGAGATTATGTCGCAGGTAAAATATCCCTACAACATCAATAAAGCGGCCTTGCAGATCGTAGAACAACTTCTCGATGAGCCTATCGACGATAAGGTTAAGGAGATTGTGGAGCAGCGAGGAGTTGTGGCCGAGATGTTGGCCGCGATGCCGTTTGTGAGCAAGGTTTATCCCAGCGATGCCAACTTTGTGCTTGCCCGAGTGGATGATGCCGATGCAATCTATGAGCACCTTATAGCCGATGGAATCATTGTGCGCAACCGCAATCGTGTGCGTGGATGCGAGGGTTGTCTGCGCATCACCATAGGTACAAAGCAGGAGAATGAAAAACTGATAAAATCACTTGAGAGATATGAGTAAGAGAGCACTGTTTGTCGATCGTGATGGCACGATTCTCGTCGAGCCACCAGTTGATTATCAGGTCGATTCGTTGGAGAAATTAGAGTTTGTAGCGGGTGCAATTTCTGGTTTGAAATCTGTGGCGGAGCTTGATTATGAGCTTGTGATGGCATCAAATCAGGATGGACTCGGCACCGAGGCCTTCCCCGAGGAGACCTTCTGGCCCGCCCATACCAAGATGTTGCGCACGCTGGCTGGTGAGGGTGTATTCTTCGATGACCAGCTTATCGATCCAACATTTCCGCAGGAGAACGCCCCCACTCGCAAGCCAGGTGTGGGTATGTTTGGAAAATATCTCTCTGGCGAGTACGATTTGGCGGCAAGTTATGTGATTGGCGACAGAGCAACCGATGTTGAGCTGGCCTATAATCTCGGAGCTAAGGCTATCTTGTTGCAGCCCCGCGAGGTGAGTGTCAAGATGCTTGAGGGCAAGAGCTTCGCTTCGGCCTGTGTGCTCTGCACTCATCGTTGGTCGGATGTGGCTGAGTTTCTGCGCCAGACAGAGCGTCGGGCAGTAGTCGAGCGTAAAACCTCAGAAACAGATATCCGCATAGAGCTTGACCTTGATGGCAAGGGTGAGTCGGGCGTAGATACAGGCCTTAAGTTCTTCGACCATATGCTCAATCAGATTGTTCACCACTCTGGAATGTCGCTCAATGTGATGTGTAAGGGAGATTTGGAGGTTGATGAGCACCACACTATCGAGGATGTAGCCATCGCTTTGGGCGAGGCAATTTTGCAGGCGTTGGGTTCGAAGCGAGGCATCGACCGCTATGGTTTTGTGCTTCCTATGGACGAGTGTAGGGCTATGGTGCTGATTGACTTTGGTGGCCGAGCCGATTTTGTGTGGAGTGTGCCATTCACCCGTGAGAGGGTGGGCGATGTGCCAACCGAGATGTTCAAGCACTTCTTCAAGTCGATGTGTGTGGCTATGCGTTGTAACCTGCACATTGAGGCGCAGGGCGAGAATAACCACCACCTTATCGAGGGGGTGTTCAAGGCATTTGCCCGCGCATTGAAGATGGCCGTTCGCCGCGATGTTTTTTCGTATAGTCTGCCATCAAGTAAAGGCGTGTTGTAGAATTCAAAATTATATTTTGAACTTGATGTAATAAACACACTCCTCCGCCACGATGTGGCACCTCCTCTAACTTAGAGGAGGAGTTGTAGAGCAGCTATGAATGAAAGTAAGGTAAAATTAAATAATATTGCCGAGCATAAAGAAAAACGCCGTTTACTTAGAAATAACTCAACGCCTGCCGAAGCTGTTATGTGGCAGATTTTGAAAGGTGATAAGTTATTGGGTACGCGTTGGCGTAGGCAGTTTTCTGTCGGACCATACATTTTGGATTTCTATTGTCCAAGTTTGAAATTGGCAATTGAACTCGATGGCGCACTCCATTATACCGATAGCGGATACCATCACGATAGTGTAAGAGAAAATTTTCTCTCCGATTTGGGAATAGAGGTTCTTCGGTTTGAGAATAAAACAGTATGGAATGGTCAAGAGGCAATAATTGAGAGTGTAACACGAAAAATTGAGGAGAGATTAAAAAACTCTCCCTCTAAGTTAGAGGGAGTACCTTTTATGGGGGAGGGAGTGTGTAAATAAATGAAAATTATATCATTGAAAATATGATAGCTATAATAGATTATAAGATGGGTAATCTCCGCTCGGTGGAGAATGCGCTCAAGCGATTGGGGGCCGAGTTTGTGGTTACAGCCGATGCCGATGTTATCCGCTCTGCCGATAGAGTGCTGCTTCCAGGCGTGGGTAATGCTGCCGAGGCGATGGAGAATCTGCGCAAGGCCGATTTGGTGCAGGTCATCCGCTCATTGCGCCGTCCGGTGTTGGGTATCTGCGTGGGTATGCAGGTGATGTGTCGCCACAGCGAGGAGGGCGACTGCGACTGCCTCAATATCTTCGATGCGAGAGTCAAGCGATTCAAGCCCGAGGGCGATTTGAAGGTGCCACATATGGGGTGGAATCAGATTGGTAACCTCGAATCGAAGCTCTTTAAGGGTATCTCGGGTGGTGAGTATCTCTATTTTGTCCACTCCTACTATCCTGAGCTCTGCCCCGATACGATTGCCACCACCAAGCACGGAGTAATGTTCAGCGCAGCTTTGAAGTATGAAAATTTCTATGGCACACAGTTCCATCCCGAAAAGAGCGGCGATGTGGGCGAGCGTATAATTGAAAACTTCTTGAGGTTATGATTGAGATAATTCCTGCAATAGATATTATTGAAGGCCGTTGTGTGCGTCTTTCTCAGGGCGATTACGCCCGCTCGAAGGTCTATGATGCTTCGCCAGTGGATATGGCCAAACGCTATGCCGATTGTGGTATCAAGCGCATCCACGTTGTCGATTTGGATGGTGCGAAGTCATCTTCTCCCAAGAATTTGAAGACTCTCGAAAAGATGGCCGTAGGTGCATCGGTCGAGATAGAGTGGGGTGGTGGCATCAAGAGCGAGGAGTCGCTCAGGGCGCTGTTTGATTATGGCGCAAACTATGCTATCGTTGGCAGTGTGGCTGCCCGCACGCCCCAACTGTTTGCCGAGTGGCTCAATATGTTTGGTGGCCAAAAGATGGTGCTTGGTGCCGATGTGCGCGAGGGCAGGGTGTCGGTAAATGGCTGGTTAGAGGATTTGGGTGTTGGCATCGAGCAACTTGTCGATGGTTTCCTGCCTTATGGTCTTAGTCAGGTTATCTGCACCGACATCACCAAAGATGGTATGCTCCAGGGCCCATCGTTTGAGCTCTACACCGATTTGCAGAGCCGCTATGAAAGTGTCGATTTCACCGTTTCGGGTGGTATCAGCTCGATGGCCGACATCGAAAAACTCAACGAGTTGCAGTTGCGTAAGGTGATTGTGGGCAAGGCTATTTATGAGAATCGTATAACCCTAAAAGATATTGAGCGATGGTTGCTAAACGCATAATTCCCTGCCTTGATGTAAAGGAGGGTCGTACCGTAAAGGGCGTTAATTTTGTCGATTTGCGTGATGTGGGCGATGCTGTGGAGTTGGGGCAGTATTACGCTCGCAGCGGAGCCGATGAGTTGGTATATCTCGATATCAGCGCCACTAACGAGGGGCGAAACACCTTCACAAAACTCGTGGAGCGTATAGCCGACGGTATCAATATCCCATTTACTGTGGGTGGCGGTATCTCGTCGCTCGACGATGCTTCAAGGTTGCTCGATGCTGGAGCCGATAAGATTTCAATCAATAGCGCAGCTATCGCCAACCCCTCGCTGATTGACTCTATTGCAGCCCGCTATGGTAGTCAGTTTGTGGTTGTGGCCATCGACGCCCGACTGATGGATGATGGCGTGTGGCGTGCCACAACTCACGGCGGCAGCCGTCCCAGCGATAAGGAGCTCTTTTCGTGGGCCCGCGAGGCGCAGGAGCGTGGAGCAGGTGAGATATTGTTTACCTCGATGAATCACGATGGTACTCGCTCAGGCTATCCCTGCGAAACCTTTGCCGCCCTGTCGGAGCATATCTCCATTCCGATTATTGCTTCGGGCGGAGCAGGCTCGGTGGCCGATATAGCCGATGTGCTAACTAAGGGTAAAGCCGATGCTGCTTTGGCTGCAAGTATCTTCCACTTTGGCGAGATTACGGTGGGCGATTTGAAAACGGAGTTGAAACGATTAAATATTGATGTAAGATGCTAAAGTTCGATGATTTCAAACTCGATAAGTGTGCCGATGGCCTGTTGCCTGTTATTGTGCAGGATGCAGTTACGCTGAAGGTGCTGATGCTCGGTTATATGAACCGCGAGGCTTTCGATAAGACCATTGCCGAGGGTAAGGTTACATTCTTCTCTCGCACTCGCAATACCTTGTGGACTAAGGGCGAGACGAGTGGCCACTTCCTGAATGTGGTGTCGATGTATGCCGACTGCGATAGCGATACCCTGCTTGTGAAGGCCAATCCAATAGGCCCAACCTGCCATCGTGGCACAGCGAGTTGCTTCGATACGCCCTCTGAGGAGGGTTTTATCCGCCATCTGCAGAGCGTTGTGCAGCAGCGCCACCGCGATATGCCCGAGGGTTCCTATACCACGAAACTCTTTATCAAAGGAGTGAAGAAAATCGCACAGAAAGTGGGCGAGGAGGCCGTTGAAAGCGTTGTGGAGGCTGTGGATGGCAACCGCGACAGATTTATCTACGAAGCATCGGATATGATTTATCACTTGCTGGTGCTGATGGAGCAGATGGGTTGCTCGATAGAGGATATGGAGCGCGAATTGGCATTAAGACATAGGTAATATAAGATTTATGAATAAAATGTTTATTGTTAGAAAGAAGAAAATCATAACAAATGATGATTTACTTCAAGATTTGGTGGTTACGATAAATAGACTTGGTGCGAAATCGTTAACCATGAAAGAGTATGATGATAATGGTATTTATAATAGTTCAACAATAGTTAGAAGATTTGGTACATGGAATGAGGCATTAAATCTTATTGATAAACCTTATAATTGTATAGCCCATACTAATGAAGAAATTATGGATAATATTAGAGATGTATGGTTGACAAAAGGAGAACAACCTACTCGAAGAGATATGGATAATAAAAAATTATCTAAAATATCATCAGGGACGTATGTTAGAAAATATGGAAGTTGGTATAAGGCGTTAGATGAATTTGTAGTATATATGTCGGATAAGGAGCTGGATATAAATAATGTAACGAATCTTGAATCTAAATGTAAACATAAAACAAAGAGAGAACCTAGCAATCGATTAAAAGTGCAAGTATTAATGCGTGATGGTAACAAGTGTAGATTATGTGGAGTTAAGTGTAATGATGGTTTGCATAACATTCATTTTGATCATATAATACCATGGTCAAAAGGTGGAGAAACTGTGCTTGATAATCTACAGGTTCTATGTAGTAATTGTAATTTGGCCAAAGGGAATGCAAAGTAATATTTTAAGGTAATATAGAAAATAAATAATATATTATCTTGTATATTTGAAAATATATTATAGTTAAATTTCCTTGCGTTATCTGTCGATTTATTTTGGATAAAAGAAATAAATGATTTATTTTTGCACCGCAAATACCTCTCAAACGAGGTTTGTTGATGGTTCCGTAGCTCAGTTGGATAGAGCAACAGCCTTCTAAGCTGTGGGTCGTGGGTTCGAATCCCGCCGGAATCACGAGCGCAGAGAAAAGCGCAAGTGGCACCAATGGTGCAAAAAATAGCAGAGAGAACATATTGAGTTTGCTCAAAGATTGTTCTCTCTGTTGTTTTTATTATCGCTATAAGCGATGCTTGCGCTTTGCTTTGCAGAGGATTCCCAGGGAAAGGTATTAAGCGGAGCAGACTTTAGTCTGCGAAGTAACCAATCCCGCCGAAATTGGCTTAAAATCAGCCATTTACAACAATGTAGATGGCTGATTATTTTTTGATTTGCACACAATTTGCACACAAATCGCCTAAACGATTCTTTTTCTGCTATAGTGCAACACTGTAAATCCGACATTTTTGCGTGCGTGTGCTCGCAAATACAGGGTGAAAACTCTGTAATCTCATTTCCTGACTTATCTTGCGACGCTTTTCAGTATGAGGCACCATTTGAGTATTTGCTCAAGGTTATAGCTGATATATTAAAAATTATTTTGTTTAATACCTCCATTTCTTGTTTCGTGGTTAGGTGCTAATATCTATTTCCAAATTTCTTGTGTTGACCTCTGCCCTTTTTTTTGAATGGCGATTTTGGCATTCGGGAAATTAGGCCTATTTTTGCGGCTCGAACAAAGATATTCAGCAGAAGATGATGGAGATGCTAACCATATTTCAGTGGACTACTCTTGCGCTTACGGCGCTTTGTATCGGTATGTCGAAGACGGGCGTGCAGGGCTTGATGCTCTTGGCTGTGCCCTATATGGCTATGGCCTTTGGCGCAAAGGAGTCAACGGGCGTGATACTTCCGATGCTCTGCATCGCCGACATCATTGCCGTTGTCTATTACAAGCGCATAGCCGACTGGAGAGTGGTCGCCAAACTACTACCTACGGCCATACTCGGATTCTTTGTAGCCATATTTGTCGATAAGTTGATTCCCGCCAACGAATTTCGCCAGCTTATGGGCTGGACTCTTGCGCTGGCGCTGTGTGTTATGATATGGAGCGAGCTATTTGGCAAGGAGAACAGATGGATGAAAAAGTGGTGGTACTCGGCTCTGTTCGGACTGCTCGGAGGTTTTACCACTATGATTGGCAATGCCGCAGGGCCGGTGCTGTCGGTCTATCTGCTCTCGATGCGAAAGGATAAGATGGAGTATATCGGTATTAACGCTTGGTTTTTTCTGGTTGTTAACCTGCTAAAAGTGCCCCTTCAAATCTTTGTGTGGGATAATATTTCGTGGGATACATTTTCGCTCAACCTCGCTATGCTGCCCATCATCGGCATTGGTGCTTGGCTGGGTATCATTATCGTTAAACTCTTCCCCGAAAAGGCCTTCCGCCGCTTTATTCAAATCGTCACAATCCTCTCCGTCGCAATGATGCTATGCTAAGTGCAGGATAATGCCAATAATAAAGGAGTACATTTGTACTCCTTTATTGTTACATTATGTAACTCGGTTACATACAATTATCGGTCTTATTTCTTCGACAAGATATTGCCTTTTCTATCAAGTAGATAGTAGTCGTATTTGTCGTATTCTTGTACTTCGAATAACTCTGGTGAGAGCATATTGATATCCGAGTAGATAGCTGGCGTGATAGGCTCTCCTGTTATACGGTTCATAATGCCATAGTGGTTAAGCACCTCATACTTTACAAAATCGGCAAAAGCATATTGAATCTCGCCCGACTCATCGTAGCCGGTTGGATAATTGATGTAATATGTGCCATCGAATAGGAATGGTTGCACGGTATTTCCATCAAAATCCACCTGCCATTTTCTACCTTCGTTGGTTAGCACGAAGCCATCGTTTACTATGCTGATATAGTTATATTCTGTCGGGTAAACAATCGCATTGGTCGAATCAAGTATTCCATACTTGCCATCCTTGATAATTACCCTATATCCACTATCGTGAGGAGCCCAAATCTCGTCATACTCTGCTTCGACTACCCAGTTACCAGAGTTGTCGATTAAACCAAGTTTACCATCAGTATTATTCATTGCGCAGTATCCATTATGGAATACATAGGCAAAATCGTACATTTCAACATTGTCGGTGTAGTCGAACTGAAACGGAATAACAACCTTATTTTGAGCATTGATAAAGCCCACCTTGCCATCCTTCATTACTGCCGCCAAGCCCTCAGAGAATACCCAGGCCTTGTTATAATCATTCGTCTCGGCATCAATAACAATTCGGCCAGTGTTTACATTGACGTAACCACGCTTGCCAGGCAAAGCATAGACTGCCAGCGAGTCATTTGCTGAAGTTTCAGACAACCAGTTAATTCTCGTTGTTGTGTACTCTTCGATTTGATAGTTATATACTCGCCATTTATCGTCTGAAAATGAGCGAAGTGTTACATATTCCGACAGTTGACGGTCGTAGTAATCTCTGCCATATTCATCTTCATAAATATCATAGGAAACCAGAGTGACAAAACATATCGAAATCAAAATCAAGATGGTTGCAATCACCCGACGAAGCCACTTTGAGTGGTTCTTCCACCAGTTACGAATTTTGCACCATACAAGACGGCCTACGGCAATCAAAGCCGCAAGTGCCAAGACCACTACACCGAGTAGTGCCTGAAAAATTTGAGTTAGTCGTTTCATAATTTTACCATTCAACATCTTCAACATCTTCAACATCTTCGGTATCTTCAACATTTTTATCGTTGAAAAAATCCTTATTTGCCTTGCTGGGACAAAAACAACACTCATCGATAGATTCATACATACGAGAGCGAGCATTGTCTAATGTGCGACTCATACTTTTTGTGCCATCACTTGTAGCCTTGAATTTTAGCACATTGGTAATGGAGATATTTGCAGCCACAACCTCTACATCTTGATTAGCGCCAATATAGGCAAATACCCAACCCTTAGCTTTGAGTTCATCGACAAGCGATTTGATAGCCTTTCCGTTATACTCTTTTGAGGCGTTTTCATATCCATCTGTTACGATGGTGACCAGTACCTTATCGGCCTCTGCAACCTTTGGACGAAGTGAATTGAGTGACATACCCATCGCATCATACAAAGCTGTACAGCAGTTTGGTTGATAGGTCCCATCATTGAGCTGCTGCACCTCATTTACTGGTACACATTCATAGATGGTCTTTACGTCGTCATTAAAAGTCACAAGGCTCACGATGTGCTCCTGTTCGCAATACTTTTTTTGGGCAGCGCTGATTGTTTGAATGGTCTCGTTCACTCCATCAATAGCCTCTTTTTTAATACTCTGCATTGAGCCGCTCTCATCGATGATGATGAGGTTAAAAATTCTTGTCTTCATTTTCATTGTTGTTTTTATAGTGTTCTTGCTCGTTTACTACTATGGAGTGTGCGTGTTAAGGAAATCTATCAGTAGGCCATACTATTATCCATTAGTTTAAGAGTAATTTTACACCGCTCGTTATTGTAGAACAAGGCGAGTATCTCTCCAAACACATCATTAGGGGACAAATAATCAAACATCGTCATACAAGATTGCACCTTAACTGCATCCACTTCGCCAAAGATTGATGGCGCAGTTTTGTCTTTGTGCTCAAGTAGTGCTTTGGTGATTTGGCGTATTCGGTCTCCGAGTATTAAATTGTCCAAATAGCGTTGTGCTTCACGTGCATCGGCTATCCCATAGTAGTAGGCTCGGCTACTGCGTGCGAGGTATCGCGGTTGCGGGAATATATACCAAATCCAATGGCTGGTTTTCTTTCCATTCTGCACCTCTTTCAATGCAATATCATAACCGAAAAATGGAGATTGCTGCGCCTCGATAAAGCGGTTAATGTCACAATTATCAAACATAAATTCCTTGTTTTGAGGGTTAATATCTTCAATCATCTTCTTTACTAATCCAATCGCTACATCCAACCACCTATTATACATATCACCGTTATTGAAATCTTTGGTTGCCAAAGCAAAATCAGCAGCCATTGAGGCGTGGATAAATAGAGAATTAGCTCCCCATATACCCAGCCAGCACCAATCGGTTCGGCCGAAAGTAAATCGTTTATCGGGATTGAGCAGATACTCTAAATCTGGCATTGTGTTATAATCCCAATCTCTTAGAAATGAGCATACCAGTTCCATAAATTCGTCACTCCCAAATTCAAATATACTCACACGATATACTATTCCTGTATATGTTATTATGTGGTTTGCCTTGCCTCCTTGCGATCCAGGCCCCGAACAATACGCAAACAGTATATCATCGGGCTTAAGCTCCGGATACTCCGGGAAAGCAAGAAGCCCGAATATCTCATCGGGCTCACTTCTTGGTTTTGCAGTTATATCAATAATTTCAACCATTTTTTTTAATTATCCGTTATATGTCTAACTAATGGAGATAATCTTCAACAAGCGTAACAGCACATTTAGATATTTTACAGTTTGTCTTTCAAATGTTCAGAGGATTATCCCTCAACCAATTCATACTCAATGCCAAACCATTCGTTGAGTGTATCTTCAACCTTAGCATCGATTTCGGGTGTAATTCTGTTCTTAATCTTCTTGTAAACATAGAGCATAGCCACGCCATCATCCAAAACTCCCAAAAATTTATACACCGTGCGAGGCAGGATATCCATCGGCAGAATCGTATAGATTATCGCAGCATAGATAAGTATGCGGTCGATGGTTGATGTGTTATCATCGGACAACACATAGTAGAACTGCAACAGAGGACGAGTCGCCACACGGCCAGCCTTTAATGCCCACGGACGCAACTTATCCATCAATGCGTTAATTTTGTCTCGCAAATCAATCTCTTTAACTCTCTCAGAAAGCCTCGAAATATCCTTGCCCATAACAAGGTAAGCAAGAATCAAAAGTGAAATTGTAGTCAACATATCAGTTAAATTTTAGTGTTCGTCTCTAATAGAGAGTATGCCACTCTCGATTATCTATCTCTTAGTATTCGAAACTTTATTTTGTAGCCCTATTACTCAAAGCTGCTTTTGCCTCACGACGCATTTTATCCAAGCGCACCCAATCTTCGTCAATGTACTGGAACTTAGACAATACAGTCATTTCTGCATCAATATAGCCATAAATAGTAATCTCTTCGTCGGATGTCATCCCGTAACCATCATCATCCATATAGTAGCGGCCATCGGGATTAAGTTGCCAAGCGACCAGAGCAATGCCATCGCAAAATCTGCGAATAAAGGTTGGAAACTGAGCAGACATCTCTCGGGCTCGCATTTTTGCCTTCTCTGGGAGCTTTTCGATACTGCTCCAATCAATATCATCAGTTGTGAAATTGACAAAACACATATCTCCATCCATAATCTCATAGGCTCGGTGATTTTTGTTATCAATCAGGTAGCGTTGTTTCCACCAACTCCAAATCACCTGCTCAATTACCTCCATTCCATCACCAAGCTCACTTACCCTGTATCCTTTTCGAGTGAAGTCCATTGATTGCAGAACCATATAAAGTTTCTCGTCAAAGCTCTTGCCTGGAGCATCTAATGCACCTACTTTTTTCATCGCGCTCATAGCCATCTAATTTTAATGTTAATACTCTCTCTGCTATATAGAGTGTAAAAAAATCATAATCTATCAATAGAAAAGGAGAAGATGCGTCCATCTTCTCCTTCCTCCATCTTCTAACCACTGCGCGGAGGTCCTATCATTTCTCGATAGGGCAGCCAACTTACGACTTTTTTTTACATTTGGCAAAGAGCAGTGAATATCACCGTTCACGACCAGCAGAAATTTTACTCTTTGTGGTTACGATTCCTCTATACGCTTCGTGACAGCGCGGGACCAGAGTTTTACAATTATTCCCTTTTGATATGATTTCATATCGTGTAAAAAATACACATCAGCCTCTATAACATAGTAAAAGCAACATTTACGGAATCATCACGTCATTTATTAGCTTACGAGTTAATTCTGTTTTTATGTGTTGCAGCCCGAGGCTTGCTCTGTTTTGAATGTGGATATAATCTCTATTACACCCATCGGGCAGTGCCACCTCTGCGGGATCTATCACATATAGTTCGCAATGTGAGGGTAGCATCTTAAGTAGTTCTGCTGCTGGATAGACCAGCATAGTAGAACCTACAACAACAAATACATCAGCCTCTTTTGCAGCTTCCACCGACGCTCTCCATAGCCGTTGCTCAATCTCTTCGTTAAAAAAGACTACATACGGACGAATCTGCGAACCATCTGGAGCTTTGTCTCCGATAGTGATATCAGGATTGTTGTAGTCTATCTCATACCACTCGTGAGGATGGAGTGTTGAGGCATTCTTCAATGCCTCACCGTGCAGGTGGATAACATTTGAAGAACCAGCTCGCTCGTGAAAATCATCGCCATTTTGAGTGATTACCGTTACATTAAACTCATCTTCACAATTAGCAATGATGTGATGCCCCGCATTGGGCTCTTTCTCCAATATCAATCGCCTGATCGGATTAAAGAAATCGAGCATTCGCTGCCTGCGCTCATCGCAATCACTGCGTCTGCCGCAGTACCACGACTTGCGATTGGCAACCGCCTCCACATCAAGCAAATCCCATAGGCCGCCGTCGCCGCGAAAAGTGGGCAACCCACTCTCGCGACTCATTCCGGCACCTGTAAAGAAGACAAGTTTGCGCATACTATTACTTCTTCTTGCTGTTAGATTCACGAATCTTTTGCTGAATCCATTGGTTGCCCTTAATGCAGGTAAGGGCAATAAAAGCATATAATGTTGATGATACAAACATAAGTCAAAAGATTTAAAGATTATTACTTCTGTGGCTTGTGCAGCGACATCGTGTAGCCACACTTAATACATCTTGTACTTGAGAGTGGTCTTGCTCCTGGATACGCCTCTTCATACAAGAAATGGTAGTTATCTCTCACATACTCGTGATTAGGGCATTTAAGCCCGCGAATTTCTTTTACTTTCTTCATAATTTTGTTAGTTTTGAGTTGACAATATAAATTTAATAATAATTTCCGAAATTGAAGAGTTTTTATCAATAAATACTTCGGGCTTTTAGTCATCCAGTTTTTTATACATTATCTTTGCCGCAACAAGGTGTTTCAGGGCATTAGCCATTTGGAAATTAAAATCCGCTTCTGCTAAGTAGTAAACTTCTGCGGCAGCTATAATGATGTCGTTTAGAATATACAATTTTACAAGTTTAGCATCTTTGTTTATCCTATAGCAGTTCTCTTTGACCTGTGAAACATTTTCGTCTGTAACTTCTGTAAAGTTGTGTAGTGTCATAAAGAAGAAATGTTCGTCTTCATCGTTTGACCAAAAGTGTAATGTGTTCATTTGGTAACGGAAAGCTATATGCCTGTCCGAGCAATCATCTTCTAACACCTGGTAGTGTTGGTTGGCTATAAATTTTTTAGCCAATTCAAATGTATTCATACCTGCCTTTTTTTATTTGTCATCTACTCATCTTCTTCGCTCTCGAGTATTTTCTGCAGCTCTGCTTCAAGTTCATTTTCGGAATTTTCTTCGGAACTGCTCCTTATGTCTTCTCCATTGATTTTCTGGTTGAATACATATACGGTCGCCTCAAGGAATCTAATAATATGCTCTAATAACTCTGTCAAATTGTCTGAGTTGTTAAGACGATGTTCATATATCGCCCAAATGGTATCCTCAAACATAATACACATCTTCGTGTACTTCAGCATCAATCCAGTCTCGTGCATTGCTTTCAGCACTGCGACGCGATTCTCGTCGGTTACATCAAACAGATGTGGAATCGCAATACGCAAAAACTGTTCGTCATCCTCCTCTGGCATATAGAGGTAATTCATATCTTCATACTTGAATATGTAACCCGCATTGCCAAGCTCAATAGGATCAAACCCCATTGCTTTTAGGTGGTCAATAATAATCTCTTTTTGTTTCATAATATTAATTTGTTGTTATGTTGTTTACTATATAGAGTATCTCTTGTTACTCAATCTATCCAGTTCATCATTAAAATCCGATACGAGGCCTCTCTGGTTTGCTACCCTTTGAGAAAGATTCTTTTGTGCGCTCAAACTGACGAAGCTCATCGGCTGTCACCGAAGGTCTTGTCGCTGCAATTACCTTTTCTATCTGCGTCTGATTTATTTTGACAAGACATTTCGCTTTGATGCTCTCCTCAAATGAGCAGCGGGCACACTCTTTGACAATAAAACTAATATCGCTTGATGAATAACCTCTGGTCAGCTCTACAATGCGGTCGGTGTCAATCTCTTCGTGTGGGCGTTTGAGCAGTTCAATCTCAAACAACTCCTTGCGGGCCTCATTGTCTGGCAAACCTACATATACAACTTCGTCCATACGCCCTTTACGAATAATGGCTGGATCAATAGCGTCAATGCGGTTGGTGGTAGCAACGACAAAGACATTCTTCTCGGCGCAATCGTTGAGCCTTGTAAGG
>JAZOUS010000007.1:0-17169 GCA_045658265.1 Alistipes sp.
ACACATACATCGGAGCTCGTGGCTCAAAACCCTTAAAGCCATAGGTCTGCGCCAGGGCCAAAGCTGCAAGTCGCTGTCCCACCTCAAACTTCTTGGCAGGGTGGACATTGGTCGCATCGCCTATATCGGTTGTAGAGGCCATAGCGCTATTGGGAATTAAATCCAGCGCACGCTGCTGACACTCAATAAATAGCGGCAGAGTGATATCCTTGAAGGCATTACAATAGTAGAACGGAGCTACCATCACATAATAGAATGGCATCTGGTTCTGCTTATCGCCCCAATCCTCGCGCCACTGCTTAACCATACGAGCCATCATCACATCGTAGTGGTCAACGTCGCCCATATATTCGAGGCTCTGATAACCCAAGTTTGCCTCGCCTTGATACCATATAAAGCCCTTCGCTTTGAAACGCTTTATAGGGGCAATCATTCCGCAGTAGAGGTCCGAAGGTTTAATCTCGTGCAGAGTATGTTTATGTTCAATCTGCTCCTTGCTTAAAATCTCCTCCAGAGCCTTCATTGGCATCCACGACTCGATGCGTGAGCCACCCCAGTCGGCTGTTATGATACCTATCGGGTAGGGCATCACCTGAGCAAGATTATAAGCAAAGAGATATGCCGTAGCTGAAGTGTTCGACACACTCTCTGGCGAGGCCTCTTGCCACAATCCGCCAGCGCAATCCCACTTCTCCTGCATATATGAGCGATGGTTTCTCACATCGAACATACGGATATGATTGGCCATCTTACCTGCCTGCGTGATGAAACTAAGCGAGTTCTCGACAGGATTACTATCAAAACCCGTTATGCTCATCTCCATATTACTCTGGCCAGCACACACCCAAACATCACCCACCATAACATTCTCCAGACATAGCTCCTCGCCATCAGAGAATGTAATCGTATGCTTTTCGAATGAGCCTTCGGGGGTTTGCACCTTAACCGACCAGTCGCCATTGGAATCGGAGAGAGTCTTGAGCTTTGATTTCGACCACGAGACCTCCACCGTAACTCTGCGCCCCGCCTCGGCCTTACCCCAGAGCTGCACCTCGGCACTCTGCTGCAAAACCATATTACTACCCAACACCCTCGGCAAAGTCACCTTTGCCTGTGCCGAGCAGCAAAGACCAATAGCTGCGAGCAATAATAAGAATCTTTTCATCAACTATATAATATTACCTAACGCTTTGTTAATAGCAATGGAGGAGGTTGACTAACAATGTCAGCAACCTCCACCATATTGATAATTATTAGCACTCCAACTTGCGTGCACCGTCAGAGATTACAACGTCGTAAACCTTTGGCTCGTGACCATAAGCGGCGTTGAACTTCTCCTTAGCAGTAGCGATGAAGTTGTCGTACAATTCAGCCTTCACAAGGTTGATTGTGCAACCACCGAAGCCACCGCCCATAATACGAGAACCAGTCACGCCACACTCCTTAGCGATTGTAGCCAACAGGTCGAGCTCCTCGCAGCTAACCTCGTAATCCTTCGACATACCCCAGTGAGTCTCATACATACGAGCGCCCACAGTCTCCAAATCACCAGCCTCCAAAGCTGCACACACGTCCAAAACTCGCTTCTCCTCGCCAATCACATAGCGGGCACGCATATAATCCTCCTCAGAAATCTGCTCCTTCACAGCATCGAGCTGCTCCATTGTAGCACCACGCAGAGTCGCCTGGCCCAGGATAGAGGCTACACGCTCGCAAGACTCGCGACGCTTGTTGTAAGGCGAACCCACCAACTCGTGCTTAACCACTGAATCGAGCAATACCAGACGGTAACCAAACTTCTCGGGATCGAATGGGAAGTACTCATACTCCGATGAAAGGCAGTCCAGACGCATCAGGTTGCCCTTCTTGCCGTGAACTGACGCAAACTGGTCCATAATACCGCACTTCACACCGCAGTAGTTGTGCTCGGTTGACTGACCGATACGAGCCAACTCAAACTTGTCGATCTTATCCTCGTTGTAGATGTGGTTCAACGCAAAAGCGAATGTTGACTCCAAAGCAGCCGATGACGACATACCAGCTCCGAGAGGTACATCACCAGCAAAAGCTGTATCGAAACCCTCAACCTTGCCACCACGCTTCAAAATCTCGCGAGCAACACCAAAGATATAGCAAGCCCACGATGCAGCAGGCTTATCCTCCTCGTTCAAACCAAACTCTGCATAGTCCTTCAAATCAACAGAGTAGGCACGAATCTTATCTGTACCGTTAGGCTTAATCTCGGCAACCATACCCTTGTCGATAGCACCAGGGAATACGAAACCACCGTTGTAGTCGGTGTGCTCACCGATAAGGTTGATACGACCAGGTGAAGTGTACAACTCACCAGCTGCGCCGAAATGCTCGGCAAACTTCTCACGAATTAACTTAATGTCCATAGTTTTATGTTTTAGATAGTTATAAAATTTAATTACAATTTCACTTTAATTGTGGTGCCCTGCTTCACCTTGAAGGTCTGCGTGCGGCCACCATCTTCGCTTACCGTTACCTGCAACTTATCGCCCGCAATGCGCTTAACATCCACATCGAAGTTAGCACCGAAAGCTCTGATATTCTTCAAATTAGCATACTCCCAATCCGCTGGAATCTCGGGCTTAAGCTCAAAGCTGCGCATACCAGTTGGACGGATGCCAAACATACCCTCGGTGATGATTCGGCAGTAGAGTCCACTCTCGGCCGAGAGGTGACGCTGACGTCCCTCGGGCCACGCCTCGATAGGATATGGAACGTGGTCACCCAACAGACGGCGGTTAGAGTAGTACGAGAGCTCCTTTGTCATAAAGTCGGCATAACCAGCCGCATAGCCGCCTCGGAAGGCATACAATGTGGAGCGATCCCAGAATGTGGTGCTGTTCTGTGCTGTCAAAAGGCCATCTTTGGTGTAGAGGTCCGACTTGAACATAGCATTCATAGTGGCCTCGGCTCTATCGTAGATACCCACACACAACGGCATACAAATCCACGAGCGCAAGATGTCGTTACCCTCATAGTAACGGTATGTGTCGTAACCCTTTACATTTGCGCCAAAGTGAGATTCGATGGCTGCACGCATATCCTTTGCTCGCTTCTGGTAGTCGGCAACAACCTTCGAACTCTTGCCAAGCTCGCGACCAAGATATGCCGCCGAGATAAGAGCGTCGTAATAGAGTGTCGATGTGCAGAGGTTGGCATCACCCGCAGGGAAACGGCCCTCCAGCTCATCCCTATCCGACTTCACCACGCCCTTGTCGTTAATCTGGCGACGGCTATACTCCAAACACCACTCGATAAGAGGCCACAGCTCCTCAGCCTCGGCCTTGCTACCACGAGTGAGTGCATAGCGCGATGCACCATAGGCAATCATCGCAGCATCGCCTCTGTCGCCAGCACCATTCCAGATGTCGATACCCTCGGCGATAATCGAGCTTGGAATAGGCTTCCACTCGTCGTTCATAAAGCGGGCAAAGTGGCGGTAAGAGTTGATAGCCGACTCATTACCAACATCATAGCCCAAGAATGGGAAGAATGGATTGACATACTCAGCCTGGTCGTTGGCCCAGATTGCGGCATAGTAGCTCTCGCCACCTGGGGCGTGCATATATCCGCCAGCTGTCTTGCAGATACTCTCCGAAGCGCGAATCTTGGCATAGCGGAACTCGGTGTCGATAACCTTATCGGGAGTCTCAAGAATCAAGTTATTGTCAACGTGAGCGATATAATTCTCTCGCTCGGCGAGCAACGCCTTCACATCGACAGATGCGGCCAAGCTCTGCTGCTCGTTGTTGATACCCTCGATAACAAGGTCAAACTCAACCTCCTCGCCTGGTTTCAGGTTATACACGCCACCACCCTTTGTGGTGCTCACAATCTTGTAAGAACCCTTCACACCACGAGCCGCATCGGTTGTGATAGTCTGACTCAGCTCTGGAATCTGCAAGGCATAGGCGATGGTGCCTGTATTGCGCAACACATAGTGCTCGCACATCATCTGCTGCTCCATAGTGGGGAAGATAACTCGCTCAACCTCCAAGCCATAGGTGCTTGCACGATGCTCCTCGACAACACGCATCAAGCCGTTGAGCTCAACATACTTGGTGCGGAAGAAGAGACGATTGTTATTGTTGATTCTAAGCTGCGACACCACATCCAAACCCTGACGAATCATAAGGCTGGCGTGAGTATTATTTGGCACTGTGCGCAACATAGGGAATACCAACGAGCGGTCAACCGAGAAGCGGGCATACTCGTCAACACCCCAATAGAGCACCGTTGCCATCATCTTACCACTCATCTCAACGTGGTCGCTATGGGGCAACTTCTCCTTGCTCACCTCCATACGGATAGTCTTGCCATCGGGCTGGATAGCCCAACGATTCTGAGCCGAGGCCAAACCGCACAACATCAAAGCGGCGGCTATTGCAAATATTCTCTTCATACTCTGCTGCCGAAATTACTTTGTGTAGAACTTATAGACGCACACCTGCTTATACACCTCGCCAGGATTGAGAATAATAGATGGGAAGTTGTCGTGGTTGATTGCGTCGGGATGTTTCTGAGTCTCCAAAGCTACCGACTCGCGGAACTTCAAAGGCTTGCCGTATTTGCCATTGTAAGTGCCATCGAAGAAGTTACCGCTATAGAACTGGATAGCCACCTGATCGGTTGCAACATCCATACAACGGCCCGATGTGGGCTCATAGAGAGTGGCAACGGTCTCCACCTGACCATTGTCCTCGCGGTCGATAACCCAGTTCAAATCGTAGCCCTTACCATTCTTGAGCTGCTCGTGGTCAGCCTCGATACGCTCGCCGATAGCGTGTGGCTCACGGAAATCGAATGGAGTGCCCTCAACTGGCAACAACTCGCCTGTGGGGATAAGCAGAGCATCGGTTGGGGTAATCTTGTCGGCCTTGATTGTAAGGATGTGGTCGGTGATTGTACCGCCAGCCTCGCCCTTGAGGTTGAAGAATGAGTGGTGAGAGAGGTTTACGATAGTCTTCTTATCGGTTGTAGCGTGATAAGTAACCTCAAACTCATTCTCAGGAGTGAGCGTATAGGTCATTGTGATATCCAAGTTACCTGGGAAACCATCTGTGCCATCGGGCAACAAGAGGTGCAAAGTGATGGCGTTGTCGGCCACATAAGCCACATCCCACACTACCATATCCACACCCTTCAAGCCTCCGTGAAGAGTCTGACCGTTGTTATTCTGAGGAGTGGTGTACTCCTTGCCATCGAGCGTAAACTTACCAGCGCCGATACGGTTGGCAACACGACCTACCACAGCACCCAAGAAACGCTCGCCTGTGTTATTAACATAGCGGTTGATATTCTCATAACCCAACACTATATCGGCCATCTTGCCCTCTCTGTCGGGAGTCCACAACGACACCACGCGAGCACCGAAGTTGGTGACCTGCATAGTGATTGTACCATTGGTGAGGGTGTACAAATCGACCTTCTTGCCATCGACAATAGTCTGGAAATTCTCGCGCTTCATAAGCTCCAACGCTGAAGCCTGCTCGCTATTCTGGCCACCGCACGAAGCCAACATAGCCGCCGCAGCCAACATACAAAATATCTTTTTCATATCTTATCTTTAATCAGTTATCTACACTAAAATTATCTCTTCTCGCTCTTTGCAGCCTTCTGTACACTCTCTGGCAATGGCATCTGGAAAATCTTGCGCACGCGCTCCATATCGTACTTCACGCCTCGGTCGTAGTAGTAGATACCGTTCTGCTCCTGCATAACATCGGTGAGCTGAGTGTAGCAGTAGCCCCACATCTTGTCGCTCATCTCAATCAAACCACGAACCTGTGCCTCCAGACGCTTATAGAAGTCCTCCTTAGTCTGCGCTGCGTCGCCATAACCCCAAGCACCATCCTTAGCTGGGTTGGCCTCCATACACTTGATACCACCAAACTCGTCGAGGATATATGGGATATCGCCCTTATAAGTTGGGAATGTATATGGATCGTTCAAAACTGGGCGGTTGAAACCTACATTACCACGATGACGGGCCTGCACGGCGTGGCCACGAACAAACATTTTACCGTTGTTGTAGATAATATCGCGCAACTTATCGGGGTTCTGCTCGTAGTGGTGCTCGGTCCAGATGTCGGTTACGATGTGCTGACCACCGCTCACTGTATTTACAGGGCGTGATGGATCGAGCTGCTTGGTGATGGTGTAGGCATCCACGATAAAGCGAGGATACTGAGTCTCACCGGGCCAGAACTCCTCGTTGAATGGAGTCCAGGTAACGATTGATGGGTGGTTCATATCACGAACAACCAAGTTACGCCACTCCATAAGGAAGTTGCGGGCTGCCTCCACATCGTTTGCATCCAAACCCCAGCTTGGAGCCTCGCCCCAAGTAAGGTAACCGAGCTTGTCGGCCCAATAGTGGAAACGCTCCTCAAAGACCTTCTGGTGCAAACGTGCACCATTGAAACCAGCCTCCTTCGACATCTCGATATCGTGCTTCAAAGCCTCGTCAGATGGTGCTGTCCACACGCCATCGGGATAGAAGCCCTGATCCAAAACCAAACGCTGATAGTATGGCTCGTTGTTGAGATAAATCTTGTTGCCGTCGGTGTGAATCTTACGCATACCGAAGTATGAAGTTGCACGGTCGATAACCTCGCCAGCGGCGTTCTTCAGCTCAAACTCCACATCGTAGAGGAATGGTGATTCGGGGCTCCACAACTTTGCCTTCTTGATAGGAAGCATAACAACCGAACCCGATGCCACAGGGCCACAATCCGAAGCCACAACCTTGCCGTTATCCTTCACGTTGATTGTAAGCATATTGCCAGAGGCATTGCGACGCATAGTGAACTCCATAGCCACCACGCTGCGGTCGATGTCGGTCGAAATCTTCACGCGCTGGATACCCGATGGAGCAACAGCCTCCATCCATACTGTCTGCCAGATACCTGTGGTGCGGGTGTACATACACTCGAAAGGACCGTGACGCAACGACTGCTTACCAGCCGACTGCATACGCGAGCGCAAATCGCTCTTGGCATTCACCACCAAAGAGTGCTTCTGGCCAGCCTTCACAAACGAAGTGATATCCACAGAGAAAGAGTCTGAGCCTCCAAAGTGGCGGTCAACAAACTTACCGTCGATATAAATCTCCGACTCGTAATATACTGCGCCAAAGTTAAGCACAACGTCCTTACCTGCCCACTCTGCGGGGATAGTAATCTCGCGCTGATACCAGATGCAGGGGATAAACTCCTTGTGCTCCACGCCCGAGAGCTTACTTTCGGGGGCAAATGGAACTGTAATCTTGCCATCGAAGCCCTTGCTATCCTTCAAACCACGCTCCCAGCCTGTCTTCACTGGATCGAGGGTGTAGCTCCACTCGCCGTTAAGGTTCTGCCACTCAGCTCGCTCAAACTGAGGACGGGGGTACTCTGCACGAGGCAACTGAGCCATAACGCTCACACTTACAAAGAGTGCCAATGCTGCTAATATAATTCGTTTCATATCCTTTATTACTTAATTTGAATCTTTTGAATTGGGAGGGTTTGATTACAAATCCCTCCCGTAATATTTGTTGTGAAAGTTTTATAAAATGAGGGATTTCAAGGCTTGCGAAACTCGAAAAACCGCAGCATACTTAGCGTATGTGAGGATTTCGAGAGTGAGCGTAACGCAGAAATCACCATTTTAGAGGACTTTCACTTTCTTACTGTTCGTAACCCTCTGCCTTCATCTGGAAGATAGCCTTGATGCGAGCCATATCGAACTTCTTGTCGCGGTTGAAGTAATATACTCCGTTCTGCTCCTGCTCCACGTCGGTAAGCTGTGTGTAGCAGAAACCGCAAATCTTATCGCTATGGTCGATGATAGCCTTCACCTGCGACTCCAGACGCTTATAGAAATCCTCGCGTGTTGGAGCAGCATTACCATAACCCCACGCACCACCGCCAGGAGTTGTCTCGGCACACTTGATACCGCCAAACTCGTCGATTACATAAGGAACCTTACCATCGTAGTAGAGGAACTTCATTGCGCGAGGTGCATTCTGAGCAGTTGGGCCCTGTGGCTGATAGAACTTCTCGCCATCGAAGAGCTGCTTGTGCAACTTCTCACCATCCTGCTGATAGCTGTGAGTTGTGCAGAAATCTGAGATTGCATACAATCCACCGCTGATTGTGTTCACAGGACGTGATGGATCCAACTGACGTGTGATGTTGTAAACATCGTCATAGAAGCGGCCAGCCTCGTTATTTGGAGTTGACCACTCCTCGTTGAATGGAGTCCAGGTTACGATTGCTGGGTGGTTGCGGTCGCGAACAACGATATTTGTCCACTCGCCGAGGAAATTGCGAGCTGCCTCGACCTTTGAGCTGGTCTTATCCCACGATGCCATCTCGCCCCAAATCAAGTAACCAAGCTTATCGGCCCAATAGTGGAAACGCTCCTCAAATACCTTCTGGTGCAAACGTGCGCCATTGAAACCAGCCGCCTTCGACATCTCGATATCGTGGCGCAAAGCCTCGTCAGATGGTGCTGTCCACACGCCATCGGGATAGAAGCCCTGATCCAGAACCAAACGCTGGTAGTATGGCTTGTTGTTGAGATAAATCTTTGTACCAGAGATGTGAATCTTACGCATACCAACATAAGCATCCACCTTGTCCAATGTAGCACCCTCAGCCGACTTAACCTCATAAACCACATCGTAGAGGAAAGGTGACTCTGGGCTCCACAACTTTGCCTTCTTGATTGGAATCACAACTGGCATACTCTGCGCAGCCACAACATCGGCCTTAGCAACAGCCTTGCCTGCGTCGAGAACTGTAACCTGCAGACGGTTGCCATTCTTCAGACCATAGAAAGTTGGGATGATGGTAATCTGGCTCTGATCGATGTCGGTCAAAACCTGCACACGCTCCAAACCGCAAGCATCTACTGCCTCCATCCACACAGTCTGCCAGATACCTGTTGTACGGGTGTAGAAGCAGCCATAAGACTCATAGCGAGTTGACTGCTTACCGCCTGGCTGCTCGCCAGAACGGATGTCGCTCTCGGCGTGAACAACCAATGAGTGCTCCTTGCCGTCGGCAACAAACTCGGTGATATCGTATGAGAACGAATCAGAACCGCCATAGTGGCGACCAACGAACTTGCCATCAATATAGACCTCCGACTCGTAATATACTGCGCCGAAGTTCAACTTAATCTGCTTACCAGCCCACTCTGCAGGAATCTGGATTGTACGCTGATACCACACGCTGTTGATGAAATCGGTGTAGCCAACACCCGAGAGCTTACTCTCAGGAGCAAATGGAACGGTAATCTTACCATCGAAGCCCTTGCTCTCGTAGAAATTGCGGGCACGGCCAGAGTTCGACAAGTCGAGCGTGAAGCTCCACTCGCCATTGAGGTTCTTCCAATTCTCGCGCTCAAACTGAGGACGAGGATACTCAGCACGAGGCTGGGCAAACGATACAGCCGCCATCAAAAGAGCGACCACCAACATCAGTTTAGATTTCATAGTTTTACTGTTTTATAATTATTTGTTTTCAATTTATTTTCTTGTTATTCTGCTCGGGGTTAGGCCCTATGCGCAAGAAAAATTTTCGCTACGGAAAATATTCTTACAAATATAAGTTTTTTTTGCGAAACTCCCAATCACTCAACGCCAAAAGTGCAACAAAAAAGGGGTATTTCTTTAGAAATATCCCTTTCTCTTCGATAGACCTTCATTTGGTCTTATATCGCGTCACCCTATCACGCATCAACTAAGCGGAGCGGAGCTTGGGCTAATATCAATCACGCAGGTTATAGATGATTAAAACCTTATTGCCTGACTCGCGTTGCGTGTCGTTAAGTTTGATGTGATTAACCTTAACCCCCTGTAACCAACCATTGGGGTCAAAGTTTTCGGGGTCGTAACGAAACGCCTCTACTATATTGACCAAACGATTACCGCAAAGCAATGTAGCATCAAGGCATTTTGAAGAGTAGTTCTTCACGCCCTCTTTTGCAACCACTCCATATCCAAACAAAACATTAGAGTAGTGAAGCCACAACCCTCCACCACGCTCCATCGCATAATGTACTCTTGGTACAAAATATTCCTTTCGCTCCATAGGCGGCAAATCATAGATAGAATGGGTACGACGATACGCTCGAATCTGCTCTCGATTGGGATAATCTATGGCTGCTACGACGCTCAAATTACCATCATTGGCGAGATACAAGGAATCGCTATTCTGAGTATAGAAATAGATGTTTTCAGCCGAGCGCATAAAACTATTTTTACCAATTGTCTCTGTTGTATTTTTCTCTCTACGCCAGCTTTTTACGCGTTCAACCGAGACTTCCTCATCACTCCCCAACTTCATATAATCAACTCCCACAGAGTCGCGAGCTACGAAGCCGTAAAGCATCAAACCATCGTCACATTTGGCGATTCCCATATATGGAGCTTCACACTCTATCTCACGTTTCAAATTGAGCTCCTTATCGAATACCATCACCTTTGGCGGATAGCAACCCAAATAGATATCGCCCGTCTTAGGACAAACATCGAAACTTGCGATTTCGAGATACTCCTTTGGGCCACGACCTTGACGATTCAGTTGGCCAAGAGCATTACCCTCCTTATCGAATACCGATACTACACTTCGTCCCTCATCAACATCGAGCAGATACCAGCGATTGTTCGCATACCGCACATCACTGACCTTACCCACCAAAACATCGTCGGTCTCATTCAAAAAGAGAACATCAACACTCTCGACAATATCCGATAACGCAAAATCCTCTCTCGCTGAAGTATCAAGGAAAAAGGCTTCGTAGGTTGGATTCGACCGATTGCAACCAACAAGCAAGCCGAGCAAGGATAGTACGAAAACAAATCTTCTCATAATTTGGATTTTATAGGTTATTAATTGAACACAAAGATATAAGTTTTTTCCGAAAAATATAGATTATTTTCCGAAAATTAGTTGCCACCTATAAAAAAAACCTACGTCCCAGAACGGGACGTAGGCCAACAATCAACTATTACAATTATCTTTATCGCTAAAGATTCTTTTTACGAATCGCAGCCAACATATCGTCGGTCATCGACGACAAATCCCACTGCGGTTTCCAACCCCACTCCTCACGAGCGCAAGTATCATCGAGGCTGTTTGGCCAGCCCTCAGCAATACCCTGCTTGATAGGATCGATACGATAAGTCATCTGGAACTCAGGGATTCGCTTACGAATCTCGTTGTAGATGATGTCGGGTGTGAAACTCATAGCTGCGATATTGAAGCTATTGCGGTGACGGAGCTTATTAGGATCGGCCTCCATAAGCTCAACCATAGCACGCAAAGCATCGGGCATATACATCATATCCATATATACATCGCGCACAGGGCAAACAAACTTCTCGCCCTTAACTGCCGAGTAATAAATCTCTACTGCATAGTCGGTTGTACCACCACCAGGCATTGTTACGTTAGAGATGATACCAGGGAAACGTACCGAACGGGTATCAACGCCGTAACGTGAGTAGTAATAGTTAGAGAGCAACTCGCCTGTAACCTTACATACACCATAGATAGTGTCTGGCTGCATACAAACATCCTGAGGAGTCTTGTCGCGCTGGAAATCACCACCGAAAGCACCGATAGAACTTGGAGTAAACACAGCGCAATTGTACTCACGAGCAATCTCCAATGAGTTGTTGAGCGCACCCATATTGATATTCCAAGCCAACTGAGGATTCTTCTCGCCTGTTGCCGAGAGCAACGCCACCAAGTTGAAGATGGTATCAACACCGTTCTTATGTACCAGATAAGCAAACTTATCTTTATTCAAAACGTCGAGCTGAGCAAATGGGCCATCAGCACCCAAAACCTCATTCTCACGCAAGTCGGCAGCAATAACGTTTGTGCCGCCATAAATTCCACGCAGATAAGTCACCAACTCAGAGCCAATCTGACCGCCTGCACCTACAATAAGTATCTTCTTCATAAGAAATGTTTACAATTCTGCTGTAAAGTTAGCTATTTTTATCTAATCTCAATACAAAAAACAACTTTTTTCTCAGTTTTGTGGCAGAAAAAACCTCAAACCAGATATTTTTCGTATCTTGCAGTGATTTTAATGGGCAACCACCAATTAGTAACCTATAACAAATTTGATTATGAAATACGCTATTATCTCAACCGAGAAAGGCGATATGAAGGCCGAGCTTTATGCCGACGAGACTCCTATCGCAGTTGAAAACTTTATCAAATTGGCCGAGAGCCGTTTCTATGATGGCCTAACGTTCCACCGCGTGATTCCTAACTTCGTCATTCAGGGTGGATGTCCTAACGGCAACGGCACAGGAGGCCCGGGCTGGACAATCAAGTGCGAGACATCGGCTGAGCGACAGTATCACGACCGAGGCGTGCTCTCGATGGCTCACCGAGGCAAGGACACTGGTGGCTCGCAGTTCTTCATCTGCCACAACCGTCAGAACACCCAGCACCTCGACGGTGTTCACACCTGCTTTGGTAAGGTTGTAGAGGGCGAGGATGTAATCGACGATATCCGTCCAGGCGACCTGATTTTCTCTATTACTATCGTTGAGGAGTAATCCCACGTTACTGCAAGCATTATAACAACACAGAGAGTATTATGAAGAAGATATTTTCACTCACGCTGGCATTGGCGACACTCTGCACCTCAGCCGTTGCGCAGACTCCAGCCGACTCGGTTGCCATCGTCAAAGCGAAGTGGCAGAAGAGCAAATTAGAGAAGGGCATAGTGGCCCGTACTGCCCACTTCGACAACCTCTACAAAGGCCCACAGGCAGTTAGTATAATCGAAGTAAGCTCAAAATCGAAGCGTAAGTTCGACATCGCCCACGACCACAAGATGGTACGCACAAGCGAGATGGCGGCAGCCCACAATGGCGTGGCAGCCATCAACGGCTCATACTACGATATGAAGCACGGCACATCGGTCTGCTTCCACAAGATTGACGACAAGGTGCTCGATTGGAGCGCTATGGGCGAATTGAATGCCCGCACAAATGGCGCAGTACGCACAGCAGATGGCAAAATTGAGATTTTCGACTGGTCATACGACATCGAGCGCACCTACAAGGGCGATAAAGGTACGGTACTCGCATCGGGACCTATTATGTTGCAGGATGGCAAGACCGCCGATTTCTCGAAGTGCGACAAGAGCTTTATCGAGACCAAGCACCCACGCAGCGCAATCTTCACCACCAGCAACGGCAAGGTGGTACTGATTACCGTTGACGGCCGCTCAAAGGATAATTCTATTGGCGTAAGCATTACCGAGCTGGCCCACTTGTGCCGAGTGCTCGGCGGCTATGACGCCATCAATCTCGACGGTGGTGGCTCAACTACACTCTGGATGAAGAGCTCAAAGGATGAGGGTATCTTGAACCACCCATCAGATAACCGCAAATTCGACCATCAGGGCGAAAGACGAGTCTCTAATATTATATATGTGTATTAACCTCTGAGCCACTATATCGGCCCACCGTAACGCCCCGCCACGAGCCTACACTCCCCCGAAATAGGAAGAGAAAAGAGCAGTTGGCGGGGCTTTTTCACTTTTTTTGAAGATTTTTGCATTTTTTTTGGCGAAAATTTTGGAGAATAAGATTTTTGCTCTATCTTTGCACTCGCAATCGGATAAAACCAGTTGCAAGTTCACAAAACATCTGCGGAAATAGCTCAGTTGGTAGAGCACAACCTTGCCAAGGTTGGGGTCGCGAGTTCGAGTCTCGTTTTCCGCTCAACGAAACGAAGAAGACAGCTTTTAGCTGTCTTTTTTCGTTTTGTTAAGTTCAAAGCTGAGGCTTGCACGAAGCGACTCCAAACTCCCCTTCCAGGGGCTGGGGGTGTAAATATAGTTCGCGAGAAATTGCCTACGCGAAGCGTGGGCTCGAGTCTCGTTTTCCGCTCAAAACAAGAAACGACAGTCTTTAGGTTGTCGTTTTTGTTTTGTATCTGCGTGTATCGAGATTTTGAACGAGCGACCCCAAACACCCCTTCCAGGGGCTGGGGGTGTAAATATAATTCGCGAGAATTGCCTACGCAAAGCGTGGGCTCGAGTCTCGTTTTCCGCTCAACGAAAGAAAAGGCAGTCTGTTGACTGCCTTTTTTCGTTGAAGGTACGCGACTTTGACCGAGCGACTCCAAACTCCCCTTCCAGGGGTCGGGGGTGTAAATATAGTTCGCGAGAATTGCCTACGCAAAGCGTGGGCTCGAGTCTCGTTTTCCGCAACTATACAGACAACCCCTCAAGCTACTTGCCCGCCTTGATTAGGTGCAAAACTTTATTACTTATTTATTCTCCATATTTCTCCACCAGCTCTAATTTCTTGACTCGAGATGTTATAGCACCCGGCTTGCGTTGGAAATGTGCGGCAAGCTCTTTGGTTGTTGCCCCCTTGCACCACATTTGGGTTAATTCCAAATCATCTTCTTCAGTCCAGGGTTTGTAGGCGTTGGGGTACTCCTGCTGGCAAGCAAAAACCGAATAGGTAGGCGTCCCTGTTAACTGCTTGTACGCTTTCAAATACTTCTTCAATCGCTTAACATCCTTGTCTGAAATATACGGCAGACGGCGGATATCCATATTATCCGTCAAATCATTAAGTTTTACCGCAACAGCCAATGGATTTGTCTTGATGCGAGCAATAAACTTGTCGTATGGTTCATTTTCTGATAGCTTTGTTACGCAGCGCAAAGCCTCAATAACCTCTTGCGAAAAGCCCTCTGCTGCGAGGCGTTCAAAAGACCAGCCAGAATCTTCCACAACATCATGCAGCACACCAACAATTTTCTCTTCAGTTGTCTTCCCTGCTGCCATCACCCGCAATGGATGACCGATATAGTCATTTCCCGCCTTGTCAAATTGACCACGATGCGCCTCGGTAGCTATTTCGATTGCTCGTTCAAGTGTACTCATAGGATATGATTTATTAGACAATTCCTTACAAAGTTAAACATTATTTCAATGCGAGATGTCGAGAATTGTTAAAATTCCTCCTCATAATCATCGTAGTCGTATGACGAATCATAGTCGCGAGTGCTATCGCACGACCAATCATCCGAGTCGTCGTCGAACAATTCCTCATAAATCCACGCTGCAAGCAGCCAATCCCAAAATGACATAACAAAAACATTTAAGGGTTACTTTGTCACAAAGTAGCCCCACATTTTTGACAACTTCTGACAATCTTCTATTTATTTGCTAATTTTTTGCGCTATATCTCTCTGTAAAGTAGTCGTGGAATAGTAGCTGGGTGTGCTAGCGCATCAGGTCGTAGTTGCGCCAAATAGCCTCACGGCATACGCTGTTCCATTTAGCGGGAGTGTAGAGTGTTGCGAACTCTGCCTCAAGGCGGTCAAGCTGGCGATCAATCTTTTTTGCGTTCTTGGTCTTCATAACTCACTCTGTTTTAGTTGTTTATTGTAGTGCAAACATAACATCACTATTCGGAACACGTAAGTATTCCCCCCCCCTTTATTTTCAATAGGTTAAGCACTATTTATCGAGTTAATTGATACAGCCTTTCAACAAATAATTCGAAGGTTTAACATTTTATTAAAAAAATTTTACTAAATTTGCTTAATAATGGATTTGTTAACTTACTCGTTATAAATTGAATTTAAGATAATTTCCTGAAGCGTAAAAAACTTACTATGTATTTTAGACCATTTAAAGACATTGAAACAGCAAGACACAATTGGGCAAACGACTATTATCTTCGAATGGGAGAGGTTAAGATAAAGAGTCATAACAATATTTATAAGGATGAGCGTTCTTTAATTGATGCCGCCATTTTGTGTAAAGTATTTAGAACATTTGAGAAAAATTATGATGAATTAAAACTCAAGTACAACATTCGTCATGTTGGACATTTCTTTTGGGACTATACCACATGGCAGATGAAGTATAAACAAGAAACATATACTTTCGAGATACACTCGAGTGATTTTGGAGATCAACCAGAATACATTAAATGGCATTTTGAAGATTCTGAATGTAGTCGTGGCGATATAGGAACATATGCTAACTTTATAAATAATTATATCAATAAGGTTTTAGAAAATCTACGCAATTACATTCCTCTAGATAGGTATAATTCAGTATATGAACGCATTCTGACAATTTGCGATAGCGACTATTGATTTAATTTTATAATTAGTTTATTCATAATTTGTATTATAAGTAAGTTAGAGCCGACCTCGTTGGAAGTCGGCTCTTGCTTGCATTGCTTATCCGCGTTGTAGGCAGCCAAGACCTGGATTAGGTTTGTCGTTTAGGCGCGGGTTGGATTCTTTATGAGCTCGTCCAGCTCACGCACCTCTTTCTGAATATCTGCGATTCGTTCTGCGTAGTAGAAAAGTGCATCCTTGATTGCTTCGAGCAGTTAAGTGTTGGCGTGGAGCTTACCGATGCCGATGAAGAAATCAGCCATCGTATAGCCGCGCTCCTCTGGGAGCAGGTCGTGGCTACCACATGTACCTACATTTATCTGGAAACGTTCGCCACCCAGCCAACGCTTCTTCTCGTAGTAGATCAACACGCTCTGACCGAAGATTGGCTTGTTATCAGCATCCACTACCGCAAACTCCACATAACTTGTCGAGAGGCGATTAGCTCGCCACTGCTTGCCGAGCGTTGCCTGGAGGTGGCTTTCGATAAGTTCGAGAGTTGCGCTCTATGCGCAGTCGTACTCACGACCAAGCAGGATGCGCTTCTCCTCACACATGCGCTTAAAGGCCTGTCCCTGCTCAGTTGCGTAGAAGGCATCGGCTACCGCCGATTCAAGCCGCCAAAGGAGTGTGACTACGCTCGATTGCCAGTGACATAACAACACAAAAAAACCGAGCCCTAATCGGACTCGGCTTGAAGAGGCGGCTACCTACTCTCCCACCTAAATAGGCAGTACCATCGGCGTTAGTGAGCTTAACTTCTCTGTTCGGAATGGGAAGAGGTGGACCCTCACTGCTATAACCACCTAAAAGAACCCTGCGCTTCATTATATCGAAGCTATGCGATTGTGACTTCTATCACTATGCGTCGCACGCGCTATAACATTTGACATATTCCAGAAGATGAGATAAAGACTTAAGAAGAAAGCCGTTCGGGTAATTAGTACTACTCGACTTT
>JAZOUS010000008.1:0-42487 GCA_045658265.1 Alistipes sp.
TTTCAACTTTGATTTGATTCGTGCTACTCTCCCACAGGTAGATATTTTTACTACAGATGAGTTGGAGCGATTAGAGGTTGCTCACCAGGCGTTTCTAAAGAATATGGCAACTCTCTCTGAGGTGGAGTACCGTAAAGAGATGGAGCGTTTAGGTGTTGATTTATCTTGGAAGTCATCTCAGATTGAGGGCAACACATATTCTCTTCTTGAAACAGAGCGATTGCTTAAAGAGAAACTTACGGCAGCTGGCAAAACAAAAGAGGAGGCAGTAATGTTGCTCAACCATAAGGATGCTCTTGATTTTGTATTGGATAATCCTGATTATCTAAAAGAGATAAGTGTAAGACGTATAGAGGATATACATGGAATACTTACCAAAGAACTTGGAGTAGGAACAGGTATTCGTACCCGAAGAGTTGGTATTACAGGAACAAACTATCGACCATTAGACAATGAGTTCCAAATTAGAGAGGCTCTAGAGGATAGTTGCAATCTGATAAATGGGAAGGAGAATATTTTTGAAAAAGCATTGCTGGCTCTTGTATTGCTGTCATACATTCAGGCATTTTCTGATGGCAATAAGAGAACTGCACGTATCACAAGCAATGCTATCCTTATGGCGTGGGGATATTGTCCTTTGTCATTCCGTACGGTTGATTCGGTGGATTACAAGAAGGCTATGTTGATGTTCTACGAACAGAATAATATAGCAGCTTTCAAACAGATTTTCATAGAGCAATATGAGTTTGCAACAAAGAACTATTTTTAAGATTTCACACACGCTGAGTGGAAAATCATAATATCTACCGAATATGTATCTAAAATGCCCCGACCTTGAAAGTCGAGGCATTTTTACATAGGGCCATTAATTGAACTTCCAGATTGTTGCTGAGGAATCTGCGACCAGTAGTTTGTAAGTCCCTTACTAATTTTAGTGCAAACACTAATGGGTTTCTTCCACCCTTAAAAAGCAGGCGCAAGGTTTTTACCTTGCGTTTTTTTGTTGTTACTGCACATTTCTCGTAAGTTCTGCGTATATTTGTGTGGAAGAAAATCAACAAGTATTTGATATGAAAAACAGGCTATTTATTATCGTGACTTTGCTTGCGGCGATGCTCTGCTTTGCATCGTGCGACAATTCATCGTTGCCACGCGCCTCGAAGGCCGAGATGGAGCAGTTCAAGGCTGCTGGCGACAAGGTTTTTGCCGACGTATGGGGTGATCCTGGCAATGTGCTCCACAGTCTGATGGTGCTAAAGGATGGCAAGGTGGTCTATGAGCATTGGGATGTGGGCTACTCACCTGAGCAGTTGCACGTTATGTGGTCAGTGAGCAAGACATTCACTGCCACTGCCGTTGGGTTTGCCGAGCAGGAGGGGCTACTCAAGACCTCGGACCGAGTAATCGACTACTTCGATGCTGACGAGCTTCCCGCCGAGCCACACGAGTGGTTAAAGAAGATGACGCTCCACGACCTGCTGATTATGTCATCGGGCTGGACCGACTACATCTACGACGCTATGAAGGGTAAGGTGGAGAATTGGGTTCGGACTCAGCTCGCCTCGGAGTATCAGTTTGAGCCAGGCACGCAGTACCACTACAACAGTATGAATACCTACATACTATCTGTTATTGTGAGCAAGGTAACGGGCAAGAAGCTGGTGGAGTATCTCAACGAAAAACTCTTCACGCCGCTGGGCATCGACGACTACTATTGGTGTGAGTCACCACAAGGCTACAACACAGGCGGCTGGGGCCTCTATATCACCACCGAGTCGTTTGCCAAGATGGGACAATTCATACTCCAGAGGGGAGAGTGGAATGGCAAGCAACTGCTTCACGCCGAGTGGTTCGACAAGGCTACCTATCCCCACATTATGCAGTATCAGAACCGAGTTACCGACGCCGCGCGATTAGAGGAGCTAAAGAGCTCGCGAGACCAATGGGTTCAAGGCTACTCATACCAGATATGGAACTGCACCGATGGCGCAATCCGTATGCACGGCGCGAATGGCCAGCTTGGCGTAATCTTCCCCGACAAGAATGCCGTTGTTATCACCACCGCCTACTCTACCGACACAAAGAAGATGCTCGACTCTATCTGGGAGAATATCTATCCTTTGCTTTAGAGCAGGACAAGCATAAAAGAAGCGGACAAGAGAAAATCTTGTCCGCTTTTACTTTATTTACCATATGTAAAAAAGCCTTACTATATATTTTTGGATAGCACAAGAGCCCCAAAGCCTAATTCCGAAAAGGTCTACCAATAAAAAAGAGGATTGGCGATGCCAATCCCTTTGTCAGCTAATTGCAACCTCGCTGATCTCAGACCAGGATGCCCCCATCACTGACAGGGTTGATAACCCGTTCCCGAACTTGCAACCGCCACAAAGTTAGCAACAATTGAGCAGTATGCAAAACATCGAGTAAGAAATAAGCTACTTTACTAACACTTACTTGTCATTATATGGAGAATAAGCTCGTCCGTTTCGTTCATACCCTCGCGGCCAATAGTCGTAAGGTTGCGAATTGAACGGTCAACATCCTCGTCGATAATACCCTCGAGCTTCGACACGCAACGGTGTTCCATAGCCATCATTGCCGACAATACGGCTGTCGAGACACCACTCGCCAGCTTCAGCGCGCAACTTGGCTTCGCTCCGTCGCAAATCATACCCGTAAGATTGGCAATCATATTCTTAACGGCCATTGCAACCTCATCAAATCCGCCACCCATCAGGTAGGTGATACCGCAGCTCGAACCAGCCGCCGCCACCACACAACCACACAAGGCCGACAAGCGACCGAGGCTCTGCTTGATATAGATAACGGTCAGGTGGCTGAGCATCAAGGCTCGCACCATCTGCTCCTTTGTAGCGCCACACTCCTCGGCATAGACCACAACGGGCAGAGTGGCTGTAATTCCCTGATTACCACTACCTGAGTTACTCATCACCGGCACCATAGCACCACCCATTCGGGCATCACACGCAGCAGCCGTATATGATATGATTCGTGAGAAGATACTATCGCCCATAATCTTCAACTCTCTCTCGCCACGCAACGTGCGGCCCAGCGAATGGCCATAATCGCCCACAAAGGCACTCTCGGCGGCCGACTTATTAAGGCGCTTTGCCTCGAGTATAAACTCAATCTCCTCGAGTGGCGACTCCACCGCAAAATCATAGACCGTGCGCAGAGTGAGCTCCACATCGTCGCCGCTCTCGCCTGCACTCTGCTGGCATCGAGCATCGAGCAACACCTGCTCATCCTGCTGCAAGAATACGAAATTGGTGTGTCCGCCCGAGATGATAGCCACCGCGCGCTTCTCGCCCGCCAGCACCTCAACCTCGATATAGAGTTTCTCGGTGATACCCTGCTTCAAATCAATCGAGATGCCTCGCTGATTGATGTACTCCCTACCCTGCTGCACAGCCTGCTCGTTGGCATCCTTCAACACCTCCAAGCCATACTCCGAACGCCCCACAAGAGCACCTAAAGCGATGGCGATGGGCAGGCCAATCATTCCCGTACCAGGGATACCCACACCCATAGCATTCTTCAGGATATTGGCACTAAGCAGCACATTGATTTTATCGGGCAACTCTCCCAGCATTTCGGTTGCACGTGCAACACACAAAGATACGGCAATAGGCTCGGTGCAACCTATCGCAGGGATGACCTCGCGATTGACAAGGTCGATGATTGCTTTGCGTTTATCAGATGATAGCATACACTTACTCATTCAAATTTCCACAAAGTTACAAACTGTCGCTCATTATATCAACACCCACAGCCCCAAATCGACAAAAAATTTGGGGCTCACTCTCCCGAGCGTGCCCCAAACACCAATACACAAATAAAACTGCTAATAACTGCTATATTGCCAGAAATAGCATTTTAACTATACAAGAATCGCTTGATAGAACGCTTAGGCGTATGCTCAAACTCCTTCTCCATAATCTCAATCTTTGAGATCTGGCTATACATTGGCAACTGCTTGTTCAACTCCTTGCGGTTCTCCTCCATCGCAGCAGCCAAATCCTCCTTCGACATACCGTTGGCAGCCTCCTGAGCGATGGCAACCAAAGCCACCAAAATATTGTTGCGGCAAACAACCAACGACTCGGCGATGTAAGGCATTGAGTTGATCTTACCCTCAATCTCCTCGGGATATACATTCTGGCCACTTGCAGTAAGAATCATACACTTGCTACGACCTCTAATGAAGATATTACCCTGCTTGTCGATAATACCCAAGTCGCCCGTACGCAAGTAACCATCCTCGGTAAATACGGCCTGAGTAGCCTCGGGATTCTTATAGTAGCCCTGCATCACGTTAGCACCCTGAACCTGAATCTCGCCAACCACTTTGGCAGGATCGCTTGAGTCGATACGTACTGTAACATTATCCACCGCACGACCACAAGAGCCCAAACGGAATGTCTCCCAAGATGAGTAGCCGATAAGTGGAGCGCACTCGGTCATACCGTAACCTACGGTGTAAGGCAGACGAATCTTACGCATAACAACCTCCACAGGGCGGCTAATGGCTGCACCACCGATAACAATCGAGCGCAGGTTGCCACCAAATGTTGTCATCAGCTTCTCGCGCACCTTGCCATAAATGATGTTGCGCACGCCAGGGATTGATGTGAGCACTCGCATCATTGGCTTCTCGAGAGTTGGCATAACCTTGTTCTTGAAAATCTTCTCCAATACCAAAGGTACTGTGATAAGCAGGTAAGGCTTGATATCGGCCAATGCCTGCAACAATACTGTTGGGGTTGGAGTCTTGCCCAAGAAGAAGATACGCGCACCACCACACAAAGGATACAAGAACTCAAAAGCCATACCATACATATGAGCCAATGGCAACATCGACATAAGGGTATAGCCAGGCTCAACTGGAATATTATCAAGACCAAACTTGATGTTAGACGAGAGGTTGCGAGTTGTAAGCATCACACCCTTTGGAGAGCTTGTTGTTCCAGAGGTGTAGTTGATGATTGCCAAATCGTCCATATCGCCGAATGTGTAGGCTGTAACCTCCTCCTTCTTATCCTCAGAGAATACCTTTGGAATATTTGCAGTACACTTAGCCACCACGTTTGCGATATCGCAGTCGCGACCATAGAGTGCAGAGAAATCATCTGTCGAGATAGCAGCCGCCAATGATGGCATATTCTCGGCCTTCATATCCTCCCACATCTTACGCTCGGTAAGCAAAACCACACTACCTGAGTGTGCCACCAAGTTCTGAATATCCTGAATAGCAAAGTCACTCAAGATGGGTACTGCTACAGCACGATAGGTCACAGCAGCGAGGAATCCGATAGCCCAACGCGCGCTGTTTTTCGCAGCCAAAGCAACGTGGTCGCCAGGCTTCAAGCCCACCTCGTTGAAGATTGCGTGCAAACGATAAATCTCGGTTGCAATCTCAGCAAATGTGAAAGTTGTACCACGATAGTCGCACAAAGCTGGAGCCTCCCAGCGACGACGCATCGTTGACTGAAATATGGATAAATAGTGTTGCATAAAAATTTTATATGTAAACTATACGTTTGAATTTGCAGTTTAGTTGTCTCTTCGGGCACTCATTTCCCACTCGGTGCCGCTATATTTTGTTGCAAATATCGGCGAAGGATGTGAGAAGTGAAAATTTTTGTGATAACTACCTTTGTGGTGTGGCGAAATACCTATAGGGGACGAAAATAGGCAAATTAGGGGCGAAAATTTAGATTTTCACCCCTAATTATCACTTACCCCAGCCGAAATTCGGCAGACTATGCATTATCAACTATCCATTTATTGATGGTTCCAGAGTAGGTTTTCGAGATGGGAACCTCGGGCACGCCATCAATTCCAAGCTCCACGAATACGCCCTCCTTCTCGCGGCGCATAACCTTCACCAAATCGAGATTCACGACATACGAGCGGTGGCAACGCTGGATGTGAGTAGATGACAAAGAGTCGGCAATATTCTTCAGCGTATTGCGCACCAAAATCTTCTTTGGCGAGTTGTTGTTGAGATACCACACGCACACATAGTTGTCGGCCGACTCCAGCAGGATCAAATTCTCGCGACGCACCGACAAACGCATCTCGCCCTTATCATCGTAAATCTGCACATAGGCAGCCTTCAATGTGGTCTCATCCTCGGCCAGACGCTCACGAATGGTGCGCAACTGCGCCACCCTCTCCTGCCATATAAAATAGATGTAGCACATCGTATATGGAATCAGCAGAATAAAGAATGTCTTGACCAGCGAATTGCGGAAGATGGTCACAAAGCCCTTATCGGGCTCGATAGCAAAACCAGCAAAGGTGTAGAGCATCGCCATCACCAAGAGCTCAAATGCAATCCACGTTATATATGTCACATACGAAATCTGGCGCTTGCGGGTGTAGAGTCCCATAATCCATCGGCTGACAGCGGCAACGGCCATACCTGTCAATATGAGGGCCAGCGTAATGAGCTGCACCGCCAACTCGCGCGACTGGATATTGAGCCACGAAAGCACCCTGCCCTGGATGTCTATCTGATTGAAGTCGAATGGACTATAAATCGAGATAAACAACAGCGCAAAAATCGGCACAAAGATCACCATCGCGATCTGGTTCGACTTTTTGTATATAAATGAGGGAATGGGAGTCATTGCTTAATCAATATTTGGGCCAGCGGCCACACAACCAAACTATCTCAATTCGAGCGACATACGGCAAATAATATCGCCCTCGGCATTACGGAACTCATAATCGCGCGACGACTCTGACTCTTTGGCCATAAGCTTTAGAGAATCGCCATAACGTGCCTCCTTTGTAAAGTTGATATCCATACGCAACGCATTCATATTCTCTACCACGTCGATTGGCATAGTGTCGAAAACGATGTCGATGTAGCGCATTGTGTTCATATGGCGGTTGAAGTCGATATCGCTATACACCACCTTATGCTCTGCCACAGGCTCGCTCTCCACGCTACCCAGACGGCGTGGACGCTCGCAAGGCGATGGAGCATCGACCATATGGCCCTCGTGAGCAGCCGCCATAATCGACATATCCACAGGCATACGGGTTGCGTAGTTGAGCATACACCACTGCGATACGGCACGACCAAACTCATTACCCTGCTCATCGTAAAGCGCAAAGTTACGGGTTGATGAGAGGCGGTTATATTCGTTAATCCAGGTGTTGAGCGTGATATGCTCATACTCTTTGGGGAGTCTATCAAGTTCAAAGCAGATGCGCGACAACACCCAGCCACAATTATTTTGTGCCAAAAACTCGATACCAAAACCTCGGCGGTGAGCATCTTCTCCAGCAGCTCCCAAAATCAAGTCAAACATCGACGACACAGAGATACGGTCGGTGAAATCAACCAGCTTGGGATCAACAATATACTTAAATACGCTCTTCTCCATCCTATAAATTTATAAACGTTTAGCAACTGCAAATATACATTTTTTTGGATTAACCAACAAATTCAAACTCCCACAATTGCCCAACAAGCAGCAGAGGCTGCATAACAGCGAGTGTCAGCAGCCTCCATTGCCTATTGTTATGAATCTGTCGCAGTGAAAATTTCACCCTCTACTTACTCTTTACAAGCAACACCGCATCTGCCACCACGCGGCCCGTAACCTTTCCATTGTTGGTGAAATCAACATAGCCTCCACTTTCGGCCGAGAGGTCATACTCACCAAGCAACACCCACTCGCCAGAGGTCTGGCCCTTAACCACGATTTTGGAAGCATCGAGCAGCAGGCTCTGCTTCTGCTTGCCGTCGAAGAGCTCAAGCTCGGTAACTTTTGTGCCGTTCCAGAGATTGATATAATAGGTGTAAATCTTATACTTGCCACTCTCCTTCACCTCAAATGGGAAGCGCATACGGCGCTCGCCACGAACTATCGGAAGTGTAAAATATGAACGACCAAAGCCGTTTCTGGCCTCATAACGTTCCCAATCACTCTTCTCGTCGAGAGCGATTGACGTATCATCGACAATGATGTCGGGCGTTGAGCCGTCGAGCAGAGGATCCTCCTCATACATACGCTGAATCTCACGCACATCAACCTCCTGCACCTTCACACCAGCGTCGATAGCCAAGCAGGCAGCCTTTGCTGCACTCTGACCAAGCAACATAAAGACTGGCTCCATACGAATTGAGCCATAGGCGATATGGCTGGCAGAAAGACACACAGGCACAAGCAGATTTGTACACTCCTCACGCTTGGGGGTGATTGAACGGAACGAGATATCGTAGGGACGACCGCCGTGAATCTGCACATCGCCCTCGTTCTTTACCATCGCCACGCCATCCTTCTCGATGACAACACGCTGACAGTTGTGCGAATCCATTGTGTAGGCCGCCATACCAACGCCATCATCCACAGTTGTGCGGTTCTCGCAGTTGGCCTGAGTGGCAACATATTCACCAATCATACGACGTGACTCGCGGATATAGAGCTGAGGAGTCCAGTGACCATACTCCACATACTCATCCTTTGGCAATCCCCAGCGAAGCATCTCCTTGCGGATAGGCTCGGGCACTCGCTCATCGTGGCCCAGGAACCACAGAAAACCGAGCGTGTAGCTCTTGTGAGCCGCCACAATCTTCTCACGCTCCTTATACGAAGCCTCGGGATAGTTATGGTTCATACCAATCATATCGGTCGAGAAGCCGCCATTGTTATTGATGTCGGTCTTGCGATTGGGCATATGACTGAAGTGGATATGTGAGTGGATTGAGTTATCTCCCTTAGCCTCAATCAGACGCAACAACAACTCATACTTAGATGGGTCGTAATCCTCGGGGCAAGGGATAGGTAGAGAGTTCTCAGCCACATCGGTCAGACACAAGCGGAAATTATATGCCTGAACCTTGCTATCACCACTGCCCTTATCGGCCAATGGCTCTGACGAGATTCCCCACAAAAGTCCACTCTCAGGATTGCCCTTCTCTACATAAGGGTCAACTCCATCGGGGAACTGGTGGTATTGACGCATCTGCACACCGTTGTAATCCTCGTTGTAGAGCGAGTTAGGCTCACGACCTACCGTGTAGCTCACACCTGCGCGAGCCATCAAATCGCCTTCATACGAGCAATCTATAAACATCTTGGCCTTCACATCGGCTCGGCCGCAGAATTTTTCGATGTTCTCCAACTTAATTGAGGTGATGGCCGTACCCTGCTTGGCGGCAGAGAGAATACGATGGCCATAGATAACCTCAACATTGCCACGCTTGATATAATCCTTAAATATATTCTCTGCCACACTTGGCTCGAAAATCCACTGCTCCAAAGCTCCGTAGTGAGCACCTATGCGGCGATAGAAGTCGAGCGAGAGGCCCTTTACCACCTGCTTGTTGCCAATGTCGGTCATTCCTAAACCACCTGATGAGAGGCCACCCAGACGATAGGCAGGCTCAACAAGCAGCACCTTTTTGCCCTGCTTGGCCACAGCATAGGCGGCAATCACACCAGCCGACGTACCGCCATATACGCATACATCGCACTCATAACTCTCGTGCGAGCAACTGCCACACAACAACATAGCAGCAGCCGATAGGAGAAATAGAATCTTCTTCATAGAATTATCGATTAGAATATTACACACAAATATACATAATTTTGGCTGAATACCGATATAAAAATGACTCTTTTCAACCGATTTCGCCCCAAATGAATATTGCATAGCGGAAAATATTGTATAACTTTGCAATGAGAAGCGCCAAATGGCTTCCCATAAAACAGCAACAAAGATTATGAACAAACCTCTGGCCGAGCGACTGCGCCCGCAAACCATAGAAGAGTATATTGGCCAAAGCCATCTTGTTGGCCCTAATGGAGTTTTCCGCAAGTTTTTAGAGACGGGAAACGTGCCATCGTTTATTCTGTGGGGCCCTCCAGGTGTGGGCAAGACCACTCTGGCAAAGCTCGTTGCCACCCAGCTCAAACGCCCATTCTACACCCTCTCGGCCGTAACTTCAGGCGTAAAGGAGGTGCGCGAGGTAATTGAGTCGGCCCGCAAGCAGAGCCTTTTTCAGCAGTCGGCGGCATTCCTGTTTATCGATGAGATTCACCGCTTCAACAAGAGCCAGCAGGATTCGCTGCTCGGGGCTGTTGAGCAGGGCATCGTGACGCTCATAGGTGCCACGACCGAAAACCCATCGTTTGAGGTTATTTCGCCACTCTTGAGCCGTTGTCAGGTCTATATCCTCAAGTCGATGAACGACGAGGAGCTCGGCACTCTGCTCAATCGTGCTATCACATCGGAGAATGGACTCAAGGATAGGAATGTAAAGGTCACCGAGACCGAGGCCCTGTTCAAATTCTCGGGCGGAGATGCCCGCAAGCTGCTTAATATACTTGACATTATAGCCGGTGCAGCCGATGGCGACTTCGAGATTACCGATGCCTATGTTACCGAGTGCCTGCAACAGAATATTGCCCTCTACGACAAGAATGGCGAGCAACACTACGACGTAATCTCGGCATTTATCAAATCGGTGCGAGGCAGCGACCCCAATGCCGCCATCTACTACTTAGCGCGTATGCTGGCAGGTGGAGAGGAGCCCCGATTTATCGCCCGCAGATTGGTAATCTTAGCATCAGAGGATATTGGACTGGCAAATCCCAACGCACTGCTACTTGCAAATGCCTGCTTCGACACGGTGCATAAGATTGGTATGCCCGAGGCACGCATCACGCTGGCCGAGACGACCATCTATTTAGCCACAAGCCCCAAGAGCAACTCGGCATATATGGCCATCAACGAGGCTTTAGCCTTTGTCGAGCACGACACCACCAACCGCCCTGTGCCACTGCATCTGCGCAACGCACCCACCAAGCTGATGAGCGAGGCGGGATATGCCAAAGGATATAAATATGCCCACGATTTCAAGGGAGGATTCGTCGAGCAGGAGTTCCTGCCCGAGAGCATTGCTGGCAAGAGATTCTACACACCCAACACCCAGAACGCCACCGAGGCAAAGATTGCCGAGCGAATGGAGCAGCTCTGGGGCAAGAAATACAAATAACCATCAAACCAAAGAAATGTATGACTATGAAAAAATTTACACTTATACTCTCGCTTCTGATGTTGGCCGCCACGTCGGCTATGGCCAAACTACCCGAAAAACAAACCCATCTGTTCGCCGTCAAGGGTGCCGATTCGCTCTATCTCGACCACTATGCGGCCGATGTGGAGGGTTATCGCCCCTGTGTGATTTACATCTTCGGTGGAGGATTTGTAAACGGCTCACGATACTCCGAGTGGTATGACACCTACTTCGAGATGCTGCTCAACGAGGGTTACGACGTGGTGTCGATTGACTACCGCCGAGGACTCCGCAAACTGTTTGCAGAAGGAGGCTCGTCGCTTTCGATACGCGATGTGGTGGTTGGTTTGAACAACGCTATCAATATGGCTGTGGAGGATCTCTTCAGCGCAACTGCATTCATCATCGAGAATGCCGAGAAGTGGCAGATTAACCCAACAAAAATCATCACAAGTGGCTCGAGTGCTGGTGCTATCACCGCCTTGCAGGCCGAAAACATAATCAGTAATCGTGGCGAGCTTGCGGCCATCCTGCCCGAAGGTTTCGACTATGCGGGTGTGATGTCGTTTGCAGGCGCTATCTTCTCGCTTAGCGGCAAGCCCGAATGGGAGAGAGAGCCCGCCCCAATGATTATGTTCCACGGCAACTCCGACCGACAGGTGCCCTACGACAAGGAGACAATGATGGGCATAGGTTTCTATGGCTCGAAGTTCATAAGCGAACAGCTCGGCAAGGATAACTACGCCCACTGGTTCTACGATTTGGAGTATAGAGGTCACGAAGTGGCTGGCTCGCCAATGTTCGACAACCACAACGAAATAAAGACCTTCATCAAGGAGTTCGCCATCAAGGGCCGCAACCTCTCGCTCCACACCACCGTTAAGGATGGCGACATAGAGGAGCAGCCGACAAAATTCAAACTCAAGGATTACATCGAGGCCAACTTCGGCAAGAAGTCAAATAAAAACGAGAAGTCCAAAAAGGAGTAGATGCAATGAAGCGCATAGGAGTCATTTCGGACACACACAACACCTTCGATGAGCCACTGAGGGAGTTCCTGCGCGATGTGGATGAGATTTGGCACGCAGGCGATTTCGGCTCGATTGAGCTGGCCGACCAGATTGCATCGTTCAAGCCTATGAAGGGCGTGTGGGGCAATATCGACGGAGGTGTGATGCGTCGCGCCTACAACGAATTCTGCTGCTTCCAGTGCGAGAACAAACGGGTGCTTATCACCCACATCGGAGGCTATCCTCGCCACTACTCTCCTGCTGCAGTAAGGATGATTCAAACATCGAAGCCCGACATCTTCATAGCTGGCCATTCCCACATCCTGAAGGTGATGTTCGATCCCGTTTACCAACTTCTGCACATCAATCCTGGGGCGGCTGGTCAGTATGGATTCCACAAGGTACGCACCGCCATACGCTTTACAATCGACGGCGACGACATCCGCGATATGGAGATTGGCGAGTGGCCACGACTTATGCGCAACGAATAGTATTTCAAGCAAATAGACAATACATAACAAGCCCACAAGATTAGTATTCTCTCTCCGAGGATGCTAATTTTTTATTTGTATATTACAATATTACATAATTTACCGCCACACCTCTTCGTTATTCCATAGGAAACAACAATTAACTGACTATGGGAAACAAAATATCGAAGACATCGGATGCGGCAATGGCCCGCACCACATTTGGGCTTACTAAGCGAAACGCCCGACAATCCTACAAAGATATGCTCTCGCTGGAGCTACTGCGCGAGGATGGCACGATGGCCTACAACACGCTCGCCACAATGCTCAAGAGCTGGGAGTTTGCTCTGCTGAGCTCCAAGATTGAGGGTATGATAGAGGCGCAACCCAAGCACGAGGAGCAGTCGCCCGAGGAGTTTATGCGTGAGTTTCGCAACTCTCTGCTGCTGAAATACGGCTCGGCCAAGACCATATCGACAATACACATACTGCGTGAGATTGTGGCCGACACCACAACTGCCACCTCGCAGATACTCGCCCAGCACGGCATAAGTGCGCAGAGTATCGACCACGCCATCGAGGAGCTATGCTCGCCCATAATCCGAATGCAGTCGCAGGCTCAGTTTGGGCCGATGGCATTGGGTGACGAGCCTATCTCGCACCCCACAACAGGCCAAAGACTGATTGACAAATTTGGTGTGGATGTAACGCATCAGGCTCGACGGGGCAAGATTGATATTGTTGTCGGGCGAGATGCCGAGATTGAGCGTGTGGTGCAGATTCTGTCGCGCCGCCGCAAGAACAACCCCATCCTGATTGGCGAGGCGGGCGTTGGCAAGAGTGCCATTGTCGAGGGTTTGGCTCTGCGCATTGTGGCGGGCGATGTGCCATCAACTATTCGCCACAAGAGCATCATCTCGCTCGACATATCGTCGCTTATTGCCGGCACAAAGTTTCGTGGCGAGTTTGAGGAGCGTATGCAGCAACTGCTCGATGAGTTGCGCCAAAGCAGCGACACTATTCTGTTTATCGACGAGATACACACAATCGTAGGTGCAGGAGCAACACAGGGCAGCATCGACACGGCCAACATCCTGAAGCCTGCCCTTGCTCGTGGCGAGTTGCAGACCATAGGTGCTACCACGCTGGACGAATATCGCGAGAATATCGAACGAGATTCTGCTCTCGAGCGACGATTCCAGAAGGTGATTGTAGAGCCCACATCTGCCAAACTGACACTCGACATTCTGCGTCGCATTGCGCCACACTACGAGAGCCACCACAACGTGCGTTATAGCAACGAGGCTCTGGAGGCTTGCGTCTGGCTCACCGAGCGATACATCACCGACCGACACTTTCCCGACAAGGCTATCGACGTGATGGATGAGGCGGGGGCTCGCTTGCGCCTAAGCTCCGACAAAGTACCGCAGAATATTCTACTCACCGAACAAGAGTTGGAGCAGGTGGCACAAGAGCGCAGAGAGGCCATCTCGGCCCTTATATATGAAAAGGCGGCAGCTATGCGACTCAAAGAGCTTGCGCTAAAGGCTCGCCTTGCCGAGCAACAGAAGGAGTGGCAACTTGCGGCCAAACGGAATCCCGCACAGGTCGAAGCGAAGGATATCGAGCAGGTAATCACCTCCATTACGGGCATCCCCGCCGAGAGAATCTCGCACGGCGAGGCTGAGCGACTCAAGGGCCTGAAGGAGTATCTTATGGGGCGTGTGGTTGGGCAGCAGCAGGCGGTGGAGCGGATAACAAAATCGCTCATACGTTCTCGCGCGGGGCTGAAAGATGAGAACCGCCCGATTGGAGTATTTCTCTTTGTGGGCCCAACGGGCGTGGGAAAGACACTGCTTGCCAAAGAGTTGTCGAAGTGGCTATTTGACCAGAGGCAGGGGCTGATACGAATTGATATGTCGGAGTACAGCGAGAAGCACAACGTGGCCCGACTCATTGGCTCGCCCCCAGGGTATGTGGGCTATGGCGAGGGTGGCCAGCTGAGCGAGGCGGTACGTCGCAGGCCCTATGCGGTGGTGCTATTCGACGAGATTGAGAAGGCTCACCCAGACATCTTCAACACTATGTTGCAGATATTCGACGAGGGACACCTCACCGATGGCAGTGGCCGCAAGGTCGATTTCAAGAATACGGTGATAATCCTCACATCGAACATCGGCTCGCGTGCCATTGCCGACAGAAGCTCTCAGGTGGGATTCAACACCTCATCGAAGCAGAGCAACTCGCAGCTTATGCCACACAGCGAGTATAGCCGAGCTTTGGAGAGCACCTTCGCGCCAGAGTTTTTGAACCGCATCGACGAGGTTATCTACTTCCGCACCCTCTCGCTCAGCGACGTGGAGCAGATTATAACACTTGAGATAGAGAGCATACTCAGCCGAGCCAAAAAGATTGGGTTAAATGTGGAGATTACCCCCACAGCACGCAAGTTGCTGGCAACGATGGGCTATGAGTCGAAATATGGGGTGAGGGCACTGCGTCGCACGCTGCTCGACAAGGTGGAGGAGCCGCTCTCGGCCCTGATTATCGAGCAAGGGTTAGCTGCAGGTGGCAGCGTTATAGTGGATGGAATTGACGAGCAGATTACTCTAAAAGTGGCATAACGCAAAACAGAACGCAAAAAAACGCGAATAATAGGAGATGCTTTGCGGGCAAGAGAACACCCCGACACCTATTATTCGCGCTTTTGTTACTGCTTGATAACAAATCGCTGAGGAAGGCCCGTACCCTTTAGCTTGTAAACCGCATCGGCATAGATTGTGGCTGAGGCGTTGACGGGAATTGTCACCTCCAGCACGATGCGACCATTGCTGGTGCGATGCCACGATGAGCTTACCACACCCTTAACCGTTTTTAGCGATGCCTCGGCCCACTCCATATCATTGGGGAAGTGAGGGCGTATGATGATATGCTCGAAGCCTGGCTTCGACTCATCGTAATTTATACCCGCAATATCGCTCTGGAACCAAGCCGCTATATCACCAAAGAAAACGTGGTTGGCCGACGAATCGCGGAAATTATCACGGATAACCCACGTTTCGAGTGGCGTGGTGAAGCCATTTTCAATCCAGTTGCCCCACGATGGCTTGCGAGTCTGCGTAGCGAGCTTGTAGGCCGTCTCCACATAGCCATACTTGACCAGCATACGCAGAGTGTATTTACTGCCGAGCAGACCAAAATCGCAGGTGTAGTTATCCTCAACAACAGCCTCCTCCAGACGCTTGGCCACCGCCTGCTCCATCTGCTCGGGCACGATACCCAAAGCCAAAGGCAGAGCCTGCGCCGTTGTCTGTCCGATTGAATAGCGACCACTCTGTGCATCGAGGTATTTGCTGTTTATCAACCTCTTAAGTTGCTCGGCCTTAGCCTCATACTTCGACGAGTCACGCCCCAAAAGTTTTGCAAAGCGGGCCATCAGCTTCTGGTCGTAATAGTAGAAGCAGGTGGTCGTGAAATCGGTGGGTGTAACGGTCTTGTAGTAGCACCAGTCGCCAATGCCGTAGGTCACAGTCCCCTCCTCGTTCTCACGTGCCGCCAAATAGTCGAGATACCTCTCGGCCACTGGATATATCTTCTCGATAGCCTCCAAGTCGCCATAGTAGTTATAGAGCGCATTGGGGATGATAAACATAGCCGCATCCCACACAGGGCCAATCCAGTCGGCATAGCCCCAGCCTGAGCTTGGGATAATGCCCGAGATAGAGCCATCGGGGCGCTGGTTATCCACAAAATCGTCAATCCACTTTTCATAAAAGAGTATCGCATCGAAATTGGTCAGCGCAATGTCGATACTTATGTGGGCATCGGCTGTCCAGCCATTCTTCTCACGATGGGGGCAGTCGGTCGGAATGCCATAGAGGTTGCTAAGATATGAGCGTCGGATAGCTCGCCATAGCTTGTTGAAAAGCTCGTTTGATGAGCGGAAGTCACCAATCGACTCAACGGCCGTATGCAGGAAGTGAGCCTTCAGGCTACTCTTATCCAATTCGATGGGTTTATCGGCCTTGACGCTGACGTATTGGAATCCGTTGTAGTGGAATCGGGGTGTGAAGCTCTCCACGCCACCGCCCTTCAGCGTGAATATATCGGTCTGGAACTCAGCATCATCCACAGGGTAGGCATAGATGTCGATATTGCGCATCTCAAGTGTGGAGTCGGCCTTTAGCAACTCTCCGTGCTGCATCTTGATTTGAGTGCCCGCCTCACCGCTAACCGAAAGCGTACATACGCCCGCCATATTTTCGGCAAAGAGGAAGAGATACTCCCTATCCGACACCCTCCTCATAGCCACCGCCTCGACCACCTCGCTCGCTCTGATGGCTGGCATCTGCTGGGCCACAAGCATCTTGGATGGGGCATCACACTCAATGGCATTGGCAAAATCGCCCTCAAACGAGGCATCGTTCCAACCCTCAACCTCACATCGGGCATCAACCACATCGCCCGCATAAATCACATTGCCACGCACCTCGCCCTCGGCACACTGCCACGAGGCATCGGAGGCAACCACCTCGCGCCTGCCATCGGCATATTCCAAATGCAGTTCACATATCATACGGGGACGATTACGCCAACGTGCATCGACATAATCCCAAGTGGTCATCTTCAAATAGACGTTATAGAAACCGTTGCCGAGTGTAGATGTAATCACATTCTGCCCCTTCTGAATAAGCTCCGTAACATCGTGGGTGAGATAGAGATTTCGCTTGTCGTAGTGGGTAAAGGCTGGATTGAGCCAATCATCTGAGACACGCTCACCGTTAATCCTGGCATCGTAATAACCCGCTGCACTGATATAAAGAAATGCCTTTTCGGGCTTCTCGGCCACTGTGAAACGCTTGCGCAGCATTGGTGAGGGGTGATAGCTCTTGTCGAAGGAGTCGGTAATCCACCGCCCCTGCCACTTCTCGCCTCGGAGCTTGGCGGTGCGGAATGAGGCGACGGGCGAGAGTAGAAAACATCGGCCCAAATTGTTATAGACTCTCACCTGCCAATAGTATTGGCTATGAGAGTTGAGGTTGGCAGTCGAAAGGGTGATTTGAGATGGCTGCTTGCTCACTCTGCCCGACGTTACCACACACTTTGCCGCATCGGCGAGCGATGCCTCATCGGCGGCCACCCTAAGCTCAACATTGCGCTGGGTGAATGGCGAGAGGGCATCCCTATTCTCATACGCCCACGAAAACCTCACACTATCGCCATCAATGGATAGCGGAGTCTCGGCATATTCGCAGCGCATATCAACAACCGAATAAAGCTTATCTCTATCGCAGCTTACAACAGCAAAAACCGAGCAGCAGAGCATACATATCGTCAACAGACGAAGTGGGCGAAGGGTAATGGGCAGTCTCATAACTTAAACTTTAACGCAAACGGGTGAGTTCCAGTTTGCAACATCTCCACAAATATAACAAAAAGACCAATTTATTGCTACTTTCAGCCCACTTTTTTACACTGCCCACCCCAAAAAACTATCCCTCGCGGCGATACTCCTTAGGCGAGAGCCCCACGCGACGCTTGAAATACTTTCCAAAGAAGGTCTGCGTTGAGAAATTCAGCTCGTCACTAATCTGCTGAATGGTCATATTGGTACTCTTGAGCAGAGCTCTGGCCTCGAGCACCACAAGTCGCTCAATCCACTCGGCAGCCGAAAATTGTGTGCTCTCCTTCACCACTCGCGACAGATAGCGTGGCGTGATGCACATCTTGTCGGCATAGAACTGCAACTGGCGTTGTGTCTTGAAATTCTCTTTAACCAGAGCTAAAAATTCGCGCGAAAGTGCATCGGCATTGGTGCGAGGCCTCTCGTTGACCGCTGTTCGGTGATGATCAGACGAGTAGAAAATCGCGATCATTAAGTGCTGTATAATCTTGGATTTGAAGGGGTTGTCGAACTCGTCACGAAGAATTCGACGTACCGCCTTATCCAGAACCTCACCGATATTGTTATCGCTCTCCGAACACTCCACAATCGTCGATGAGCTCTTGTCGAACGACAAAGGCACATTACCATTCACATAGATGAGCATCTCCTCGATAAAGTTTTTCGAGAGGATGATAACATCGGCATCAAACTCCTTGTCGGAGGTCACACGCGACAGAATCTGCCCTGGCAATAATCTAATCATATTGCCTGGTTTCGTAAGCTCATAATGGTTCAAATCTATATCGAAGCTCACACTACCCGACTTGTGGCGGATGAACATAAAGAAGTTGAACTTATGAGGGTTGCATATCGTTTCGGGGTGAAACGGATTTTTTGTCTTAACGTACGACTTGATGTCGGAGAGCGAAAAGAGCATCAGTTCGTTGCTAATGCTACTCACTCCTTCGATAGTTTCAAAGTGAGGTAGCCAATCATAATACTGTATCATAGGTCGTCTTCAAAAAAATTATACTTTTAGGCCAGCAAAATTATATACTCCAAAACAATATTCGAAAATTAGTGTACTTATTGACCAATTACTCAAACCTTTCAATCTCAATGTACGGTTTTCCACAAACAGCATCTCAATACACCTTCGGCGGACTGTGTAATCCAACTGCATAACGAGATTTGGCTATTTTTATTATCTTTGCGCCACTATGAAATCATTTTTGAATACATATAGACCATTTTATAGACGAAATCTCAAACTCGCACTACCCGTAATACTCTCGCAAGTAGGACAGATTACCGTTCAATTAGCCGATACGGCTATGGTCGGCAACTATGGCGGAGATGACGCTACACCTTTGGCTGCAGTATCCTATGCAACGAGTATATTTTTCATCATATTCATCGCCTCGATGGGAGTCACATTCGGCCTCACGCCACTCGTTGGCGAGCACTACGCAAAGGGTAACAAAGCCTACGCAAGCCAGCTTCTGCGCAACGGATTTGTGCTATTCGCTTTTGTCGGAGTCATCACAACAGCACTTCTCTATGCCATACGCCCGCTCTTCAGGATTATGGGCAGCGTGATGATTTCGTCGGGCAGCGACGCATCCATCGGCGAGGTGATTGACCTTGCGCTACCCTACTACGACATCATCATCTGGAGCATATTCCCGATAATGATTTGGGGCACAATCAAGCAGTTTTTAGAGGGTATAGGCAACACCCAAATCGCTATGGTGACAATCATCGTATCGAATCTCATAAATATATTCCTCAACTGGGTGCTTATCTTCGGACACTTGGGATTCGAGGCTATGGGTGCTATCGGAGCGGGCGTTGCCACACTGGTTGCCCGAGTGGTGCAGTGCCTGATTATGGTTGTGTATTTCCTCTACACGCCCAAATTCAGGGAGTACACCCGAGAGCTTTTCACCCGCACACGTCTCAGCTTCAGGGCTATGGGCGACACCTTGAAGGTGGGCACACCCATCGCATTTCAGATGCTTATGGAGGCGAGTGCCTTTGCTTTGGCAGGAGTGCTGGTGTTGGCATTTGGAGCACACTCGGTGAGTGCCTACCAGATTGGTACAAATATGATGAACGTGACGTTTATGATTGTGGTTGCCATCGGCTCGGCCACCACTATCTTGACCTCGCACATCTATGGTCGCGGCAACTTCCTGAAACTGCGCCACACAGTCAATGCAGCCTATCAGCTCGGTCTTTTGTGGAACGTGAGTGTAGCCACTCTGTTTATCCTTTTCCGTAACCAGATTCCTATGCTCTTCACGTCCAACGAGCAGACCATACAACTCACAGCTACAATGCTGATTTTCATCGCATTGTTTCAGGTGTCAGACTGCTTGCAGGCCATCTCTATCAGCATCCTGAGAGGCTTGCAGGATGTGAAGGTGATTATGCCGATTGTCTTTATCTCCTACATCGTTTTCAATATCCCAGTGGGCTATCTGCTCGCCTTTGAGTGCGGCTTGGAGTCCATAGGACTCATCATAGGATTTATAGTCGGACTATCTATTTGTGCGGCACTTACCATCCGACGTGTAAGAAGAAACATAAATCGATTGGAGAGAAGCGGTGGAAATTAAAATTTATTTCTTACCTTTACAAAAATTTTTGCATAGATGAGTATCAACAATAATAATTGCTCGAAAAAACATATACCCGAGCTTGGCCGAGGTTTCAAAGTGTGCGACTGCCACGAGGAGTTGGAGGTCGAGGCTGTAGAGGGTTGCTATAAGCTACACGAGACTCCCTGGTTGGAGGAGTATCCCGATAATATTCCTACCGACATCTTCGAGGTGCGCTTCAAGAATACACGCCGCTCATACTACAAGAACGTCAACAACCTACCGCTCAAGCGTGGCGACATCGTGGCTGTTGAGGCTTCGCCTGGTCACGATATTGGTATCACCTCGCTTACGGGCGATATGGTGGCCAAGCAGATTCGCCGAGTGGGCTTCACCCCATTCAACGGCGAGTATAAGAAGATCTATCGCAAGGCCCGCCCCTACGACATTGAGCGTTGGCAGGAGGCTATCGCACTGGAGCACGACACGATGATTCAGTCGCGCCAGATTGCAGCCGAGATGGGCTTGGATATGAAGATTGGCGACGTGGAGTATCAGGGCGACAAGATTAAGGCCATCTTCTACTACATCGCCGAAGGTCGTGTCGATTTCCGCGAGCTTATCAAGGTCTTTGCCGAGCGTTTCCACATCCGCATCGAGATGAAGCAGATTGGCGCACGTCAGGAGGCTGGCCGCATTGGCGGTATTGGAGCCTGCGGACGTGAGTTGTGCTGCGCTTCGTGGATTTCAAGTTTCTCGAGTGTAACGACAAACGCTGCAAGGGTGCAGGATATATCGCTCAACCCGCTCAAGTTGGCTGGTCAGTGCTCGAAGCTCAAGTGCTGTTTGATGTATGAGTATGATGTGTATGCCGATGCCCGTCAGAAGTTGCCACGCGTGCGTGAGCCACTGCAGGCTGTCGATGGCGAGTACTACTTGGTGAAGACCGACATTTTAGCACACACTATGTCGTTCAGCAGCAGCAAGGAGACGTTGTCGAATATGGTAACCATCCCCGCTTCACGCGTGAGGGAGATTATCGCTATGAACCGTGCGGGTAAGCGTGTGGAGTCACTCATCGACAAGGATAGCATCAGCGAAGTTGAGGAGCCAACATTCCGCACCGAGGAGGATAGCATCACACGTTTCGACAACCAGAACAAGCGCCGCAGAAACAAGAACAACAAGGGCCGTCAGAACAACAATCGTGGCGGTAATAATCGTGGTAAATCGGCTCAGGGTGAGGGTTCTGCCCCAGCCGAGGAGCAGCGAGAGAGAGGTGGTCACAACCGCGACGAGAGAGGTGGCCGTGAAGCACTCGAAAACCGTGAAAACCGTGAGCCAAGAGAGCCACGTGAAAACCGTGAGCCAAGAGAGCCACGCGAGGGAAATAACGAAAATCGCCAGCGCCGCGATAACCGCAACGGTCGTGGTGGCCGCAACGGCAGGGATGGTCGCTTCAACAACCACCGTCGTGATGATAACCGCCGACGCGACTCCAACAGAGCCGAGGGAGAGTCTCAGCAGCCACAACAACCCAAGCAGTAGTAACTTATGCGACATACCAAGTGGCATAACATAGGCCGCAGGTTGCGCTGGGTGGCGTCTATGCTTGCCATAGCGCTCTGCGTAGCGGCTTGCAGCAACGAGCGAAACATCGTTGTTATGACCGATGTGGATATTGCAAAGTGGGACGAGCCAGAGAGCGTAACGCTGAAGAACGACATCGGCAAATGCACGGGCGAGCTCACTATCGTAATGCACGTCAACCGCCGCTTCAAGGCCGAGCAGGTGAAGTTGGAGATTGTGAGCCAAACAGCCGACTCGCTTCGCTTTAGTGAGAAGATTGTGGCACAGCCCACAATCGACTGGCCAGCATCGGCAGCCCAGTCGGTTGATGTGGAGATACCCTACCGCCACAATGTCGAGATGCGCCGAGCGGGCGATTACACATACACCATAACACCACTCCAGCCCCTGCAGGGAGTAGAGTCGGTGGGTATAAGTTTCAGAACAAAAAACAATTAGACAAGTGGGAAAAGATAAGTTAAAACGATTCGCCGAGAATCTCACATTCGCCTGTATGGTACAGCCCGAATTTGATGAGATTTTCCACAAGGACCACCCTCTAAAGGGGCGTTGGCACAAGGATTTCTTCAAGAACGACAACCCAATCATCTTGGAGCTGGGCTGCGGTAAGGGCGAATACACAATTGCTCTTGCCGAGCGTAACCCCAATGCCAACTATATAGGTGTGGATATCAAGGGTGCTCGTATGTGGCGTGGTGCCAAGACTGCCACCGAGCAGGGTATGACCAACGTGGGATTCCTACGCACACGCATCGAGTTTATCAATTCATTCTTTGCCGAGGGCGAAGTGGCCGAGATATGGATTACCTTCCCCGATCCACAGCTCAAGACTCGCCGTGCGAAGAAGCGCCTCACATCGCCCATCTTTTTGGAGTATTATGCTCAGTTCTTGGCCTCCGACGGTTGGATTAACCTCAAGACAGACTCGCAGCACCTCTACGGCTACACCAACGAGGTTGTGCGTCACTTCTCGCTCCCCTGCGAGGCCTCGAACAACGACATCTATGGCACAGGCTATGCCGATGCCGAATTGTCGGTAAAGACCGCCTACGAGACCAAGTTCCTGCAGCGTGGCCTGCCCATCACCTACACTCGTTTCTCGCTCGCTGGCCGCAACGAATTCCCAATGTTTGAGTGGGAGGAGGACGAGAAGTTGGAGAAAGACAACGAGGAGGCACGCATCGGAATCAGCAAGTGCTAATTCAAACACAAAATAAACTTAAAACTCTGATTAAACAATGTTAATCAGAGTTTTATTGTTTATTATCATCCACCCAAAGTTGATGTTAAATGTGGGATAATATATATCTTGGCACGAAAAAGTATTAGATAACAATTTGACATCCAACACTTTAATCAATTTTGAATTTTGAATTGCTTTGTAAGCTCAACAGCCTCCTTCACATCGTGTACGCGCAGGATTGTTGCGCCTGCGCAAAGTGCTTGATAGTTGAGAATCTTTGTACCAGCCAACGTGGCATCATCCGATGGAGATACTCCCAATAAATTGTAAATCATCGACTTGCGCGACAAGCCTGCCAACACAGGATAACCCATAGCGCACACCTTATCAAGACCAAGCAACAGCTCATAATTCTGCTTCAAACTCTTGGCAAAACCGAAGCCTGGATCGAGAATTATCTTATTCACGCCACGCGCACGCAAAAACTCCACTCTCTGACGGAAATACTCCACTACCTGCACGGCAACATCACCATCATACTCTGTGTTTTGCTGCATAGTCTGCGGCGTTCCGCGCATATGCATTGCGACGTATGGCACGTCATATTTTGCCACCACGTCGATAATCCTATCGTCAATCTCACCAGCCGATATATCGTTGATAATCAGTGGGCCATACCCCTGCAAAGCCCTCTCGGCCACCGCGGAACGGAACGTATCGACCGAGATTGCCACATCCTTCGAGATTTGGCGGATAATCCTTAACCCCATCTCCACACGCTGCCACTCCTGCTCCTGGTCGATATCCTTTGCACCAGGGCGAGAGGAGTAGCCACCCACATCCAAAATCGAAGCGCCCTCGGCGATGGCCCTCTCAACACGTTCCGCTACAGCCTGCTCCGAAAATGTGCGGCTACCCACATAGAACGAGTCGTCGGTGACATTCACTATAGCCATCACCTGCGGCTCAAAAAGATTCAATTCGTTAATGCTGAGACTCATAGCAGTAGCGTTTATGAAGCTGCTCAACATCGCTTTCCAGATACTCCATCCTCAGGTTTACTATTGTGCGAGCGGCTCGGCTGTGCAACTCATCGTCACTCATCTGGTTGGCTATGCGAGCCTCTACGGCCGCCCTATCGCTGCCATCACGGCTCATTGTTCGGCGCACACGCTCCTCCATTGGAGCCATCACTGCAAGTGTGGTATCCACCTCGCTATCGAATCCCGACTCGAAGAGGATTGCGCTCTCCAGCACCACATAGGCCGAACGCTGCATCTCGGCCCACGCCCTGAAATCGGCCTTAACGGCTGGATGAACAATCGAATTGAGCTTCGCCAAAGCCTCCTTATCGCCAAAGACCTTCCCTGAGAGATAGCCTCGATTAAGCCCCTCGGCATTATAGCACTCCTCGCCAAAAGCCTCACAGAGAGCCCGTCGCAAGGCCACATTGCTATTCATCAACTCCTTAGCCTTAGAATCAGAATCATAGACAGCAACACCATACTCGGCCAAGAGCTTGCAAACCGTACTCTTACCACTGCCTATTCCTCCCGTAACACCTACTTTATACATAAGTCAATAAAGAATTTGCGCACCATAGCCGATGCGCATTATAAAAAGTCTATTTACTGCTTGGATTCTCGCCCGCCGACGAAGCATTCTCACGCCTCAGCAGCTTGACAATTCTTGAGGTAACACCACCGTTTGCCCCATCGGCATCTGAAGCCACACCCACCGAATCGCTTGCGGCCAGAAGTGGAATATCGCCCAACGAGACAATCTTGATATCGCTGAAACGCACCGAGATAGCATTCTGCACCGACTGCGCATCGAGCACATAATACATCTTCATCTCGCCCGTCTCCTCGTCCTCGATCTGCTCGCGGTGGTACTTCAAGTCGCTCAGGCGTAACTTAATCTCCTTGCGGGTGTAGTTTCTGTAACCGAGCAGATTGGTACCCACGCCCTCGACAACCGATGGGATACGCAACGTCTGACCATCGACATTCACAAGGATATTATACTCTGTGGTGTAGGTATTGCCCAGCTTGAGGATATACCAAAAGACAAACGATGCACAAAACAACAATATAAAGGCTGGCGAGATGTAACTCTTCAGCCAACGCTTCACAACTTGCAATTTATATAATAGTGTTCCCATATCAGATACAAAGGTATAAAAAAATAGGTTGCAAACCATCGTTGCAACCTATTTTTATCATTAAAGTAGCTACTACTTCTTGCTTCTGCGGCTCAAGATATCGTATGCGATAGGTGTTGCAATGAATACTGAAGAGTATGTACCAATTACAATACCAACCAACAATGCGAACACGAAACCACGAAGTGTCTCACCACCCAAGATGAAGATTGCGAACAATGTCACCAAAGTTGTGAGTGATGTATTCATTGTACGAGACAATGTAGAGCAGATAGCCTGGTTGATGTTCTGCTTCATATCGCGCTTTGGATACAATGTGATGTACTCACGGATACGGTCGAAGATAACCACTGTATCGTTGATTGAGTAACCGATGATTGTAAGGATAGCCGCGATGAAGGCCTGGTTAACCTCCAAGTTGAATGGCATAACGCGATAGAGGATTGAGAAGATACCAATCACGAGGAACGCATTGTGAGCCAATGCCAATGTAGCACCTGTTGCCCACTCCCAACGCTTGAATCGGAATGTGATGTAGAGACCGATTGCGATGAGTGAGAACAATACTGCATAGAATGCGCTGAAGAGCAAATCCTTAGCGATAGCAGGACCAATCTTCTCAGATGAGATGATACCGTTGGCATCCTCCTGAGTTGATGTGAAGCCCTCCAAAGTGATATCGTAAGAGTAGAAGCCCTTCAAAGCGTTGTAGAGCAATGCATCTACCTCGGCTGTTGTCTCCTCCGATGTGTCGTCATACTTATACTGAGTAACGATACGCATCTGATTCTCGGCACCATACTGCTTAACCTCGAGTGATGACTTATCAGCGTCGCCAACCAAAGCCTTATCCAAAGCCTCGCGAACGGCCTCAGCCGATACGTTCTGGTCGAAACGTACTACATAGGTACGACCACCTGTGAAATCAACACCTGTGTTCAAACCTGACGCGAACAACGAGATGATTGAGATAACAACCAATGCACCTGAGATGATGTAAGATGTCTTACGCTTTGCGATAAAGTCGAATGATACGTTGCTCAACCAGTTCTCAGACCAAGAGCGTGAGAAAGCGATTGTACCCCACTTAGCCTCAACCCACTCAAGCAACATACGAGTGATGAAGATAGCACAGAAGAGTGATGTTACGATACCGATAACGAGTGTTGTAGCAAAACCCTGAACAGGACCATTACCGAATACGAACAACACGATACCTGTAATAATAGTAGTGAGCTGACCGTCGATGATTGCTGAGTAAGCGTTAGAGAAACCATCCTTGATAGCCAATGACAAGCCCTTGCCTGCACGAAGCTCCTCCTTGATACGCTCATAGATAATCACGTTAGCATCCACAGCCATACCCATTGTAAGTACGATACCGGCGATACCTGGCAATGTAAGAACGGCACCAAATGATACCAACACACCCATCAACAAGAATACGTTGAGGATAAGTGCCAAGTCGGCCATCCAACCTGCGGTCTTATAGAACAAGCCCATATAGAGCAACACGAGGATAAATGCCAATACGAATGAGAACATACCTGCGTTGATAGACTCCTGACCGAGTGATGGACCTACCACTGTATCCTGAATGATACGAGCAGGAGCAGGAACCTTACCTGACTTCAATACGTTAGCCAAGTCCTGAGCCTCCTGGATAGTGAAGTTACCAGTGATGCGTGATGTACCACCCTCAATCTTATTCTGTACGTTAGGAGCTGAATATACATAGCCGTCCAATACGATAGCGATTGGCTTACCTACGTTCTGACCTGTAAGCTGTGCCCACTGAGAAGCACCGTCAGCGTTCATCGAGAGGCTAACCTCGGCAGAAGCACCCTGCTCGGCATACATCTCCTGAGCAGTTGACACTGCAGAACCATCCATAGATGGCTTGCCATCAACAGAACGGAGTGCATACAAAGCGTAGCGACCGTCGAAATACTCCTCACCCTTAACGCCCCACTTCAAGCTGAGGTCTGCAGGGAAGAGGTTCTGTACCTCTGGACGAGCCAAATATGCGTTGATAGCTGGGATGTCGGCGGCTGTAGCAGCACCCACGATGCAGTTACCTGCGAAACCTGGATCCAAGAGTGCAAACAGAGGATTCTCGTCGCGTGAGAAGCGAGACTGTGACTCAACCTCGGCATTCTCCTTAGCTGAAGCAACCTCAGAAGCGAGGTCTGAAGCCTTCTGCTCCTCAGCAGCCTCTGTAGCCTCGGCAGCTACTGGCTCTGAGTTACCCTCCTTGATAAGGCGCTCAGCCTCAACCAAGATAGGAAGAACCTCCTGAGCGTCGTATGTTACCCAGAACTCCAAAGAGGCAGAACCCTGCAAAAGCTTACGAACACGCTCTGGCTCCTTAACACCTGGCAACTCAACCATAATACGGTTAGAGTTTGGCAAACGCTGGATATTTGGCTGAGTTACGCCAAAGTGGTCGATACGGCTACGCAAGATGTTGAACGATGCAGCGATAGCAGCATCAGTCTCACTGCGAAGAACCTTCAAAACCTCCTCATCGGTTGAGTTAGGATTGATGTCCTTACGATCGGGGCTAACGAAGATTGCAGCCAACGAACCACCATTCGATGTCTCGGCATAAGCCTTAGCGAACTCACCGATATAGTCGTTAGTACCAGCCTTCAAAGCCTGGTTGGCACGCTCGAGAGCCGCGATGAAAGCGGGATCATCCTGGCTGTCACCTGCGAGTGACTTCACCAAATCCTGCACCTCAATCTCGAGCATTACGTTCATACCACCCTTAAGGTCAAGACCTAAGTTTACCTCTTTCTCCTTGCACTGCTTGTAGGTGAAATCCACCAAACCGAGGAAGCTGTAAACAGGCTGATTCTGGATTGAATCCAAGTAGTAAGCCTCCTTAGAAGCCTGCTCAGACTCATCAAACGCGGCAGCGTACTCAACGGCTGCCTTCTCTACCTTTCTCGTTACGAACGAGAACGAGAGCTGATAAACACACGCAATCACCAAAAGGATTGCGAGCAATTTTACTGCGCCTTTACTTTGCATTTTTGTTTAAGTTTTTGTTTATATTTGTTATTTACGTCTTACTACGTAAGCACCCCAGATACGGTCTGGGATTTATCTCGCAAAGATAATAAAAAAAACTGAAAATCGAACCCTTGAGGCCGATTTTCAGCTATTTCCACTAATATTTAGGTGTTTCTACTGTCACCCGAAGACCAAATCACCCCATTGAAGGGCGGAATCGCTACTGCAAAGCGGGCAAAAGATGTTTCCAAATAAGATTTATCTCGCGCTGCATATTGCTCAACTGAGCCGTAACGGCTATGACTGCATTCTGGTCGGGCATAATGATAATATACTGACCAGCAGCACCATCAGCACGCACCGCATTATGGCGGCAACGCCACATCTGGTAGCAGTACCCCTGCAACCAGTCGCTATCTTCGGGCTTTACCTTCACATTTTCAGGTCGCACACCAGCAGGACGTGATGCAATGTGAGCCGTTGTGGCCTCTTTTATCCACTTAGCAGGCACAATTCGCTTGCCGTTCCACTTACCCTTCTGCAAAAAGAGCTGGCCTAACTTTGCCAAATCCTCGGTCTTGAGGTAGAGTCCCCATCCGCCAACGTTTATACCCTGACTGCACTCGTCCCAATGCGCACGCTCAATACCCAATGGCTCGAAGAGGCGAGGATAGATATAATCAACAAGCTTTTCGCCCGTAACCTTCTGAATAATAGCCGATAGCATATATGTTGCAAGGCTGTTATAGACAAAGAATGTACCTGGCTCGTGCTTTACCTCCTCCGCCAAGAAGCCCTTAACCCAATCGGCATCAGCCCCCATCTTGTGGCGGTCGGGAGCATAGTCGTGGCCCGTTGACATCGACAATAGATGGCGCACCTCCATCTTACTGAGGTTTTCGCTTATCTTCTCGGGCAACTTATCGGGGAAGAACGATATAACCTTATCCGACAACGAGAATCGCCCCTCCGAAATGGCTATACCCACAGCCGTTGCTGTGAAGGTCTTGCTTACCGAATTCAGGACGTGGGGCACATTGGCATCGCCACCATTCAACCACCTCTCTTTCACCACCTTGCCATCTTTCACTATCATCACACTATGCAACTCCTGCTTGGCACCGGCGGCAGCCTGCAAATACTCCTCAAAAGCCACATTCATCTTGGCCGAGGCCTTAGCTCGGGGCAACGACTGCGTCTGCGCCACCAGCGGGAGAGCCGCCACGCACAACAATGCGGTCAAGAAAAATCGCTTAAACAAACTATTCATAACTGAAACATTTTGGTTAGTCCACTACAAAGCTAACAAATTGTCGGCAAAAGCACAAGCCGCAACACAAAAAAAAGAAGTGTTCGACATTTTTTGTCAAACACTCCCCATCTCTTAAGAAGTTGTATAACGAGAGCTATTTTGAAGCTGGTCGAAGACCGAGAAACCGCAGTTTACAGGGCGTAAATGAGGATTTCGAGGGCGAGCCAGATGCCAAAAGAGCCTTGTTAGACAGCTTCTCTATATTTTGAGAATTCAAACTATTTTACCTCTTCGAACTCAACATCCTCAGGCTGCTGCTGTGCGCCACCCTGCTGACCTGCGCCTGCACCTGGGTTCTGCTGTGCGCCACCCTGTGCCTGCTGAGCCTGCTGAGCTGCATACAAATCCTGAGAAGCTGCCTGCCAAGCGTTGTTGAGCTCGGCGATAGCTGTGACGATAGCGGCCAAATCCTGATTCTTGTGAGCCTCCTTCAACTTAGCCAAAGCACCCTCGATTGCAGACTTCTTGTCGGCTGGAATCTTATCACCATACTCCTTGAGCTGCTTCTCTGTGGCGAAGATGTTTGAGTCGGCAGCGTTCACCTTGTCAACACGCTCCTTCTCCTGCTTATCCTTCTCCTCGTTAGCCTTAGCCTCGTCGCGCATACGCTGAATCTCCTGCTCGGTCAAACCAGATGAAGCCTCGATGCGAATCTTCTGCTCCTTGCCTGTGCCCTTATCCTTAGCCGATACGTTCAAGATACCGTTAGCGTCGATGTCGAATGTAACCTCAATCTGTGGCACGCCGCGTGGAGCTGCTGGGATTCCGTCCAAGTGGAAACGACCGATAGACTTGTTGTCACGAGCCATTGGACGCTCACCCTGACATACGTTAATCTCTACCGATGGCTGGTTGTCAGCCGCAGTCGAGAATACCTCGCTCTTGCGTGTTGGGATAGTTGTGTTAGCCTCGATGAGCTTAGTGAAGACACCACCCAAAGTCTCGATACCGAGTGACAATGGAGTTACGTCCAACAAAAGCACATCCTTAACCTCACCTGTCAAGACACCACCCTGGATAGCAGCACCGATAGCCACAACCTCATCAGGGTTTACCGACTTGTTAGGAGCCTTACCGAAGAATGACTCCACAATCTGCTGGATAGCAGGGATACGGGTAGAACCACCCACGAGGATAACCTCGTCGATATCGCTTGCCTGCAAGCCTGCATCACGCAAGGCAATCTTACAAGGCTCGATAGTCTTCTGGATAAGGTGGTCGCTGAGCTGCTCAAACTTAGCGCGTGTGAGTGGCATTACAAGGTGCTGAGGAATACCGTTCACTGGCATAATGTATGGCAAGTTGATCTCGGTTGTTGTAGAAGAAGAGAGCTCAATCTTTGCCTTCTCGGCAGCCTCCTTCAAACGCTGCAAAGCCATTGCGTCCTGACGAAGGTCGATACCGTGCTCAGCCTTGAAAGCCTCGGCCATATAGTCGATAAGAACGTGGTCGAAGTCGTCACCACCCAGGTGAGTATCACCGTTTGTTGACTTAACCTCGAATACACCGTCACCCAACTCCAAGATTGAGATATCGAATGTACCACCACCGAGGTCATATACAGCCACCTTCATATCGGCATCCTTCTTGTCCAAACCGTAAGCCAAAGCTGCGGCAGTAGGCTCGTTGATGATACGACGTACCTTCAAACCTGCAATCTCACCAGCCTCCTTAGTGGCCTGACGCTGTGAATCCGAGAAGTAGGCAGGCACTGTGATAACTGCCTCCGATACCTCCTGGCCCAAGTAATCCTCGGCGGTCTTCTTCATCTTCTGAAGGATGATAGCCGAAATCTCCTGTGCTGTGTACTGACGACCGTCGATATCCACACGAGGAGTATTGTTGTCGCCACGCACGATGCTATATGGAGCACGAGCGATGTCGTTGCTTACGTTGTCGTACTTCTCACCCATAAAACGCTTGATTGAAAAGACTGTGCGCCGAGGGTTGGTGATAGCCTGACGCTTTGCAGGATCACCCACCTTACGCTCCGATGAGTCGGTGAAAGCTACAATAGAAGGAGTGGTGCGGTGGCCCTCCGAGTTAGGAATAACAACAGGCTCATTACCCTCCATTACAGATACACACGAGTTGGTTGTACCCAAATCAATACCAATAATCTTTCCCATAATTGTAAATTTTATTTTGTTTATATTATCTTCGTTTCTGTTTCAGCCCGCTCCTCGGCAATCATCATCTTCTCTGACCACTGCCTTAAGTTCCGCTGGCTGACTATATACAATCAAAGGTTATACCAAAATTTATTCGGGCGCAAAATCAGAAAATATTGCGCATTTTACTGCCATTCGGCCCAAATAGTCTGCCATTTTGTCCGAATTTATATGACAACGCCCTATCACTGTCACACAAAAAAAACAGATGCCACAATATGACATCTGCTCTATACCACTATTATTTATATATACACGTCATTCCCAATTTTCGCATCAACGGCCAGCGATGATAAAATAAGCGTATATGCGAAAATGTCGGGAATCAACCGCTTATTAAAGACCGCCCGAAGAATGATCTTTGCCGCAAAGTTTATTCTTGGCAAGGCTCTATTCCCAAAGGTAGATTCCTACATTTCTTCATAGTAGCCAATCATCTTCTCGCACCGAAACAAATGAAGAAATGTGGAATGACATATTTATTTATACATTTTGCGTCATTCCAATCATAGAAAGGTCGTAAGATCTCTATTTTGAGGCTGGTCGCAGGAGATGAATGCGCAGCATACTATAAGTATGTGAGCAATTTAGCTACAAGCCAGACGCCAAAATAGCCCATTATCTGCGTTCTATTTGCTATCGCCGCTACGAGTTTTTATAAGAATAACCCCATTAGCACCGCGCATACCATAGATAGTGCCATCCTTTAGGATTGTAACACTCTCCACATCCTGCACATTGACCATCGAGAGGTTACCCACCTCGCTGCCATCAACCAAAATCAGGGCTGCCTGCGAGGCATTTGTTGCATTTACCTTGCCTGTGTTGCGGATAACTATCTCGCCATTGACTTTGGTTACTCCTGCCACACGTCCCACGATAGCCGACTCCAAATCCTGCGTACCCATACGGCGCAGGAACTCGCCCGAGATTGTGCCTGAGCTATTGGTGTATTCGCGTTTCTTCACATAGCCGAAGCCTGTGTTTACCAGCTCCTCCGACTCCTTTGCCTCGCTGCTACCGCCGTCAAGCAGAACGACTTGTATGCTTCGGCGGCCATCGACTGCAACCTCCACCACCTGACGCTTCTTAATAAAAACCAGCACATCGTCGGCCTGCACGTTGGTAAAGCCAAATCGGCCCTCCTTGTCGGAGTAGGTGTAGGCTCCCACACCCTTTAGTTCGATTTTAATCTTACCCAACGGATTGCCAGCAGCGTCGAGCACAAGACCGTTGAACGGCACACCCTGCACTTCCTGAGCCGAGAGCACACCCACGCTCATCAGCGCCGAGAGCGCAACAAATATATTTCTCAATTTTCCCGCCATAGATTGTACGCTTATCTCTCTCATTATCAAATAAAAAAAGGCATCGAGCTTCCCAAAGAGTCCCGATGCCATAAGTTCGTAATTACCTGTATTACTTATTCTCGTTGAGAATACGCATAGCCGCATCGAGAATAGCTGTATCGTCCAATGTAACAACGCCACCGTCTGGGCCCTGCTCAATATGGATACCTGCACCAGCTACAGCATCGAGGTGCTTACCACCAAAATAGTTACGTACAGTCTCTACATCAATACCCAACTCATCAGCAATACGCTGTGAGCTACCACTGGGCAACTTGTCCTTAATGCGACGCAATTCGTTGAATGTGATAATCATAATTCAATCGTTTTAAAGTTTATATTATTGTTATTCGTTGACGAAAAGTGAAAACTATCACGTTTGCAAGATAAAATTAGCACTTTTTTTTGATTCTACCAAATATAACGACAAAAAAGGGCAAAAAAAGAGGATTATACCGAAATACAATCCTCTTAAAACATTTTTACTACCTAAAGACCAATCTTTAGTCGGCCAATACTTCACGACCAAGTGTCGGGGTTACTCTGCATCGGCCGCTACCTCACAGCCCCACGAAAATTACTCGGCATCGGCCGCTAACCTCACAGCCCCCAAGAATATTACTCGGCCTTCTCGATAAATACCTGCCAGAGCAGTGGAGAGTATGGCTGCACCTCGGAAGTTACCACCAACTCGGCCTCCTCCTCTTGTTCTGTGCCATAGGAGTTGTTGTAGTAGTTATTGTAGTAATAGCTGTCGTAGTAGTTGTTGTAATAACCGCCACCATAACCACCATAGTAGCCACCATAATAGTTGTTGTAGTAATTGTTATAGTAGTTGTTGCCGTAGTAGCTGTTGTAGTAGTTATAATAGTTGTAGTAATCCCAGTAGTTATCCTCCCAAGTGTTACCTGTTGTACTTACCGCACCCGACACACCTGTTGCGCCATAGGCATTCGACGAAGTTGTGAGGATGGCATTCCAAGCACCGAGCTTCATCTGTGGCAGAGCAAAGAGCCAAGCATCCACATACTTATTATCCTCGCTATCCTTTGCAGTCTCAAACTCGAGAGCCTCGCCCACCTCGTCGTCCTTCACGTCGTCATACACCACGCGCTTAACCTCTGGGATGTTTGAGTCGATGATGAAACCATCCAACAGACGAGTCACATACCACACCTTTGCGGTCTCCACAGAATCCAATGGCTCGGCATCGGCTGGATTTAGGCCCTTGCCGAAACGCTTGAGCAGGATGGCATCCACCTCGCTGTTAATCTGCGCTAAGCTCTTGGTGCCATACACCTTACCTTTATTATATTCTGTCTGTCCCTCGTAAATCAAGGTATCAGCACCCAAGCAGTTGAACTCGAGCTTCTGATTTGGAGAGTAGAGATAGTTGATATAAAGACCTGCAATGGTATCAACCGCCAAGTGCCACTCGTTGTCATAAACGGTAGGCTCATCGACGCGTGTACGCATAAAGCTGCGGCGCTTTGCGGCTGCATCATCCTTTTTCTCTGGCAGTGGAGCAAGGCCACCATTAGCCTCGGCAAATGCCTTTACCCACTGATCCTCGTAGGCCACAGGGTTAGCCACGCTACCCCACACCTTAATCTCCACGATCATAGGGCGGTTGGCATCAAGGATATACTGGCCCTCGTAACCAGCCTCGCCACCCATAGTCTTGTCGCCCGCACCCAGTGATGATGGCAGATAGAGACGCATCTCGGTACCATAGCGGGCCTCATAGACCTCACTGCCGATACGGAGTCGGTTTCTGAGTGACAGATATGTACCCTCGGGCATAGCCTTATTCTCGCCACCCACAAAGAGATAGTATGGCACATAGTGAGTATGCTCGGTGTAAGAGTTCTGCATATGAGCCAACTCCGAGTTACGGGTAAGCACAATATTACCTGCAAGGTCGCGGCAAGTGACATCAAACCACACCCAAGAGTCCTTGCTTCTAACGGGCAAGCTGTCGGCATTACCCTCGTTAAGCAGCTCGACATAGTAGCCACCCTCACTCTGGTAGTTTGCCAGCAGTTCGGGGCGGTTCTGCTCCATCCACGCCTTCAAAGCAACCTTCTCAACCTCCTCGAAAGGAGTCTCCTCCGACTTAACACAGCCTACAAGCGAGGCCATCAAAATTGAGCAAGCAATTAAAAATAAGCGGTTAAAAAATTTCATATCTCTTTTAATTCGTTTCAACAACAACATCGGCCACCAACCGCACGCTTAGTGCTTGATAACCGAATCAATGGTAAAGTACCAAGCCACAGCCGATTTGTGGGGGACTACGCCCACCACCTTATCCTTGTAGGCCTGCTCGAAGGTCATATATACCTCCACACTATCGCCCTGGCGACAACCTACTAACGACTCGGCAACACCTTTTATTATATTAGAGTCTCCCAAATTCACCACAAGAGGCTCCTCCGACCAATACTCGGCATTCAGGCCAGCCTGCTTTAGCTGCGAAAGCTGCGTTGTATCGTTGGTGTAATATATATTCTCGGCGCGTGGCACACCACCCGTAAAGGTGTATGCCGTAAAGGTCAACGAAACCTCATCGCCCTTATCCACCATCGCTCTGCCCTGACGCTCCTCGTTGTAGTAGTCGGCAATGTAACGATAGAGGTCGAGGTTCAACTCCTCGTAAAACTCAGGATTGACCTCAAGCGAGTTTGCGACATCGGCCTCGGCTATCAGGCGAGGATCGTGCGACGTGGTGAGAAAGCGTACGATATCATCGCGCTGAGATGTTATCTGCTCATCATCATCGCTACACCCAACAACAAGTGTCAAGGCTATTGCGGCCACCGCCGCCATCATCAATCGTAGTTTCATAGACATATATATCGTGCAAAAGTAAGCAAAATTATTGATTTGCCCAATTTCTATACCATATATTTAATAATGGCCGCACACTCTTTCTCCTTGCTCTGCTCTTAGTCGGCTCGCTCTGCCCCACACTCTACAATCTTCTCAGAGCCTGACGCACAGCCTCCTCAACCGAGATGTCGGGCGAGTCGGCAAAGATCGCCTTCACCACCTTCTCGGACGCACCACGCTGGAATCCAAGCATTTGCAGAGCCGACATAGTCTCATCGTAGGCCGCAGGAGTGGTAGTTGCCACCTGCACAACCTCGGCCTTATCGGCACCCAACTCCAGCATCTTGCCACTCAGCTCCACGATAATCTTTTGCGCTGTCTTTAGGCCAAGTCCCTTCACATTCTTCAGCAGAACGGCATTCTCGGTGGCGATAATATTGCGCAACTCCGAGGGCGAGTAGGTCGAAAGAATCATACGGGCTGTGTTGCCACCCACGCCCGACACGCTGATAAGGTTGCGGAACAACTCGCGCTCAATCTTCGAGGCAAAGCCATACAAGAGCTGTGCATCCTCCCTCACCACAAAGTGAACATAAAGGCGCACATCGCTCTGAGTCTCAATCGCCGAATAGGTCTGCAACGAGATATTGATATAATACCCCACGCCAGCGGCCTCGACCACCGCATAGGTTGGTGCTATTTCTGTCAGTTTACCCGAAATATATTCGTACATAGCGTTAATTTTAATTGTCGATTTGACAAAAATAATAAATTTTTTATACCTTTGTCAATTATTGTACGCATAATTGCAAAAAAACATAAAATCAGAATAGTTAAAATGAAGAGAATTTTTTGGGCATTATTGGTTGCCACAATTTCATTGGCATCTTGCCAGAACCAGAACACAGAGGTTGCCGCAGAGGCGCAGAGTGCAGAGACTGAGGCTATTAACGGCGGTGACATCGCCTATGTACGCGTTGAGTATGTAATGGCTGAGAGCGAGATCTACAAGACAGAGGGTGTTGCTTTGCAGGAGAAGACCGAGAAGGCAAGCAAGTCTTGGGCTCAGAAGGAGAAGAACCTCCAGTATGAGGCTACTCAGTTGCAGGAGAAGTACCAGAAGGGCCTTATCACCACTGCCGACGCTCAGAAGCAGCAGCAGAGCATCGAGCGCAAGATTGCCAACTACCAGACTAACACTCAGAAAGAGGCTCAGGCTTTGGAGGAGGAGAACGTGGTATTCACCAACCGCACACAGGATTTGGTGATGCGCGCCATCCGCGAGATCAACGCCGACAAGAAGTATAAGCTCGTAATCAACGCAACTGCTTTGCTCGATGGCGACGAGGCACTCGATATCAGCGCCGCAGTATTGGCAAAGGTAAACGAGCTCTACGCTAAGGATAAGGCTGAGGCCAAGAACACCGAGGCAAGCAAGTAATATCCGAAATACCCTCAGCTACAAGGCCACCACTGCAGAGAGATGTGTGTGTGAGGAGAGTGAGAGAGAAGCGCGTAAGCGCTCGTGTGTGTAAGCGAGAGCGGGCATAAACGCCAAACGAGTAATCTCTGCAGAGGAGGCACTTTACCACCCCGAGGGCATAAGCCGCAAGGCAAAGGATTAAATATTCGCGAATTCCCGAACAGGTTTCATTGGGAGTTCGCGATTTTTGTTGTACATTTGTTTGAGAATAACTTTACCTGCAAGACACTATGGAGAGAGCATCAGCAAAAATATTGCTCCTGACGGCGGTGGCCGACGAGTTGGGGCAGAACACCATCAATAGCCTCAGCCCACTCTGTCACATCGAGCTTACGGGCGTTGGCAAACTCCGAGCCTTCGAGGCTACACTCGCGGCTCTGGAGCAGGGCGACTACGACCATATTATAAATGTGGGTACTTGCGGTTCGTTCCACCACGCACCCGCCACCATACTCTACCCCTCACGCATCGTGCAGGGCGACATCTACATCGCCTCCGACTTCTCAACCTCGCCCATCGAGCTTGGAACGGGCTACGAGGAGTGCTCAATCGTCTCTTCGGACAACTTCATAGGCGCCGACACAGCCCCATCGCAGATTGAACTGCTCAGGCCCTACGATTGTATGGATATGGAGAGCTACGCCATTGCCCGCGCCATTGCCTACCACACCGAGCGCAGAGGCAAGGCTGCACCAAAGCTACACCTTATAAAGATTGTGAGCGACGCTGCCGATGGCACTCTCGAGGAGTGGAGTCAGCGCATCGAGCGTCTGCAATCATCACTCAAAGAGGCTCTTGCAGCCAAGATAGAGCAGATTAACAACCCCTCAAAATAGACCACCCACTATGCAAATCAAAGCCAACTGCAAGATAAACATCGGCCTCGACGTGCTGCGCAAGCGCGAGGATGGCTACCACGACCTCTCAACCGTTATGCTTCCCGTAAAGGGGCTCTACGATGTGGTGGAGGTTGAACCCACCGAGGGCGACAAGGCGGAGTTCCTGTCGCTCGGTCTGAAGATTGATTGTGCCGACGAGGATAACATCTGCGTAAAGGCCCACTCCCTTATGCAGGAGCGTTACGGGATTGGTGGCGTGCGCATCACGCTCGACAAGCGCATACCCTTTGGGGCAGGCTTGGGCGGCGGCTCGGCCGACGGTACGGTTGTGATTTTGGCAATTAACGAGATATTCGGCCTCTCGCTCAGCGAGCAGGAGCTTATCGACATTGCCGCACAGCTCGGCAGCGACACAGCATTCTTCGTGCGCAACACACCCCAACTCTGCGAGGGACGTGGCGAGGTGATGACTCCCATAGCTCTACCCCAACTAAGTGGCAAATGGATTGTGCTTATCAAGCCCGACGAGGGTGTATCCACCCGCGAAGCCTATGCTGGCGTGAAGCCCGCAGTGCCAGAGGTAAGCCTCACCGAGCGACTCAAAGCCCCCATCTCGGAGTGGCAGCAGAGCATCAAGAATGATTTTGAGAGGTCGGTATTCGCGGCCCACCCGATTATTGAGCGGATAAAGCAACAGCTTATTGACTGCGGAGCGTTGTACGCCGCAATGTCGGGCAGTGGCTCAACCGTGTTTGGCATCTTCGAGAGTCGCGAGGCGGCTGAGAGCCTATCCTGTATCACGCCATATATCTACGAGATGTAAGAAAAAAAGCAATGGACAACTCCATTGCTTTTTTATTCTACTCTACTTTCTCTGCAGCCTGACTCTGCTTAACGCCCCTCTCGGCAGTAAATGCTCGGCGGCGCACTCGGCGCGGACGCTCAGGCTCGGTATTGATAATATGCTGAGAGATAGCCTTCACCAAACGCTGTGGCGGGATGTTGCGCTCAATCTTACCACCATAAGCCACCGATATTCCACCTGTCTCCTCCGACACCACAACAACTATTGCGTCCGAAGTCTCGGTAATACCTATCGCGGCGCGGTGACGCGTACCATACGACTTTGGCACGTTCGACTGCGTCACGGGCAAGATACACTTGGCGGCCACCACTCTGTTGTTCATCACGATAGCGGCTCCGTCGTGCAGAGGGGCATTCTTGAAGAATATATTTTCCAAAATGGGCACCGAGAGCTGGGCATCGAGCGTGATGCCTCCGTCGATAATATCCCTCAGGTCGCTATTCTGCGCAAGCACAATCAGAGCGCCCGTCTTGGTCTGCGACATCTCGGTACAAGCCGTCACGATGGGTTGCAGGGTTATTTCGGCCTGATTCGACGAGTTGAAAATCGAATTGAGGAACTTGAAGTTACGCCTCATACCAATCATCTGCAGGAAGTGGCGCAGCTCGGGCTGGAAGAGGATAATCACGGCAATCATACCCACACTCACAATCTGTCCTAAAATGCTCTGCAGCAGAGTCATATTCAGGGCACGCACCACAATCCACACTACATATATCACTATGATACCCGTAAAGATATAGGGAGCATTCGTACCGCGAGTCATACGGTAGAGCCCCAGCATCAACAACGCCACGAGCAGGATGTCGATAAAGTCGATAAATGTGAAAGGTATAAAATCCATACTTTCTGTAAATATTTGTGCAAAAATACCTAATGAAATTCAAAATTCAAAATTCAAAATTCAAAATTCAAAATTCAAAATTGAGGTCTTGCGACCTTTTTGTGATTGAGATTAGGGAAAAGATAATATAAATTACGTCATTCCTCATTTTTATATTTGGGAGGGTAATTAGAAAGATTGAGCTGGTATATAAAAATGTAGGAATCTACCTTTGGGATTACGGCCTCGCAAAGAATGACTTTGAGACAAAGAATCGTTCACTGCAAGGTCTTTAATAAGCGGTCGATTCCCGACATTTTCGCATAGAAGCTGATATTATCACTGCTGGCTAATGATGCGAAAATTGGGAATGACGGATATATATTTTGAGATTGAGGCAAGGAGTTTAGGGAGATTAAGGAAATTAGAGTGTGGTTCTTCCCTAAATTCCCTAAATTCCCTAACTTCCTTAAACTCCCTTAATCTCACTATTCTGTTACACGTTACACCGTTACACCGTTACACACCTGTAACAGTGTAACAGCTGTAATGTGTGTAATGAGTGTAATGAGCGTAATCAACTGCTCAGGTAGATGTTGTCATTGTCGTCGGCATAAATCAGCCCCTGCTCGGTGGCGCGGGTGATTTTCACTCGGGCATAGTTGGTTGTAACGCCAAACTTGTCGCAAATCTTGTTAGTCAGTAGTTTGCGCTCGGCACAACCTCCCAACTCCTGTAGTGCTACCACACAATCGTTGGGTTTCTGTCCCTTCTCGACGGGTACCTCACACTCCACCGGTAGCCCCAAGCCCACGCAGGCGGGTGATTGCTGCTCCACCTCGGGCAGATTCTCAACGGCAAAGGCGAAGCGGTCGAAGGGCATATTGCGGCAGTACTGCGGCTCGACTATCGACATCTCACCTGCCCTATGCACAAAGATTACCGTCTCGGCCTTACGCATCAGCGTTGAGCCTAAGTGCCCGCGCGCCTTGTCGGAGTTGGGGTTGGTGTGGAGTACATTCATAATATGACACCCATACACCGACGATAGCCTGAGCAGTTCGGCCACCAACGCCTCACTCTCCTCGAGGCTGTTGGTATTGCTCATCAGGTCGCTAATACCATCTACCACAACGAGTTTGGGTTGATGGTACTCGATGCCGTAGCGCAACTGTTCCAATCGCTTGGCAGGCGACTCCTCGCGTAGAGTCTGAGTGAGCAGACGACCATTGGGGTTGTCGTGGGGAATCATACCCAACAGGTTGATACGAAACAACACCTTCTGTATGTGCTCCCTCGACTGCTCGGTATCCACCCACAACACCTTGCAGAATAGTGGCTCTATGCCGAATCTGTTTTGTTTGTTCATATCGAGCAGAGAGCCCACTAAGGCCGTACACAAAAAGGTCTTTTTGCTCTTGGCCTCGCCCACTACGGCCGAAATGTTACCCTCCGAGCAGATAAGTACCCCCTTACGACTAATTACGGGGATTAGAGGGGGTAGTTTGTCACTTGCCGAGATAACGGTTTGTTCAATTCTTTGATACATCTCGGCTTTGTGCATCTTGTCGAGGTTGTAGCGAATAACCATCGAGTCATACTCTCTCTCGAGTGCAGCCTGCTGCTCCGCTGAGAGGATGTCATCATAGCTAACATTCTCTAATTCATCAAGATTAGAGAGGTGGTTTGTGGTTTCAAACATAGGTCTAAATAGATTAAAAAGTGATTTGTATTATTTCTGCGGCTCGGTAAGCACCAATGCCGCTGCAAATATAATACAATAATTGAATTTTGATACCACAAAACGCTAAATTTTGTTAAATTATTTTACTTGCGATGATTTTGTCGGTAATTACAGTCATTACACGATTACACGATTACACGCGTTACACCCCTGTAACAGTGTAACGGTGTAACAGAATAGTGAGATTAGGGAATTTAAGGAATTTAGGGAATTTAGGGAGGTTAGGGAATTTAAGGAATTTAAGGAAAGTCCGCCCTAATCTCCCTAAACTCCTTAATCTCTCTCATCTTTCATCTCTTATCTCTCATCTCAGCTCACACTCCCTCCCCCTACGGGTACTCCCTCTATCTTAGAGGGAGAGTTTTTATATAGCTCCTCCCCTAAGGCAAGGGGAGGTGTCACGAAGTGACGGAGGAGTGTGCTTTGGAATTCAAAATTCAAAATTCAAAATTATATACTTCGTCATTCCATATTTTTACATCAATCTACGTTTGGTGATGGTATTAGTTTCTATGTAAAAATGTTGGAATCTTCCGCTTATTAAAAACGTTTCAAAGAACGATTCTTTACCTCAAAGTCG
>JAZOUS010000009.1:0-12787 GCA_045658265.1 Alistipes sp.
GGTATCACTGAGCCTACTCCAACATTCTCAGCTTGCTTCGGTGCTGCATTCCTTTCATTGCACCCAACAAAGTATGGCGAGGAGCTCGTGAAGAAGATGGAGGCATCTGGTGCAACTGCATACCTCGTGAACACAGGTTGGAACGGTACTGGCAAGCGTATCTCTATCAAGGATACACGCGGTATCATCGACGCTATCCTCGATGGTTCAATCGACAAGGCTGAGACTAAGCAGATTCCAATCTTCGACTTCAAGGTTCCAACAGCTCTTCCAGGTGTTGATCCAGCTATCCTCGATCCACGCGACACTTACGCTAACGCAGCTGAGTGGCAGGTTAAGGCTGAGGACTTGGCAGGTCGTTTCATCAAGAACTTCGCTAAGTTCACAGGTAACGAGGAGGGTAAGTCACTCGTAGCAGCTGGTCCACAGTTGTAATCAATAGACTTGATATAGCAGATGAGGTTGCTCCCAATGGGGCAACCTCATTTTTTATGGCCATAGCCGAAGGAGTATCATTCTGCGCAAAGAGGGTTGCCAAACTTTTAGTCGGGCAACCCCCAAAAAGCAGAAGTGTATAACAAGAGCTTTTACCCCAAACGCAAAAGCCTTGTCAGATTACTTCTTGATATCTATTCATAGTATTCAATCCTAACTGGCCCGAGCAGACCAGAGGCGGGCAACGGAGATTTCGCAGAATATGGATTGGCCGTAAGCGATATCTTGCGCTCTGATTCGGGAAGCTGCATATCGCCCACTATGCGGTTAACCCACTTATTCACCACCTCCACACGCAGAGTGTTGCTACCCTTCTGCAACTTCTCGGTAAGGTCAACCTTGAATGGCTCGCACCACACGCCACCCACATACTCGTCATTGAGATATACTTTGGCCATACACTCAACCCTGCCTAAGTCGAGTACCACACGACTCATATCCATAGCAGGCTCAATCTGGGTGGTGTAGTTTATCGTACCCGAGAAGTAACGTATATCATCAGACTCTATCTCCGAGAGATTCTGCAACTTTGCGAGATTGATGTCGGCAGGCTGAGAGAGTTTGCCATCAAATGATAGATTCCACTCGCCTCTCACTTCATCGCAACGAACTGGCTCGGCCATCACACCATCAACTCGGCTGGCACCACCCTCCACTCTAAAGACCACAAAGCCGCTCTCCAAAGCATCAAGCTCCAATTTAACTTTCGTTCCACGCTCGGTAATCTCGTAATCGGTCAGCGCACAAATCGAACCATCGGCAGGATTCCACAACTCAGGTAGCAGGCGCTTGCTCACTCTGAACGTAGGCTCAATGGTGATTGGCTTATTGCTCTGGTTCGATACAAAATATATCTCAGCGCCCATTGTCGAGCGGTGGCAGAAGAGAAGCGAAGGCTCCGATTCGGCACAGTCGGGCACAAGCTCAATCTCGGCAAACAACTCCTCGAGGCTGTAGCCATTAAAGACCTTACCCTTGCCATAGCTATTCACACCACGCTTGTCGTAACACTCACCCCACAACTCACGAGCCATCTGCTCAACTTGAGCATCGGCCACAGGGTAGTTCTGCAGACTTGGCGAGCGGTGTGGTGGCTGTCCCAGGATGATTGCGCCATCGCCCACCATACGCTTAATCTTCTCGAGCAACTCTGGGCGCATATTATCAATCGGTGGCAACACCAGAACTCTATACGACGTGCCGTGCGGCAACACAATATTGTTGTTTGCCACATTAGCACCCACCATCAGCACCTCAGCATTTATGTAGTCGAACTGATACCCCTTCGGAAGCGCAGGCTCCTGCAGGCCTGTCATCTTGGGCGCATCCTCGCCAATAAGATAGGCTACATCGGCAATATTCAACCCCTGCTGCAACATATAGTTACAACGCTTGACGTATGTGGTGAAGAGGTCGATGTGCGAATACCAGGTGTTGTGAGCGTCAAACTCATTACCAAACCACGCATTGATGCCTGGATAGCGATTGGTGTCGGCCTGCTCGATGTAGAGGTGCAGAAGCGTTGCATTGATTCCCTCGGTAAAGAATCTGTCGGTGCGCTGCTTCATATCAATTGGTGAGCGTGAATAGGCTGGACCACCCGACGTGTTCGATTCGGCCCAGATGCGACGTTTACCATAGATATGTCCACACGACGAGGCTGCCCTATTCTCAATATCGCCCAGCTCGCCTACGCTCCAGAACTCGCCCGCAATCTCATCCGAGCGGCCTCCGTACTGCAAAAACTCTCCAGGGAATCCCCAATGGCCATAACACTCAAGCCACGTTGTCAGGCCGTGCGCATTGCTCACCTCCTTTAATCCTCCCACATATTCATATGCTACTCTGTTGGCAATAAATCTTCTTAAATCCCACAGGAAGCGGTCGCTGGTCTGCTCATCTCCCACCACCATACCATAATAGGCAGGCAGATAGGGTATCATCGAGTAACCATAGGTCGATTGGAATGCCGCAATCATATCGTCGGTGAAGTTCTGACCACCCGTCTCATAGCTATCCTGCACAACCACCTTAAAGGTCTTGCGATCCTGAGCGGGAATACGGCGCAGAATCTCACCTATGTAGGCATTGAAGTGGCTCTCAACGTGCTTGCGGCTCATCTTGTCAATCTCCAGACCTGTTGCCTCGGGCGTAGCAGGAGAGTTTGTAACTCCTGTTGGAGTCATTCCCGTATGCAACACAACCCACCTGCCACTTGGCACATCCCAGCGAAGCACACCATCAGCATCAATCTTGCTTGAGATATCTATCACATTATTGGGATTAATCGCATAGGCTTTATCATCCAGCTCGGCCTGCTCGGGCCACATATAGTGATTCCAGTATGGCAACGGAGTCTGACACATCTTAGCCAAACTCTTCTCGGCATACGAAGCTATGCGAGGCTGCGCCGAGAGCGTGATATTAGAAAATCCTCCTGCTTGTGACGTGGGTTCTAACGTGAGGCGCATACGCGAGCACTCCACCGCCGCAAACGACACCGTTACGGGTGCATACGGCTCAAAGCCTACATTCAGCGCAGGATTGGAGCGGTCAATATTGAAATCTGCTACTCGCTTCCACTCTCCATCCACCTCGGCATCGAGAGCGGCCCTACACAAAAGAGCCTTATGCTCAGGTGTAAGCGTAAGAGAGCGAAGCGTGTTCTTTTCGGCCATATTAAGCAGTATCACATTGCGCTTTCGAGCCACAAGCTCACTAATGCTCTTTGCGCCACCCTCCGCAATCTCAATTTCAACGGCGGGAGTTTCACCCCACCCCTTTGGTGCGGGATAGGCGATGGTCTTGACGTGCTGAAAAGGCTTGCCCTCGCCCTTAAACTGCTCGGGCGTAAGGTCAATCTCCACACTCTGCCCACCATCCACCACGACGGTCGATGATGCGAGGTATCGCATCGCCTGCTCGGGCTTCACCCAGGGGCCACCCGACTGACTCCAACCTGGCGAGTTGAAGATTCCAATCTCGATACCGAGCTCCGATGCGGTCTTGAGTGCCGTATGCAGCACCTCCCACCACTCGTCGCTAAATATCTTCACATTGCGCTCGGTGTATAATCCATCTTGACCTATATCTCCAATGAAGGCACGATTTATTCCGGCTCGTTTCATCGCCTTCAAATCCTCCACAACGCCCTCCTTCGAGATATTTCCCGAAATCCAGTACCAATAGACAGCCGTCTGCACCTCCTGAGATGGGTTCTTGAAGTTGGCCTCCATATCCGATGGTCTGCACGCCATAAGAAGAGTAGCCGCAAGGATTGATATAATGTAACAAGCTCTTTTCATACTATATATATTATTATGTTATCACAAATGTACACAAAAAAGCGAGCTCTCGCAACAGATACATAGTATATTTATCCCCCCAATCAACTCTATTTTGGGCTTTATTTGCTACCTTTGTGGCATAAGATTGAAACGTATGGAACGACATATCGACATAAACTCATTCGATTATCCACTGCCCGACGAGCGCATCGCCAAATTCCCGCTGGAGAATCGTACCGACTCAAAACTGATGGTCTATCGCAACGGCGATATATCGGAGAGCCGCTTTCGCAACCTCGCCGAGCATCTTCCTAAGGGCTCGATGCTGGTGTTCAACAACACCCGAGTTATCCGTGCGCGAGTGATTATGCACAAGCCATCGGGTGCAAGAATCGAGGTCTTCTGCCTTGAGCCCCACAACCCCGCCGACTATGAGCGAGCATTTGCCGCACGCGAGAGCTGCGAGTGGAGCTGCATCGTGGGCAACATCAAGAAGTGGAAAGAGGGCTATGTCGAGATTAACTTCACTCTTGCCGAGGCGGAGTATCACCTTCGCGCCTGGATTTCGGAGCGAGGCGAGAGGGAGCACATCATCCGATTTGAGTGGAACGCCCCACTCAGCTTCGGCGAGGTGCTGGAGGAGTTGGGACGCATACCCATCCCGCCATATCTCAACCGCGAGAGCGAGGAGATTGACCTCACCCGCTACCAGACGGTATATTCAAAGGTCGAGGGCTCGGTGGCTGCCCCCACTGCTGGATTACACTTCGCGAGCGATATGATTGCACAGATGAAGGCGGATGGCTTCTGCTTCGACGAGGTCACGCTCCACGTTGGCGCAGGCACGTTCCTGCCCGTAAAGAGCGAGAATGCCGCCCAGCACCCTATGCACACCGAGCATTTCGAGGTGCAGCTCTCAACTTTAGAGAATCTGCTTACTCACATCGGCAACGTAACGGCTGTGGGCACCACATCGGTTAGAACACTGGAATCGCTCCCCGTACTGGGCTGGCGCATCCGCCAGAGCGGTTCGCCTGCGACAGACAAGGTTGTAGGACAGTGGGAGAGCTACGATATTCCGAGCGACTACTCAGGCCGAGAGGTGCTGGAAGATGTGATTGGTTATATGCGCCGCGAGGGCCTTACCTCGATGAAGGCGGCAACGCAGATTATGATTACTCCGTTAGGATTCCGATTCCGCATCGTGAGCCGCATCATCACCAACTTCCACCAACCCAAATCGACGTTGCTGCTGCTTATCTCGGCATACGTCGGCGAGGATTGGCGCAAGATGTATCAATTTGCCCTCGACAACGGCTTCCGTTTCCTCTCCTACGGCGACTCATCGCTACTCATCTGCGACAAAGAATAGAATATATACAAAATATAATGAGGTTGCTGAGCAACCTCATTATATTTTGGGAACTCTAACCAACAACGAAAATGGAGATTTCGAGGTCGGCCAGATACCGAAAGAGCCTTGATACCTTTATTCCTAATTTAGAACGCGCATAACAAGAGCTATTTTGAAGCTGGTCGAAGAGCGAGAAACCGCAGTTTACTTGGGCGTAAATGAGGATTTCGAGGTCGAGCCAGATGCCGAAAGAGCCCTGTTATGCGTGTTTCTATGCGTGTTCACTATGGTACTGGATCATATCCACTTCCACCCCACGGATGACAACGCGCAAGGCGACGGATAGTTAGCCACAAGCCTTTCAGGGGGCCATACTTACGGAATGCTTCGAGCGAGTATTGCGAGCAGGTGGGTGTAAATCGGCACGATGGCGGTGTGAGTGGCGATATGCAATACTGGTAGAATTTCACCAGCACGATAAACGGCCAAGCCAGCACCCGCCTACAGACGTGAGCCAATCTGCTCCAAAATTCGCAGCACTGCATTTGAAATGGTTTTATAAGAGTGAATCTCCTTAGTCGAATAGACAAGCGCAACATCAACCACCACGCCCTTCTCTCTGACTCGGCAACGGAACTCTTCACGCGAGAGTCGATAAGCCTCTTTGGTTCTGCGCTTCAGCAGGTTGCGTTTATTGGCTCGCTTATGAAACTTCTTGGGCACCGAGAACATCACCTCCACACGGCCCTCCGCCTTTGATTCGACTTTGCCATCGGCAACATCTGCCGTAACCTCTGCATCCGCCACAACCGCATCGGTCACTGCCACCTTAGGCTTCTGCACTAAAAAGGTGTAGCGAAACGGATATACAAAACCGCCCTTACCCTCGGTAAACATCCGACGGATGGTTGTAAGCGAGCGCAATCGCTCCTTCTGAGGGAGTGAATAATCGGGCATTGCGGATGGGGATTGTCTGTTACTATTTCTTCTCGGCAGAAGAGGTGCGTGTGCGGCTCTTCTTGGCCAACTTACTCTGCTGAGTGCGGATAAACTCCTCCTTCTGCTCATCGTTGCTGAGCTCCACTACGGCTACCTCCTGTCCGCTCTTCACCTTCGAGATATAGAGGTCGAGAGCCTTAGCCATTGATGGTGCCTCAGGCGATGGAGCCGAAGCCTTCACGCTCATACCAGCCTCGAGTGCTGCGCGCAATGTGGCCTCACCAAATGTAGCCACCACTGGCAACTCCTCAACCTTGAAATTCTCAACCACGCTCTTCACATCAGATGGAGAGTAGAGAGCCATCACATCATAAGCCGATGGGGTTACACCCTCCATATCGGCCGAGATGGTGAGGGCCAGAATCACTGGATCGAAGTTGATCTTCAACTTGGCCAATGTCTCAGGCAATTCAGGCTTGTGTGGCTCACTGAGGGCCAGCAGGAATCGCTCGCTCTTATGCTTGATGATAAGCTCCAGAAGATTTGTGAATGTACCGTCGGCAAAAGATATTTTGCGCTTGCGATATACGATGTACTTCTGCAAATAGAGGGCAACAGCCTCGGTGTTGCAGATATACTTCATTGTCTCAGGCACTGTGATGCGTGCCTCCTCGCATACCTTGAAGAAGCTATCAACCGTAGTACGCGATGTGAAAATCACAGCCGTATGGTCGAGTATCTCAATTCGCTGAGCGCGAAACTCCTTCAACGTAACACCAACGACACGAATCAGAGGCTTGTAATCAATTTCAAGACCGTGCTTGGTTGACAACTCAAAAAAAGGCGACTTCTCAATCACCGCAGGACGAGGCTGCGAAATCAAAATTTTATTAACCATTCTAACCAATTTTCTCTCATATACGAACTACCAACTGCCACAAAAGGGTGAGCGGTAAAATTTCGACGGTGCAAAGGTACAAAAACCAATGTAAAATGGAAATTTTTTTGGAAATAAAGAACAGCAAACTTTCACGCAGATAGAGCATTAGGACCAAAGCCGATACAATAAGGCCCAAACCTTGCCACAATTCATTGGCCTGCCCATCCCCCATCTGCGACACCAACAGGATGGGTGACGAGACAACGGTGAAGAACACAAAATAGGTCAGGCGCAATCGCACAAGAGCAAACACCTCTGGCAATGAGCGAGTTACAGCTCCAATAAGAATCAACTCGACATATTGAAACACGATTATTGCAAGAAATACCGCAATGGCGATCAGCGGCATCGACATCATCACGCTCTGCGTAAGGCTGACTCGCATACTCTGCTCACCCACAGCCCACAACATTGCCATCACTCCCACAAATCCCGCACCGAGAAGGAAGATTTTTCCCAAAAAACCATAGAAAATATCGCTTCGACGACGCTCGCCCACTCGGTCGGCAGAAATTACACTTCTGCTAAAAACCGAAGAAAAGAGAGCAACCACATCGTCGAAATACCTATATATACAGAACATATAGCCAATCACCACCGTAAAGACAAACAGATTAAGCAACACCTGCGGCCAGAACATACCATCGGCCAACGATGCCACGCCCTGCAACAACTGCTCGGCATATCGCATCTGCTCCGCCCTCTCGCTCACCATCGCAAGCGAATCGGTGAGTGAATCGGCAAACGCACCATCCGACACCACAGAGAGCGAATCGACCGACTGCACCTCCTCCGCAATAGGAGCCACCCCATCCGAGAGCGACGAACCCTCGCCCATCACCTGCACCACCGAGCCATCGACATAGATTTCACGCCCTTTGCGCCACGCCTCGACAATGTTATCAAAGTCTCGCTGGTCGGCAACCCTCTCCGCCGACTCCACACCAAGCGTATCGGCCGAGTGTAACTCTCCCGTCCAGGGCTTTACCAGACGGCGCAAAGCTCTCTCCGACAAGGTGTCGAGCCCCGTCAAGCGAAGTGAATCAGAAGAGTTTATCATTGTTCAAAGATGCGTTTAAGTGTTATACGGAAGGTAGTGCCGTGACCTACCTCGCTGCGGACCACAAAGATCTTTCCGTGGTGATAATCCTCGACAATACGGCGCGAGAGCGACAATCCCAAGCCCCAGCCACGAGTTTTGGTGGTGTAACCAGGCTCGAAGATTCGCTTCCAGTTGCCTTTAGCTATGCCTTTACCAGTATCGGTAACATCAATTATCACCGATTTATCGTTCGACGAAATATTCACCGTAAGCTCGCCGTGCCCCTGCATAGCATCGAGTGCGTTCTTCAAAAGATTCTCCACAACCCACTCAAAGAGTGCCACGTTAAGGTTGGCCTTCACGGGGGCCATTGCAAGACCGTTATACGACAAAGTCACATTGCGGGGAATACGCTTGTGGAAGTACATCACAGTCTCGCCCACCACCTCATTCACGTTGTTTGGCGAGAGCACCGTCTCAGAGCCAATCTTCGAGAAGCGATCGACAATCTTCATCAGGTGGACCAAATCTTTATTCATCTCATCCACCGCCGACGAATCAACATCTATCGAACGCAGATACTCCACCCAACCCAGAAGCGACGAGATGGGCGTACCCAACTGGTGGGCAGTCTCCTTTGCCAATCCAATCCACACTCTGTTCTGCTCATCCTGCTTGGTCGATTGCAGGGCTATATAGGTGAAGATTATAAATATAAAGATGATAAGCCACTGCACATAGGGGAAGTAGTACAATGCTCTCAGGAGCTGCGACTTGCCATAGAAAATCATATGATAGTGACCGCTCGACCACATAAGGCGCACCCTGTGGGGCGTATTCTCCTCGGTAAGCTCATCGAGTTTATTGCGGTAACGCACAGGATCATTCAACACCTCCTCGGGGATGCGGTTACTCATAATAAGCTCCAGATTCTCGTCGGTGATGATAAACGGGATATTATTCTGCGAGCTGAGAATATGCGAGATAAGCGGATCGACCAAATAGTTACCAAAGGCATCGCGGCTCACTCTCTCCATAGCCGCCACCCAGAGTTTCACATCGTTATGCTCCTTCTGTCGGAGAACGTCGGCCAGATAGTTGGTGTAAACAAGCGACAATACCGCCAGAACCATACCGATTACAAGAATCGATATGCGACTGCGAAACGATATTTTTCTGCTGCTAAAAAAATTCATATTCTCTCCTTCTCTCTGTCCTTCTTTCTATCCCCCACCGAGGATTAGTTCTTTGCGGTATGCTGCTCCGAAAGAATCTTTCGATAGCGCTCCCCGTCGCCAAGCAACTCCACAGCCTTCATCACCGTACTATCCGACACCAGATTGTGCTCCACCACGCCCTCAAAGTAGTTGTGACGCAGCACCACATCGCCATTGAGCAGGTTCATCACCTCCTTGCGATAGTGGCGCAGGTTGTCAGCCGTTTGATCCTTGAGCTTCGCCTCAATCTGCTTCAAATCCTCGGCAAAGCTGGCATCGTAACGCTCCTCTTTCGATATCTTCTTCAACGACTCCAACGCGATGCGTGTACGCGACTCATAGGGCACATCCTTGTCGGCCATAAACTTCACAAACTCCTCGTAGTCGCTGTCGCTGATTGAGAATGTGCGGTTATCAACCTTCAAATTGGGGTTGCGACGCACATATCCATCGAGGAAATCCTCGATATATCCCAAGTTGTAGAGTATCATTGCAAATGAACTGATATACTCAGGCTCGACCTTCACATCGGGCATCAAACCCTTGCCATCGTAAACCTTGCGGCCATTGCGGGTTGTAAACTCACTGATAAGTGAATCGGGAACAATCTCGTTATTACTGCCATCGTGAGCCGAGTAGTTAATGCGCTGCACGCAACGGCCCGATGGGATGTAGTATTTGGCTGTGGTGATTTTCGCATAGGCATTATAACCCAATGGCATAAGCGACTGCACCAAGCCCTTGCCGTATGAGCGCTGGCCCATCAGCACCGCACGGTCCATATCCTGCAAAGCTCCGCATACAATCTCCGATGCCGATGCCGAGTTACCATTGATAAGTGCCACCATCGGCACATCGGGCAATACAGGCGTTGTCTCAGTAACATACTCACGCTTCGAGCGCTCGGTGCGCCCCTTCATAGTCACCACCTTGCTACCCTTTGGCACAAACATCGACAATATCTTCACCGCCTCGGGCAGACTGCCGCCACCATTATCGCGATAGTCGAGAATCAAGCCCTTAAGCTCGCCCTCGCCTCGTAGACGCTCCACCGCCGCACGCATCTCGTCGTAACAGCCATCGGTAAAGTCGCTATGGCGGATATATCCAATACCATCTGCCACAAATCCTGCATAGGGCACTCCAGGAATTGCAATTCGCGCACGCTCAATCTCAAACTCCTCCACCTTGCCAGTCATCACACGCTCCACCGAGAGCTTCACCTTCGTACCAGGCGTACCCTTCAGTTTGGATGAAATCTGCTGTGAGGTGGCTTTGGTCATATCCTCGCCATCAATGCTCACAAATCTGTCACCAATCTTCAAACCTGCCTTATCTGATGGCGAACCCTTATATGGCTGGGCGATTACCACGCCACTACTATCGCGCTTCATACGGATTGTAGCGCCTATACCGCCATACTTACCCGTTGCCAACACCTCAAAGTCGTTCATCTCCGACTCCGACATATAGGTTGTATAGGGGTCGAGGTTACGCACCATACCCGCAGCACCATCCTTCATCAGTTTGTCGGGTGCAACCTCATCGACATACTGCAACGACAACTCACGCATCAGGTTGACCATAATCTCCATATTACGGCCCAAACCAAAATCCTGCTTGGTTGCCCACAAACTCACAACGACTGCGGTGGCCAACAACGCCACCACTCCGCCACGCTTAAGAAAACCTGATATACGCTGCATCGCTTCTGCTTAAAATTATCTTCTCTTGTTAGTCATATATGTATCCAGGCGATAGACAATGTGTGCCGCAGCACGACGTATGCCCTTAATCTCCACCCACTGGCCACACTGCGATAGTGTAACCTCATCTTCGAGCAGGAACATCAGGCGACGCACGATGTTATCGGCGTGGAACACCATCTTATCCTCGCTCTCGGCCACAAGCTCATAGCCCGAGGCTTTGAATGCTGCCATAATCTGCTCTCTGTCCTCATTCATATTGCACTCCACACGGCGCTTGATAAAGCCCCACTTGGGATACAATGCCGACAACGCCAGCAGAGCCAACACCAAAAGCTGACCTTTGCGAGTCTGCAAAGTGGCCGACACCGCATCGAAGAGCGGCACATCCACACTAGATACTCGCTGGCTAATCCACAACAATCCCAAATACAAAACGATGAATGCCAATAAATATTTCACGGCACAAAGTATATATCTAACCATAATCGCTAAAAATTTTCTAAATAAAACTCATTTTTTGTGGCCGCCTGCATCTAAGCAAAACGCTCGTTGATAGCATCGGCCACCTGCTGCATCAGCCAGGCGGGTGTCGATGTCGCTCCGCAGATACCCACACTCTCGCAATCCTTAAACCACTCGGCATCCAGCTCGTTCTGCTCCTCGATGTTATAACTGCGGGGGTTGGCGTTGCGGCACACATCGAATAGCACCTTGCCGTTGCTCGACTTCTTGCCACACACGAAAATCACCACATCGAAACGTGCTGCAAACTCCTTCAACGCACCCTCGCGGTTTGACACTCGGCGACAGATGGTGTCATCCACCGTAAGTTTGCTCTCATCATTGAGCATCTCGCGCATACGCTCGGCCAAGCGCCAGAACAGGCCCACGCTCTGCGTTGTCTGCGAGAGGAAAAATATCGGACGCGAAAAGTCGATAGCCGAGAGGTCCTCCTCACGCTCCACCACGATTGCGTGGTTGGCAACCTGACCAGTGAGGCCCACAACCTCGGCGTGACCTCGCTTGCCGAGAATCACCACCTGACCGCCAACGCTCTCCATCTGCTCGTGAGCCGCCACCACCTTACGTTGCAACTGCGCAACCACAGGACAGGTGGCATCAATCACCCTGATACCGAGCTCCTTTGCTCGGGCATAAGTTGTTGGGGGCTCGCCGTGAGCTCTGATGAAGAGGTCGCGCCCCTGCAACGACTCCATATCCTGGTGAGTTACCGTGCGCAGTCCCATACTCTCCAGACGCTGCACCTCCATACGATTGTGCACAATATCGCCTAACGAATAGACCTCGCCACCCGACTCCGAGAGTGCCACCTCGGCACTCGATATGGCTCTCACCACACCAAAGCAGAAGCCCGAATTTTCATCTATCTCAACGTACATAGCCCGCTATTTCCCTAATTACCCTACTCTGTTACAATCGCATTGTAGCGCTCCATAAACCAAGCCATCTGCTCCTCGACACTCATATAACTGTTGTCCAGCACAACGGCATCCTCGGCCTGACGCAACGGAGAGATGGCACGAGTCATATCGGCCTGGTCGCGAGAAATCACATTCTCAAGAATCTCCTCCATCGTCACCTTGTCGCCCTTAGCGGTAAGCTCGGCATAACGACGCTCGGCACGCACCTTTGGATCGGCAGTCATAAAAATCTTCAACTCGGCATTGGGGAAAACCACCGTGCCAATGTCGCGGCCATCCATCACCACGCCCTTGTCGTGGCCCATGCGCTGTTGGAGTGCCACAAGCCTTCGGGGCACCTCGCCCACGGCGCTCACGGCGCT
>JAZOUS010000010.1:0-6900 GCA_045658265.1 Alistipes sp.
AATCGTAAAGTACACATTAGATGGCCGACACATCGAAACCGTTTCCATCACGGATAAAAAGAGTGTCTTTGGCTCGCTAATTCCATTTGGCGAAGGCTTTATCGGCGAATGTACTTACGTCGGCTCAAATGGTGACTATGCCCCTTCGCCAGCAATCGCCTATTATGATAAGAATTACAACTTCGTAAGCAATATAGGCGACCACACTATTCGTAGCGGTATTGATATGGGAAATCCAATTTCCACTTATGGCAAAATTGCATACTACAAGCACACATTGGATAGAAAAATCTATACAATAAATTCAAAATTGGAGAGCAAACACGCCTATACGCTCGATTTTGGAGAGATGAATATGCCCGATCTGGCAACCTTCAAAGATGAATATGAAGTGGCAAGCAAACTGCGAGATGACAATTGGGCCAAAAGGCATGTTGGAGCAAGCTTAAATTTCAGTTTTACGAAAGATGGATTCTCCTTTACTTATGGCATAGGCACAGAGTTTAACATCGGAAGTTGCAATATCAAGAGAGGAAAAACGCACAGCGTAAAGTTCAAGAGTGAGCGACATATTATCATAGCCAAATCGTTTGGCGAAGATATTGTCGTACTCGCCGAAGGTGACGAAAACGCAATACTCTACATATTACGAGGTGCAGCAAAGATTTAACACCAACGAGCGAAACAACTACACTCAATAAAAATAACAAAATCGCGTGTCCACCAAATTGATTTGGACACGCGATTTTGTCATACACTCCCTACTCTGCTCTATATTTCAACAAAATTGAATCAAGGGGTTTTTCGAGCGTAAGCGTGATACCCTCAGCGAGTTGCTCTCCACTAAGTGTCTGCTCCTTGCCGTCATTCTCATTGCGGACAACGTAATTCTTGTCGGGATTCAGGCCACGCAACTTAACCGTAATCGACTCCTGCTTGTTATCCTTGCGGCGGAATCCCACCACGATACCTGTATTGTCCGATGGGCGGTTTAGCTGATATGCAAGCCACACATCGTCGCCAGTCAAATCACCAAGACCTGTGAGCGGGTAGTAGTCCTCCATAAAATATGGACGCAACACCTTAAACTCGGCCAACACCTTCTGCATATCGCCAATAGAGCCACGCTTGGCCGTTAGCTCCCAATTGGTGACTGTGGCAGCGCTAAGGCTTGAGCGGAAGTTGTAATTATCCGCACCATAGAGACCAGTACCGTGCAGCGGCAAGAAGAAGTTAAGGCCGTATGTGTGGCACTGGTAGCCATTCACCTCGCCATAGCGATAGTCGGTACGCCATAAAGGGATACTGCGGCTTGCAGTCTCCAAGTCGATACGACGGCCACCCGAAGCGCAGTTGTCGATAATCATACCAGGGAATCGCTCCAAGAGATAATCCCAATATGCATACAGGCCCTCCACATAGCGAATCTCGCGCATACCCTTTCGCTGAGGCTCGTCGTAAGCATCCCAGAAACGGGCTATCGGCATATTGAAATCCTGACGGTAGTAGTCGATGCCATTCTCCTCAATCATATCGCCGATATATTTGCAGAGCCACTCGTTTGCCTCCTTATTACCCAAATCAAAGAGGTAGTTATTCTTGTCGGCAGCCACCTTCAACAACCACTCAGGGTGCTCCTTGCGGAACTGAGTACCCTCGTATGCTCGCTCAGGCTCAAACCACACCATAAACTTCGCACCCACCTTGTGAGCCGCATCAGACAAAGGCTTCAAACCATTCGGAAAACGGGTTTTATCCACTCGCCAGTTACCCGCATTTGTCCACCACGAGCCACCGCTAAAGTCGGGGCCTCCACAGCCCTCATACCAGCCAGCATCCAACCAAAATACCTCTGGCACGATGCCAAACTGCTTATGGCGATTGATAAGTGCCACAGCAAAATCCTCAGTCAGACAGCTATACTCGTTACAAGGAGCTGGATCGCCCCAGTCAAATCCGCCACACAGAGGCGAGTGAGCATACTCGTTGTCCACTCTGCGAGTGTGGTGAGCAAGGATAAAGCGACGGAACTTGTTGTTACCTGTCATAAAATCCTCGCCCTGCCAAAAGAGCATTGCGACAAGTGGCGTGCGGATTGTCTCTGCAGGATAGAGGTACAAATCTATCGACTTCATACCCGATGCGAGATTTACACCCTGCTTGCCACTCAATGCAATATCGGCAAACCACGTTCCTGTCCAGCCAATACCAACAACCACACCCTTCCTATCGGGGGTGATGATATTGAAGAACGGATAAGCCGAAATATCTGATGGACGGCCATTCTTAGGCGACATCTTCAATGGCTCGGCTGCGCTCAATGTTGTGAAAAGCGGACGGAAATCGCCTCTCGAAGCACTGCAACCAGCAGAATGAAGCACACTGAAATCGCCTGCCGATGCGCTCGACATAGTGTAATCCGTAACCTTCACATCCTTAATCTGCTTGCTATTCTGTGCCGATGTGTTGGTAAAATGGAGTAACCACTCCACCGCTCCAAACTCCTGAAATCCCTTCACGTCGCACTTCACCTGCAAGCCTGACTGCGGGTCGAGATACGACACCTCATATCTCACAACACCTTCAGCCGACTCCACCTTGCTAATAGAGTGCTTCCACTTGCGGATAAACTCTGCCGAGCTCTGGTCGTTATATACAAACGAGAATGGGGGCACCTTACCTCGGGCAAAGGTCGATGTAATCCACTTCTCGACATCGGTTGGAACGGCAATCTTCTGCGTTGCCTGAGCCAACACATCCACAGGCATCAGCATAAAAACTGCAGCCAGCAACACCACAAAGCTCAAGGCTCTTTTCAAATTGGGTTTCATAGTTTTATTGTTTTGGTTATTTGTCAATCACTACTCTATCAATCCTGCCGCAGCATCGGGATTCTCCTTGAGCCAGCGACGATAGAGTTCAAAGAATGTAGGCGCATCCAATAGCTCGATACGAGGTTCAAGTTCATTTATCTTCGCCATCACCTCCTTGTGCCAAGTTGGGCTCTTTAGAATGTCGCGATACCAAGCAAATGGCGTTGGGTTGCGGCTCATCATATCCCACACGATAAACTCGGCATTCTTCTCTGGAGTCTGCACCAAATCATCGCCCGAACGCAACACTGGCATATTACCAAACAGACGTGTGCGAGGTGTCTTTTGCGGCACTATGCCATCGGGGCTAAACGAAGCGTAGCAGGCCAAACCCTTCTCGTTGAGACCAGGCGCATAGCCATCAATCACAAAACCTGTGATTGTGAGGCCCCACTTCTCGTACATAGGTTTGCAATGGGCCGCCCAGGCATCCAATCCGCAAGGAAGTCCCGATTCGCGTGGCTCCTGCAACATACCTGGCATAAGATAGCCCGCACCATTGTCGGCAGCCGCAAAATAGTCGTTCGCCGATGCTGTCTTGCGGATATAATCCAGCACCATCGGAGCTCGGCGAGCAAGCACAGGGCTAATACACCACATCAGCGGCAAATCGCCTCGGCCCTCATCGTTCCACAACGCTGGCAAGAGAGATGTAACCCACGAAGAAGCGTCGTAATCGCCCACATAGAATATCATAAACTTCCTATCACCTATCACCACTTTGCCGTTCTCATCGAGGTAGCCTCGCTGCTTGAGTTCCTCCTCGCTCACCCACTTCTGGGGGTAGTTCTCCTCTAACGGGAAGTGCTGCCAGAATGAGGCGTTGGCCATAGCGCCGTAACCAATCGCATCGGCATCCTTAAAGGCGTTGTATGCGCTGATAATGCGGCTGAACTCCCACTCTGTGGCCACTGGCTCGTGGCTGCCACCCACACGGGTTGTGTATTTGTAAGCCCACGCAGGGAAGCCGCCAATGTGACAGAATTTCTCACCCTTATTTATGCGGTAGGCCTCGGCAAGCATACTCTTCAGAGTAACCAAATCCTGACCAGCCACCTGCTCAGGCTCGTCAGTCGAAGGCTCATCACCCCAGGGCGAGAGGTCGAAGAAGAAGGCTCGCTTGCTCACGAAGAAGTCGTGATTGGTAAGGCAGTGAGCGTTCATCACGCTACAACCAGCGTGGTCACGCCAATACTGGTCGAGATAGTAGCCAGCATACTCCGCATTGCAGCGGTTTGCCTTCATATAGTTGTGGATATACCAAGCATAGGCATCGTTCTTGGCCGAGCCAGTACTCATTCTGTCGGTCTGGGGGATAACGCCCTTGCCCGTAAACATCGACGTTCCGTCCTCGTTTACAAGCCACACCTTAACCTTCAATTTCGGACCACCCAAAATCAATCTGCTATAGAGACTCTCTGGCGAAATGTCGTAACGCACCGCAATCAAATCCTCATAACCAGCCACAGCCGATGCCACACACGACGTAGCAGCCACATTCGAATCATAGACCACAGCACCTTTAATATGGCTCTTGTAATCCTCCACCAGCTTCACCACATCGTTATATACAACGGTGTCACGCTCCGCAAGCCAGCGCCCCTCCTCGCGATAGTAGTTCCACCAGAAGCGATCAACCTCCAACTTGTTGGCAACCACATAATCTATATAAATATTTGGCGATTTGCGGTTAACAATACCCTGCAAGGTGGCCGTTGTGTGAAGCATATCCCACATATGGGGCAGATGCTCCTTATCCTTTGAGTTATATTTTCTAAGGTGTGTAAAATCAACATAAGCCACTGGGGCATCCGCTCGGCCACACGATGGCAGTACGAAAATCGCCAGCACCAAGGCCAGCACAATAGTAAAAATTCTATCTCTCATCATTGGGTTAAAAATGTTTCTATACAAATATACGTTTTTTATTTGAAATGACTATCTTTGTTACACTGAAAAACCTTTCTACTATTATGCAGACACCAATTTACATCATAATTCTGGTTGTGGCATTGGCTATTGCACTTGCCATTTTCATCACACTACACATTATCCAGCGTGGCAAAATTGCGCAACTCGCCAATCAAATCTCGCTCAGCGAGCAGGAGTTGCAGGCCGCGGGCAATTCACTCCAGGCCGAGGTTTCGGCCCATCAGGCTACACAAAATGCTCTGCAGGAGGAGAAGATTGCCCGCATCAAGATTGCAACAGAGCTGGAGGCCGAACGCCGCTCCATTGACGACAGGGTGCGTTCACAGCAAGAGATGGAGAAGAGCCTTCGTGAGCAGTTCCGTAACTTAGCGGGAGATGTATTAGGCGAGCAGAGCCGCCGTTTCAAGCAGGAGAATCAGGAGTCGATAGATATTATCCTCAAACCCTTCAAAGATAATATCCGCGAGTTCAAGGAGCGTGTGGAGAGCATCTATAGCCACCAGACCGAGCAGAGTGGCGAGCTGAAGAATGAGCTTAAGCGCCTGATGGAGCTCAACGTGCAGATTACGGCCGAGACCACCAACCTCACCAACGCCCTCAAGGGTAACTCAAAGGTGCAGGGCGATTGGGGCGAGGTTATTCTTGAAACCATTCTCGACAGCTCAAACCTTATTCGTGGCGTACACTACCACACTCAGCACAACATCAAGGACGAGCAAGGCAATAACCTGCGCCCCGATGTGCTCCTCAATCTACCTAACAACAAGCAGATTATCATCGACTCAAAGGTGTCGCTTACGGCCTACGTCAACTCATCGAGAGCCGAGAGCGAGATAGAGCGCAAGGCGGCACTCGCCGCGCACATCGCATCTATGCGCCAGCACATTAAGGAGCTGAGTAGCAAGCGTTACCAGCAACTCGTGCAGTCGCCCGATTTTGTCATTATGTTCGTTCCCAACGAGCCAGCATTCCTTCAGGCTCTGCAGGAGGACCACACCATCTGGAACGATGCCTACGAAAAGAAGGTGATCATCTCGTCACCCACAAACCTCTTTGCTCTGCTGAAGATTGTGGACGACTTGTGGCGACGCGACGACCAGAGCAAGAATCAGGAGAATATCATCAAATATGGCGTCACTCTGTATGAGCAGCTTGTGGCCTTCACATCGGCCCTCGAGGGTGTGGGTGCGGGCATCGAGCAGGCTCGCGCCAAATATGATGAGGCCTACAAACGACTCTTTACGGGTAACAATAATATCGTGCGTACGGGCGAGCGCCTGCGCAAATTAGGCCTCCCCACATCTCGCCGCCAGCCGCAACGAATTTTGGATGAGTGCGAGGCCGTAGAGAGTGAAAAACTTATTGAGCAACATACTGAGACAGAGAACTATGACGAAGAATAAAAACGATATATTCTGGCAACGATTAGACGAACTGCTGGCTACCTCCGAGATTGTAATCGACCGCCCAAAAGGCTCGCGCCACCCACGATTCCCCGAGATTGTCTATCAGATTGACTACGGCTATCTCGACGCCACCAGATCCAACGATGGCGAGGGCTTGGACGTATGGCTCGGCTCTGCACCTGAGCTTGGCCTCACAGCCGTAATCTGCACCGTTGACCTCGACAAACGCGATGCCGAGATGAAATTGATGGTCGGCTGCACCCCCGCCGAGATGAAATATATCGAAGATTTCTACAACACCTGGCCCGATATGGGTGGCCATATCGTCCACCGAGGATAGAGTTAATGCCATATAAAGGCACTAACCGCAACCCCACAAGGCTGCGGTATTTTTGTGCGAATATATATAATATAAGGTAAGCTATTGCGAAAGTAAAAGTTGCTGCCGCCGCCGATTCAAGCCGCCAAAGGAGTGTGACTACGCTCAATTGCCAGTGACATAACAACACAAAAAAACCGAGCCCTAATCGGGCTCAAAAAGACATCCCGCAGCTCCACCATTTATAGTCCCCCTTTGTCGAGACTGCGAGTAAGTGAGGGCAAAGGCAAATTTATTTGACTTTGCCGAACGAGAGCAGGCAAGGGAAGACCTTATGTCTTCCCAAAGGGAGGGGACAGAGGGGAGGGAA
>JAZOUS010000011.1:0-20908 GCA_045658265.1 Alistipes sp.
TGATTTGGTCGAGGTCGATAACCTCGGCATTCGAGGTGTCGAAATGAAGGATTTTCTCCTCTCCATTTCCCTGCTTTGAGCCGCAAGATGTGGCCAAAACACTAATCATTGTACAAGTAATAGTTAATAGTTGTTTCATATAGCTAGAATTATAGTTTTAGCAAAGGTATAGATAAAAGATAGCTATTGCAACTATTAAATATACTTTTTGGGGGAGTAGTAAGATAATTGCTAATAATCAAAATATGTTATTTAGCCTCCTCTTTGATTTTTTGCAGTTCGTACATACGGTCACGATAGCGTGCTGCGGCAAGGAAGTCGAGCGATTTTGCTGCTCGTTCCATATCTTCGCGCGCTTTGGCAATCAGCGCGTCGATATTCTCCGATTCGTGTTTGACCTTTGCCTGATACTCCTTCTCTATATCCGCCGCACTCATATAGTGCTGCTCGGCAATAGGATAGACGTTTATATCCTCTGGTTTGGCCGACTGACCAAGCAGCAGGCTCTGTCCCGAGCCGCTCTTTTGGGCCTGTCGGGGTATCATATTGTGCTCCACATTGTATCGAATCTGCTTCTCGCGGCGGCGGTTGCTCTGCTCAATGGCCAGACGCATCGAGTCGGTACACTGGTCGGCATAGAGTATGACGTGTCCCTTTGAATGGCGAGCTGCACGACCTGCAATCTGGGTGATTGAGCGCAGATTTCTTAGGAAACCCTCCTTGTCGGCATCGAGGATGGCCACCAATCCCACTTCGGGCAGATCCAAACCCTCACGCAGGAGGTTTACGCCAATAAGCACATCGAAGAGGTCGGCTCGCAAGTCCTCAAGAATTTGCACTCGCTCCAGTGTGTCGATGTCGGAGTGGATATATCGGTTGCGGATGCCCACACGGTCAAAATATTTCGACAACTCCTCGGCCATACGTTTGGTGATGGTGGTGATGATAATCTTCTCCTCATCTCGCACCCTCTTCTCAATCTCCTCAATCAGGTCGTCTATCTGGTTCAGAGTGATACGCACCTCTAAAGGTGGATCCACAAGGCCCGTCGGGCGGATAAGCTGCTCCACCACAACACCCTCGCTCTTGATAAGCTCATAGTCGGCTGGTGTGGCGCTCACATAGATAGCTGTGCCCATCATACCCTCAAACTCCTCGAAACGCAGTGGACGGTTATCCTTTGCGGCTGGCAGGCGGAATCCATACTCCACAAGATTCTCCTTGCGGGCGCGGTCGCCACCAAACATTGCGTGTACCTGAGGCAGCGTGGCGTGGCTCTCGTCAATTACAATCATATAATCTTCGGGGAAGTAGTCGAGCAGGCAGAATGGGCGTGTGCCCTCGGCTCGGCCATCGAAATAGCGTGAGTAGTTCTCGATTCCAGGGCAGTAGCCAAGCTCTTTGATCATCTCCAAATCGTACTCCACACGCTGCTTGATACGCTGTGCTTCGATTGCTCGTCCCTCCTTCTCGAAGAAGCGGATGCGCTCACCCATATCCAGATAAATCTGCTGTACGGCGGTGTTGATTCTCTCTTTGGTCGTAACAAAGAGGTTTGCGGGGTATATCGTAACCGAATCGAGCGAGTCGAAACGCTGACCACTCACTGGATCAATCATCTGTATCGACTCAATCTCGTTGTCGAAGAATGTTATGCGGTAGCAGTTGTCGCCAAAGGCCGCCATAATATCAATCGTGTCGCCCTTCACTCGGAATGTTGCGGGCGTGAGCTCAATCTCGGTGCGGGTGTAGAGAGCCTCCACAAGACGGTAGAGGAAGTGTTTGTAGCTCACCACATCGCCCACCTTGATATTGATTGAGGTGGCGTGGAAGTCGGCAGGATTACCAATACCATACAGACACGACACACTCGAGACAACAATCACATCTCTGCGCCCCGACAGAAGAGCCGACGTGGTGCTGAGTCGCAGCTTCTCTATCTCCTGGTTGATTGATAAATCCTTCTCGATGTATGTATCGGTGGTTGGCAGATAGGCTTCGGGCTGGTAGTAGTCGTAATACGACACGAAATACTCAACAGCATTGTCGGGAAAGAAGTTCTTGAACTCGCCATAGAGCTGCGCCGCCAAAGTCTTGTTGTGACTCAGCACGAGCGTGGGGCGGTTGAAATGGTTTACCACATTGGCAATCGTGAAGGTCTTGCCCGAACCCGTTACACCCAATAGCGTGTTGTGTCGCGCACCGCTTTCAATCGAGTTGATAAGCTGTGCGATTGCTTCGGGCTGGTCGCCCGTAGGGGCATATTCCGATACGAGTTTGAAATCCATCGTACAAATATAACCACAAAAATCGCCACCTCAAATAGTACGATGGCTTTTTTACCACATCTATTGCTCATTTAACCCCAAAGCAGGCTACTGCGGCCCATTTGCTCTATCTGGGTGGTTGCAAAATTGGGGCATAAGTTATACCTTTGCCGCCGATTTATAACCGAGGGTTTGTCGCGAGCTCTCAGCTAAAACAATAGAGATATGAAACAGGCATATGTTTTTCCAGGGCAGGGTTCTCAGTTCTCAGGAATGGGAAAAGAGCTCTACGAAAATAGTGAAATGGCAAAGGCTTTGTTCGATAAGGCCGATGAGATTCTTGGATTTCCTATCACAAAGATTATGTTCGAGGGTAGCGACGAGGAACTTAAGCAGACAAAGGTTACTCAGCCCGCAGTGTTCCTCCATTCGGTTATTTTGGCCAAGGTGTTGGGCGTGGAGCCTGCGGCTGTGGCTGGGCACTCGCTCGGTGAGTTCTCGGCTTTGGTTGTAGCGGGAGCATTGTCGTTTGAGGATGGTTTGCAATTGGTTGCCAAGCGTGCTATGGCTATGCAGAGGTGCTGCGAGAATCAGCCTGGAGGTATGGCCGCTATTTTGGGCCTTGACGATGAGGTTATCGAGCAGGTGTGTCAGAGCGTTGATGGCGTTGTTGTGGCTGCCAACTACAACTGCCCAGGACAGTTGGTTATCTCAGGTGCCGACGAAGCTGTAGATGCCGCTTGCGTGAAGCTCAAGGAGGCTGGTGCACGTCGTGCGTTGCGTCTGCCTGTTGGTGGTGCGTTCCACTCTCCATTGATGGAGGCGGCCCGTGCCGAGCTTGAGCAGGCTATCTCCGAGGTGGAGTTCCACACGCCTGTCTGCCCCATCTATCAGAATGTGGATGCTCTGCCACAGAGCGAGCCAGAGGCTATCAAGGCCAACCTCATTGCTCAACTTACAGCTCCGGTGCGATGGACTCAGATTGCCAAGAATATGATTGCCGACGGCTTCGATAACTTCGTTGAGTTGGGCCCAGGAGCAGTGTTGCAGGGTATGATTAAGAAGGTAAGCTCGGAGGTTAGCGTTGAGTCTAAATCAAATATGTAGTGCAGGCCGCAAGGGGATGCTATTTGTTGTTACGCTTTGCTTCTAATGTGCTAATTTACGCAGGGTAAGCAACTCTATGCTGAGTTGCATTAGCCAGAAAATAAGAGTTGTTTTACAACTTATAAAAATGAGAAATCGGCCGCTTTGTTAATTCAAGGCGGCCGATTATTTTATATATTTTGTAAAAATAATTAAAAAGAGTATTGTTATTTTCGATAATGTTTTTTAATTTTGTAAGTAAGATATCAAAATCAAATTAAAAACAGAGAGATATGACATCATTGGCTGAATTTTTCAACATTAAGCCCAGCGATAAACTCAAGGGCATCATTCATAAGAATAATACAATCAAGCGCAATATCATTGCCTATATGGCAGTTAATGGCGAGTGTACGCTCTCGGAGCTCACTAAGGAGTTGCATATCAGCGTGCCAACCATCACCAAGCTCGTGCAGGAGCTTATCGAGGATGATATTGTCAACGATTTGGGTAAGGTCGAGACTCCTGGAGGTCGTCGCCCCAATGTCTTTGGTCTGGCCAATTCGGCTATCTACTTTGTGGGTGTGAATGTAGGTCGCGACAATATGACATACGTGGTTACCGATTTGCAGAACAACATCATCAAGGAGGTAACCGACACCTCTTTTGAGTTGCAGAACCGCCCTCAGTGTCTTGAGAAGATTTGCGCCAATATCGAGGATTTTGTGGAGAATTGCGGTGTTGACCGCTCAAAGATTCTCGGTGTGGGTGTCTCGATTGTGGGTAGAGTAAATCCAGAGACAGGCCGTAGCTATGCCTACTTCACATCAAGCGAGGAGTCGTTGCGAGACATCATTCAGGAGCGAATCAAAATCAGAGTTCTGCTCGAGAACGACACCCGCGCACGTTGCTATGCCGAGTATAATTGCAGCCGCTCAAAGGAAGAGAACGATATTATCTATCTGCACCTGGGACGTGGTGTGGCCATCGGTATTGTGATTGATGGCAAGCTCTACTATGGTAAGAATGGTTTTGCTGGCGAGTTTGGTCACATCCCATTCTTCGATAACGAGACCATCTGCGCCTGCGGTAAGAAGGGTTGCTTGGAGACCGAGGTTTCGGGTATAGCCATCGAGGAGAAGATGATTAAGCAGATTAAGAGTGGTGTGAATACCATTCTTCGCGACAAGTTCAATCGTGGTGAGCAGATTCATATCAACGACATTATCGCTGCGGCCCGCAACGACGACAACCTCTCAATCGAGCTTATCGAGGAGGTGGGCGAGAAGCTGGGTAAGGCGGTTGCGTTCCTTATCAATACGTTCAATCCCGAGACAATCATCGTGGGTGGTAATTTGGCCGCTGCGGGCGACTATATTATGTTGCCATTGAAGGCTTCGACAAACAAGTATTCGCTCAACCTTGTCTATAAGGATACCAAGTTCCGCAAGTCGAAGATGTCGGAGAATGCTTGTGCGTGGGGTGTGGCTATGCTTATCCACAACAAGATTATCGGTCTGTAACAGCAAACGACAAAGCCTCTCGCAATGGTAAATCTTCAGGGTTCGATATGCTCTCTAAGAGCGTTGGAGCCATCCGACCTCGATGTGATGTATGGATGGGAGAATGAGGTGGAGTTGTGGCGCACAAGCGGAGCTACAGCCCCCTTTTCACGCCATCAGCTAACGTCGCTCATTGCCGAGCAGCAGTACGATATCTATGCCACTCGTCAGCTTAGATTGGTCATCGAGGCCGATATTGACGGCGAGTGCAGGGTGGTAGGCGCTATCGACCTGCTTGATTTTGATCCACAGAACCGCAGGGCAGGCGTGGGTATAATCATATCGGCCGAGTATCGCTGTAGGGGATTCGCCGCCGATGCTTTGAGGTGTGTTGAGGAGTATGCGCGCAGGGTGCTGATGTTGCACCAGTTGTGGTGTAGTGTTGCCGAGGATAATGCGGCGAGTATTGCTCTCTTTGCGGGGGCAGGCTATAAGCAGTGTGGCATCCGCCGAGAGTGGATTATCACTCCGCAGGGTGCTTTGTCGGAGATATTGTTTCAGAAGATTTTGTAATGTGAATAGAACTTGAAACCTCTAAAACTCAATATTATGAAGAAGTATTTTATTCTTGTTTTGGCCGTTGTAGGTCTGGCGCTCAATGCGTCGGCACAGCAGGCATTGTGGGGAGCATCGAAGGTGGTATCTCCCCAGCTTAATAATGATAGAAGTGTAACCTTCCGCTTGGATGCGCCCGATGCCAAGCAGGTGTCGGTAGTGGGTGATTTTACAACCCTCGATGGCAAGACCGTTGCTAAGGCCGATATGGTGCGTGACAGTAAGGGTATTTGGTCGTGGACTTCGCCAGCTTTGGCTTCGGAGTTGTATTACTATAGCTTCGTTGTGGATGGTTTGAAGATAAACGATCCTGCAAACGTGTATTTCAACCGCGACTACGCTTCGATGGCCAACATCGTGATTGTGGGTGGCGGTTACGGCGATAACTATTTGGCTCACGATGTACCTCACGGTAGCTTGAAGCGTGAGTGGTATCACAGCCCAACACTCGGCTTCGACCGTCGCGTTACTGTTTATACCCCAGCGGGCTATGAGAAGAGCAAGAAGAAGTATCCAGTGCTCTACCTCTTGCACGGTTCGGGTGGTGATGAGGAGGCTTGGATTATTCAGGGCCGTACTCAGCACATTATGGACAACCTTATCGCTCAGGGCAAGTGCGAGCCTATGATTGTGGTGATTACCAACGGTAATGCTTGGCAGCAGGCTGCTCCAGGTGAGACTGCCGAGGGTTTGGTTTATCCTTCAAAGCGTGTGCGTATGGAGCCAAAGGATAAGGCCGATTTCGTTGATTCGTTTGGTGATATTATCGAGCATATCGAGTCGAACTATCGCGTAATCAACAAGCCTTCTGGCCGTGCCATTGCAGGTTTGTCGATGGGTGGTGGCCATTCGTTCAGAATCTCATACGCCTATCCCAAGACATTCGACTATGTGGGTTTGTTCTCAGCATCGGTGCGTGATGTAACCGACGAGAAGGTGGCTGCGCAGTTGGCCGCACAGCGCGATAATGGCTTCAAACTCTATTGGATTGCCTGCGGTAAGACCGACTTCCTCTATAAGAACAATATCGCCTATATGAAGTATCTCGACAGCGTGAAGTTCCCATACGTTTATCGCGAGAGCGAGGGTGGTCACACTTGGCGTAACTGGAGAATGTATATCTCGGAGTTTGTGCCGATGTTGTTCAAAGAGAAATAATATATAGGCGAACGTGCCTAACAAGGGCCTTTTGTCGTTACGCTCACCCTCAAAATCCTCACATACGCCAAAGTATGCTGCGGTTTTTCGGGTTTCGCAAGCCTAAAAATGCCTCTTGTTATACACGTTCTGGCTATGTTGTAAATATGAAGGGGATGTCCGATAAACTTGTTGGGCATCCCCTTTATCTTATCATATCGTAAATCGTTTACTCGAAAATCTCCTCGCCAAAGAGTGTGGCCGATGAGCAACCTGTGATACGGCAACGTACATAGTCGCCGATTTTGTGGTCGCCCTTGTCGAATACCACCACTTTGTTCTGCGATGTGCGGCCAAAGAGCTGATCCTCACGGCGCTTTGATGTGCCCTCCACCAATACCTCAAACTCCTTGCCTACGTCGCGTTTGTTGCTCTGCTCCGATAGCCTATTCTGGAGGTTGATAATCTCAGTAAGGCGTGCGGTCTTCACATCCTCGGGGATGTCGTCGCCCAAGTGGCGCTGGGCAAATGTGCCTGGACGCTCCGAATACATAAACATAAAGGCGAACTCATAGCCTACCTCCTCCATAAGCGAGAGTGTGAGCTTGTGATCCTCCTCTGTCTCGCCTGTAAAGCCAGCGATAAGGTCGGTTGTGATGGCGCAATCGGGCATATAACGGCGTATGGCCGCAATGCGGTCGAGATACCACTCGCGGGTATATTTGCGATTCATCTTCTTGAGCATCACCGACGAGCCCGACTGTGCTGGCAGGTGGATAGCACGGCAGATGTTAGGCATCGAGGCCATTGTCTCCAGCAACTTGTCGCTCATATCTTTGGGGTGCGACGTTGCGAAGCGTACACGAAGCAGAGGCGAAATCTCGGCAACAGCCTTCAGAAGTGCAGGGAAATCGACATCGCCTGTGCGGTATGAGTTTACGTTCTGGCCCAACAGAGTAACCTCGCGGTAGCCATTCTCGAAGAGTGAACGAGCCTCGGCAATGATTGTTGCCGCCTCACGACTGCGCTCGCGACCACGAGTGTAGGGTACAACGCAGTAGGAGCAGTAGTTATCGCAACCACGCATAATGGCTATAAAGGCGCTCACGCCATTCTTGTCCAATCTAACGGGTGCAATCTCGGCATAGGTCTCCTCCTGCGAGAGGATTGTGTTCACGCCCTTGCCACCCGATTCTGCCTCACGCACCAAGCGTGGAAGATCACGATAGGCATCGGGGCCTGCAACGATATCTACAGCCAGCTCGCCCTCTAAAAGTTGCTCCTTCAATCGCTCGGCCATACAGCCGATGATACCTATAATGAGCGAAGGCTTCTGCTTGCGCAGGCGACGCATCTCGGTCAGACGTCCCCATATACGCTGCTCGGCATTGTCGCGAATCGAGCAGGTGTTAATCAATATAATATCGGCCTCGGTGATTGTCTCGGTGTAGATGTAGCCCTCGTCCTGCATAATCGACACGACGATTTCCGTATCACCTACGTTCATCTGGCAACCATAGGTCTCGACAAATAGTTTGCGTCCATTACCTGTGAGTGGACGTAAGCTGTTCTTTTCTATCATATTGTGTTATAGTTTCTTAGTTAAGTATGCTGTCCTTCTCGGGGAATGGCTTGAAGCCCTCGCCGTATGTGTCGTAGGCATCGGTCACAACAAGGAATGCCGTTGGATCAATCTTGTGTACCTTACGCTGAATCTGTGCTACCTCGCGACGGCTCACAACAAGGAAAATCATCTCCTTCTCGTCGTTGCTATACATTCCCGATGCTTTGATATATGTGGCACTGCGCTCCATATCGCCAATGATATATTGACGAAGTGGCTCAGAGTGATCCTTGGTGATGATGAAGATGAGTTTGTCGTACGAAGCACCGTCGATAACATAATCAATCACGCGTGACGATACGAAGATACAGATAAGCGAGTAGAGCGAAAGCAACCAACCACCCGAAGCGTTGCCCTCCATACCGACACCAAATCCGATAACGACCAAACCGGCTAAAACTACGCAGGAGTCGGCAAGCAATACACCACGCGAGAATTGCAGGTGGAAGTATTTGTTGAGAATCATCGCCACGATGTCTGTTCCTCCCGTAGTTGCGTTTGAGCGCACCACAAGTCCAAGACCTGCTCCTATGACAGTACCGCCCAATATACAAGCCAGCATCAAGTGGTTCGACAGGTCGATTGCACCACCCATAAGCTGCGCAGGATCGAGTGACTGGATAGCCTCCTTAGTGGGATATACCAGCGCAGTTAAGATGTTCATCAAACCAGGGGTGATGGCCGCCGCAAAGAGTGTGCGACCTCCGAACTGCTTGCCAAACAGGATTATGGCAATTGTGAGCAGAGGAATGTCGAACATATAGCCAAAAGTACCCACCTGAATCGAAGGGAATATATTGTGGAGTACGATTCCGAGTCCATAGACTCCACCTGGTACGATGTTGTAGGGGTTGATGAAGAATACAAAACCTGCCGCGCAAATGATGCAGCCGATGACGATGGTAATCATCTCTCGCCACCATAGGGCGTTGCCTATCGTCTTTCCTAATGTTTGTTTAATAGCCATAATTCAAAATTTTCGGGGTAAAGTTAATGCTTTTTTGCGAAAAATAATTCAAAATAGGTCGTATCTGTAGCAGATATTTTTCTCGGGGCTTGCCATTTGGCTTACTCGGCCTAAATTTTCGCTTTGCAGGTGGTGGTTGACACAGGCTTGTTCCACCTTATCGGGCCACAAAAGAGTCTATTTTCGCCACAAAATATAACCTTTAGCCACAGATTGGCCATTTCATAACCTTTAACGATGTGTTGCCACATATATTTTGTTTTTTGATTCAAATGATAGACTTTTGTGGCAGAATTACAAGCATAATTTGAGCTAAGTGTGGTGATTTGTTGTGTGAAAATTCTATTATTTGGGGATTTTTTATTATATTTGTAACGATATATATGCGTTGGTGTGCCCGCTTGTGGTCACAACAAATCACGCTGGGAATTGTTATTGTTTGTAATTAAAACGATTGAGATTATGGCTGAATGGAGTTATATTACATATTATTGTGTCTTTTCAATGTTGATTCTTGCCTATTTGTTTGGTTCTATCCCAAGCGCGGTATGGATTGGTAAGAGATATTACGGAATCGACATTCGAGAGCACGGTAGTAAAAACGCGGGAACAACAAATATGTTGAGAGTCTTGGGCCGAAGAGCAGCTCTTCCTGTGTTTGTACTTGACTTCTTCAAGGGCTTTATAGCCGTTTCGCTCTTTAGCTTGATGCGCTACGATGCCGACGTGAGCCAGGCGTGGTTGATTAACTTGAAGATTTTGGGCGTGTTCGCTGCGGTGATAGGTCACATCTTCCCAATCTTTGCCAACTTCAAAGGCGGTAAGGGTGTGGCGACACTTGTGGGAGCCGTTACAGCTATCTATCCTCAAATCATCTTCCTCTGCTTTGCGGTATGGGTGCTTGTGTTCTTAGCTTCGCACTATGTATCTTTGGCCTCGATGACGGCTGGATGTAGCTTCCCGCTGTTTGTGGTAATCTACTCTTCGTCGGAGTGGTCGCGCATAGGAGATATATCGTTTGCCTTTATTCTCTTCTCGTTTGCCATAGCCATTTTGCTGCTGTGGTCACACAGAAAGAATATCGAGCGACTGAAGGCTGGTACCGAATCGAAAATATATATATGGTATAAACCTCACGACGATTCGGACAAGAGCGACAAGCCTTCCGATGGGCAACAAGAGCAGTAGCCCGATGGCTGGGCTCTGCATAGCTCGGTTTTACGATAGACCAATACACAAATAAAACTAAAATAGCTGTTACTGATGTTGCAGGAGAATTTAATTAAAATGTACGAGGCGAGCTTTCGCAAGCATCACGCCTTGACCGCTTTAACCGATTATTTCAGCAAGGATAGCAAGACCTACTTCGAGATGGCCGAGCAGATTGCGCGTATGCACGTTCTGTTCGATAAGCTCGGATTGAAGCAGGGCGATAAGGTTGCTCTCATTGGCCGAAATAATATCAACTGGTGTATCACCTATATCGCTACAATCACTCGCGGTATCGTGATTGTACCTATCCTTCAGGATTTCAACCCAGCAGATGTTGAGAATATTGTAGCACACTCTGAGAGCCGAGTCCTCTTTGCTGGTCAGACCTTCTGGCCTTCATACGACTCAGACCGTATGCCTATGCTTGAGGCTGCCTTTACGGTCGAGGATTTGAAGCTCGTTTACGAGAAGGAGGGTTACACAGCGGCTGCCGAGGCGGTTGCTGGCTGGGATGAGGCCTACAAGGCCGCTTATCCTAACGGCTTTAGCGTTGAGGATATCAAGTATGCCGATGTGCCTAACGAGCAGATGATTCTGCTCAACTACACTTCGGGTACAACAGGCTCGTCGAAGGGCGTTATGTTGTCGGTGAACAACCTCACGGGTAATATGGTCTTTGCCCGCGATATGATTAACCCAGCCACAGGTAGGGAGTATTTCTTTGCGGGAGGTCGTTCGTTGTCGTTCCTGCCTTTGGCTCACGCCTATGGTTGCGCGTTTGACTTCCTGGTGCAGTTGGTTGTGGGAGGTAATGTCACGCTGCTCGGTCGTATGCCATCGCCAACAATTTTGGTTGAGGCTATGAAGAATGTTAAGCCAACGGTTATCTGCAGTGTGCCATTGGTGCTTGAGAAGGTGTATCGCAAGATGATTATGCCTATGCTTGAGTCGGGCCCAATGAGTATCGCAATGAAGATTCCGTTGATAAATACAGCCCTCTATGCCATTATCAAGGCCAAACTTATGGAGTCGTTTGGTGGTGAGACTCAGATTTTCATCGTGGGTGGTGCTCCAATGAATCAGGAGACCGAGTCGTTCCTCAGAATGATTAACTTCCCGCTTACTATCGGTTATGGTATGACCGAGTGTGCTCCACTTATCAGCTTCGAGGACCCAACGCTCTTCAAGCGTGGCTCTTGCGGTAAGTATTTGGCGGGTATTATGGAGGCCAAGATTGTCTCTTCAGATCCTCAGAATATCCCAGGTGAGATTCTCGTGCGCGGTGAGAACGTGATGATGGGTTACTATAAGAACGAGGAGGCTACAAATGCAGTTCTTGAGAAGGATGGTTGGTTGCACACTGGCGATATGGGTGTGATGGAGCCCGACGGAACAATCTATATCAAGGGCCGTTGCAAGACAATGATTCTCACTGGCGCAGGCCAGAATATCTACCCCGAGGAGATTGAGGATAAGCTCAACAACCTGCCATTGGTGCTGGAGTCGCTTATCATCGAGCGCAAGGGTGTGCTTACAGCTCTTATTGTTCCTGATTACGACCAGGCTAAGGCCGAGAATATCGACCGCGAGGGCGTGGTGAAGATGATGGAGGATAATATCAAGACTCTCAATACGATGGTCGCCTCTTATGAGAAGGTGGGGCGTTTTGAGCTGAAGAATGAGGAGTTTGAGAAGACTCCAAAGCGCAGTATCAAGCGTTATCTCTATCAGGATAAGTAATCCCTTTGATAGATAACTATTATTCGATTAATATTTGATAATCTGGTTGGCGGTTGTGTCAGCCAGATTATTTTTTTTGCTCGAGGGTGGTTGGCTGCGTGTTTTATCGTGGCTGCTTCGGAAAATTATGGGCTGCAAATTGCAGGTTTGGCGGAATTATTTGTATATTTATAGTGAAAAACTCTTTTATTATGAAGCGCGAAAAGAAAATGCTCGTCGAGAAGCGAGATATATCGCCCGACGATGCCCGATTTATGAAGATGGCTATCGACTTGTCAGTCGAGAATGTAGAACGTGGTGGAGGACCGTTTGGTGCCGTTATAGTTCGTGATGGCGAGGTGATTTCAACAGGCTGCAATAGGGTGGTTCCCAATAACGATCCAACGGCACACGCTGAGGTTACGGCAATTCGTGCCGCTTGCCAGAAGTTGGGAAATTTCAAGCTCGATGGTTGTACTATATATACCTCGTGCGAGCCTTGCCCGATGTGCTTGAGCGCACTCTATTGGGCTGGCGTGGAGCGTATATGCTATGGCAACACCAAGCAGGATGCTAAGGATATAGATTTCGACGATTCGTTTATCTATGACCAGCTTGATTTGGATTACGACCAGCGCTCAATTCAATGCGAGCACTTTATGCGCGACGAGGCCTTGTTGGCATTCCGTCGTTGGGCAGAGAAGGAGGATAAAGTAGAGTATTGATTAAAAACGAATAGCAAGGTTTTTGAGTAGCCGATAGATGTAATTCAAATTAGGTCGTACGACCTTTTTATGAGTGAGTTTGAGGCAAAATAAATTAGGGAATTTAGAGAATTTAGGGAATTTAGGGAATTTAGGGAAAACTCTTCCTCTAAGGTAGATGGAGTACCCTTTAGGGGAGGGAGTGTGTTGAGAGGAGTGATGAAAGATAAAAACAAACACGTCATTCCGCATTTCTTCATTTGTGGGGGTAGGAGAAGTGATTAGCAGCTATGAAGAAATGCTGGAATCTACCTTATAGTAAGTGTCGTGCAAAAAGTGATTTTGAGGCAAAGAATCGTTCTTTGTGAGGTCTTAAATAAGCGGTCGATTTCAACATTTTCGCATATGCGCTTACATTATCACCGCTGCTATTTGATGCGAAAATATGAAATGACGAAGATATATTTTGGCCTGGCGGGTGTTTGTGATTCAAAACCCAAATTTGAAGATTCAAATTTAACGTTGTTGTAGCGGGGCTTTTGAAAACGAAGTGGATAACAAATTTAGGCTACCATCCCAAAAGGGCGGTAGCCTAAATTTATTGTATAGCAGTGTTTACATCTCGTAAATCATCAACTTGTAACGCTTTATATTCGATTTTAATCTTCCGTTCTCTACCTTTGAATTGCTGTTTGTTGAAACTTTCATAACCCCATTATCCATCAAACGTCGGCCGAAGTATATATTCTCTTTTCCGTTGGTGTGGAATGTGTACTCAGCCTTACCTATTTTTGATTTGATTTCGCCATAGGTGCCTTTGCGGGTAGTGAACTCTATCACCTGACCAGCAAATTCAAGTTTTTCGGTGGGGATGCGTCTGTTCTTTTTATTCATTGACGATACTAATACGCCCAATTTGCTCATATTTACCTTATAGGTATATTTCGGAGCTTTGTCAGCAGGTGGCATAAACGAAAAATCGGTCAATTGATATGTTATGCCATTGCGTTGTGCTATGGCCTCGTATGGGGCGGGAAAGATTGATGCCTGCACCTCGTAACCTTCGTCGGTCAGAGCCTTGCAGAATTCGGGGGTGTAGAGTTGATACTTCATTGTTGAAATACCGCAATGGCCGCCAATCTGTTTTAGGTCGGCGATAATCTCCTGGAGTGTGCCGCCGTTGATGGCCATAAGTATTGTGCAGTTGGAGAATTCGCGTACCTTTTTCAGGTGGTCAACACCTCCTGTAAAGCATATCCATCCATCGCCAAACATCTCTTGTGCAACGTGATACGACTCCATAAGCGCACTGTGCAGCATTGGCACAATACCCTGCTTTTTGCACTCCGTCAGTAGCTCCTCCAGAGTAGGGATAGGCGTGCGATATTCGGGGTTGGCAGATTCCAAAACATAATCTCGGCGCAGCTCCTCAAACGTCAGGTCGGCCAATTTTACTGGTTTGTCTAACTTTGAGTAGTCCTTTGCGTTGCGGGCTGTGCGGTTGAGTGTGGCGTCGTGAAGAATCACCATTCGTTTGTCTTTGGTATAATGCACGTCACACTCAATGCCAGTGTAGCCCATTCTCTTGGCGGCAGCTACAGCTGCAACACTGTTTTCGGGAATTACGAACTCGCCTTTGTCGTTTTTGCTCCAACAACCGCGATGTGCAAACATTGTGGGATAATGCTTTTGATTTGCCTCGACGGGCACAAGCACAAGAAGTGCATACAGAAGTGTCAGTAGTCGTTTCATAAATAGTTGATGTTAATAGTTTGTCGCACAAATATAACGTTTTTTTGAGCAAAAACAACCATAGATTGATATAAATCAGAAGAGCGAAGCATAATTTTGTGAAAATTTCGTACCTTTGTTTATTATGAAACCTATTATCAATAAACCGATAATCAGCAAACCAGCGATAGGCGAGGGAATGGTCTATATTCTTGTGTGGACCCTCATTACTCTTGTGCCCATACTCAACTCTCAGATGATGTCGGAGGAGCATATCTATCTGGTAAACATCCTCACGGCCTGGAGTAAGATTTTCCCCTATCTGGTAATATTTATAGTTAATAACATCTGGCTGGTGCCCCGCCTGCTGATGCGCAAGAGGGTGGTCCCATACTTCTCGATTGCGCTGGTGATGCTCGCCTTGATATTCTACCCGCTGGAGTATTATCAGGAGAGTCTGCGCTATCTGCCCTATGCAAGTGGCGAGATGTATGTGGTGCACGGCCGAGCCTCGTTTACCGATTTGGCGTGGTATTGGAATATCTTGATAGGTCTGCTTATGATGGGCGCAAATGCTGGAATTAAGTTGATTTTTAACTCTATGCAGAATGAGCAGAAGATTATCGCACTCGAGCGCCAGAGCCTGAAAGCCGAGATGGATTATCTGAAGTATCAGATCAATCCCCACTTCTTTATGAATACGCTTAACAACATCCACGCACTCATTGATTTCGATGCGAAAGCTGCTCAGGAGACAGTAATCGAGCTCTCGAAGATGATGCGTTATGTGTTGTATGACTCCGAGAAGAACGAGGTTGGCGTGGCGCAGGAGCTGGAGTTTGTCGATAACTACATCAAGCTGATGCGTATCCGCTACACCGATAACGTGGATGTGAGGGTGAATGTGCAGAGTCCTATGCCCATCAATGCCAAAGTGCCGCCACTTGTCTTTATCGTGCTTGTTGAGAATGCCTTTAAGCACGGCGTGAGCTACAACAAGCCTTCGTTTGTCTATATAGACGTGACTCTTGGCGAGAGGACCATCACCGTTCGTGTGGAGAACTCGCGCTTTGAGAAGGTTGGCAGCGAGCAGCAGACGAGCGGTATGGGGCTTGAGAATATAAGCAAGCGTTTGAGCCTTATGTTTGGCGACAACTACAAGCTGAGCATAGATGATAGCCAGAGCGATAAATATTGTGTTGAACTAACTATCCCTTTGAAATATGATTAGATGTTTGGCCATAGATGATGAGCCTCTGGCTCTGCGCCAAGTTAAGAGCTATATCGAGCGCATCCCTGAGCTTGAGCTTGTGGAGTTGTGCAGTAGCGCAATGAGCGCTATGCAGGTACTTGAGCGAGAGAAGATAGATTTGATGTTTGTCGATATCAATATGCCCGACCTGAATGGGGTGGATTTCGTAAAGAGCCTCTCTGCGTCGCCTATGGTGATTTTCACAACAGCATACAGCGAATATGCAATCGAGGGTTTCCGCCTCGATGCTGTGGATTACCTGCTCAAACCATTCTCTTTTGAAGAGTTTTCGCGAGCTGTGGCTAAGGCAAAGTCGTTGGATGAGCTTACCAAGCTGCGCGACAAGCACTCGGTGGTGGATTCGTCGGTTGTTGATGAGGCGGAGGCAGCCAATGGCGAGAACGATTATATCTCTATCAAGGCTGACTACAAGGTTACAATGGTGCGCTATGCCGATATTATCTTTATCGAGAGCGTGGGCGAATATGTGCGTCTGCACCTTACCAATGCCCCTGCAATAACCACTCTGTTCCGCCTGAAGAATATGGAGACTGCCCTGCCTTCGGATAAGTTTATGCGTGTGCATCGCTCCTACATAGTCAATTTGAGCCACGTCTCGGGATATTCGCGCAGTCGCGTGATGTTGGATAATGGCGAGTATGTGCCAGTGAGTGTGAACTATCGCGACACCTTCCGCGAATATATCAGCCGCCATATGCCATCGATGCAGATGTAGGCCGTCGGAATGATAGAATAATAGGGGTAGGGATGAGGTGACGTAGCAACAGAAAAGCCACCACTATCCCAGATTGGGGAACGACGAAAGCGGGGTGTATGCCGAGTTGGTATGCTCGAAGCAGAAGTGTTTGAGGCCGTTTGTCAGAATGATGTATCGTGCCCCGACTATGGCGTTGTAGCGGGTGGCCTGCGCAAATACCTCCTCGATGGTGTGCTTGTCGTTAAAGTTGATTTCGGGGGCTTTGCACTCGGCAAGAAGCAACGGCTTGGCTGACGAATCCATCACGACCACATCGGCTCGCTGAGGTGTGGAGTTGATATTTACGGGATACTCCTCCACAATCGAGCGCAACGGAGCGCCACAACGGGTGATGAGATACTCCACCAGATGCCTGCGAACCCACTCCTCGGGTGTCAGCACCACATACATCGAGCGCACGCTATCGAATACCAAAGTTCGCTCATTGTCGCGTTTGGCCCGCAAATTTATGGGTGGGAAGTTGAGTTTTGGTGTAGAATCCATCGTATGAATAAAATTTTTTATAACTTTGGCCTTACAAATATAGCAAAAATAAGTTATTTATGAAACGTATCATATCTATTATAGCTCTTATGTTGTCGGCAGTGGGCACCTTATCGGCCCAGGAGTACGACTCGCCAGAGTATGTGTCGCTGGGGCGTGAGATGGCCCGTAGCAAGACAGTGCCTTATCCCACAGCCGAGGAGGCTCAGGCTTTGGGTGCGGGTGCGGTCGCATCGAAGTTTTTGCGTCCCGTTACAAAGTGGACGCGCACCGAGGAGGCCGATGCGGTGGTCTTCACATCGAAGTATGTGATTCCTTTTGTATGGCTGAGCCGTCAGGCTATCCTCTATGTGGATGAGGCTTCGGGTGCTTACGAGGTGCTTATCAATGGCAAGAAGGTTGGTTATGCAGCCAACGCCTACACTCCAGCCGAGTTTAATATTACTAAGGTGTCGAAGGAGGAGACCAACACAATCTCTATCCGTGTGTTGAAGGAGCATTGGAGCCAGACTATGGAGTGCTATGTGCAGAATCGTGAGCCTCGCATCGGTGAGGTATATGTTATGTCGCAGCCTATGCTTCGCGTGCGCGATGTGGTGCATACCACCCACGTCGATATGCGCAGCGAGAATGCGTTGGTAGAGGTGGGTATGGTTGTCAAGACCGAGACTCTCAACCCTAAAAAGGCTCGTATCCACTATGAACTTATTGCTCCCGATACTACAGTCGTTACTAACGGCTATAAGGATGTCACGCTGGGTATGCGCGAGGAGGATACCATCAAGTTTATGGCAAACATCCCTTATGTATATACTTGGTGCGCCGATATGCCTGTGCGCTACCGTTTGAATATCAAGACTCAGATTGAGGGCCGCTATGTGGAGTATCAGTCGCATATGCTCGGTTTCCGTACTGTGGAGACCAACGAAGCTGGCGATTTTATGATTAACGGTATCAAGACCGAGCTCTTCTATCGCGATATGGATCCTCTGAAGATTACCGATAAGGATATCATTGCAGCGCGCGTGTTGAAGTATAATGCTCTTCGATTTGATATGGGCGCAGTTCCACAGAATGTGTATAGAATGTGCGACTCGTTGGGAATGTATGTAATCGCTCAGGTTCCCATCAATACAAACAAGAGCGGTATCTCTCGCCGCTTGGGTGGAAATCCAACAAACGATCCCAAATGGAAGCAGGCATACCTCGATAGGGTAGAAACTACCTATCGAACCACTCGTGGTCAGGCTTGTGTGATTGGATACGTTATGGCTGAGGATTCGGCGAATGGTATCAACCTGTATGAGAGCTACTTATGGCTTAAATCGCTTGAGCCAACACGCCCTGTTCTCTATATCCAGGCAGGTGGTGAATGGAATAGCGATTAAAAAAAAATGCACTTTTTTGAAAAAAGTTGCAAAAATATTTGCACAGTAAAAAAAAACGCCCTATATTTGCACTCGCAATCAGGTAATAAAGATTGATGCCTCTTTAGCTCAGTTGGTAGAGCACGACACTCTTAATGTTGGGGTCCAGGGTTCGAGCCCCTGAGGGGGTACTGAAAAGCGAAAATCGAAAGGTTTTCGCTTTTTTCGTTATATACATTTGCATCAACGGCTTAAGGCGGCTCACTGTAAATTTCAGATCACCTGCAAAAACACTATCAGAGAGATTTGGTAAGGTGTTGCAGAAAATGTATAGAAAATAATTTTTTTGCTATCTGATTTTCAATGTGTTACAAAATAATGATTATATAAAATAAAATAAAATAAAATAAAATAAAATAAAATAAAATAAAATAAAATATTTTTCGTAGCTTTGTAAGTGTAGAGTCGGGAAAATCCCGATTGATTAAACTTAAATCATTCAAAGTTATGAGAAGAAAATTTTCTTTGCGTGTGTTGCACTTGTTGTGTCAGCCGCCGCAGTGGTAGGTGTTAAGGCTTACAACTATTATTCAATGCCAGAGTTGATGCGTGCAAATTTGGAGGCTTTATCTAAAAGTGAATCGTACGATCCTCTTAAAATATACATAAAATGTAAGGAAGGATTACCCAATGATGAGTGTGGATATCAACGCTGGGCCTGTGGTAAGTTACATCAAGAATTTAAGAAGGGTAAGAAAATTGATTCATTAAGTGGGGCATTTGATCGATGCTTTACTCCAGCTCAATTGTAACATATTAATAACTAATATATGAAATTATGAGGCAGTATATTTTATTGTTCACGTTATTATCACTAGTATCGTGTAGTGACAACTATATATTTGATACAGAGTATAAGGCTCCTGTTTTTAAGCAAACCTATACGGCCGATGTCAAAACAATAAATGGCGGCTACTTGTTCGACCCGATTAGTACGATGTATATATGGAAAGACTATTTCATTATCAAAACAAAAAGTATAGATAATAAATGTGAATTTCAGGTGCTTTCAACGAGTGATGGTCACCAAATTACAGGTTTCGGTTTTAAGGGGAGGGGTGAAAATGAGCTTTCTTCTTTCACAAATAGTAATATAAATCCCCAGAACGGATATATTACGGTAGCTGATTATGATGGTAAGATAGCCCTGTACAACATAGACAATATTATAAAAACAGGTTCTCCCAACCCCGAACAATGCTATAAACTTCCTCGTTTCCCCAGAGGCAAAGTGATGCAGCTTAATGGCAAGTTGGTACATCTTGAATCAGTCCCCAGAATCTTTATGACGAATATGCAGTGTGTGGATACCGTCGGCACTATAAGAAAAATACCTGCGATTTCGCCCGAAATAGATAAGGATAGTATCGATAAAATGATGTATTATGTTCATAGCTCAAAATGGGCGGCTCGACCCGATGGCAAGAAACTGTGCAACTTTACTCGCAATGGAATGATTATGGAGATTTATGATATAAATAGCAGCACAATTACGCCAACAACGCTACGCTATTTCTATGAGCCCAAAATGATTTCGTGCCGCGCGGGTCGTGCAGACGATAGCTGTATTGTAGGAGCTTGTTCTGTTAGTGCAACTAATGAATATATATACTGCCTCTATTCCGATTCGCTTCGCGAAAATCCCGAAGCTGTTAAGTACTATATTGGGGTATTCGATTGGAAAGGTCGTGAAATATGCCGATATCAGATTCAAAATGCATACGAGATTGCAGTTACTCCAGATGATAAGCGTTGCTATGTATGGGGCCAAAACGCTGATGGCGAGGAGTATTTGGGTTACTTTGATTTGAAGTAAATTCTAAACTAAAATGAAAAGAAAAAGTTTTTTATGGCGTGTACGGCACTCGTTGTGTCAGCCGCCGCCGTAGTAGGTGTTAAGGCTTACAATTATTACTCGATGTCGCCACTTATGCGAGCAAATTTGGAGGCACTGAGTCAAGGGGAAAGCCAAACTCATATCTCAAATTTCAAATCAGGAGATGTGTGGGTATTAACTCACTTAAATGGAAGAGTAGAAGTTGTCGTATGAAGCTCCTTCTTGGACATTTATTGGCAAAAAAGATAGATTTAGATGTTGTGTAAATGGAACAGATATGGACGCCTGTGATTTTTCAAAAGAAGACCCTCAGTGTGCTCAATATGAGGTTCGAAATGCACATTAATAGTTATTAGTATGAAGTATATATTCTCTATATTATTACTCGTGGTTACAATATCTTGCTCAAACGAGCAAGATATTGTAACAGATGACAATGTCAAAAAAATTTCATTCAGATTCAACAAGAATATACGTAACGATGAGCCTCTAAAGATGTCTCAACTATACGATAGTGTGCGATATGTGATGTTGGACGATGTCGGACAAACTGTACTTATTGGAGAG
>JAZOUS010000012.1:0-10649 GCA_045658265.1 Alistipes sp.
CGCAATGGGGGAGGAACCAAGATACCGTCCTCGTTGCGAGTACACTGCTCAGGCTTGAACTTGTTAGCACCGTGTGAAGTACCGATTGAGATAGCCAATGAGTCAACACCTGTCTTAGATACGAAGTCGATAACCTCCTCAGGACGTGTGTAGTGAGCAACCTCTGAAGATACCTCATCCTCAACGCCAGCCAATACGCCGAGCTCACCCTCAACTGTTACGTCGAACTGGTGTGCATAGTCAACAACCTTCTTTGTAAGAGCTACGTTCTCATCGTATGGGAGGTGTGAACCGTCGATCATTACTGAAGAGAAGCCCATATCGATACAGCTCTTGCACAACTCGAATGAGTTACCGTGGTCGAGGTGCAATACGATAGGAATGTTCTTACCCATCTCCTTAGCGAACTCAACAGCACCCTGTGCCATATAACGCAACAAAGTCTGGTTAGCGTAGTTACGTGCGCCAGAAGATACCTGCAAGATAACTGGTGAGCTACACTCTACACAAGCAGAGATGATAGCCTGCATCTGCTCCATATTGTTGAAGTTGAACGCTGGGATAGCGTAACCACCCTCAATAGCCTTCTTGAACATCTCACGAGTGTTCACAAGACCCAAATCCTTGTAAGAAATCATAGTTTTGTCTTTATAATGAATTAATAAATCGTATAGTCTTTTTTATGCTCTTTACAGCCTGCGGCCTTAGCTCCTAAATGGAGGAAAGCCCCATAATTGGTGCAAAGATATAAAATAATTGATTTGCGAAAAAATTTTTGCACCCAATTACTATCCTAAAATGCGAATATTCTCGGCTTTACCCAGCATTTTGGGGGCAAAAGTGTCGTATCGCGTTGTCCGAATCTGTGTCGGCCGCAAATTTGGCTACAAAAAAGCGACAGCCCGAGAGTGTCGAACTGTCGCTTAGTGAAACCTCTATCTTACTACCTCACAGGCGAGATGATGAAGTTAAATGTGTAATCCTGATAGTTTACCATATACTGTGGCAAAGGAATGTGTCCCCACGAGTTGATACAACCCAATCCCTGCTGCACCAAATCGAAGCAGAGGTGAGTCTTGTTCTCAGCCTTCAAGTCGCCAGAGTGGCGCTGTGCACGACCTACCGATACATCCATCTGCTCGATAGAGTAGGGGAGTGCCGATGCTGAGAATGGATTCTCGGCGATGATGCGGATACCAGCTCCAGCCGAGTTCTTCACCTCATAGTAGCGCAGGTCGCTGCGTGTGCCCGACTCCTGTGGACGAACATACTTCTCGTTGTACTGCTCAGCCACGCTCTGCTTGAAGTGGCCGATGTTGGCGCAACTCTTGCGATCTGAGTAGTTCTCCACCTCGCCACGACCGTAGTACTCCAAAGTGTTGTATGCCGCAGGCATCTCCACTCTCATACCATAGCGGAACATAGCAGAAACCTTAGCATCCTTCTGAGTTGTCATAGCCTGCGAAACCTTAATCTCGCCCTCACCGTTGATGGTGTAGGTAATCTCCATCTTGGCCTGTACGGTTGGCATATCATACGATGCCTTCAACACCGCTACGCCATTCTCCACCTTGTGCTCCAGTTTCTTGAAGCTCATAGCTGGGTTGCGCCAAGCGGCAAAACGGTTGTGGAGCTTCGCGCCGAGGTCATTCTCGGTTGGGGCACGCCAGAAGTTGGGACGAAGTGCTGAGTGCTCCTCGATGATTGACATCTGGCCATATACAATCTTGTTGATGAAGCCCTGGCGATCGAACGAGATGAGCCAGTCGTAACCCTCCACATCGGTTGATTTCTCAAACTTGGTGATGGTGATTGGGCATGAAGACTCCTTCATTGCAAAGGCTGCCTTCGAGTCGTACTCGCGAAGAGTGAGCTGCTGCTCAGCAACTGCATAGCCAATCTCGAGCAGTGGCTGCTTGCTCTTGAGTGTGTAGCTTACGTTGAGGAGTACCTCCTTAGCCTTAGGGCAGATGTCGGCTGCCGAGTAGCCCAGAGTGTAGTGCTTGCGCTGCTGAGGTGCTACGTCGAGATTCTCGATGCGGCCAGCCTTAGTCACAACGCCATCCTGCACGAGCTCCCACTCCAAAGCGTAAGCCGAGAGGTCGATAAAGAAGTTCTCGTTGTAAACCTCTACCTTTGCGGCTGCAAGGTCAACGGCCGATGTCCAGATTGACTGATACTGGCGACGTACCTCATAAGCCTGAGCCTGAGGAGTGCGGTCGGCAGCGATAAAGCCGTTGCTATTGAATGAGTTGTCGGTAGCGTCGTAGTTGTTGTAGTCACCACCATAGTAGAACGACACCTTGCCATCCTTCTCGTAGTGAGCCAAGCCCTGGTCAACGAAGTCCCAGATGAAACCGCCCTGGAAGTGAGGATACTTGCGAATCAAATCCCAGTACTCCTTGAATCCGCCGAGCGAGTTACCCATAGCGTGGGCATACTCACACTGGATAAGAGGCTTCTTGGGTGACTCGGTAACATACTTCTCGCACCAGTCGTATGTGGCATACATAGGGCACATAATATCTGAGAACTCGGTAAAACGAGCCTGCTCGTAGTGAATTGGGCGCGATGGATCTGCCTCGCGAATCCAGCGGTAGCAAGCCTCAAAGTTGGGGCCCATACCTGCCTCGTTACCCATACTCCAGGTGATTACCGAAGCGTGGTTCTTGTCGCGCTCCACCATACGAATATTGCGCTCGAGGTGAGCCTTAGCAAAGATAGGATTCTTAGCCAATGTGTGCTCGCCATAGCCCATACCGTGTGACTCAAGGTTAGCCTCGTCGATAACATACAGACCATACTCGTCGCAGAGGTCATACCACTCCGGTGTGTCGGGGTAGTGGCAGGTGCGGACTGCGTTGAGGTTGAACTGCTTCATCAGCTTGATATCCTCAATCATTCGCTCGCGTGACATCACAAAACCCTTCAATGGATCCACCTCGTGGCGGTTAGCACCCTTGAAAAGCACTGGCTGGCCGTTTACAAGAAGCTGTGCGTCCTTAATCTCCGATGTGCGGAAACCGATGCGCTGGGCGTATGCCTCGGTGGTTGTCTTACCATCGCTAACAGCCACTATAACCTTGTAAAGATTAGGCTCCTCGGCCGACCACTTGGCTGGATTCTCCACATCCATCGAGAGAGTCGCTTTGCCCTTTACGGGTGTAGCCTTCGCCTCGGCAACAGTTGTACCCTTAGCATCAACCAACTTAACATCAGCCGACTTAATACCTGCGGTAAACTCCATATCAATATTGAGCTTCGCGTTCTTGTACTGCTCGTCGAGTACTGGGGTAATCATCATATCCTGAAGACGGGCCTTTGGGCGAGCCTCCAGGGTTACGTCGCGTGAGATACCGCTCAAACGCCACAAATCCTGATCCTCCAAATATGAACCGTCGCACCAGCGGAAAACCTGCAATGCGATGAGGTTCTTGCCTGGCTTCACGAGCTTCGTGATGTCGAACGATGCGCCGAGGTGGCTATCCTCAGAGTATCCTGCGAACTTGCCATTCACCCAAACATATACATTCGATACGGCAGCGCCGATGTTAAGCATAATATCGCGGCCACTCCACTCGGCTGGAATCTCCACCTCGCGGCGGTATGAGCCGACGTGATTCTGCTCGTTGGGCACTTTGGGAGGCTCGTTGCGGAAGTTGCCTCTCCAGGCATAACCCACATTCACATAGACTGGATCGCCATAGCCGTTGAGCTCCCACATAGCTGGCACCTCCATCTTATCCCACGCAGCATCGTTGTAGCCGAGCGAGAAGAAGTCGGTGGGGCGCTGGTCGGCATTCTCCACCCAGTTGAATCGCCAAGTGCCGTTGAGCGATAGGCGATAGGGGTATGCGGCGTCGCAGTAGTTGCCGGCGGCAGCCTCAGTGTCGTTGAAAATCTTGTACGAAGCGTGCATCGGAGCACGGTTAATCTCATTCACCTCGGCATCCTGCCACTCGGTGAAGCTCTGTGCCGACAGAGCCATTGTTGCCATCGAAGCGATGAGCAATAGTGAAAATTTCTTCATTTATTCTCCTGATTTTAATCTATCTCAATGTTGTGTTGAAAATTCTTTGGTATTGCCGAAGCGCTATTTAACGATGTCAACCTTAATCATCACTGGGTAGTGGTCTGATGGACAACGGTGGTTGTGCTTCCTAAAGTCAATCTCCTTTGGTGCAGCGTAACCCTTCACGCTCTTGGTTGGCTCCTTAAGCTCGGTCCAGTAGCCGTCGGTGAGTACGGCATAGTTGCGCACCTTAATCTGCTTCGTAACGAAGATGTGGTCGATGCGGCTGTTGGTGTGGAGATTAGGATCGAAGCTGTTGAATGTACCAGTCTGTGCATAACGCTTGGCTGCCAACTCATAAGAGTCGCTCAACACGCCCTGCGATACGATTGTCTTGTAGGCCTCGTTTGTCTGGTCAACGTTGAAGTCGCCCGATACCATTGCTGGCTCGTTGCCGCACATCTGTGTAATCTTGCGAGCGATGAGCTTCGCGCCCTCGCGGCGGGCCTCCACTCCAATGTGGTCCATATGCAGGTTGAAGAACCAGAACTTCTTTTTGGTCACTTTGTCCTGCAGGCGAGCATAAGAGCAGATGCGGGGCAGAGCTGCGTCCCAACCCTTCACTCCCACCTTGTCGGGAGTCTCCGAAATCCAGAATGTGCCCGAATCGAGGAGCTTAAAGCGGTCACGCTTGTAGAACACAGGCGAGAACTCACCCTCGTCCTTACCGTCGTCACGGCCCACGCCCACAAAGGCGTAGCCCTCCAACTCGCGGAGCATATCGTCAATCTGGTTGCGCTTAACCTCCTGCGCACCAAATACATCCACGTCGTTCCACTCAATCATATCGCAGATTACGGGGCAACGCTGAAACCATCCGTTCCCACGCTTCACGTCGCCTTCGTTGTCGTTGCGGATGTTGTATGAGCCGACAACCAAATCCTGAGCCGAGAGGCTCAATGTGGCAAATGCAAGTGCCACCAAAATATAGAGTCTTTTCATCTCTTTATCGTGTTATGTTATTTCGCAGCCTCGGCTGTCTTGTCAATCTTGTTGAGTGCAAAAGCGTAAGCACCAATCGAAGTGGCTGTGTTTGCTCCAATCTTCGAGAACATCACGCCCACACGCTTCTGAGGATCGTAGCTCACCTTGCGCTCCGAGCCGTAAACCTTGATTGTGCGGCTCTCGCCCTTTGCAAACTCTTCGAACTCAGCCTCGTTGTCCAAGTCATAGACCTTCATCTGCACGCGGTTGAGCAGGCCACCCTGCAGGGTGTGAATCTTCGAGCGCATCTCATTCAGAAGGGCTGGCTTGATATACTTCGCAGCGGCCGACAAGCCTCCGCCAATTACAATCACACCGTCGATGAAGGTAACTGCTGTGGCCATAGCATCGCCTGCAACCTCGCCCATAGTCGCAAATGCCTTCTTGGCGGCCTCTTGGTCGCCTGCACGCTTACCCTCGGCAATGTCGAAGATATCCTTTGGAGTGAGAGTCATATCTGTTGAGCCCGACTCCTCGGCATATACACGCTTGATGGCACGAATCGACACACCCTCCTCTACCATTACGTTAGGCATATGCTTGTGACGCTGGCAGAAGGTCTCCACGCAAGAGTTGTCGCCAATGTGTAACTCGCCATCAGTCACAAAGCCAAAGCCGAAGCCTGTACCGAATGTGAAGGCCAGAAGGTTGCGGAACTGCTTGTTGCTGTTGCTATCGGCGAGCTTCTGGTTCAACTCGGGCAGTGCGCCACCCAAAGCCTCGCCATAGGCGTAGAGGTCAGCATCGTTGTTGATGAATACTGGTATGCCAAACTTCTCCTCCAAAAATGGGCCCAATGCCACGCCATCGCGGAACGATGGGAAGTTGGGCAGATAACCGCCGATAATGCCGTTGGGGTAGTCGGCTGGACCAGGGAATGCAAAACTGATGGCCACTGGCTTCTCATCGAGCTGGGCGATGATACGCGAAAAACCCTCTACCATTGTGTTGAGGCAGATGTCGAGATTTTCGGCATTGGATGGGAGTACGATTGGCTCCACGATGTACTTATTGCCTTTAATTGCACCAAATGCGAGGTTTGTACCTCCAGCATCGAGTGTGATGACTGTTCTTGGGTCGTTGCTATACATAATTGTTAATGTTTTGTTGGTTTAATAGATAGTAATCCACACAAAGATAATAATTTTATGGTAATAATTGGTGTAAAATGATTAGTTTTGTAACCTGAAAGTTCACAATAGGCTAATTCAGTATAAAACAGTAGATAAAATGAAAATCTTTAAGCATCTTTTGGCAACCGCTGTTGTTGTCGTGTTGCTGGCATCGTGTGCTGGCGGCAATGCTGTGCGTGACGATAAGCGTGCAGCAAAGGTTGTGGCTGAGCTCCGCAATCCCAAGTCGAAGAATGTGCTTGTAATCTGCCACCGAGGCGACTGGCGCAACTATCCCGAGAACTCAATCCCAGCCATCGAGTCTGTTATCAAGATGGGTGCCGACATCGTGGAGCTGGATATCGCTCTCACGTCGGATAGCGTGCTTGTGCTGCAGCACGACCGCACTATCGACCGTTGCACCACAGGTAGGGGCAAGATTATAGATATGACCTACGAGGAGATCCAGAAGTATTATTTGAAGAATGCTCACGGAGCTCGTAACTCGCTCGATTTGAAGGTCCCCACTCTGCGTGAGGCTTTGGAGGTGTGCAAGGATCGTATCGTGGTAAATATCGACAAGGGTTACGACCACTACGATATGGTACTCGCCATTGCCGAGGAGTTGGGCGTTGCCGAGCAGATTCTTATCAAGGGTAGCAAGTCGCTTGCCGATGTTCGCGAGAAGATGGCTGGCAACAAGCAGAACTTGCTCTATATGCCAATTATCACTCCATCCAACGCCAAGAGCCTTGCTCTGTTCAATGATTATGTGGCTGATGCCGAGCCTCAGCTCGCGTACGAGGTGTGCTGGGGTAAGATGACTGCTGAGGTTGAGGATTGTATGAAGCGTGTGGTTGCCGACGGCTCGAAGTTGTGGGTAAACTCACTCTGGAACTCGCTCTGCGGTGGACTGAGCGATGATGTGGCTTACGAGACATCAGCCGAGGAGGTTTATGGCAAGCTCGTGGATATGGGTGCTACTATGATTCAGACCGACCGCCCAGAGTTGTTGCTCGATTACCTTCGTAGTCGCGGTTTGCACGACTAAAAATCGTCTAACGAGGCTATTTCGGCGTCTTGCTTGATGTGAGAATCCTCACATACGTTAAGTATGCTGCGGTTCTCCCATCTGCAAGTAACTCTAACTAATAGGAAATTTAAGGAGTTTAGGGAGTTTAAGGAAATTAATGAGCTTTTCATTATATGCCTTAAACTCCTTAATTTCTTTATATATTGTTTATTAGTTTTGGCGCCATTACCAAAAATAGTTATACAACTTCTAAGACCGAGGGGTTGTCCGACGTACTTGTTGGACAACCCCTTTTTTTGGTTTGTTTATTCTCTGTGTGTTATCTTCTGCTATAGGAATAGCATCGTTATGGCCGAGACCACAAAGCCACCCACAAAACCTGCCAAAATCTGTATGCCGTTGTTGCGACCTGTGTAGAGGCGGGCCGAGGCCAATATACCCGTTGCTATGATAGATGCCAGCATCACCCAAAAGAGACTCTGAGCACCAATGATATTGAGTGTGATGAGAGCTGCCGTTGCTGCACCCATTGCGGTCATATGCAGGCTTGCTCGCCACAGAGGCAGCGTAAGCAGACAGAACAGCTCGCTCATAGCTGCCGCGAGGGCTATCTTGCGGAAGAACATCAGCGAGGGCGATTTCATCAGCGTAATTGCGCAGAGCAGATAGCAACAGGTGCCCAGTAGCAGAGGTATAGCCTTCGAGCGAAGTCCCCTGATTCGGCCACGTCCCCACTTGTCGGCACGACGCAGCAAGGCGCGTCCCACAAATGGAATCACCATAGCATAGAGCGTCACCACCCACAGCAGATAAAACTTCACCTTCAGCGGAAACACATCATAGATGGTGTCGGCAAAGAGCAGCAACGCCACTAAATAGATGGGGATTGCCGAGGGGTGAAGAATGGCTGATGTTATTTTAGCTAATCGTCTAAGCATCTTTTATTTATGGGTTAAATCTGCTTGCGCAGGCGTGCTACGGGTATGTCGAGCATCTCGCGATACTTGGCAACCGTGCGGCGTGCTATGCAGTAGCCCTTGTCGTTAAGTATGTTCATCAGTGTCTCGTCTGTAAGGGGGTGTCGTTTGTCCTCCTCGTCGATGCACTTCTGCAACAGGTTTTTAATTTCGTAGCTCGATACGCTCTCGCCGCTCTCGGTCTGCATAGCCTCCGAGAAGAGCGATTTAAGCAGTATGATGCCGAAGTGAGTCTGTACATATTTGCTGTTCACCACGCGCGAGATGGTCGAGACATCCAGCCCCGTGCGGTCGGCAATATCCTTTAGAATCATCGGGCGCAGCTTGCTCTTGTCGCCATCCTTGAAATACTCCTTCTGGAACGAGAGTATCTCCTGCATCGTGCGCATAAGCGTGTCGTGACGCTGCTTGATGGCCGAGATAAACCACTTGGCCGAGTCGATTTTGCTCTTTACGAACTGCACAGCCTCCTTGTTGCTCTCCGAGATGGTGCCGTTGGGGGTAATCATATCGCGAATCATCTCCACATAGCGGCGGTTGATGCGCACATCGGGTATGTTGTAGGAGTTGAGCGAGAGGTCAAACTGGCCATCCTGATAATCGAGTCTGAAATCGGGTATAATATAAGGTGTGGTGTCCATACCGCCCTCGTTGTAGAGGTTGCCTGGCTTGGGCGAGAGGTGTTTTATCTCGTCGATGGCATCGCGGAACTCATCCTCGCTCACGCCAAGTCGCGAAATCAACTTCTCGTAGTGTTTCTTCACAAACTCCTCGAAATAGAGCGATATAATCTTGTGCGCAAGTCGCTTGGACTTGGTGTCCATCCTGCGCTGTGCCATCTGCAACAATAGGCACTCCTGCAGATTTCGTGCGCCGATGCCTGCAGGCTCCAGTTGGTGGATTATGCCGAGCAGCTCCTCAAGATGGCTGGTCGAGGTCTCGATGCCGAGCGAAAAGGCTATGTCGTCGGAGATTGACTCCATATCGCGACGCAGATAGCCATCCTCGTCGATACTGCCCACGATAAACTCGGCAATACGGCGGTCGGTGTCGGTGAGGTTGCGATAGCCCAATTGTTCGCACAGGTATTCCTGCAACGAGCGCCCCTCGGTGATGTTTACAGGGCGTTGCTTCTCATCCTTCGAGTAGTTGTTTATGCGGCTCTTATAGCTGGGTGAATCATCCTCGCGGATATACTCATCGACCGAAATATTCTGAGCCTCCTCCTCTTGTGATGACTCCTCCTCTTCCAATACAATATTCTCCTCAATCTCCTGTTTTACCCTCTGTTCGAGCATAATAGCAGGTAGCTCCAGCAGTTTTATCATCTGAATCTGCTGGGGCGAAAGAGTTTGTTGTAGCTTCTGAATCTGACGTTGTGAAATAGCCATTACATTACAATTTTAAGTTCCACTTCGACAGGTTCCTTCTCTTAGTCTGTGGTTGGTGGTTATCGCGCAGATGCCTTTATAGCCGACGCGATAGCTTTTGCCCAGTTCTCGGCAAGCTCCACTGCACCCTCCTCGTTGGGGTGGAGATAGAATGTGCCGGCGTTGCCCTTCTCGGCAAACATATATCTGTGGTGCTCGCGCTTGAAGAGCTCATAGCTCTTGCAATCACCCAAATAGATGTCGTCATTCTCGCGGGCAAGCTCCTCCAGCGGAGTGATATATTCCGTAGCACGGTTCAGACCTGCCACCAGATAGCGGGCTCCGTTGTAGGTGTTGGGGCTATACCAGATGGGGCGGTGCAGCACGAAAATCGACTCCGGACACATCTCGCGCAGGCGCGAGATGATTGTCAGGAGGTTATTCTTGTAATCGGCGTTGCTTACGGGCGAGCCTGTGGGGCCCTTCGATGCTGAGTCGTTGGTGCCCAGCATAATAGAGAAGATATACTTCTCCTTAGCTGGAGTCTTCTCCGCCTCGGCCTTGAAGTTGGCGATGCTCTTCTCCACGCGCTTGAAGTCGCGGTTGCGAGAGGGGAGGAAATCGACAGTTGTAGCGCCCGAACGACCGCAATTGCTGAAGTCGGCAACGTTGATTATTCTGTTGCTGAATTTGTTGGTCAGAATATCGGTTGTCACAACGGGAGGTGCGCTCTTCTCTTTCTCTGAGTGCAAAGCACCTGCGGTGATGCTGTCGCCTATGTAGATAATGTTGTAGCGGACATCCTCGCCACGCTCTATAGCAAGTGCCGAGAGGCTGCCTGCGATACATACAACTAAAAACAAAAGGGCTATTCTCTTCATATTCTGTTGCGCTGTTTTGTTAATATTCTGGCCTGAAAATTGAAAAGTATGTTATTAGAACTCAGCGTTGTTTGGGGTGCGTGGGAATGGAATCACATCGCGGATGTTAGCCATACCAGTAACAAACAACAACAAACGCTCAAAGCCCAAGCCGAAGCCTGAGTGAGGTGCTGAGCCCCAACGACGAGTGTCGAGATACCACCAGATATCCTGCTCGTTC
>JAZOUS010000013.1:0-42328 GCA_045658265.1 Alistipes sp.
CCACTCGGTAGCAGGGGATTGAGAAACGATAGCATCGACCATATTGTCGAGAGTTTTCGCACGCAAGCCTCGCTTAACCCGATTGCCAAGCCCGTAGTCCATATCTCGCTAGATTTCTCAGTGCAGGATAAGGAGCGTTTAACGAACAAAATGATGTTGCAGATTGCCGACGAATATCTTAATCGTATGGGTTACGGAAATACTCAGGTGCTGATAGTTCGCCACCACGATAGAGAGCATCCACATCTGCATCTTGTACTTAATCGCATAGATGGCAATGGCAAACGCATCTCCGACAAGAATGAGCGAGTGAGAAATGCCAAAGTATGCAGAGAACTTTCCAATAAATATGGTCTTTATATAGCACCGAATAAAGATAATGTAAAACGCCACCGACTGCGCGAGCCTGATAAAACGAAGTATGAGATTTATGATGCTATTCGGGAGTGCCTACCGAAGCGTCGTAATTGGAATGACCTAACTACTGCGCTACGCAAACAGAGTATTGATACCAAGTTTAAGCACAAAGGCTCAACCTCAACCATTGAAGGCGTGAAGTTCTCCAAGAATGGCTATATTTTCAGTGGCTCGAAGGTTGATAAAGCATTTAGCTACTCCAAACTCAATCGCCACTTCACCCAGGCGCAACAACGAATATCGCAACAGCCAACGCCTGGCAAAAAAATGATGACGGCAGCAAACGCTTATCGCTCGGCATTTTCGGGACTATTTGGTAATAATAACCCATCGGTAACGCAGGGTGCCGATATGGGAGCGTATGGTATTATAGCCTTGCCGCCATTTGACTCGCCGATAAAACTATCAGCAGCACAACTGCAACGCCGAGCGGGCGAGTCTCCCGAGGAGCATCTTACCCGAGTAACTGCTTTGCTTAATATGGTTGCCGAGGCAATGGCTGTTGCCGCCGAAGAACACAAACGAAAACTACGAGATATTAAACCCAAGAAATCAACACTAAAACTTTAACACTATGAACGAGAATAAAATGATGTCATACGAAATGTATGAGGAGCTGAAAAACGCAATTGTAAAGACAATCAAGACTGAGATTATAAATGCTAAACTGACAAACACAATGCCTAATGATCTTTCGCTACAAATTGAACAAGCGGTATTGAGTGGACTTGCTCAATACAGAACAACTTTAGAGGGGGCCATTACGACCACTATTGAGCAACAATCAGCAGTGTTGGCAGAGATGAGAAATTTGCGTGAAGCTGTGTCGGCAATTGAAATTCCCAAAGAGTTGCCACCTCGCTGGCATAACCATCGCCATATACTCGCTTCGGATTCAAAGACCCTCACGGTGTTCTTTGTAACTTGCTTTGTGATTATAGTATTTATGTCAATTGCCCTATGGGATGCTCGGCAACCAAATGTGCAGCGTGATGATAACGACCTCAAATATCGTTATATGAAGATGAAAGGCGATGCCTCGCCCGAACTAATGGCTGAATTGGAAAATATTTTCACAATAAATCGAGATCCCAACCGCATCAAGCAAATGCGAAGTGATGTCGAGGAGTACGAGCAAACTATCCTCCGCCAAGCTGCCCTCACCGAACAAGCTCGCCTCAAAGCCCAAGAGGCGGAACAACTCAACGCAAAAGCGAATCAGATTAGGGGTGAGAAATAACCTATAAAACATTAAGCCCCAATTTGAAAGAACATAATTAAAGGTCAATATTGATTTTTAACTATGTTTCCAGCAATTTTGTGGTATCAATACCCCACTTGGGCGTTGCACTTTGCGAAAAGTTTACTAATTTTGTGACGTTGAGCAATCAGCAGACATATTTTTAGTGAAAGTGTTTCGCTAATCCTTGTTTCGAAATCTGGTAAATTTCAATATGCATCAGGGATAACGCAACGCTCATTGCTTGTATTAGTATGCTATGTCGGCACGTTCTGTGCCCACCTCATACTATACAGGTGTGGGGTATTGTTTATTTGATGCATAGGTTTACCAGAGCCTCGAAACAGATAAACGGACGACTCCACACTTTCTGTTTTTATATACCCCGTCACATAGGAGCCGAGTGGCAAAAAATGAATACTATTTGTGCTATGAGAACTATGCGACTACAAAATCTTCAAGTTCATAAAACAAATGGAGTCCCTACTCATTATACAGGTGAGTTGGTTGATGATGTGGACCATTTTTATGTTAATTTTTCTATTAGTGCTGGTAGTCAATCTGCTATCGCCTATGATGTCGCATCAGATTGTATCTATGATATAGTAAGTATAAATGGGACTCAAAATTTTGATCCCTCTACATGGAGGGACGGAGATTCCATTGAAATATTTGCAAACGTGAATAGGTAGAGGACTTTATTGTTATTTGTATTATGGTTACAATGAAACGCACATTCCACCCTATTGGGCACGGAGCATTCTATACAGAACGGTTTTATGATGGCGAAGAGAATATCGCTAATATTATCTTTGATTGCGGATGTTTTGAAACTGCAAAAACAGATATGTCATCAGAAACTTTTAAGACACAAATAAATAGTGCTATTATCAAAGAATTTATCGAGGGAGATTCGATAGATGCTTTATTTGTCTCGCATTTTCATACAGATCATATTAATGGAGTTGAGAAACTTCTTGAGTTATGTGATGTCAAAAGAATATTCATTCCAAAACTAACACCGCAGATTGTACTCGAAGCATATCTGGCTAATTATGTGTATTATAAGGATGTTAGCGTTGTAGATAATTTTATTCGCAGATGTCAAAGAAGTGAAGGAATAGTGCAAGTTGGTGAATTTAACTTGGATGATAGTGCCCAATTTGAACCATCGGATATGAGCAGTATTAGTTCAAATATTGACGTCCCAACATCCATAATGGTTTTAGAGAAGAAATGGCAATATATCCCATTTAATTTACCCAATAAAGATGGAGATATTGAGGCGGCTATCCGCGCAAATGGAGACTTCGATTCTATATGGGAGGATGATGAAACAATTAATTTGGATGAATTATCAAACGTTATACAGAGTATTGGGCCAGAAGGATGTAGGGGTATCTATCAATCAGTCTATGAGGATAAGCACAATTCGTATTCGATGGCTTTGTATTCAGGAACCACATATTGTTGTATAAAGAGGGTGTGCCCAAGATATTTGTGTCAGTTTGATTGCCGAAATCCATATTTCTGTATTAAAAATTGTCTTTATATGGGCGATTATGAGGCCAAAACTAATTTTGATGATTTGAATCATTTCTATAATGATTACTGGAAATGTATTGGAATCCTTCAAGTCCCCCATCACGGCTCGGATAAGAATTATAATGGAGGCCTATATACTCCAGAGAAAATTTGCATTATTTCAGCAGGAGAAACAGACAAATATAAGCACCCAGACCTGCCGACAATTAATGGAATATTGGGAAAGAATAGTGTTCCTATAATAGTAACAGAGAATCAGAAAACAAAACAACAATTTACGTATAACTTATAGCACAAAAACTTATGAAAAAATTTTTCCTTCTTGCAGCTACGGTCTGCACAATTTTGTCATCTTGTTCTAAGGGCGAGGAGCCAACAATTAATACTACACCAAAACCAACTCCTGAAGCACAGGTAAAGATTCCTATCAATCTCTCTATTGGTAACTACACTCGCGCCAACGACACTGCTTTCGCATCTGGCGATAAGGTGGGTATCTATGTGGTAAACTACAATGGCTCAACGGCTGGCACTCTCGCTACTTCGGGCAATCACGTAACCAATATGCAGTTCACCTACAACAACAGCGCGTGGAATCCTGCGACTGCTATCTATTGGAAAGATGATACCACTCACGCAGATTTCTATGCGTACTATCCTTACAGTGCATCAGCAAGTATCTCGGCTCATTCATTCTCTGTAAAAACAGACCAGAGCACCGAGGCAAACTATTTTGCAAGCGATTTCTTGTGGGGCAAGGCTACAAATATTGCACCCACAAAGAATGCTGTCCCCATCACTACAAATCATACTTTTAGCAATATTTTGATTTATCTTGAAGCAGGTGAGGGTTTTACGGCTGAGACTTTTGCTGCTGCAACAAAATCCGTAAAAATCACCAATATCAAAACCTCTGCAACTATCAACCTTGCAACGGGTGTAGCCACAGCAACTGGCGATACTGCCGCCATTACTCCTTGGAATGTTGGCACACATTACCGTGCTATGGTTGTTCCTCAGGCTATAACAGAATCTACACCTCTAATCACAGTTACAGTAAACGATGTGGAGTACACACTCAAAACCAATATCACATTTGAGGCAAATAAGCAGCACAAAGTAACCGTAACCGTAAACAAGTCATCTAACGGTGTTAATATTGGTATTGGTGGTTGGAATTCTGATGACAACGACTACGGAGGTGATGCTGAATAACCGTACTACTAATGAATAAACTTAAATACGAAGAGCCCTTAATTGACATAATCGAAGTCAAAATAGAGCGAGGCTTTGCTCAATCAAACGAGGGAACAAACTTCGATATAGATGGTTGGGGCTCAGAAGGAAGTTTTGGCGGTGATGCCGAGTAAAATAAATTCAAAAATTATGAAGTCAATAAAATTATCAATCCTTAGTCTTTTAGCGGTTGCATTGTGTGGCTGCCATATAGACGATGACTTTATCGCGCCCGAGGTTGATACCTCTTTGCCGATACAATTGTTTAATGAGATTGTTCAAGTGCCTACAACGCGCGTGAACGATGAGGGCTTCTGCGACGGTGATGCCGTAGGTATCTATGTCGTAAACTATGAGAACGGTTCAAGTGGTACTATGCAGGTCGACCGCAACCAAGCCGACAACGTGAAGTATATCTACGATGAGGCAAATTTGAAGTGGACACCTGAGCAGGATGTATATTTCCGTGACCACAACACCCACGTAGATATTTACGGTTACTACCCCTACGCTAATCCATCTTCGATTGGAGCATATCCTTTCGAGGTGCAGAAAGACCAATCTACTGCCGCATCTAATGGTGCATTAGGCGGCTATGAGGCATCGGATTTCTTGTGGGGTAAGGCAGCCGATATTACGCCTACGGCTTCACGTATCAACCTTAAGTTCAACCACCGTATGGCTGGCGTACAAGTTACCTTTGTCGAGGGTGATGGTTGGAATGATGGCGAGTGGGCACAGGTTGAGAAAACTGCTCTCATTGTCAACACCAAGCGTAAGGCTACCATTGATCTTTCGATTGGTGAGGTAGTTGCTGCGGGTGATGTACAGACTACAGGCATCGTACCATACGCTAACGGAGAGGAATTCCGCGCCGTAGTTGTTCCCCAGACTATTGCCGCAGGTACGGCATTGCTTACGCTGACCGTAGATGGCCTACCGTACACATACCGTTATAAAGTAGACGGCACTGCTATGGATTTTGAGTATGTATCTGGTAAATTACATAAGTTCCCCGTAAGAGTATCTAAAAAGGATGATGGTGAGGTACAGTTTGAGATTCTCGATGTTAGCATCACAGCGTGGGAGACCGATAACACCTCACACGATGCATCAGCACGCGAGTATATTATTATTGATGTGCCTGAGGCAAATGCTGATGAGAGCGCACTAAAATTGGCGATTGAGGAGGCTGGATACGATTACACTGACATCAAGAATTTGAAGGTTACGGGTTATATCAATAATCGCGATTTTATCTTTATGCGTGATGATATGACTAAACTCCAATCGCTGAATTTGAAGGATATTACTATCTCTCTAAATGAGCAATTTCAAGATAAATCTAAAACATATATTTATGGTAATGCCAATGAAATTCCAAATTCAGCATTTAAAAATAAAACAACACTTGTCCGATTTGTTTTTCCTGATAATATTACAAAAATCGGAGAATGGGCATTTAACGGTACTTCTCTTACAGGCTCTTTGATTATCCCGAATGGGGTAACAAGTATTGGTACTTATGCTTTTAATAATCTATCATCATTAAATGGTACATTAACTCTACCAAACAGCCTAATTAATATCGGTGAATCCACATTTTGTGATTGTAGCGGTTTAAATGGGTCATTGGAAATACCCGAAGGTGTAACTTATATAGGTAGCCAGGCATTTTATAAATGCTCTGGATTTACAGGTAATCTAAACCTCCCCGAGGGTTTGAAAGAATTAGGAACATTCGCATTTTCCGACTGTACGAATCTTACAGGTTCACTTGTTATACCTCCCAAGATTACAAATCTTCCAATTGGATGTTTTAAATACTGTGGTTTTGACGGACAACTTATATTGCCATCAAATCTTATCACTATTGAAGGCGAAGCATTCCAAAGTTGTCAATTTAAAGGAACATTAAAATTACCAGAAAGCCTGGTTGTTATAGGAGAGTCTGCATTCAGTTGTAATCTTTTTGGCGGGGAATTGGTTTTACCAAAAGAGTTGGCATCAATAGGTGAAAGTGCATTTACCGGCTGTTCCCGTCTTACTGGTGTTGTGGAGATTCCCGATGATATCATTTCGCTTCCGGCGAGTGTATTTAGCGGCTGTAAGCAGTTGGAAGGTGTGATTTTGCCCCGTACTATGGAGAATATTGGTGCAGATGCATTCAATGACTGTTATCAGTTGAACTCTATCACTTGCAAGGCTACCACACCACCTACTGTAGCCGCTTCGGCATTCAATGGTGTGGCAAAGGATAACTTTACGGTAGAGGTTCCCGAGGCTGCGGTAATGGAGTATTCAACAGCTCCCGTATGGAAAGAGTTTAAGCGTTTTGCGGCTCACCGCGATTTCTCTATCTCGCGCAACTTGTTCCGCACGCTCAATGCCAGCGACAGCAAGACGCTTGTTTTGCGAGCCGAGGCTGATGCAGCTTGGACGGTAGAGGCTCCCGAGTGGATTACTGTAACTCCGTCAAGCGGAACAGGTAAAACAGAGGTGACAGTAACAGTAAACGAAATGACTGCAAGCGATGTGGCTACATTTGATGTTACATCCTATACCTCGACAGGCTCTACAACCACAACCTCATACGCAGGTCGTTCGGGTAAGGTCGTGTTCCACCTCACAGGCAAGGATTACAGTTCGACAACAACCGTTGAGCAGTACAACTATGAGCACTACGACGGCAAGGTGATAACAAACCAGACCGCAAGCGAGGGCAACGGAGTGAACATTGTCTTTATGGGCGACTGCTTCGATGCACAAGATATTGCTACGGGCAAGTATCTCGCAGGTGTAAACGAGGCAATCGAGCACTTCTTTGCCGTAGAGCCCTACAAGTCGTACAAGAAGTATTTTAACATCTACACCGTAATCGGTCTTTCTGCCGACAGCGGAGTAGGTTCGGTAAATACAATTCGTGAGGCGAAGTTTGGCTCGCAGTATGGCTTGCAGGCTTCTGGCTCGGTAGGTGTGGATGAGACAATCTGCTTCGAGTATGCTTGCAAGGCACCAACCGTAACAGAGAGTAATATTTGCAAAACACCTATCGTATTGGTGGAGAATACAACCGACTACGACGGTATTACCTATATGTGGGGTGATGGCTCGGCTATCGCACTCTGTCCGATGAGTGAGGACGAGTATCCTTACGATTATCGTGGTATCGTTCAGCACGAGGCTGGAGGTCACGCATTCGGCAAGTTAGGAGATGAGTATATCTATCACAACGCATTTATTCAGACTTGTAAATGTGGTTGTTGCGACCATGTAGAGGAGTTCAACCGAATGAAATCTTATGGTTTCTACGACAACCTTTCATTGTCGGGCGATATGAACAAAGTGCCCTGGAGTCATATGATTTTTGACCCGCAGTTCTCTGGTACGGTAGATATTTACGAGGGCGGTTTCTTCCATACTCGCGGAGTATTCCGTTCGGAATCCAACTCTTGTATGAACAACAATGTTCCTTACTTCTCTGCTATTTCGCGTGAGGCTATAGTAAAGCGAATAATGCAATATGCGGGCTTAACTTACTCTTACGATACGTTCAAGGCAAATGATATCCCGTTAGCAACTGAAGAGGCCGCAGCAATGGCTTCAACTCGTTCGAAGAGCGGAGTACCATACGCGGCTAAGGGACAGTCAGCACCCGTATTTATGGGCGAGAAGCCCAACTTCAAGAAGTCTAACAACTAATCAAAGGAGGAGAAGAACTATGAAAAAGAATATTTTGATTTTGGCGGTTGCAACTCTTTTGATGGCAAGTTGCAGTAAAAATGAAGAGATAATTGCACCAGAGGAGAGTGTGATGCAGATTACAGCCACGCACCCTTCGGCAACACGAGCAACAGCAACAGGTTTTGAGTCTGGCGACAAGATTGGTGTATATGTGACCGACTATACGGGTGACGTAGCCTCTCCTTTGCAAATTTCGGGTAACTGGGCAAACAACGTAGCAACCTCTTATGATGGCTCAGCGTGGAGCACAGCAAAGAAGATTTTCTGGAGTGAGAACAAGATGGATGTATATGGATACTATCCCTATATGACACCCACTTCGATTGATTTGCAACCATTCGCTGTGGCTCTCGATCAATCGACAGAGGGAACAGATAGCGAGTTGGGAGGATATGAAGCTTCTGACTTCCTTTGGGCAAAAACATCTGCTGTAACAAAAGATGGTGGAACTGTGCCTTTGGAGTTCAAGCATCGTTGCTCAAAACTTATTGTAAAGTTGGTTAAAGGTGATGATTATGAGGGAGACTTCCCGACTTCGGCTTCGTTATTCATTCATAACGTGGTGCCCACGGCGACGATTGATTTTACGACAGGAGCAGTGGTAAAGGATATTTTCGGAGAGCCTACAACCATCAAGGCTCGCAAGGTGGCAGACGATACGTATGAGGCTATTATCATTCCCCAGCGAGTAACATCACGCCGCCCATTCATTGAGTTGATTGCGAACAATATCTCATACTTGTTGGAAGATACGTTCTACTTCAAGGCTGGAACTCAACATACGATTTCGCTTACCATTAACTCTAATCCTAACCAGATTAAGGTTGAAATCGGTGGAGAAGTTGAAGGTGGTGAGTGGTAAATCCTATATGTTAAATATTCTCCTGCGGCAGTGAGAGTGTCGCAGGAGGAAAACAACAATGAAAAATAGTTAAGAATAGGCGTATATGAAAGATTTTATTAGACGAGTTAAAAAGAATTGGCTGAACCTATTATTCTCTATTGCAAGTTTGTTACTTTTGGCTTGTGGTAGTTCATTACCATACAACATCGGTCTAATAGGAGGTATAGTCTGCGGAATAATATCCATATTCTTAAATCTATACTCATCTGATATGGAATGGATAGAATTGTAATAGTACATTAGGTTTATCTATATAAGAACTTTAATAGAATATATCAGCCATAAATATTTGCAAATTACTTTTGTATATCCGTAATCAAATTAGGAGTGAGAGAAAGGTCTGTATATCATCCTTTTTTTACCTCATTAGCTCCATATTCTTGTATTTAATCGGCATTATTCAGGCCTCGCAGAGAACTCCAACTTTGCGAGGTCTCTTTTTGACCATTAAGCCCACAGATATGGAGCCCGTTCTTGTAAACATCTATTCCCATTGTTTCGTCGTGAATGATTTTTACCCGATCCCGACTTTTGCAGGTGATCCATTCTATGCTGTGCCCAATTCGTGCCCAAAAATAAAACAAAAACGCGTTAGACTTTTATCTAACGCGTTTTCTGGTGCCCAGGACAAGACTCGAACTTGCACGAGCTAATGCTCACTACCCCCTCAAAGTAGCGTGTCTACCAATTTCACCACCTGGGCCTCTCCATCATAGGCAAGCGACTGATGCCGTCTTGCCGAAAAGGTGTGCAAATATAGGCACAATTTTCCAAACTGCAAATTTTTTTTGAGATAAAATGATAAAAATCCCCGTTTTTTATTCTTTTTTGACTCTCTGCATCCTAAAATCCACAAAAAAATCCCCGAAACTGCGAAATATCAGTTTCGGGGATTTTGTGAGTGATATAACTATAAAAGTGCCTTGTTAGGCACATTTTTACATAAACACCATCAGCACCACCTGCGCGATGACCACTCTGAGGAACATCGTGAGGGGATAGACCGTCGCATAGGCCACCGAGGCGTGCTCGCCCACAATGATGTCGTTAGCATAGTTCAGCGCCATCGGGTTGGCCATCGAGCCGCACAGCATACCGCACGTCGAGCCAAAATCGACCTTCGAGAGTCGCATAGCCAGCAGTCCGACCACAACAACTGGCACAACCGTAATCAAAAATCCTAAGCCTACCCACACAAGGCCAGTCGGGCTAATTGCCGTCTCGAAGAAATCACCGCCCGCGCTGAGGCCAAGACAAGCCAGATAGAGCGAGAGACCAAAGCCGCGCAACATCAGGTTGGCACTTCGTGTTGCATAGGTAATAAGATGCAGACGTGGGCCATAAGTACCAATCAAGATACCCACAATCACAGGACCGCCCGCCAAGCCCAACTTTACAGGAACAGATATTCCAGGCAGAGCTAACGGCACAGCGCCCAAGATAAGGCCAAGCACGATACCGATATATATTGATGTAAGGTTTGGCTCGTTGAGCACCTTCTGCGCATTACCCAACACCTTCTCAACCTTCAGCACAGCACGCTCGCCACCCACAACGACCACGCAGTCACCCATCTGCAACATCAAATCGGGCGTGGCAAGCAGAGCCACACCGCTTCGGTAGATGCGTGTGATGTTGATACCGTAGCTGTTGCGCAGACGCAGAGCACCCAAACGCTTGCCGTTGATTTCGGGGCGTGTGATGATAATCTGTCGCGACACGAGCTGACTATCGAGCGCATTCCAATCGACTTTGTCGCTATTCCAGTCGATGCTCTCTCGCTGGCCAATCATAGCCTCGATGGTGCCGATATCCTTGCGCGAAGTTACCACCAGCACCCTATCGCCCTCCATCAAGGTCGTATCGTTTGAGGGAAGTATCACCTTGCCATCGCGCCACAAACGCGAGATTACAAACGGAACGTGGATAAGCTCGGCCACCTTGTGCATATCGCGGCCAAACACTCCAGGGTTCTGCACCCTGAGCGTTGCTAAAAACGTATTGCCAACGTGCTGCTCATTGGGCGCAGCCATATCGGCCTTGCGCACAAAGAACCTGTTCATCACAACAATAGCCAAAATCACACCCACAACACCCAACGGATAGGTCACTGCACAACTGAGTGCTGGCGCTGCCGTTGGCAAGCCCAACTGCGCAAGCGTCTGCTGCGAAGCACCCAGCGCGGGGGTATTGGTTGTTGCTCCGCTCAGCACACCCATCATATCGGGCAGTGGCAAACCAAATCCAAAGCTCATAGCCACCGCCATAGCCGTACCTAACAATATCACAGCCACACTCAGCAGATTGAGCTTCACGCCGCCTGAACGGAACGAACTCATAAAACCAGGTCCGACCTGCACACCAAGCGAATAGACAAAGAGTATGAGTCCGAAATTCTCGGCAAACAGCAACATATTCTCATCGATGCTCACCCCAAAATGGCCCGCTATGATACCTGCAAAGAATACAAACGTGATACCGAGCGACACACCCAGCACTCGCACCTTGCCGAACATCAGACCGACAGCACATATCAGCGACACGATCACCACAGCCTGCATTGCCGAGTGGTCAAGAAACAGTGATTCAAACATTTTCGTCACAAATTAGCGGCCACACCCAAGCCATCGGCTGGTGGGTGTGGCACACATATATTGCATAAATTATATTCTCCTCTCGGAGTTATCCTACTTCAAATCCATCTCACCCAGCAGATAGCCAGCTCCACCGATGCGGTCGATAACAAACAACACATAGCGGATATCCACCGAGATATTGCGGCAGATAGATGGATCGAACTCGATGTCGCTCATTGTCGAGCGCCAAGTGCGGTCGAAGTTGATACCTATAAGCTCGCCACGACCATTGATAACTGGCGAACCAGAGTTACCGCCCGAAGTGTGGTTTGTTGCGATGAAGCAAACGGGCACACTCTTCTTGCCGGCGATCTCTACGCCCCAACGACCATAATCCTTCTTGGCATAGATGTCGCGCAACGACTGAGGGATGTTGTAGTCATAGATATTTGGATCGTCCTTAGCTATGATACCGTCGATTGTGGTAACAGGAGTGTGGTACTCAGCATCGGCATAATCATAGCCCGCCACCTTACCATAAGCCACTCGCAGGGTGAGGTTGGCATCGGGATAGAACGCACGCTTGGTATCCCACTCACGCAGAGCCTGCATATATGGGCGATACCACTTCTCAACGGCTGGCACATTGCTCAGGTTACGATATGCATAGTGGCTGTTATTCTTGATAATTGGGGCAAAGAGATTGGCAAACTTCACCATCTCGTCGTCACGCACCTGCTGCTCGGTCACGGCACCACTGCTCAACAGGCAGGTGTTGTCATACAACCAAGCCACCAATTGCTTTGCACCGCCCTTCTGCTCAACGGCCTGCTTCACACCCTCAGGGATGCGCTCGGCAGGCATACGCTGCATAAACTCTTCGAGCATAGCCACCGCAATCTGCTCGTCGATTGTGCGGTTATATGTCTTGCCAAATGCGGCAATCTGTGTTGCAATATCATTTTTGCCAGCACCCTGCTTATCGACGCTTGCACCCACGCTGCGTGCAAAGTTGAAAATCGAGACCGCACCCACCGACTCATTATAGAGCTCGCGGATGAAATAATCTGTTGTCACGCTCTTGTAGGCCGCCTTCATCGAATCGAGCAGCGGCGCATACTCGGGCTTCGACTTGGCCCACTCAGCAAACTCGCGCTCATAAGCCTGCTTCTTGGCTACTGTACCCAAGCGGTGCAAACCCAGCACCTCACCCTGCCACTTCTTCCAGCCGTTGGCTATTGAAGCGTGAACGGCGGCATAGGCGATACGCACCTCAGCGCTCTTGGCCTGCTCGGCAGAGATGATATCCAGACGCTTAGTGCGCAGAGCAATCTTCATTGGATCCGACACCTCGGCCACATACTCCACAGCGTCGGAAGTAACATACTCCTGAGTGTTGCCAGGGAATCCGTAAATCATCGTGAAGTCGCCCTCCTTCACGCCCTTTGTCGATACGGCAAAGTGGCGAGCTGGGCGATATGGCTTATTCGATTTTGAATACTTCGCTGGACGGTTATTCTCATCGGCATAGACGCGGAAGATTGAGAAGTCGCCTGTGTGGCGTGGCCAAATCCAGTTGTCGGTGTCACCGCCAAACTTACCGATTGATGAGGGGGGCGCACCCACCAGACGAACATCGGTAAATACCTCATATACGAACAGGAACTGCTGGTTGCCATAGTACATCTGCTCGATGCGAGCCGAGTAGCCACCCTCCGATGCCTGCTTGATGATATCCTTTGCCGACTCACCCTTAGCCATACGCTCGGTAACATCCTCCATACGCACCAGACGGCTCACTGTAAGCCCAGGAACGGGAAGCTCCTCCTCGCGCGACATTGCCCAGAAACCATCTGTAAGGTAGTCGTGCTCAACAGACGAGAGCTTCTGAATAGAGCCATAGCCGCAGTGGTGGTTGGTGAGGAGCAAACCCTCCGATGAGAGATACTCGCCAGTACATCCGCCGCCAAACAACACAACAGCATCCTTGAGCGATGCTTTGTTGATTGAATAGATATCCTCAGCCGAGAGCTTAAAACCCTTCTGACGCATATCCTTTATTCGCGAGCCAATCAGGCTCGGAAGCCACATACCCTCGTCGGCACTCACGCTCGTAAGCGTGCAGCAGAGCAAGAGCGAAATAAAAATTTTCTTAATCATACTTATCTTTTTTTACGTTATTTGCTTAATTCTCACCGCAAATATAACCAAAATTCAGAGAATCCGACAATCGTGCAACAGCTAAATTATCGGAAAGATTTTTTTCACCCCGCAAAACAAGCATAATAATCTATCAATCAATATAATAACATCTTGAATTCGGGAGAAGGAGATATTCCTCCGAAAAAACTATTACGAAAATTTTGATATAAAATAAAATTTCCACATCTTCGCATCAGTATTTTCAAAAAAACTATTTTTATGAAACCTACAACTATTACAAAGTTAATTTTATCGCTCCTGCTCCTTGCTGCGGCAAGTAACGTGGCGTGCAACAAGTCGCAATCATCGCAAAGCGAAATCACCACAATCACAATCAGCGACAAGGAGAAAATTTCGCCCAACCAGTTTTTAGATTCGCATCGACTTGTGCGACTCAGCCCAACAAAGACCCCTGTTGGTGTGATTGAAAAAACAATCATCACCGACAAATACATCATCTTGGTCGATAACGAACAGGCCAACACCATCTTCGTATTCAACCACAAAGGCGAGATTCTAAGCGAGATATGCCGTTTGGGACGAGGCCCGCAGGAGTACACTTTTATTCAAGATGTGGCACTACTCGACTACAAGGGTCAAGAGGCTATTGCAGTAGCAGATAACAGACAAGAGAAATTGTTGCTTTACACTATTGACGGCAAATACATTAACTCTATCGAATACCCATTCGATTTCGACAATATTGTACAAAGCGGCGATAGCTGGCTCTGCCTCACAAGTGGCGACAACCAAAAGTCCGATGCCTTCAAGGAGCGCAACGACGGCAATTCGCTGCTCGTATTTACCGATTCGGATATGAAGATAAAATATACGACAATGCCAAGTCCATTTGAGCGCGTAAATTTTGTCACCCCCGACATCGCAACAAATGCAAAGGATGTGCTGATTACTCCTCAATTCCAAGACACTGTATATCGCGTAGAGAACTGCACAATAACTCCTGCCTACCGCATCGACCTCGCGGAATTTGGCGGAGTAACCAACACCAACAATTGGAGTACCGACAAGATAATAGCAGATTTCGACTCGTTTGTCCACATACATAATTTATATGAGGCCAAGAATAATATTATAATCAATGCCGTAACAAAAGACTCATTTATCAACACATATATCTACAACAAAGCAAGCGGCAAAACCTACCGTTTAGAAGGAGAGCGTACCACATCGTTTGCAGAACTTAATGTTTACGACGTATGTGCCACCCGCAAAGATGAATTTGCCGTTATAATCGATGCCGTCACAATCGAGGAATACAATCAAGCGTTCCCCGACCAAGCCGTAATGAAAGATATTAAGGATAGCGACAACCCTGTGATTATGTTCTTCACAATGAAAAAAGAGTTTTAATATAAGCCGCAAAATCTATGAGAGTTGCCTTTGCCATAATTGCGTTACTTTTCGCCGCGTGTAACCGAACAATACCTACCAAAAGCTATTTGGTACAACAAGTTACGCCAACCGAAATTGCCGACTTCATCGACACCACAAATGTCCGACACATTGAATTGGAGAGCTGCGATGAGGCTTTAATGGGTAACCTGATTCTCAAACTCAAAATGGAGGACAACGACATTTATTTTCTCGATTCGGGCAATGCGACCATATTTAGATTCGATGCCAATACAGGCAAATTCAAAAATCGCATCTGTCACAAAGGGCGCGGGCCACAAGAGGTAATACTAATCGAAGATTTCGATGTTCGCGATGGAAGAGTCTATATCCTTTCAATGGGCGACAACAGAGTATTGACATTTGATATTGACGGGAAATTCATCACCTCCATCAAGACAAAATATCCGTTTTACAGCATACAAGCCGACAAGGATTACAAGGTGTGGCTATCATCAAAAAAGTGCAATAAATCGGGATATGAGCTACACCTCATAGATGCCACTACGGCTCAATCTATTATGCAAATAGGCGAGTTTGACCCCAATATGCAAATGAGCTTAATTGATGGATTCTGCACATTCAAAAGTTCAAACTCAAATAACATTATCGTCACTGAGCCTTATGACAATACACTCTACCGCATTGAGGACGATACGATAACACCATACATAACTCTCAAATTTGAAGATTTCAGCACAGAACTTACTGCAAAACAGAAAAAGGATTTAACTTATAGTGAGAAATCGGAACTTTATAGCAATGCCGATCAATTGAAACACTATGTTGATGTTGTGGAGAATAATAACACCATATTTGTTACCGCTAATTGCACTTTCAACAAACTTGGAGGTCGAAACTGCTTAATCAAAATAAACAAACACTCAGCAGAGGCAAAGCTCATATCATTAGAGAACTACCAGCCAAATAAATATCAACCGCACTATAACCGCATATTCCCCTATTCAGGAGGTATCGGCTCAGCAGGGTTGGTTGCCCTCAGATACCCCAATGAATTGCGTCACAACCCTAAGTTTGCAAATTTAGACCAATATGCTAATCCTATTGTATTTTTCTACCCGCTGAAACTATAATTTCTGAGTAGTATCCAAAAAACGAGTAATGAGTGCCACGAAAACGCGACACTCATTACCTATTTTCCTCCTTTTGAAAATTGTATAATGTAGGCTATTTTACCCCACCGCAAGGGTGGTGTTTCCTCCTCGCGACTCGGCATAGTGCGTAAACGCCCTCTGCTCTCGCCCGCAGCGTCGGTTGAAGCTGCTCGCAGTTTGACAAACCGCAGCATACTCAGCGTATGTGAGGATTTCAATGACAAGCGTAACGACAAAACAATCCAACTTGCCGCTTTTTCTTACAAGCGGGCTTTAATGGCCTTCGACTCCTCCTCATACCCAGGCTTGTCCAGAAGCGCAAACATATTCTTCTTGTAAGCCTCAACACCTGGCTGGTTAAATGGATTCACGCCCAAGATATAACCGCTAATACCGCACGCCTTCTCGAAGAAGTAGATAAGCGCACCGATAGAGGTCTCGTCAATAGCAGGAATCTCGATGCAGAGCTGCGGCACACCACCGTCGATGTGAGCCAAACGAACACCCAGCTCGGCCATCTTGTTAATCTCCGAGATGCGCTTGCCTGCCAAGAAGTTCAAACCGTCGAGGTTCTCGCCATCAGCCTCCACCTTTACTGTGTGCTTTGCATTCTCAACAGAGATGATTGTCTCGAAGAGTGTGCGCTCGCCCTCCTGAATATACTGGCCCATAGAGTGGAGGTCGGCTGTGAGCGTAACGCTTGCAGGGAAGATACCCTTGCCATCCTTACCCTCACTCTCACCGTAGAGCTGCTTCCACCACTCGGCAACATACTGCAACTTAGGCTCATACGAACCCAAAATCTCGGTCTTCTTGCCAGCCTTATAGAGCTCGTTACGCACGATGGCATACTGCGCTGCGAGGTTATCCTCAACCGCAACATCTGCCGCAGTAGCTTTCTCCATAGCCTGAGCACCTGCAACCAACGCCTTCACATCGACACCAGCCACAGCCAATGGCAACAAACCAACTGGAGTGAGAACAGAGAAGCGACCACCCACGTCGTCTGGAATTACGAATGTAGGATAGCCCTCGTTAGTAGAGAGAGTCTTCAACGCACCACGCGCAGCATCGGTAACAGCCACAATACGCTCAGCCGCCTCGGCCTTACCATAGCGAGCCTCGATCTCGGCCTTGATAATACGGAATGCGATGGCTGGCTCGGTTGTTGTACCCGACTTAGAGATTACGATTGCAGCGATAGAGTAATCCTTCACTGCATCTAAAAGCTCGTAGGTGTAATCCTCCGAGATGTTCTGACCTGCGAATACCACTGTTGGATTGTCGTGCTTACGCTTGAGGAACTCGAAAGAGTTGCTCATAGCCTCGATAACGGCCTTTGCACCCAAGTATGAACCACCGATACCAATGCAGATTACAACGTCGGCCTTTGCACGCAACGCTGCAGCCTGCTGCTCGATTGCTGCCAACTGGGCCTCATCTATCGAAGATGGGAGATTTACCCAACCCAAAAAATCATTTCCTGCACCCTCGCCAGAGTGAAGCAGAGCGTTGGCCTTTGCAGCCTCAGCCTTCATAGCCTCGGTGATTACAACACCCGACTTGGCGATGTCTAATTTCATCAAACTCATCGTTTTCTAAATTTTGGTTTATAATTATTTTCTTGTCTTGCACTATTCTCTTCGGCCTAGCAACCGCAAAAACTATGCTCGGCCAGAAGGGCAGATTTCCCGCCCGAGAACCAACTTTTCTCTCGCACGAAATCCACCCCGCAAATTTAGTAAAAATTTCCGCAAAAAAGTTGGAAAAGTTACCCATCTTTTCACTACCTTTGTGCAGTCGAACAGCAATCCCGCTTGTTCGCCACCTCGCAGAGCCTGCATTTCGGGCATTTTGCGAGGTGTAAAGTGTTGATTTATAATTAGAAACAAAAATATGGGCTTTTTTTCATTAACACAGGAGTTGGCCATCGACCTCGGTACGGCCAACACGCTGATTATCTACAACGGCAAGGTTGTGGTCGATGAGCCATCTATCGTGGCGCTCGATGTTCACACCGGCAAAGTTATGGCCATAGGCCAGCAGGCTCGTCAGATGCACGAGCGCACCAACCCCAACATCAAGACTATCCGTCCGCTGAAAGATGGTGTTATCGCCGACTTCAGCGCCACAGAGTTGATGCTTCGCGGTTTGATTAAGAAAGTTCGTACCACAAGCAGTATGTTCGCCCCATCGCTCTGTATGGTGATTTGCATCCCATCGGGCTCAACAAATGTCGAGATTCGTGCCGTACGCGACTCGGCCGAGCACGCTGGTGGTCGCGATATCTATATGATTTTCGAGCCTATGGCGGCCGCTTTGGGTGCAGGCCTCGATGTGGAGGCTCCCGAGGGTAATATGGTCATCGACATCGGTGGCGGTACCTCTGAGATTGCTTGTATTTCGTTGGGCGGTATCGTTTGCTCGGAGTCTATCAACGTAGCAGGTGATGTCTTCACTGCCGATATCCAGAACTATGTTCGCCAGCAGCACAACATCCGTATCGGTGAGCGTACTGCCGAGGATATCAAGTGCGCCATCGGTGCTGCCGTATCAGAGCTCGACGAGGAGCCAGAGGATTATGTAATCACCGGTCCTAATATGCTTACTGCACTTCCACAGACAGTGACTCTCTCTTACAACGAGATTGCCTATGCTTTAGAGAAGTCGCTCGTGAAGCTCGACGCTGCACTTATGAAGGTGTTGGAGGCTATGCCACCTGAGTTGTATGCCGACATCGTGAAGAACGGTATCTACCTCGCTGGTGGTGGTGCTTTGATCAAGGGCCTCGACAAGCGCCTCTCAAACAAGTGTGGTTTGCCCGTTCACATCGCCGAGGATCCACTGCGCGCCATCGCTCGCGGTACAGGTATCGCAATGAAGAACCGCGACAAGTTCTCGTTCCTGATGCGAGGTATCTAATTTGAATCATCATACATCTGTTTAGGGAGCGGAATATTCCGCTCCCTAAACAATAGAATAGGCTTTGTAACGTTTGTGTTTTGACCGCGATTTACTCCATAATGTATGTGAGGATTTCGTGGCCGAGCCAGATGCCAAAAGAGCCTTATCAGCAAAGAAAAAAATTATATAACAAGAGCTATTTTGAAGCTGGTCGATGGCCAAGAAACCGCAGCATACTAAAACGTATGTGAGGATTTCGAGGCCGAGCCAGATACCAAAAGAGCCTTGTTAGCAAAGAAAAAAATTATATAACAAGAGCTGTTTTTAGGCTTGCGAAGCTCGAAAAACCGCAGTTTACTAAGCGTAAATGAGGATTTTGAGAGCGAGCATAACGACAAAAGAGCCTTGTTAGATAATTTTCACCTCCGAGGGAGTTATGTACAGACTAATAGAGTTCATACGCCGAATATACGTTGTGCTATTGTTCGTAATTATCGAAACAGTAGCACTCTATTGCTATTCGCACTCGACACAATACACAGAGGCTAAGATTCTCACCCACACCAATAGTGTTACGGGCGCTCTGCATAGCTCGGTTTATAGTGTAATCCACTTCTTCTCGCTCCGTCGCGAGAATCAGAATCTCGCCGAGCGTGTGGCGTGGCTCGAGAATCAGCTTACTCAATATCGCGAGAAGAGCCAGGAGCTGCTCGCAACGGGTGCCGACTCGGTGATTTTCGCCGAGATGGACTCGCTCACAGCGCAGAATCTCACCAAGTACCGCTATATGTCGGCACGCGTGGTTTCTAACTCTACAAACCGTCTGCGCAACTACATCACCCTCAACCGAGGTACGATGCACGGCGTTGTGCCACATATGGGAGTTATCACGCCCGACGGTATGATGGTGGGTTACATCGCAGCCTGCTCGGAGCGATACTCGGTGGTGATTCCAATGCTCAACGCCGACTACCGCACAAGCGGCAAGGTGGATGGCGACAACCACATCGGCTCTATCCGCTGGAATGGCCGCAGCCCCTACAAGGTGGAGATGGAGGAGCTCTCGAAGAATGCCAACATCGAGGTTGGCGACGAGGTGATTGGCTCGGGTGTGTCGCACTACTTCCCTTCGGATGTGAGAATCAAAATCGGTTATATCGATAGCTACACTCTCAACGAGAGCCAGACAGCTTACCACGTTGTTATCCGACTCGCCAGCGACCTTTCGCGCCTGAGCAACGTGATACTTATCGAGAATGCCGACTACAACGAGATAACCGACCTCGAGGAGTCGGTCAAGAGCGGCAGCTACCTGCGACAGATGAGCATCGGCGAGGGGGCTAATTAGATTTAGAGGTTAATATTTGAAACGTATATGCATAGATACTTAACATACGCGGGCGTATTTGTCACACTGGTGTTGATACAGATTTTTCTTATCGACAACATCTCGCTTGGCATCTACTTCCACCCACTCATCTACATTGCATTTCTGATAGTCCTGCCACTCGACACCAAACCTGTGTGGGTGGTGTTGCTTGCGGCTCTGCTCGGCCTGACGATCGACACGATGACGGGCTTGGGCGGTCTTAATGTGATTGCGGCAACTGCGACTGGTTTTATGCGCAGCACACTGCTCGGCATCACCAGCGGCCACAGCACCTCAACCGACGACTCGATACCATCACTCTACCGACTCACCGACAAGAATCTGGCTTGGTTTATTGCGCTTGTGATTCTTTTCCACAGCTCGATATATTTCCTGCTTGAGTCGCTATCGCTGCACCATCTCCTCCGCACCCTGTTACGCATTATTCTCAGCAGCGCAGGAGCGGGCGCATTTGTGTGGTTCTTCGTAAAGTTATTCATCGAAAAAATCTTCAACAAATAGTAAATGGCTATGGGTGACGCATATATCCGACGCACAATACTTCGACTTATTGTGCTGGGCATCTTTGGCCTTATAGTCTGTCGTGTGGCCTACCTGCAGCTAATCGACCGCAGCTACAAGAGTCTTGCGGAGGGTAACGTGCTGCGCTACGAGGTGCAGTATGCTCCACGAGGCGAGATTGTTGACCGCAACGGCGAGTTCTTGGTGCATAGTAAGGAGTGCTACGACTTGATGGTCACCTACCGTCACATCGGCAAGCAGGGCTTCGACACTGTCAGCCTCTGCAATCTTGTCGGAATCAGTAAGGAGAAGCTGACAAAGGTATTGCGCGATGCACGTTCTGCACCACGCAAGGCTACGCTCGTTACGAACTATGTACCCAAAGAGGTGAAGGTGCTGCTCGACGAGTATAACTTCCCTGGATTCCATACCGTCTATCGTACTATGCGCGAGTACCCCCGCAAGATTGGCGGTAACCTGCTCGGCTATGTGGGCGAGGTGAGCAAGAACGACATCAACCGCAACCCCGACGAGTACCGTATGGGCGACTACATCGGCAAGAGCGGTGTGGAGCGAGCCTATGAGAGCGACCTGAGAGGTAAGGATGGCGTGAAGATTCTTGAGCGTGATGCTCACGGAGCCATCAAGAATTCATATATGGACGGAGCCTTCGACTCGCTGCCAATCCCTGGCAAGCGACTGACCTGCACCATCGACGCACGCCTGCAAGCCTTCGCCGAGGAGCTTATGGCTGGTAAGGTGGGTGCTGTGGTGGCCATCGAACCCAAGACGGGCGAGATTCTTGTGATGTCCTCATCGCCAAGCTACGATCCCGACGAGTTGGTTGGCCGCAACCGAGGCAACAACTATATGAAGATGCTGGGCAACAAGCGCAAGCCTCTGTTCAACCGTGCCGTATCGGCAAAGTATCCTCCAGGCTCGACCTTCAAGCTGGTGCAGGGCCTTATCGGATTGCAGGAGGGCGTACTCACTCCCGAGCGTGCCTACCCCTGTCACGGAGGTTACCACGTTGGTCGTATCAGCCAGAAGTGCCACCCCCACTACTCGCCTCTCGATTTGAGAAATGCTGTGGCGCACTCCTGCAACGCCTACTTCTGCTATGTCTTCCGCGATATTATCGAGAACCGCAAGTATGGCAGCGTGAAGGAGGGTTTGGATGTGTGGGCCGACTATGTGCGCAGCTTTGGCTATGGCCGTAAGCTCGAATCTGACTTTATCGACGAGGGCTCAGGCTATGTACCCACCCGCAAGCTCTACGACCGCAACTACAACGGCTCGTGGAACGGTCTTACGGTACTCTCGCTCTCAATCGGACAGGGAGAGTTGGGTTGTACCCCACTTCAGATGGCCAACTTGGCGGCTACGGTTGCCAATCGCGGCTACTACTATATTCCCCACATCGTAAAGGCAGTCGAGGGGCGCGACTCGCTCGACAGACGCTTCTACGAAAAACAATATACAAAGGTTGATCCCAAGCACTTCGAGCCTATTGCCGAGGGTATGTGGCGAGGCGTGAACATCCCTGGCGGAGGTACTTCAAACCGTGCGATGATTGTGGGACAGGATGTCTGCGGAAAGACAGGTACGGCTCAAAACCCTCACGGCCGCGACCACTCCACATTCCTCTCGTTCGCTCCGAAGGATGATCCGAAGATTGCCATCTCGGTCTATGTTGAGTTTGGAGGCTTCGGAGCCACCATCGCACTGCCAATCGCCAGCCTTATCGAGGAGATGTATCTCACCGACACCATCAAACGCCCAGAGCTGGTTGAGTATGTAAAGAATTTACCTTATAACCCACGTCACTATGCCGAATAGAAATAAAATATCGCTCTTCGAGGGAGTTGACCGCATAGCCATCTGCTGTTACTTCCTGCTTGTATTGGTGGGTTTTGTCAACATCACCTCGGCTTCGTATAACGACGAGTTGGAGGTGCTCTCCTTCTCGCAGAATTACATCAAGCAGATTGTGTGGACTGGCGCAGCCTTCTGCGTGGGATTGTTTATCCTGCTGCTCGACTCGCGCTTCTATCATATGTATGCCTACTATGCCTATGCAGGCGGTATTTTGATGCTTATAGCCGTACTGTTGTTCGGTAGGGAGGTCAACGGTGCAAAGGCGTGGTTCGAGTTTGGTGCAGTGAGAATACAACCTGTTGAGTTTGCGAAGATTGCAACAGCGTTAGCCGTTGCACGACTGATGAGTAACTACTCATTCTCAATCAAGAAACCGAGCCATCTGTTCCACGTTGGCTTCATCATACTTTTGCCGCTGGCCATCATCATCCTGCAAAACGATACAGGTTCAGGCGCGGTGCTCTGCTCGTTTATCTTCGTGCTCTATCGCGAGGGACTCAACAAGTGGATATGTATCCCGATGATTATGGTGGCAACGCTCTTCATCTGCTCGTTTCTGTTCACGCCATTGGTACTGCTGCTGATGCTTCTGCTCATCTTTACGGTATCCAACGCAATGATGATTGGCGAGTGGAAGAAGCACCTTATCTTCACAACAGCACTCTGCTTTGTGGCACTTCTGCTCTATGGCTCGTCGATGCTATTTATGGGAGGCGCGCTGAGTGGTTATGCCAGCCTTGTGATTGCAACCATTGCAGGTATTGTCGTGGCGGCCATCTATGCCATCCGCAAGAATCTCGCCCCCATCTTCCTTTCGTTGTCGCTCTTTGTTGGCTCAATGTTGTTTGTGCCCACTGCCGATATGATTTTCGAGTCGATTCTCAAGCCTCACCAGCGCGAGCGAATCCTCAGCTTCTTAGGCATCGTGAGCGATCCGAGCGGAGCCGACTACAACGTCAACCAGTCGAAGATTGCCATCGGTTCGGGCGGATTGTTCGGCAAGGGATTTATGGAGGGCACACAGATTAAGTATAACTTCGTGCCCGAGAAGCACACCGACTTCATCTTCTGCACCGTAGGCGAGGAGTGGGGCTTTATTGGAGCGATTGTGGTGCTTGCACTGCTCTGCACACTCATCCTAAGGCTTATGCATATGGGCGAGCGCCAGCAGGAGCCTTTCAGCCGCATATATAGCTACTGCGTATCGGCCATCCTGCTGTTCCACGTTCTGGTAAATGTGGGAATGACCATCGGACTGATGCCTGTGATGGGTATTCCGCTACCGTTCCTCAGCTATGGAGGCTCATCGCTTGTAGCATTCACCATTTTGGTATTCATCGCAATACGATTAGACGCAACACCCCGCAAGGGCCTTGTGTCGAACATATAAACCTCGGAGTATGATACTACACGAACGATTAAAACAATACCGCCTGATTTTAGCTTCTCAGTCGCCACGCCGTCAGCAACTGCTTGCCGATGCTGGCATCGAGTATGAGCTTGCGCCACGCTTCGAGTGTGACGAGCTCTTTTCGGAGGATATGCCTGCGGCCGAGGTGGCCGAGTACCTCTCGCGCCTAAAGAGCGAGGCCTACCCCACAACTCTGCAGGAGGGCGATATTCTGCTTACGGCTGATACTGTGGTAGTTGCCGAGGGTAAGATTCTCGGCAAACCTGCCGACCGAGATGAGGCTATCGCGATGCTTCAGATGCTCTCAGGCCGTGAGCACGAGGTAATTACAGGCGTCAGCTTACGTTCTGCTTCAACTATGCAGAGCTTCTCGGCCCACTCAAAGGTGCGCTTCCGCAAGCTCTCCGACGAGGAGATTATCTACTACATCGACACCTATAAGCCTATGGATAAGGCTGGTAGCTATGGTATTCAGGAGTGGATTGGCTATGTGGGTATCGAGGGCATCGAGGGTTCGTTCTTCAATGTGATGGGACTGCCTATCCAGCGAGTGTGGTGCGAGTTGGAGAAGTTTATCGAATAGAGATATACATATATATTATATAAAGAAATGGTGTTATCGGATTTGTTCACGATAACACCATTTTTCTATCAGGCAGATGCCAAAAGAGCCACGCCCTCAACTTCGCTTGAAAATTGTATAATGTAGGCTATTTTGAGGATTGCCGAAGTCCGAGAATCCGCAGTTTACTTGACGTAAATGAGGAATTCGAGGACGAGCAAGATGCCAAAAGAGCCACATTAGACGATTTTCAACTACATCACATCGAAGTCAAGAAGTGTATGCCCTCCTATGCGAGCCTTAATATTATCCCCAGGCTTAACAGGGCCAACACCTACTGGAGTACCGGTATAGATAAGGTCGCCAATGCGAAGAGTCATATAGCGTGAGATGTGGCTGATAATCTCATCTACGGTAAAGAGCATATCCTTCGTGAAACCGTGCTGGCGCACCTCGCCATTGAGCTCCATCTCAAATTCCAGATTCTGCACATCGCCACCAAGCTCCGCAAGCGGCACAAACTGATTCGACAAGGCAGCCGAGTGGTCAAAGCCCTTACATAGCTCCCAGGGCAAACCCTTCTGGATAGCCTCTCGCTGCAGGTCGCGAGCTGTGAAGTCGATACCCAAGCCCACCTCCTCGTAGCAGCGTGATGCAAACTTTTTATCGATACACTTCGCCAAGCGTGTAATGCGCACCACCAATTCGCACTCATAATGCACCTCGTTTGAGAACGAAGGGATGTAGAATGGATCGTTGTTACGAAGCAGAGCCGTATCGGGCTTCAGGAAAAAGAGAGGCTCCTTGGGCAATTCAGCTCCATCGTTGAGCTCTTTGGCGTGGTCGGCATAATTGCGACCGATGCAGATTATCTTCATATCTATTTTTCAAATTTCTTTTTACACACATTTACATATATTGCCACTGCAATAAGCAGCCCCACAGGCACACCCACCAACATCAACACATAAAGTCCTTCGCTCGGCATCAACGGTGAAAGCAGAGCAAATGGCACACCCGCATACATTGAACAAGTTAATAGGCGAGCCACTTTGTCGATATCAATCTTCTCGCGCTCGCGTTTAGGCATAGTGTTGTAGCCCGCCATTGTTTCAGGATAACGACGCAAAAACAGCGCTATCAAACACCAAACGATAGCAAATATAAGCGCGCCGAGAAGCATCGTTTTATTTTTTAAGTGTCTTGACGATATCCTCCGCAAAACGGTCACTGGCACCAGACCCACCAATAATAGCTCTTAGCTCAGCAAAATCCGAAAGCATCTTCTCTCGCTTCTCGCCACCAATCATAATCGAGCGAAGCTCCTTCTCTGCCTCATCAACCGAGGGTTTATAGACCACCATCTCGCGCACCGCTTCACGCTGCAAATTCAGGTTCACAAGCGAAACATATGGAATCTTCAGCAAATAGGGTTTGCACTTCTCATAGAACCAGGGGATGCCGTAAACAACCAGCTCTGGAATACCTATCAAGGCCGTCTCCAATGTCGCCGTACCTGACGTAACCACCGCAGCCTCCGATATTTGCAGCAATTCATAGGTCTTGTCGCAGACAAACTTTACGGGCATATCCTTTGTGAAAGCCTCATACTGCTCGCGGGCAATCCAACCCACACCAGCCACAACAAACTGCTTCTCGGGCATACGCTCGGCAAGTTGGGCCATAAATCGCAGGTTGGCCTTAATCTCGCTCACTCTACTACCCGCCAGCAGAGCCACGATGGGGCGCTCATCCAAGCCATACTCCCTACGGAAGTCAGCCTCGGCAGGTGCGGCACTGCAACGAGCCTCGATAGCATCCATAATTGGGTTACCCTCGAAGTGAGGCTCAATGCCCTTCGTGCGGAAATACTCCTTCTCGAATGGGAAGATGATATAGAGCTTATCGACAAACTTTTTCAGCGCCTTTACTCTATGCTCCTTCCACGCCCACACCTTTGGGGCGATATAATAGTGCACAGGAATACCCTTTGAGTGAGCAAACTCGGCAATCTTAATGTTAAATCCTGGGTAGTCAATCAAAATCACCACGTCAGGCTGGTAGGCCATAATGTCGCGGCAACAATCGCCCATCTGCGAGAGGATGGTGCGGATGTTCATTGCCACCTGCACAAAACCAAAGAATGACATCTCGCGATAGTGCTTCACAAGATTCTCGCGACCACCCACCTCGGCCATCATATCGCCTCCAAAGAAACGAAACTCGGCCTCGGAATCGCTCTTGCGAATACCCTTCATTAAATTCGAGCCGTGAAGATCACCTGATGGTTCACCTGCTATAATATAATATTTCATATTCTATTATAATTCATTTTCCAATAGGTCGGGACGTAACTGCTTGGTTCGCTCATACGCCTGCTCCTCCTGCCATTTTTCAATCTCTGCAAAATTACCCGACAAAAGCACATCGGGGACTCGCCAGCCACGAAACTCGGCAGGACGAGTATATACGGGTGGTGCCAACAAATCATCCTGGAAACAATCGGTGAGGGCCGAAGCCTCGTCGCCAATAGCACCTGGTATCAGTCGCACAACCGAATCGGCAATGATGCAGGCCGCCAGCTCGCCACCCGTCAGCACATAGTCGCCGATAGATATCTCGCGGGTGATAAGATGCTCACGAATACGGTGGTCGATGCCCTTGTAGTGACCGCACAGGATGATGATATTCTCGCACATCGACAGGCGGTTGGCCTCGTGCTGGTTGTAGGTGATACCATCGGGCGAGGTGTAGATAATCTCATCGTAGTTTCGCTCCGACTGCAACTTCTCGACAAGCTCAAACACAGGCTCACACTTCATCACCATACCTGCCTCACCGCCAAAGGGGTAGTCGTCGGTAGTCTTGCGCTTATCGTGAGCGTAGTCGTGGAGGTTGTGCACCACAATCTCAACCAAGCCCTTCTCCTGGGCGCGCTTCAAGATCGACTCGCTGAGTGGCGAGGTCATCAATTCGGGAACTACGCTTATAATATCTATTCTCATAGTTGTAGGATTAGTATATGAAAATTATATCTTTATCGCTATTCACATCAAGCGGCACTTCAACTCCACCCTCAAGCATCGTGGCACGATAGCCTATCTCGGCGAACATCTCGACCATCTGCAAGCGGGTGTCGCCATCGGTCTCGATTAGCACCGTTGGGTGGTCACGCTCCAAGAGAGGACGCAGTTCGGGCATAACCACTCGCTCATAGCCCTCGATGTCGCACTTGATAAAATCTATCTTACCAATATTGGCAAACATTTCACTTCCGCGACGCATCTGAGCCGTAAAGCGGATTGCCTCGGCCGACAAATCGCCATCGCTCACAAAGTTACGGCCTGTGCCGAAGTAGCCACCAGCGGCGACCGAATCGTTAGCCATCTCTATTGTAGCCTCCTCCTCGCCCAGCGCATAGTTGAGCAGAGTTACGTTTGTGCGGCTGCCGACATTGCGTTTCAGCACATCGAAAATCACAGGCACAGGCTCAACAGCATATACCCTACCTTCGCTACCGACAATATCCGATAGCGGGCAGGTGTAGTAGCCCAAGTTAGCACCAATATCAATGGCCGTAGCGCCTCGGCCAACAAGCTGGGGCAGATGGTAGTTATACTCCATAGCTCGCGAGCGCTTGCCCAAGCCCAAAGCTCGATATATAAACAACATACGGCTCACAACACGCAGATACCACTTTAGGGGCAGTATGCGATAGAGCAGACGATGCAAAAGTTTTCCCATTTATTTATCTATTCTATAAAACAATCTATTCAAATCGAAGGTGACAACCTCTCGCGCCTTAACAAAATCGGCACCAGCCACTCCGTCATACTGCTCGATATAGGGCGAGCCATCTTCGTATTTTGTTGGCATAGCAACTTCGACCTTTTTAAGTTGTAGCTTTTGGCCTGCGACCTCGAACTCAACTTTAGGCATAGTACGAATATCGCACCACTCTACACCGCCAAAGCCAGCACTGCGAGAACGCTCCACCTCGCCACCGTCTTTCTCAACTCGCTGCTTAAAACGCTCATAATATTTCGACGAAAGGAAAGTCTTAGAGTTACCCGTATCGAACTGCATCTCAATCCTTTGGTCTGTGTCGTTGCACCAAATATAGTATTGCGAGTTGTAGAAGAGATTTCTCTCTTGGGGTGCTGCACTCTCCTGCGCAGGCAATACAAAACGGCTCTGCTCACGTTCAAAGCGGATTTCGCCCATCTTGCGAATAATATGCGTTCCCAAAGCGGCCTCGCACATACCCTCAACTTCAACGTGCTCTGGCAACAACTTATCCACCACAAAAAAAGTGGCATTGCGAATTGTCACATCGCCAATCTTCATCTGGGGCAGATAGCCCAATTTTGCATACCCCTCGCCTTTGCCGCGAACGATGATATCCTCCGCAACAATCTCTACACCCATACGCTCGGCTACGGCCGTTGATATAAAGTTGGAGTTTCCGCAACCCGTATCAAAGATAAACGCTTCGGTTTTGTCGCCAACCTTCACATCGACAACAAGATGCTCGCCATTGCCCAACTCTCTTATCTCGACAGGAATTACCACATCGTGCTTGGGGCGTTCCACCACAACCGCTTCTTTGGGCGACAGAGCGGCAAACCAGCGCGCCAACGACTCCAGATTGCGGCGATTCTCCTCGGCGGCCTCACCCTCGGGGAGCAATTGCAAAAGCATCTTCACAACCTCGGCACCCGCCTTGTAATTCTCGGCTGCAAGGTTGTTTATAAGCGATATATTCTGCATCCCAAATATCACATCGCTACCCAACTCGGGGGCAAACTCGCACACTTTGTCGATAGCTTTATTACTATCATCGAATCGCCCTTCGTGGTGCGCCACCAACGCATCGGCCAACGCCAAAAGCGGCTTGGCGACCTTCGCACGCAACGCTGGCAACTCCTCGCTGAGAGTTAGGTAGTCGGAACGATTGATTAACTCCCCAACGCGAGCATTTGCATCAACTGCATTGGGTTGCTGTGCAAGTAGTTGAACCGAGAAAGATAAGGCTAATATCAGAGTTAGCAAATATTTCATAACGGGTTGGACGTTTTGTTAGTTCTTGTAGTTAACCTCCTGATTCATCACCTCCACAACAAAGGGGTTATACATCGACTCGTGGCCGATGTCGGAGGTCTCACCGTGACCTGGATAGAGCTTCACATCGTCGCCGAGTGGGATAATCTTCTCCAGAATGGAGTTCATAATCCACGAGTAGTCGCCACCTGGCAGGTCGGTGCGACCGATGCTCTCGCGGAAGAGCGTATCGCCTGTAAAGAGCACCTTCGCCTGTGGCTCATAGAATACAACGTGGCCAGGGGTGTGGCCAGGGGTGGTGATAATCTGCAACTCGGTCTGGCCAAACTTGATGCTCTCCATACCCTCCAAATCAACATCAATCACCTCGACGATATTGCCTACGCCAATGCCAAACATTGCGGCATTCTGCTTAGCGCTCTCAACCAAAAACTTATCCTTCGACGATACGGCAAACTTGGCTCCGTAGCGGCTGCGCAAAAACTCCACGCCCATCAAGTGGTCGAAATGGCCGTGAGTGTTGAGCGCATAGACTGGCTTGAGGCCACGCTCCGAGAGGAACTGCTCTAAAGTGGCATTCTCCTTCTCCGACATATTACCCGCGTCGATTACAACGGCCTCCAACGTATCGTCCCACACGACGTATGTATTCTCCTGCAAAGGGTTAAAAATCAATCTTGCTATTTTCATAATCTATTTTGTTTTAAGGTTATTTGGTATTCAGCACAAACTTGGCCGAAATATTATAGTTAATCACAATCTGCTCGAACTCCATATTAGGCTCGGCAAACTCCTCGGTGGCCATATCCATCGTAGCATTTTTGGCCATCATCATACGCGAGCCTGTCACGCGGGCCTCACTGGTGTAGTCGTTAATCTCGAAGCAGGCACCTATCGACTGCCCTATCGCCTCGGCCAAATCGCGAGCACGGCTCTGTGCATTGCGGATAGCCTGCTGGCGAGCCTGACGGCGGTAGTCATCAATCTTTGAGCAGGCTGTACGGCTGACCGTCACATTGGAGATTCCAGACTTTTCGAGGCTCTCAAATACCTCTTTCACCGCACCGGCAGAGCTAAGTTTCAACTCATACTGCGTAGTGGCCAACGAGTTGCCTCTGCGGAAATATTCACTCGACATATCGAGCAGCGTGAGCTGCTTCTCAATATCAACACCGCACTTTCTCAGCGCACTGAACAATCGCTTGCGCTGCAGCTCGATAACATCCTTGCCTTTGGTGTCGCCCTCGTCGAGCGTTATTCTTAGATATATCTCATCGGGCGTAACCTTCACCTGCGACGAGCCATTCACCGCCACATAAGGTGTTGCGTTGGCCAACTCCTGCGCCTGAGCTCGGCACACCGACAGCGACAAAGCCACAACGGCCATCGCCACAACAAAAAGCAACTTTTTCATAACTTTTCAGTTTTTTAATTCAAAGTAACTTCCAACTCACTCTGGGCGTGCATAACAAGAGGTATTTTTAGGCCTGCGAAACCCGAAAAACCGCAGTTTACTGAACGTAAATGAGGATTTGAGGGTGAGTAAAACGCCAAAATACCCTTGTTAGGTGCGCCCCAGCTATCGCTTAACGAGCTTCACTACATTCTCAACGTGATGCGTGTGAGGGAACATATCAACTGGCTGCACCGCCACCACCTTGTACATTCCATCCATCAATGCCAAATCGCGTGCCTGAGTGGCTGGGTTGCAACTCACATAGACCATACGCTCGGGCGCAGCACGCAAGATAACATCAATCACACGTTCATCGACACCCGCACGAGGAGGATCAAGGATGATTACATCGGGGCGGCCGTTGCGGGCAACAAAATCGTCCGAGAGTACATCCTTCATATCGCCTGCATAGAACGACGTATTGTCGATGCCGTTCAGCGCAGAGTTAATCTTAGCATCCTCAATCGCCTCGGGCACATACTCCACACCCACAACCTTCTTGGCTCTGCGGGCGCAGAAGTTGGCGATAGTTCCTGTACCTGTGTAGAGGTCATACAACACCTCATCGCCCTGCAAATCGGCAAACTCGCGAGCCACCTTATAAAGCTCATAGGCCTGCTCCGAATTGGTCTGATAGAACGACTTTGGGCCAACCTTAAACTGCAAACCCTCCATCTGCTCGATGATATGATCCTTGCCCGCATAGCAGATATGCTCCAAATCACCCACCGAATCGTTCCACTTGGTGTTGACCACATAGAAGAGCGAAGTAATCTCTGGAAAGTTGCTCTGCAGGTGGTTCATCAGAGCTGAGATTCGCTCCTTGTCATCCTCGTTGAAGATTACGATAACCATAATCTCGCCCGTAGAGGCTGTGCGGATGATGATGTTACGCATCAGGCCAGCGTGCTCGCGGCAGTTGTGGTACGAATACTCATTCTCGATGCAGAACGGCTTTACGCTTTGGCGAATCTGAATCGATGCATCGGCCTGCAGGTAGCACTTGGCGATATCGAGCACCTCATCAAAGCAGTTGGGGATATGAAATCCGAGTGCAGGCTGACGCTCGATGTCGCCACCCTCGGCAATCTCCTCGTAGGTGAGCCAACGCTTATCGGCAAATGTAAACTCCAGTTTGTTGCGGTAGAACTGCTGACGTGCCGAGCCTAAGCACTCCTTCACCTCAGGCAGTTCAATCTTTCCGATGCGGCTGAGCTGGTCACGCACCTGCTCGGTCTTGAAACGAAGCTGCTCGGAGTAGGGCAAATTCTGCCACTTGCAACCTCCACACACTCCGAAGTGTGGGCAGAAAGGCTCCTCGCGCAGAGGCGAACGCTTTACATAGTTCACAACCACGCCCTCCATAAAACGGCGGCGCTTGTTGCGAATCTGAACGTCGACAACATCACCTGGCACCGTCATAGGCACAAAAACCACCTGCTCATTATAGCGGCCCATAGCCTTGCCCTCGGCAGCCAATGTTGTAATCTCAAGTCCCTCGATAAGGGGATAATTCTGACGTTTTCTTCTTGACATAACTATATTTTCTACTATTTACAATCCTTTTATGCGGGCATTAGCTGACACCCTTGCGGCGCGACTTGGCCCTGCGGCGAGCCACCATCTCATCGCTTGCCACAAGCACCATAACTGCGGCGATTATCACAAATATACCCATAAAAATCCTCAGCGACATAGCCTCGCCGAAGACCAGTGTTCCACACAATACGGCCGTAACTGGCTCCATAGCGCCCAAAATCGAGGTGATGGTCGAGCCCACATAGCGAATCGACAACACAAGCGAGGTGCACGACACCACCGTTGGCACAATGGCAAGCAGCAGCACCAAACCCCAGCACTCCAGCGAGGGCAGCACCTGCAGACTATCACCAAATCCCGTACGGACAAAAAAGACCACACTACCCACCATCAGCGACCAGAAGGCCACCTTCGAGCCGCTGGCATTGCGCATACGCGACTGATTGGTGATAACAATATAGACCGCATAGGCCAGCGCAGCGGCAAACGTAAGTCCCACGCCGACAAGGCTCATCCGCTCATCGCCATCCGAGACATACAACAGCAACACGCCACCAATGGTCATCACCAGCGACAAAATCCTGCCCCACGACATACGCTCGCCAAAGAACATAGCCATCATCGAAGCGGTCATCACGGGATAGACGAAATACATCGTTGAAATCAGGCCTGTGGCCATATAGTCGAAGGCCTGAAACATAAAGACCGACGAAAAGGCATACAACATACCGAGCAGCACGACAAACGGCACCTCTCGGCGGTGCAGAGCCAGCGAGCTGAGCCTGCCACGCATAGCCATAATCAGCGCCAGAGCCGCAGCCGCCATCAGGTAACGGTAGAGCAACAAAGAGTCGAAATCGACTCCCTGACGCATCACCGGCACCGAGAAAAGCGGTATCAGGCCATACGAAGCTCCCGATATGGCACCACAAAAATATCCTTTAATCTTATCGCTCAGCATTTGGCTCTGTTTTATGTGCCAAAGATACACAAAAATATAGTATCGGCCTACTCCTGCGAGCGGTTTGTAACATTATTTTGGCGAGTTATCTCTGCTGCGGGCCATATTCCGCTGCGAAGATTTTGTTTCTTGCTCCGATTATTGTATTTTTGTGAGCAGAGTAACAAATTTTGAGCTATGAGAAGCCAGATAAACATCCCCTTCGAGCACTATGATATTCCTGCCGAGATGAGCCCCGCCGACAGCGAGCTTATCGAGCAGGCACGCAAGGCCACCGAGCGCTCATACGCTCCATTTTCGGGATTCAAGGTGGGTGCTGCCGCACGCCTCAAGAGTGGCCGCATAATCGTTGGAGCCAACTGCGAGAGCGAGGTCTATCCATCGGGGTTGTGCGCCGAGAGAGTGTTGCTCTTTTCGCATCAGTCGGGCTATGCCGACGATGCCATCGAGGCGATAGCCATAGCCTCTGCCCCTGCCCCACGCGAGTGCTACCCCTGCGGTGCCTGCCGCCAGACGCTGATTGATGTGGAGCGACGACAGGGCCAGCCAATCAGGGTGATAATGGCGGGCGAGAAGTCGGCAACGGCCGTAGAGAGTGCAGAGCTGCTTCTGCCATTCTCTTTCAAGTTATAGATATTTTACGAAAAGAAAGTTTCACAAGAAAACGATAAAAAAATGTTCAATCCAAAAGATATTCTTTACGAGGACAACCACCTGATTGTGGTCAACAAGCACTGCGGCGAGCTGGTACAGCCCGACCGCGAGAGCGATGAGGCGTTAGAGAACGACATCAAGGCGATGATTAAGGTGCGCGACCATAAGCCAGGCGATGTATTCCTCGGAGTGGTACACCGCATCGACCGCCCCGTGAGTGGCGCTGTGGTATTTGCCAAGACATCGAAGGCGCTGACTCGCCTGAACGAGATGATTCGCAACGGCGAGATTCGCAAGACCTACTGGGCCATCACCGAGGCAACGCCTAACCCCGAGCAGGGAAGCCTGACGCACTACATCGTGCGAGATGGCCGCACCAACCGCTCACGAGCATACGACAAGCCAAAGGCCGACGGCAAGAAGGCTATGCTCAACTATCAGGTGCTGGGCCGCTCGACCAACTACACTTTGGTAGAGGTGGAGCTTCTCACAGGCCGTCACCACCAGATTCGCGCCCAGCTCTCGAAGATTGGCTGCTCAATCAAAGGCGATTTGAAGTATGGAGCTAAGCGCTCTAATCCCGACGGAGGCATCTCGCTGCACTCTCGCCGAGTGGAGCTCCTTCACCCCGTAAGGAAAGAGCCGCTGAGCATCGAAGCACCTGTACCAGCGAAAGATAACTTGTGGGCATTTTTCAAGGATTTATAGGCCGAAAACATCTTAAGATATGAGATTATTGATTCAGCGAGTTCGCCGCGCAAGCCTTTCAATCGACCAGAAGGAGTACTCGCGCATAGGCAAGGGATTGCTGGTGCTTGTAGGCATTGAGCAGGCAGATACTCAAGAGGATATCGATTGGCTGACGGGCAAGCTCAGCCGCCTGCGCATCTTCGACGATGAGCAGGGAGTGATGAATCTCGACGTGCAGCAGATTGGTGGCGAGGTGATGGTGGTGAGCCAATTCACACTCCACGCATCCACCAAGAAGGGCAACCGTCCATCCTACATCAAGGCCGCACCCGAAGCCATCTCGCGACCAATGTATGAGAAGTTTGTTGAGAGTGTGAAAACCGCCCTCGGCAAGGAGATTGCAACGGGCTGCTTCGGCGCAGATATGCAGATTGAGCTTGTAAACGACGGCCCTGTAACCATTTGGATTGACTCTAAAAACCGAGAGTAACACCAGCCGATGAGACGAAGAACAAAAAAGAAGAGCCTGAGCAAGGGGCGACTGCTTGTCTATATTGCCGTTATGGCGATGATATGGTTGGCCGATTATGTATATACCAACTATGTGGAGCCCAAGCGTCAGACAATCGAGCAACGCCTTGAGCAGCAACTCAACGCACCCGCCGCAAACGCACCAACGGGCGAGAGCGACATTGATGCTGCCCCTCAGCATAAGCCGCAGCAGGGGCCACAAACAAAAAATACAACCGCCACCACCTCATCGCAGAGCAAGACGCTCCGAGCTGGCTGGGCAGAGCTTCCCGCCACACCCAACCAAAAGGAGCTATACACCACAATGCACCTCTGCGACGATGGCATACGCAACTTTACGGCCTGCTTCAGCAGCGAGCACTGCTGCCCTGTATGGGTGGCCGCACCTCTGCATCGCAGCTACAAGGGCGAGGCGAAGCGCAGCGACAGCTTCACTTTCGATCCCACGCTCTCGATTGAGTTTCAGCCACTGATTTCACGCTCCTATGGCAGCTACACCCGAGGCCATCTGCTTGGCTCGGCCGAGCGCACCGCCTCGAAGGAGATGAACAAGCAGACTTTCTATGCCACCAACATAGCACCCCAACTACAAGCGGGATTCAATGCTCAGGGAGGCGTGTGGAACAATGTGGAGCGAGTGGTCGACAAGCAGATTTGCAGCGACACGTTATATGTCGTAACGGGTTGCTTGTTTGGTGACTACACCCACACCGACGGCCGCAAGGTGAAGGCCTCAACCACCACAAACAAGGGTGATGGCAAGCAGATTGGAGTGCCCACCGCCTACTACAAGGCTATGCTCCGCACCAAGCGAGGCTCAACCGGCAAGAGTGTCAGGGAGTGCAGCGCCGAGGAGCTAAAGTGTGCCGCCATCATCGTACCCCACGCTTCGGCATCGGGTTACAAGCCCTCGAAGCAGGACCTTATCACAATCAAGGAGCTGGAGCGCCTGAGTGGTGTAACGCTCTTTGCCAACGTGAAAAATGCCCCCAAAGATAGGGCCGAGGCTTCGGAGTGGGGATTATAGGCCCACACGAAACGAGAACGAGAATAAATTAGAGATTACAATATGGATATAGCAAAAGCCAAACGCAAGGAGAATATCGCCGAGTATATTCTATATCTGTGGCAGTTGGAGGATCTGCTCCGCGCCCTGCAATTCAGCCCCGAGGCTATCTACTCGCAGCTTGTAGCGCCCCGCCAGATTGACGAGGAGCAGAAGCATATCTACCTGTTGTGGTATATGGACATCGTGAACCTGCTACGCAAGGAGGGCAAGGATGAGAATGGCCATTTAGAGCACACCATCCACCTGATTGCAGATATGCACAATCTCCACCTGCAACTGATGCACAACCCCATCGGTGAGCACTACCGCTCAACATTTGCCAAGCTGTTGCCTCAGCTACCTCAGTTGCGCACGATGATTAAAAAAGAGGATGTCTCCGACACCGAGATATGCTTCCGCGCACTCTATGCGGCTATGCTCTACCGCATAAAGGGCGACAAGAAACGAGCCGAGGCAATCAACGACACCATCGAACTAATCTCGCCCGTTGTGGCCGAACTTTCGGATATGTACCGCAAGGTTGAACAGGGTGAAGTTGACCTCTTTAAGGATATATAACAGCCTAAAAAAGTGAGCAAAAAGAGCCTTTTCGGCACAAAACAGGCGCAAAAAAGGGGCAAAACGGGCCGCAAAAGCGTTTTTATTTGAAATATTTTTGCTAAATAGGAAAAAAGATATACCTTTGCACCTCGCAGAAGATTATGAATAGGCATAATCAAGCGAAATTTATTGACACAAACATAAAAACGATATCGTTATGGCAATGAAAAGAACTTACCAGCCTTCTCGTCGTAAGAGAATCAACAAGCACGGATTCCGTCAGAGAATGGCAACAGCTAACGGCCGCAAGGTTTTGGCTGCACGTCGCGCTAAGGGACGTAAGAAGTTGACCGTATCAGATGAGTCAACATTCAAGTATGCTTAATTTTCCAATTAAGTTGGAAAAATAAGAGGGAATCGGACGCGATTCCCTCTTGTTTTTTACCCCTGCCCATCCATCGCTTTTCGCCTCGCACTTTCGCCACGCTCCGTCCGACCGCTCCGTCTCGGCATAATTTATGCTTTGTGGCGGGTATGAAACGGTTTTTCACACTATTCCTCTTGGCTTTTGTTGTCAGTGCGCTGGCGCTGGCGGCCGTATATATCGAGGGGCGCATTTCGCCCCCGCAGCAGGGCGAACACCTGTGGCAGCAGAGCATCGACGAGCTCTCCGACCTGGCAAGAATAAAGCAGAGGCAGAGCCATCGCTACACTCAATACTCATCTTTTGCCGAGCAGGAGGGGTTGGCAAGCGAGGCCACCCTGCTTAGGGCCATAGCCAAAGCCGATGCCATACAGTGCCAGAACTGCATCAAGGCGATAGAGTCGTTGGGTGGCATATACAATTCACCGATAATTGCCGAGCCTACCCTGCAAAACACCCGCGCCCATCTGCAATCTATATTAGACGAAAAGAGCCTTTGTCACACCCAACAGATGCTTCGCCTGATATCCCGCTCGCTCGATGAGGGCAACCGCTACATAGCGCGTATGCTGACGTGGTGCGACGCAAGCGACATAGAACAAATCATAATCCTAAGAAGCTACCTGGAGTGCCCCGAAGCGCACGATTCGCTGGCGGCACAATACCTCGTATGCCCCGAATGTGGGATGCTCAACAGCAACGGACTGAGCCCCCACCACTGCGGGCATTGTATGACCTCGCAACAGGAATTTTTAATATTCAAACAGGCTCCATAAATCAATCATACACATAAAGAAACAGGAGGAAAATCTTTTATTTTCCTCCTGTTTCTATCAACTTATTTATCTCCAAGTCAAAGAATATGATATTGTATCACCGCCTTGTTTTAAGGTAACCTTAGTGATATAGCCATCACTATCAAAATCATAGGCAAAGCTTATTGAATCTTCATCTTCGCTATGATTAGAATCATATTTATAATTTGTTGGCAACTGGGTTGTTTTCGCGCCAATAAGTTCGGGATTTGCAATATACAAAAGTTCAAAATCAAAGCCAATAATAATTGGAAAGAATGGGAAATAACCCTTCTTGCAAGAAGATGAGCCATAAGTAAATACAGTCTTTCCATCTTCATCCGATATTGAGACCAATTTATTGCCATCCCACAAGACTGAAGTTGTGCAACCTCGAGCTACACGAGATGAGATTCTACCCGAGCCATTATAAGTGAATTTTTCGTCGGTATCACTATTTTGTACAAGTCCATTTTGGAGTGTTAATTTAGCGCTGTAACTCTCATTTTCAGAGCTGTAGCTTGAGCTACGCTTATAATCAACCATAATAGCATCGTCACCCCAAATAAACTGCACGGTCTCTTTTTCGTACTCCCCATCATAGTTTTGTACGCCTGAGGCTTTTGTTACTCTACCTTTGTCATCATAGCTGAACTCATAGGTCTCGGAGTCCGAGCCAAACGAGCCTACTATTTTCACTAACTTCTTCTCCTTTGTAACAACAACTTCCTCACCACCTCCAACATCTTCGTTGCCCTGGTTGGCAGAGTCCTCCTCCTTACTGCAACTTGTAAAATTTGCACACAAAAGAACAGCCATCAAAGCCATTCCAATCATTCCAAATCTCTTCATAAATTTATCTGCTTTTGCCCTCATAATTCCCCGATGAAAGCATTATAAAAAATAAAGGTGTGGGAACTTATAGCTTTATCCTATTGATGGGGCTTCTCGCATTGCCTTGACACTGGATAAAACAATAGCCCACACCAAAGGTTATGTAGATAGCCAACAAGGGCTGTACATACCAATGATGTGGTGCTACCGCTATCATCTTCGTGTCTTGGAAATTTTGCGAGAATTTCATCAATGAAGATAATTTCAATAACACCTTAATACAAAATAATCCACTTCCAAACCACATAAGCGGGATGGAGGTAATGCAAATTTAATGAAAAATGTGATATTTTATATAACTAATGAAATCTTTTTACTGCGAGAGTCAATATCTACAAAAAAATCCCGACCACCTTATTGGTGATCGGGCATTACATTGCAAGCGCTATAAGCCGAGTTCTGTACCCCCGAGAGGGCCTCTATCATTTATCTACGACTGCGGTCACCCGCAGCCTCCAGCAACCTACCCCCCGACATTGGACGAGCAACCCTTAATTGTCGGTATACGCGGTCTTGCAACCCGCAAGGCGTACTGCCGAGAGACATTGCTGCCCTCGCGGTGGGCTCTTACCCCACCTTTTCACCCTTACCTGCCAGCCGAAGCCGACATCGGCGGTTATTCTCTGTTACGCTACTACACCCTTACGAACGTCGAGCCGTTAACTCGTGCGGCGCTCTGCGTTGCTCGGACTTTCCTCCCCCTGCCATACGGCAGGCAGCGATAGAGCACACTTGCAATTTTTTAGTCTCTGAGGCGGCTATCCTCTTCACTGACTGAATCGGCACAACCTGCACCTTATTCTGATAATACATCGGATATATTCTATCCAACGTCGGCTGGACTCGCTACCTACCGCAACGGCACAGCCTGCATTTTTTTTATATATTGAGTAAAAACTCAAAATACCCACCTCCCGAAAATCGTATAATGTGAGCTATTTTGAGGCTGGTCGCAGTTTGAGAACCCGCAGTTTACTATGCGTAAATGAGGAGTTCGAAAACAAGCCAGATGCCAAAAGAGCCACATTAGACGGTTTTCAACACCTATTTTTCGACAGTCTTAATGTCTTTGATACGCAACTGCGTAGTCACCACACCTCGATAATGGTTCTCCACAATCTGGTAGCACACGTCAATAGGACGGCCAGCGCGAATCCACTCATAGTGGGTTGGCTGCTGGAAGGCGATGGTCTGGATAGCCGTATTAGGCTTCTGACGCTGCACCAAGTCCATTCTCAGGTGCTCCAAATCGGCGCCCACCAACTTAGGCTCACCGTGCGAGCTTGCGCCATAGGTAGCAAACACCGGAGCGGTATTGCCTGGGCCAAATGGCTGGAAGCTGTTGAGCTGGCGGTGGAACGCGGGTGTGATATCCGAAAAGAGCAACTCGCTGTCGATATCAACCTGAGGCACCAAAATCTGTGGATCGATGTGCTGATCGACATAGTCGTTGAATCGCTTCGAGAAGGCCTCCACGTTCTCAGGCTTCATAGTAAGGCCTGCGGCGTACATATGGCCACCAAAGTTCTCCAACAAATCCGAACAAGACTCCACAGCCTGATAGAGGTCGAAACCAGGAACCGAGCGTGCCGAGCCTGTCACAAAACCGTTGCTCATCGTGAGCACCACCGTAGGACGGTAGTAGGTCTCGATAAGGCGCGACGCCACGATACCCACGATACCCTTCATCCACTTGGGATTATAGATAACCGTACTCTTATGCTCCTTCATCTCGGGGTGCGACTCGATGTAGTCGTGAGCCTCCTGCGTCACGCTACGGTCGATATTCTTGCGGTCCTGATTGTAGGAATCGATAACGTCGCAGAACTCGCGCGCCTGCTTCTCGTTACCCTCAACCAAGAGCTCCACCGCCGCAAAACCTCCCGAAGGAGCAGCATTTTCATCATTCTCGTCCGTACGCATACGGCCAGCGGCATTGATGCGTGGACCAATCTTAAATACGATGTCGTCGATAGTGATGTTGTGGCGCTCGAGGCCGCAAATCTTGATAATCGACAACAATCCCGACGAAGGCATACGGTTCAAACGCTCCAGACCATAGTAGGCCAGGATACGGTTTTCGCCCGTAAGCGGTACAATGTCGGACGCAATACTCACTACCAGCAAATCCAGCAGATGCTCAATATCCCTGAATGGGATGCCGTGCTTCTGCGCATAAGCCTGTACGAGTTTGAAACCCACGCCACAACCCGACAACTCATCGAATGGATAGTTGCAGTCGGTGCGCTTTGGGTCGAGAACTGCTACGGCCGAGGGAATCTCCTCTGCCGGAAGATGATGGTCGCAGATAATACAATCTACGCCCTTCTCACTCGCATAAACAACCTTTTCTACGGCCTTAATGCCGCAATCGAGAGCAATCATCAGCGTCACGCCCTTACGCGCCGCCGAGTCGATGCCCTTTACCGATATACCGTAACCGTCGTTATAACGGTCGGGGATGTAGAAAACAAGGTTCTTGTGACCTATCTGCCTCAAGAATTTATAAACCAGAGCTACGGCTGTTGTGCCATCCACATCATAGTCGCCATAGACCATAATCTTCTCGTTATTGGCTACGGCACGCTCGATGCGCTCGACTGCCTTATCCATATCCTTCATCAAGAATGGGTCGTGCAGGTCGGAGAGCTGCGGATTAAAAAATTTATTGGCCTTT
>JAZOUS010000014.1:0-7063 GCA_045658265.1 Alistipes sp.
GGAAAACGACCGTGCAAAAAGCGACTTTGAGGTAAAGAATCGTTCTTTGAAACGTTTTTAATAAGCGGAAGATTCCAACATTTTTACATAGAAACTAATACCATCACCAAACGTAGATTGATGTAAAAATATGGAATGACGGAGTATATTTTTTTCTTTCAACTCAACAAATTCCCCAAAAATCACTTTTTTCGTGATTTTTTTCTTAACTTTAAGGTGCGATTTTAGATTCTTTGCAGAATTGGGTTATATATTGCAAAACAAAATCCATTGTTTAACCCTATAAAAAGTTACGACTATGAGAAAGATTCTATTTTATCTGGTAGTAGCATTGTTTTTAGCGGCGTGCGAAAAGGAGGCTCCCGAGCAGCCAGTAGTACCTGAGCCAGAACAACCCGAAGTGGAGATGTTTGAGCGTCGAGTGATAAAACTCCCTGCCGAACTGCCCGAAAATGTCGAGCAGCTTCTGATTGATGCCCCCTGCTGGATTGCTTCGTCAACCATACACTATATGGCCTATGTGTCGAATACCGATGTTACAATCTACGACGAAAAGGGCAAAAATGAATTAGGAGGTCCTGCAAATAATACCTTCAAGTTTTACGAAAACAACTTACTCGTTAATTACTACAATAACATACCAAGTACCGACACCAAAACCATTAACCACTCTTGGGCAAGGAAAAACATAGTGGAGTACACCGACAGTATGGTGCTCTTCACCCACGATAACCTCAATAGGGTGGGCACGATTACTATCTACAAGATGCGTCGTTACACTCAGGAGCATATGGACAAAATGTTAGCAAACCTGTTTAACTATTGGAAGCAGTGGAAGTTCTACAACTCGCTCGAGCAAGATGAGATTACCGAGCTGCTGATGAGCAAGCCTTGCTGGATTGGTGTGCGATATGAGGGAAAATATACAAATAGTACGGTGTCGATACTCAACGAAACCGATTACTACGAGAACGACAATCGTGAGCAGACCTTTGTTTTTGGCGAGACCGATTATGATTACTACTACTTCACCCCCGAGCAGAGCGATGTTGAGGTGGGCTACGTCGAGCGACACAAGTGGAAAACAGCCAATATTATCAGTTCGACAGAGGACGAGGTGATTGCTATCCTCGACCCCAAAATAAGATACCTCGAGGGCCGCAAGGTTGATGTTTATATGCTGAAACCCAGCACTCAAGAGCATCTTAACTCGATGAAAGCCGTGTGCGAAATGAAAAAATAGCCTGGCTGAGATAAAGACTATTTTTATTTACGAAAAAGAGTGTGCCCACCAAAGGACACACTCTTAATTTGTACCATATATCAAGATCTACTTCTCGCTTTCGATGCCCTTCTCGAAGACCTCCATCAGTTCGGGGGACATCACAATCGACGAGAAGCCGCCGTCGTGGTAGAGGTTCTGCATCGTAACCTTGCGGGTGTAGTCCGAGAAGAGTGTCAGCACATAGTCGGCGCAATCCTCGGCCGAAGCGTTACCCAGTGGAGAGAGAGTCTCGCCATACTCCAAGAGCTTGCTGAAGCCCATAATGCCGCCACCTGCGGTGGTTGGTGTGGGCGACTGCGACACGGTGTTGATACGCACATTCTTCTCGCGGCCATAGACGCAGCCAAACGAGCGAGCGATAGACTCCAGCAGAGCCTACGCATCGGCCATATCGTTGTAGCCATAGAGCGTGCGCTGCGCGGCGAGGTACGACAACGCCACAATCGAGCCCCACTCATTGAGGGCATCCTTCTGGTAGGCAATCTTGATGACCTTGTGGAACGAGATAGCCGAGATATCGAGCGTCTTAGAGAGGTACTCATAGTTGAGATTCTCGTAAGGTATGCCCTTGCGCACGTTGGGCGACATACCCACCGAGTGGAGGATGAAATCAAACTTTCCGCCGAAGTGCTCCATTGTCTTATCAATAAGGTTCTCCAGATCCTCGACCGACGTTGCATCGGCAGGGATAACTATCGAATTGCACTTTGCGGCCAACTCGTTGATTGCACCCATACGCAACGAAATGGGGGTGTTGGTAAGCACAATCTCGGCACCCTCGGCCACTGCACGCTCAGCCACTTTCCAGGCGATAGAGTTCTCGTTCAAAGCGCCAAAGATAAGGCCCTTCTTGCCTTTTAACAGATTATTTGCCATAATTTTCAGTTTTGTTTGTGTATAAAAAATATGGTGTTACGAATCCTATTATCGAGTCGCGACCCTCGGGCTAATAATCTTCTCAACAACAAATATTGTAATGGCAAATATAAGTTTTTTTTTCAAAACTGCCATACTCTCACTCTTTATATCAAACTATTCGGCAGAAAATGGGATTAAATAGATTTTTTTTATGTATATTTGTGGCAAGTGTAGCCTTACCCCAACAGTAGGGCTGTGGCGAGTTGCGCCAAAGTGGGGCGAATTGAGCCCCGAAAATGAGACTTAACGAGCAAAAACAGACAAACAAATAAGGTTAAACAAAAACAATTAAGACTATGTTCGCAATTGACAACTACGATTTCAGTGGCAAGCGTGCCATCATTCGCGTTGACTTCAACGTACCCCTCAATGGCGAGGGCCAGGTAACTGACGACACTCGTATCCGTGCCGCTATCCCTACAATCAAGAAGGTATTGGAGAAGGGTGGCTCAGTGATTTTGATGTCGCACCTCGGTCGTCCAAAGAAGAACCCAGATCCAAAGTTCTCATTGGAGCAGATTATCCCAGCTATCGAGGCTCGCTTGGGCGAGAAGGTTCAGTTTGCTGGTGACTGTATGGGCGAGAAGGCTGCTGAGATGGCTGCCGCTTTGAAGCCAGGTGAGGTGATGCTTTTGGAGAACCTCCGTTTCTATGCCGAGGAGGAGGGTAAGCCACGCGGTTTGGCTGAGGACGCTACCGACGAGGAGAAGAAGGCGGCTAAGAAGGCTCTTAAGGAGGGCCCACAGAAGGAGTTCGTGAAGAAGCTCGCTTCTTATGCTGACTGCTACATCAACGACGCTTTCGGTACTGCTCACCGTGCTCACTCATCAACTGCGCTTATCGCTGAGTACTTCCCTCAGGATAAGATGTTCGGTTACGTTATGGAGAACGAGTTGAAGGCTATCGACGGTGTGATGTCGAACCCACAGCGCCCATTCGTTGCTATCGTAGGTGGTTCTAAGGTATCTACCAAGATCACTATCATCGAGAAGTTGATGGAGAAGTGCGACAAGATTATCATCGGTGGTGGTATGACCTACACATTCGCTGCTGCTCAGGGTGGTAAGGTAGGTAACTCAATCTGCGAGCCAGATATGTTCCCAGTAGCTTTGGAGATTTTGAAGAAGGCTGAGGAGAAGGGTATCAAGATTGTGACTTCACCCGATGCTCTCATCGCTGACGACTTCTCACAGGAGGCTAACACCGAGGAGGCTGCCGCTAACGCTATTCCAGATGCTTGGGAGGGTGTTGACATCGCTTCTCAGGGTAAGGAGCTCTTCGCTAAGGAGATTATGGAGTGCAAGACTATCCTCTGGAACGGCCCTGTAGGTGTGTTCGAGATCGACAAGTTTGCAACAGGTTCTAAGGCTGTGGCTGATGCTATCGCTGAGGCAACTGCAGCAGGCGCATTCTCACTTATCGGTGGTGGTGACTCTGTAGCTTGTATCAACAAGTTCGGCTTGGCTGACAAGGTATCTTACGTTTCAACTGGTGGCGGTGCTTTGCTCGAGTATATGGAGGGTAAGGAGTTGCCAGGTGTGGCTGCAATTAGAAAGTAATTCAAAATTCAGAATTCAAAATTCAAAATTGGCTAAATATCCTGTCTAACATCGAGTTAGACAGGATATTTTTATATAGCTGTCATTTCATCTCTCATTTTTTATCTTTTATCTTTCATCTCAGCGCACACTCCCTCCCCCTAAAGGGTACTCCCTCTACCTTAGAGGGAGAGTTTTTATATAGCTCCTCCCCTAAGTTAGGGGAGGTGTCACGAAGTGACGGAGGAGTGTGCTTTGGAATTCAAAATTCAAAATTCAAAATTGGTTTTTGAGTTTGTTTGAATTTTCGGATTCGAAATATTGAAAAGCTCTTCCCGTTGGGAGGAGCTTTTTTGGTTGCAAAATATTTGCAATTAGGAATATTTGTTTGTAACTTGCAATCGACAAAATATTCATCAACTTAAAATTCATAGCCGATGAAAAAAATTATTTTTGGAGCGCTGGTTGCTATGATTTTAGCAGGATGCGAGGTAGATTACGACAAGTTGCCAGATAATGAAAAGTATCAGCGGGTTATTTCCGACATTGGAACATCGCCACAAATGACTCTTGACGATATTTTGAAAGGGCCTATTTCGTGGAGTATCGAGGAGTATTTTCTGTTTGAGGATGCCGAAAGAAAAAACGTCAAGTCCTATATTCGCTACGGATTAACTGCAGAAGATGGATATACAGGTAGCTTGTCTCTGGAGCGTCATTTATTTGCCTTTAGTTCAAAATTTAAATATTCCTATACAGATATAGGTAGAAACCCATTATACTATGGCTATATAATATATTATGATTACCTGATTGCTCCCGATGGTTCTATTAGCCTCCACACCGACCAGAATATTCCAAATCCATCGCGTTTCCCTACTCCTCTAAAGATGAAAGTAGTGGCATACAACATTGATAACATTGTATTGGAGGTTGATATGACAAATGAGGTAGGGCGTTATGTGTCTTTCGTACTTAAATCACAACAAAAGTACGCAGATAATGTTGATAGCGAACATTTAGAGAATTGGACAGACTACGAAACCTACGAACGAACTTATTTCGAGAACAAATAAGCTATTTTGTCAAATGACGCAAAGTATCGTATAATGAAACTAAGCTCTTCCCATTGGGAGGGGCTTTTTTGTGATATGTCGAAAAATTCGTATCTTGTGATTACAAAACTTTCAGGCTATGAAACGAGGCGAATTTATAAAGATTATTTCGGGAGGTGTGGTGCTTTTGGCGACAGGCCGCAGGGCGCTGGCCGCAACCAAACAAGGGGCGAAGCGAGGCAAGGCGTTGCGTTTTGGAGTCGTGACCGACACCCACTACTCCGACCGCGAGGTGGGCGGCACGCGCCACTATCGCGACTCGCTAAAGAAGATGCAGGAGGCCATCGACGAGTTTAACCGCTCCGATTTGGACTTCATCATCGAGTTAGGCGATATGAAGGATATGCCCAAGAGCGGCGACACTGCTCAAACCCTGCGCGACCTCGACCGCATAGAGGCTATCTTTAGGCAGTTTGAGGGTGCCACATACCACGCCTTAGGCAACCACGATATGGACTGCATATCGAAGGAGGAGTTTTTAGCACACACCACCAACACAGGGCGTGCGAAGGGCAAATCGTACTACTCGTTTGCGGCTCGCGGGGTGCGCTGCATAGTGCTCGATGCCAACTTCAACGCCGACCTTACGCCCTACTGCCGAGGCAACTTCAAATGGACCTCGGCTCAGATTCCGCCTGAGCAGCTTGGGTGGCTCGAAGCCGAGCTTGCGGCTCACGCCAACCAGCCGACACTCATCTTTCTGCACCAACTGCTCGACAGCTTTTCGGGCGTGAACAGAAACGTGTGTGTGAGCAACGCCGCCGAGGTTGTGGCCATCATCGAACGCCACCCACAGGTGCTGGCCGTATTCCAGGGGCATCACCACCCTGGCCACTACAGCCACCGCAACGGCATACACTACATCACCCTGTGTGGTATGATCGAGAAGGCTGCTCCGGCCCACAACTCCTACGCCATAGTCGAGCTATCGCCATCGGGCAACATCACCCTGACGGGCTTCGGCGACTGCCCCAGCCGCAAGTTATAGAAAAATAGGCTACCGACACTGCTGTCAGTAGCCTAATATTTTTGGCAACTTTGCTTCGTTATACTTTGCTAAGTGCCTCGAAACCCTTACCATAGACACCCATAACCGAGCCCATTGTGATAAAGGCGTTCTCGTCGATGCGGCGGGTGATTTTGAGTATCATTGCAGCGTCACGCTTACGGCATACAACCATAATAATCTTGCAGTCGTTCTGGGTGTACCAGCCCTTGCCGTCCATAAGCGTTGCACCACGACCAGCCTCGATGTTGATGGCGTTGGCAATCTTCTCGTACTGGGGGCTGATGATAAATATCTGGCTCGACTGCTGGCTACCCGACTGGATAAGATCGACAGTATAGCCATAAACGGCAATCATAATGTAGCCATAGACCACGCGAGCGATACCCGAAGCCAAATCATCGGAGATGAAAATCGAGCAGCCGATGATAAAGAAGTCGGTCATAATCACAATCTTTCCATAGCTCATTGTGCGGTACTTGTTGATAATCATCGCAACGATGTCGGTACCGCCTGTCGAGCCGCCCTGGCTAAATCCGATGGCCACACCCGAACCCGAAATTATGGCACCCATAATCACAAGCAGGATGTCGCTCGAGTCGATATTCTGGGTGTAGATGTTCAGCAGTTCGATGTAGTTGTCGGGCAGGATAAAGGTCCACGCATCCATCGCAATCGAGAGCATAATGATGCAGAAGATGGTCTTGATACCGAAGTTCCAACCCACTATAAAGCCTCCGAACAGAAGCAGGATTGCGTTGATGATGAATACAAATGTACCCATCGAGATTATCGGCACGAAGTGGTTGAGAATCATCGACAAACCTGTCGCGCCGCCACCCATACCTCCTGCTGGAATGATGCAAGCCACCCAACCGAAGGCGTAGCAGAACATACCGAAAGTCATAATGATATACTCCTTAAGACCTCGGCCCAAAGCATTGGGAGTAAGATTTATAGCCATAATTGTTGTTTTGGTTATAATTTGTAACTTATTTTTAATTTTATATTTAATTTTATAAGCTTTGTGCTTTTGCGGCTGCAAATATATCAAAAAAACCGCCAACTTATATCACATAAGCCCACTGTTTTGCATATATCATATAAAAATTCATACTGTGATAATCTCTGCCACAGCTCCGATTATTTTATATGATGGATAAGCAACACTGGATTATCATCAAATGCTATATTACTTGCA
>JAZOUS010000015.1:0-74071 GCA_045658265.1 Alistipes sp.
TACTACAAACTGCTTGGCTCCTATCGCTAAGGTTTTGAACGACAACTGGGGCATCGCTGACGGTTTGATGACAACTGTTCACGCTACAACTGCAACTCAGAAGACTGTTGACGGTCCCTCTTTGAAGGACTGGCGTGGTGGCCGCGCTGCTGCTGGCAACATCATCCCCTCTTCAACAGGTGCTGCTAAGGCTGTAGGTGTTGTATTGCCAGAGTTGAACGGTAAGCTTACTGGTATGGCATTCCGCGTTCCTACTTTGGACGTATCAGTAGTTGACTTGACAGTTAACTTGGCTAAGCCTGCAACATACGCTGAGATCTGCGAGGCTATGAAGGCTGCTTCAGAGGGTGAGTTGGCTGGCGTTTTGGGCTACACTAACGAGGATGTTGTTTCATCTGACTTCTTGGGTGACGCTCGCACTTCAATCTTCGACGCTAAGGCTGGTATCGCTTTGACTGACACATTCGTAAAGGTTGTATCTTGGTACGACAACGAGTGGGGTTACTCAAACAAGGTATTGGACCTCATCTCAGTTATGAAGGCTTACAACAAGTAATCTATAACCAAATAGATACTTTCAACCGACTTCCCTTGTGGGAGTCGGTTTTTTTCTTATCTTTGTGAAAACCTCACAACATCATAGAGTATGAAACGATTGCTCCCCGCTGTCATTACACTTGTCGTTGGTCTAAGCCTAAGCTGCTCGATGACCTGCATAGCGCAACAATTACAGCGCATAACCGTAAGCGAAAACCGACACTATCTGCAATACGAGGATGGCAGCCCATTCTTCTATCAAGGCGATACAGCGTGGGAACTCTTCCACAGCCTCACGCGCGAGGAGGCCGACCTCTACCTTAAAGATAGAGCCAGCAAGGGTTTCAATGTGATTCAAGCTGTTGCGCTGGCCGAACTCGACGGTGTCAACACCCCCAATGCCTATGGCCACAAGCCGCTTGTGAATAGCAACCCCGCAATGCCCGCCACCAAAGAGGGAGAGCGGAATGACTATTGGGATAATGTCGATTATATAGTAAGTCGTGCCAACTCATTAGGGATGTATATAGGCCTGCTCCCAACGTGGGGTAGCTGGTGGAAAGATAACGGCAATATTTTCACTCCGCAGAATGCCGAGCAGTACGGCCGCTGGATAGCCGAGCGATACGGTAAATATAATGTGATATGGATTTTGGGAGGCGACCGTAACCCCGACAATGACTACCACAAGAGAATCATTCGCGCTATGGCTCGCGGCATACGCAGTGTGGATAAAAAGAGTCTTATGACTTTTCACCCCACAGGTTGGCAAACATCGTCACGCTGGTTTCACAACGAGGAGTGGCTTCAGTTTAATGGCCGACAAAGCGGCCACCACCAGCGTTACAATTCCAACGCGCAGATAGTCGGCGATTTCAAGCTATCGCCCGCAAAGCCCATCATCGAGTTAGAGCCTTTGTACGAAGATCACCCGCTCGAATTTCGGCCCAACGAGGAGGGGCACTCCAACGCTTGGGACGTTAGACGCGCACTCTATTGGAGCGTATTCTATGGCTCGGCAGGCGTAACTTATGGGCATCACTCGGTATGGCAGATGTATGATGCAGAAAAGCGAGATGCGATAAATCGCCCACTTATGTCGTGGCAGGAGGCCATCGGCCAACCCGCAGCCGACGACGTACAACACTTAAAACGTCTAATGCTCTCGCGCCCCTATTTTTCGAGGATACCCTCTGCCGATTTTATCGTTCCGAGCAGTATCGATACGGCAATGCCTGGAGCTGGTCGCTACCGTTTTGTGGCCACGATAGATAGCAAAGGTAGTTACGCTATGGTCTATGCGCCCATATCACGCCCGTTCTCAGTAAATTGCAGTATGATTAAAGCCGAGAAGATTACAGCGTGGTGGTACTGCCCTCGCACAGGCAACGCAAAAAAGATTGGCAAATTCTTGAACGACAAGCCTACGATGAGCTTCACCCCGCCCAATGCAGGCGAAGCGGAGGATTGGGTATTGGTAATTGATGATGCCTCGAAGCGCTACCCCGCACCAGGCAGACGATATAGACAATAGAATATTTTACTCGGCTGCAAGTTTGAGCTCTATGCTGTCGCCGCCCCATTGGCTGATTTTGTGTACCTTATTATAAATGGCGTTGCGGCCAATGCTCACCTTCAGCTTAAGATCGAAGGCGGGCGAGTCGGCTATCACATTTGAGATGGGTTCGGTGTTGGTCACCACATATACATAGGCCACAATCGAATGGCAGGGTGTGGTGGTGAGTTGCAGTTTGCGAGGACCCTCAAAGCCTGAGGGGGCTTGGCGTAACTTCGAGCCAGAGGGGGCTGCGATGCTCTCGGCGGATACAAAATCGGTGCGCTCTCCCTGCTCGTTGTAGCAGGCGCATACGATGGTGAAGTTGTAGCGCCACAGCTCCTCAAACGAGCTACTAATCTCTATTTTGAATTCCGAATTCATAATTTTCTGCTGCGTCAGGGCAAGGTTAAAAAGTGTAACTTGCTCATTTTCGCACCACAAAAATAGCAATTATTTGCACATTTCGCGAAAAATTTATAATTTTGCCTGCTATTTGTTGCGAGATGGAGCTAAACGAAAGATACTCTATTGGTTACAAGTCACTGAGTAACAGTGTATTCGACTATGATTTCGTGGTCGATAATGACCTGTTTGCCGCTTATGAGAGCCGCGAGGTTTTGGGCGGAAAGTGCGATGTGAAGGTGGTTTTGAAGAAAACCGACAGCCAATTAGATGTAGATGTCACAATCGAGGGTAGCGTGGTTTGCGAGTGCGACCGTTGCTTGGAGCCTTGTGATGTGGACATCGACTATGAAGGTCATCTCATTGTTCGCCTCTCAACCGAGCAGGGCGAGTATGATGGCGAGGTGATGTGGCTCAATCCCGCTGAGGAGAATTTAGACCTCACACAATATATATACGAAAGCATCATTCTCTCGTTGCCCTACCAGAGAGTTCACACCGAAGGTGAATGCAACCCCGATATGATGGCGCGCTTCGCACAGGTTACTGAAGCCGAGCTTGAGGCCATTGAGGTTCGTGCAGGCAGAGGTAACAAGCCCACCATCGACGAGGGGGACTTCAATAAGTTGGCAGCATTGAAGGCTCTAATGCAACAGGACGACGAGCAGGAAGATTAGTATAGTACAAACGATAACTTAAAATTTATATTGTAAAATGGCACATCCAAAACACAAAGTTTCGTCTACACGACGCGACAAGAGAAGAACTCACTACAAGGCAGTAGTTCCTACTGTTGTTACTTGCTCTAACTGTGGCGCTGCGGTACTTTACCACCGTGTATGCCCTGAGTGCGGTTTCTACCGTGGCAAGTTGGCTATCGAGAAGAAGGCTGAGTAGTTTTGTTCAAACAGAACGGGAGAGCGCAGGCTGGGGCTCACTTGAGTCAGGTCATAACGCTCTCTCTTGTTTTTTGAATAGAGAGAAGTAGAGTCTAATGCCCGATGGTCCTGCCCGAGGCCACAGAGCTAATGCCCTAAGGTGAGCATTGGACTTTTAACCCGACTTATATAAAGAGAATTATATGCTAAGAATCGGTATTGATGCAATGGGAGGTGATTTCGCCCCCGAAGTAGCTGTTGAGGGAGCTGTGATGGCTCTCAAGAAGATTAAGGCTGGTAGCCGCATCGTACTTTTTGGTGACGAGAAGCGTATCCGCGAGCTTTTGGCAAAACACCACTGCTCGGCCGACAATTTCGATATCGTGGCTACTACCGAGGTAATCGAGATGGGCGACCACCCAGCTAAGGCATTCACAGCCAAGAAGGATTCGAGTATGACTGTTGGCTTCAACCACCTTGCCGAGGGCAAGATTGACGGTTTTGCCAGCGCAGGTTCGACGGGCGCTATGATGGTGGGCTGTATGTATGTCATCAAGCCTATCAAGGGTGTTATTCGCCCTGTTATCTCTACACTCATTCCTATCGTTAAGAACCGTCGTGGTTTGCTTTTGGACGTAGGTCTTAACGTGGATGCCAAGCCAGAGGTATTGGCTCAGTATGGTCTGCTCGGTTCAATCTTTGCCAAGCACGTTTTGAAGATCGACGAGCCTCGTGTGGCACTTCTCAACATCGGTGAGGAGGAGGGCAAGGGTAATGCCCAGGCTAAGGCTACATTCGATTTGCTGAAGGAGCAGAAGGGTATCAACTTTGTTGGTAACGTGGAGTCTTCATATATCTTCACAGGCAAGAGTTGTGATGTAGTCGTAAGCGATGGTTTCGTTGGTAATGTGGTGTTGAAGATGGCTGAGGCGTTGTATCGTATCAACACTCGTCTGACACCATTCAAGCCCTGGCTTTTGAATCTGTTGCGTCCTGTGTTGGAGCCTATCTGCGAGAAGCTCTACTACCACCAGAATTTCTGGAACGCAATGAACTACGAGAGCGTGGGTGGTACAATCGTAATCGGTGTGAATGCACCCGTAATGATTGGTCACGGTGGCTCATCTGCAAAGGCTATCTGTAGCTTGATTACCACAATGGAACGTAACATCGAGAGCCGCGTGTGCGACAAGATTCGCGAGGCCCTGGCCGATATGGAGCCCGCCGAAGAGGAGTCTAAGGCTGAGTAAGTAGATACATCCAAGCAAATATAAGCTATCTAACAAATAGTGGTTGTCCGACAAAAAAGTTGGACAACCACTATTGTTTTATCTATGTGTCTATTAGCTAAATCTTACATCTTGAAGTTCACGCCGAGGAAGTAGGTGCGTGGAGCCATAGGGCCATAGATGTAAACCGAGTCACGGAATGGACCTCGGTCGATATCCTGCTGGAAGGCATCAAAGATATTCTTCACGCCACCGAAAAGCTCCAGCGAGATAGCTTCGGTTAGCTTGAAGTTGTAGGCCACACGCAAACCCATATCCCAAAAACTTGGGGTGAGTTCGTTGCGGTCAGCATCAATATAACCTGCGCTATGTGGCACGAGCATACGTCCTGTGTAGTTGCCAAAAATAGAGGCCTTCAGGTTGCGGCTGATGTCGGCAGTGGCTGTGAAGTAGCCATAGTGGTCGGGTGTGCGGAACATACGACGCTGAGGCTCAACGCTATCGCTCCACTCCTCGGGCTGGTCGTAGCGGCTGCGCTGGAATGTGTAACCCATCTGTAACTCAAATATGCTTGGGATGCCGAGTTTCAGCTCTCCAGTGATTCCCTTTACCTTTGCTCCCTCGGCATTGTAGCGAGTCTGGATGATGTATCCCGCCTCGTTCTCGCCAGTCTTGGCCAATGCGAACACATCATCGAGAATAGTGTAAAATCCCTCCACAAGCAGGTTAGCCTGCAATGAGCCGAAGTTGTGGTAGAGGTCTGCCGAGGCACTCAGCGAGTGAGAATACTCGGGGCGGAGATTAGAATCAAGCTCGATGATTGACGACTGGTTGTTCACAGCGTCGATGTGCAAATCCTCATCAAAAGCCTGTGGGGCGCGATAACCGCTTGAGTAGCTTAGGCGCAAGCCCAAATCCTCGATAGGGCTATATCGCACGTTGGCACGGGGCGAAATAATAATCTTCTCCATCATACTATGCTTGTCGAAGCGGCCACCCACAACAAAGTTGAGCTTCTCGCTCTGCCACTCGTTCTGCACAAATACTCCAGCCGTACGAACAGTCTGCATAATTGAACGGTCGAAACCGATTGAGTGGTCGTCGAGGTCGTTGTATGAGTACTCTGCGCCAACGGTAAACTGGGCAGGCATAAACAGGCACTTCTGCATCATCAGACTATACTGAGCACCTGCCACCCAAGTCAAATCCTTTGTAAGGCCATAGGCGTTGGGATCTTTGCCCGTACCATAGTAACTGTTGCGCGAGATGGTCTGTGCCGATGTGTAGATATCAACATTGTGACGAGCATCGGGCGAGAAGTAGCTCCAGCGCAGGCTACCGCCATCAATTTTGTGGCGCACATCCTCGGCAATCTCGGCCATATGTGGTGGCTGGTCGATGTTGTCGCCACCTCGGCGGTACTCGCCAATGTGGTGGTACTCGGCTGTGAGCTTCGAGTAGGCCGAGGTCTTGTAGTAACCACGAAAACCGGCAGTCTGTGACTCCATTTTCAATACGTCGGTGAAGCCGTCATCGTTATAGTCCAGAGCCTTGCGATCCTTCACCATACCAAATATATAGACACCAGCACGGTGGTCATCCGACACGAATGAGCCGTTGATTGAGGTGTTGAATTCGGGTGTTGTGCCCTGCATAAGATTGGTGGTATGAGAGAGCGAAAGCGAGTTGCGCAGTGGCTCTTTGGTGATGATGTTCACCACGCCACCGATAGCGTTTGAGCCAAAGAGGGCTGAGCCTCCGCCACGAATAACCTCCACTCGCTCAATCATCGCTACGGGCAACTGCTCCAAACCATATACGCCCGCAAGCGAGCTGAAGATTGGGCTTGAGTCAAGCAGCACCTGCGAATATTGTCCCTCCAGACCGTTGATACGAAGCTGCACAGCACCGCAGTTACCGCAGGTGTTCTCCACCCTAAGACCTGGCTGGAAGCGTACCGACTCGGCCAGATTGGTCGAGGCCGTATTGTCGAAAACCTTGTGTGAGGTTACATTTACGATTGTGGCCGTATTGCGTTTGTTGGTCTCGTTGCGGGTGGCCGACACAACCACATCGTCCATCGACATCGACTGCTCCTCGAGTGTGATGCTAAGGTCGATGTTCTTGTCGTGCTTGGCGGGAATTACCACCTCCACGCTCTTGTAACCGAGGAACTCGGCCACGAGAGTAAACTCGGTGTCGGGCAGGTTGCGCAGAGTGAAGTGGCCCGTTGCATCGGCAACCGTACCGATGGTTGTGCCCTTCACGGTGACGGTAACGTATGGGATATGCTCGTTTGTCGCCTTGTCGATGATGTGGCCTTTGATTGATGTTGAGCCCAAGCGCAGACGCTGTGAGCCGTCGTTGGGTGTGGTGATATTATCGTTGATTGGTGATACAATGAGGGCATTAGCCGATGCGCCAACTGCGCACAGCATAACCATCACAACCACCAATGCAAGTTTTGTAACTTTCATTGTGTTATGATTAAAAGATAAGTGTGATATAAAATGAAAAGGTTTGTGCTGCACTGAGGCAGTCATCCGATGATGTGTTAGGCCAAAGCCACAGGAGGGGCTCGGAGTGATAGTATCTGCTGCGTGAGACGCGAGATTGAAATCTGCGCTGCACATCCGATAATGGTCAGCAGCGCAAGCGATAATCCCAAAGCAAATGTGCTGTGAGCGACAATAGCCACAACATTTGAGAGCATAGCGATAGTCGCTATCTGTGCCTGCGTGTGGTTGTGATTGGGATTTTCGGGTGAACCCGAATAAGGGTGCGAGTGGGTGATACGGTGGCCATCAACGATGTGGTTGTGGGGAAAGAGCGACACCCCGCCGATGTAGCTTATCCAAAGCAGCAACATCAGCAGACCACACCAAAGGCCCTTATTTATCTTTTGTCCGTTTCCCATTTGCGCTGCAAAGATATGTAATTTTGGCCAATTATAAAGTAAGTTTTTGCAATTTCACTACTTTTAGTGATGCTGGTCTGAGGCGCTAATGGGTTTTGGTGATGGGGTGAGATATGAACAAAAATAGAGGCTACCAACATAGTTGTCGGTAGCCCCATACTATTTAGAAGTTGTCCAACAAGAGCCTTGTCTGGCGGCTCCTATCGCTTAGCGAATACGCTCCTTGTACTCACGAGTGCGGCTGTCAACGCGGATCTTGTCACCTGTGTTGATGAACAATGGAACACGAACAGTTGCACCAGTGTTTACAGTAGCAGGCTTCAATGAGCTTGTAGAAGCTGTATCGCCCTTGATACCTGGCTCGGTGTAAGTAACCTCCATATCGAGTACTGGAGGAAGCTCAGCCGAGAGAACCATCTCCTTCTCGGTGTGGAACATAACCTCTACAATCTGACCATCGGCCATAAGGTCGTAGTTCTCGATAACGTTCTTGTCGATGTTAATCTCCTCGAAAGTCTCGGTGTGCATAAAGTGTGCGCCCAAATCATCCTCGTAAGTGAACTGGTAAGGACGACGCTCAACGCGAACCTGCTCAATCTTCTGGCTTACAGAAGAGAAAGTCTTCTCGAGAACGTAACCGTTCTCCAAGTTCTTGAGCTTTGAACGTACGAATGCAGGACCCTTGCCTGGCTTGCAGTGCTGGAAATCAACAACGAGGAATGTCTTGTTGTCCATCTCGATGCACATACCAATCTTGATATCAGATGCTGTGATTGTCATAATATTGTTAAAATTAGAATTTTTCTTTTTGTGGCGCAAAGGTAATAAAAATCAATCGTTCAACAAATTATTTACATATAAAATGTGCATCAATGGGCCTCTATGGCTCTAAGTTATCGGAATTTAACCCCCTCGGCCTCGCGTAAGCGCCCCTCGGAGTCGATGCTTACGGGGATAAAGGCTGCAACCCAGTTGTTTATGTTGAAGAGTCGGGTTGTGTAGAGCATCACACTATTCCATCCCGCTTGGAGTGGAATGAGCGTGGGTTTGCGCATCCAGAATAGTTGCTCGTCGGTGTAAGGAAGTTCGTTGGGGGCCTGATGCCAAGTGTTGTAGTGGTATCTGTAGCGCCCTGGCTCGTTCCACGTTTGCGATGGGAATATCTCCTTGCCGTTTATCCACAATCGTCCCTGAGCCTCCCATCTGCCCTGAGGGCCTATGCCGTCGGAGATGCGGTTGGCGCGCGAGGGCGACTCAAAACCCACCAATGCCATTATAGTAGTATCACGTTCAACATAAATCTCTGTCTTGAGCCAGGCATTCATCTTTGGCGCAGGGGTGATGCGGTGCTTTTTGCAGAATGCGTGCATATCAATCGCACCGCCCCAAGCGTTGGCCACCGATACCTCGTCGTGCAGTACACCATTTACTGCGGGGAATGTCACCTGCCATTCGATATGGGCATTGGCCACCCAACGGGTGTCGTAGCCCTCCAGCAGATTGTCGCGATGATAACTCAGGCGTCTTTCAAACTCCACCAAATCCTTGTGTGCTTGGCTGTGTGGCGATGGAATCAATGTCTCGGAATCCAATCCATAGCCATTGCCACCCACCCAGAAACGCTCGGCAAAGGCTAACATACCCTCTGGCATTCCGTTGTGTGGCAGAAGTTTGCTCTGGTCATCCACATTCACGTCGTTCCACAGACAAAGAATTCCACCTAACGCATTTTTGTCGGCAGATTCTGTGTTGCAGGGGTTGTGCAAGAAGTATCGCGAGGTGTTTATTATCGGGCAGTTGTTGTTAAGATAGCCCATATAAGAGTCGATGTATCTTCTTGGATAGTTCTGCTCCTCGAGTTTATCTCCAATCGAGGCATACCATATCTGTCCGATAGTACCCTCGGCTGGCGGCAGACCAGGATCCCAAGCGATGGGTGTACGCTGATTCTCGCGGACAATTCTCTCGCAGAAACTCATAAAACCCTTCGGATCGTCAACTTTCACTTCGTCGGAGCCAATATGCAGATAGGGGCAATCCTCTTTGGAAATCTCTTTGAAAAACTCATTGAGGCACACCTCCAAAATTTTCATTCCCTTCTCGGATGCCATTCCGCAGCCGAATGTGCGGTTGAAATATTGGCTGTGGCCAGGCATATCAATCTCGGGAATAATCATCACGCCACGCTCTTTGGCGTAAGCAATGAGTTCACGAATCTGGTCATAGGTGTAGAATTTACCCTCATCGCGCCCCTTGACGTGGTATTTCGCATCGTTAAGCTCGGGGTAGGCGTGGCTCTCGATACGCCACGCGGGGTTGTCGGTCAGGTGCCAGTGGAAGACGTTGAGCTTGTATCTCGACATAAGGTCTATATCGCGCTTGAGCAGCTCAATGTCGCGGAAATTGCGCCCTGTGTCGTGCATAAAACCTCTGATTGGAAATGCCGGATAGTCGGTAATCTCCACCTCGGGAACGCAGCCATCCTTGTCTTTGAGTTGTTGTAGTGTTGCCATAGCCCAAACTTCGGCCTGCTTGCTTTGGGCAATGATTACGGCCTTGCCACGCTTTGTCTTTAGCGTGTACTGCTCTGCGGGTGCGCCCTCGGAGGGTAAAATCTTTATATCCACCGACTTTAGCTTCGCCATCTTTTGACTCAGCTCTTTTATCTGTTTTGGCCTGGGAATCAGTTTGTTGGCTGTGGTGGCGTGGGCCGATGCAATTACGCCAAGTAATAGGCATATAATAACGAATAATCTCTTCATAACGCTGTTTTTATTGAATACACAACAAATATAATAAAAAAATGCCAAGTTCTCACTCGGCATTTCCTAATTTCTATTTTGTGTAGAGTTGTTACTGTGCGGTTGCGGCAGCCTCCTGCGTTGGGAAGTTGACCATATAAACCAAGTGCTGCAAGTCGCGCAATAGGTTGCGCTTCTGAGGCTTCTTGGGGTTATAGACATAGCAGTCGATGGTAAATACCTCGTTGGTGGCCTTGTTTACAGTAGTGTAGCTCACGAAAGTACCTCCCATAAAGTAGTTCTCCACCTCCCACAGACCAGTCATCACAACCCAGGGCTGGTCGCCAATGCGGATTGTCTTGTAGTCGGGCTTTGTGGGGATATAGTTCTCGCCGCTCTCGTCAACCACCTTGCTGACGGTGGTCATATATGAGCCTTCGCGAGGGCCAGGGATGCGTGAGGCAAAACGGTTGCGGGCCTTTACCAAAGCATCAACCTTGAGCTGGTCGGCACTCTCGAATGGATACTTATAGACAAAGAAACCCTCGCTCGATGTGGGGAACTCCTGTGAAATCCACACCATATCCTCGCTCTTGGTGCGCAGTGCATAGTCATCGGGAATAGGCATATTTACCGAGAAGGTCTCCTTCATCAACTGCGTGAGCGGTATTGATGGGTAGTTGTAGGCGTATGAGACCTTGCGGTCGCGCTCGGCCTTCTCCAGCACATAGAGCAGGTTGTCGCGGTTCTCGCTCACATACTGCGCCAAAGTGTGATTGTCGGGGCCCTGAGCCACGATATAGACCTGAGGGTGTGCCGTTGCGTCGTACTTCACCACCAAAGCAGGCTCCTTGATGTCGGGGCTGACATTCACAACCAATATGTTGCGGTGACGCTCTGTGAGGCTCTTGAAGTTGTTGGGCAGGATGCGCATCACGTCGAACATAGGCTCATAGATAGGAAGCTCGGCCACAGGCTGCTTCAGGATAGATTGCAGCGTGTCACCCAGCTCGCTTACCCACGCTTGCTGCGCACATACTACTACCAGTTCGTATGGCTTACCAGTTGCATTCTCACCCGACTGAACAGTGTGTAGAGCCTTGCAGCCCACCATCATTGAGGCAAACAGTGCCGAGATGGCTATACTAAGAATTGTACGTTTCATATTAGGTCGATATTTGTATTTGTCTAAACTGTGTCAAATTATAATATGTACAAAGGTACAAAATTATTCTCCTAAAATACAAACAATAATGTAGATTTTTTAGGGGGGGGGGTAAATGGCTATGTATCAATAAAATAATTTGTTACACGTGAAAATAGTGTCGTTATGTACATCATTAAAAAACCTTCAAAATATATATTTTACGCAAAACTAATACCGCAATCCCCGAAAAAAGCATTATTTTTGCAGTCGCACTGTGCAGCGACATTGCGCACAAGATTAAGTAACGAAGCATAGAGTATGAAGATAAATCCTGGCAGATTCATTCGACGCATATTTCCCGATATGATTTGGGAGATAGATGACCGCAATGGAGTATTCCTCACCTTCGATGATGGCCCCACGCCTGGCATTACCGAGTGGATTCTCACCACGTTGAAACGCTACGATGCCAAAGCCACCTTCTTTGTGCTGGGCAAGAATGCCGAGATGTATCCCGACCTTATGCAGCGCATAATAGCCGAAGGGCACAAAATTGGCAACCACACCTACTCCCACCAGAAGGGTTGGGGTATGCCTTTGGAGAAGTATATCGAGGATGTCGATTTTGCCGACGGTATTCTTCATAGCGAGCTATTTCGTCCGCCCTATGCGCGTGTGACTCCATCGCAGATGCGAGCCATCGGCCAGCGATACAAGATTATAATGTGGAACGTGCTCTCGCGCGACTATGCTCTTACGGTTACGCCTAACGAGTGCTATCGTGGCGTGGTTAAGCACCTTAGGCCAGGTTGCATTGTGGCGTTCCACGACAGTGTCAAGTCGTTCCGCAATATGAGCTATGCTCTGCCAAAGATTCTGGAGCGCACAAAAGAGCTTGGACTGAAGTGTAAGATAATCGAGTTATAATTCTCATAGAGTCGAAATGAAGATTGTTGTAGCCGTAACGGGAGCGAGTGGAGGAATCTATGCCCGCCAGTGTTTGGAGCAGTTGCTTAGGGCTGAGGCTGTCGAGCAGATTGCACTTATCGTGAGCCAGAAGGCGAGCGAGGTGTTGCGCTATGAGGGTGTGGAGTTGCCCTCATCTTCAAGGATTGTGCGCTACGACAATGATGATATGTTCTCGCCCGTTGCAAGTGGTTCGGCACGCTATGATGCTATGGTGGTTGTACCCGCCTCGATGGGGAGCGTGGGGCGTATCGCTTCGGGTGTGTCGCTCTTGCTTATCGAGCGTGCGGCCGATGTGATGCTCAAGGAGCGCAGAAGGCTTGTTGTGGTGGTGCGCGAAACCCCCTATTCGCTTATTCATCTGCGCAATATGACCACACTCACGGAGGCTGGTGCAGTCGTTCTGCCCGCTTCGCCATCGTTCTATTCGGGTGCCGAGAGTGTGGAGGAGCTTGCGATGACCATTACCGAGCGTGTGGTGGCTCATCTGGGTGTGAAGCTGCCTCATTACGAGTGGCAGAGTCAGAAGTGACAAATGTTCCAAAGGAGCACAATTCGAGCAAATTCTGATAAAAAAATTGGAAAATCATTTTTTTGTTCGTACCTTTGTTTGCAGAAGTTAAACAACTTAAAATATTTGAATTTTCTGGGATTCTAATCTTGCGACATCTGCTTCGGGCAGAGTCATTGGATTAGGGTTCTCGTTTTTTTACTGTTATTGATATGGCAAGTGAAATTATTTATTTGACAGCAGAGGGATTGCAGAAACTCAAGGATGAGCTTCATCATATGCGTTCGGTAGAGCGTCCAGCCATCTCGGCTGCTATTGCCGAGGCTCGCGATAAGGGCGATTTGTCGGAGAATGCCGAGTATGATGCTGCTCGCGAGGCTCAGGGTTTGCTGGAGATGCGAATTGCAAAGTTGGAGCAGACTCTTACAAATGCACGCGTTATCGACGAGTCGAAAATCGACAAGAGCAAGGTGCAGATTCTGAGCAAAGTTACGCTTTTGAACCACAACAACAATAAGCAGGTGACCTACACCATCGTGTCGGAGAACGAGGCCAACTTGCGCGAGGGTAAGCTCGCCATCGGCACTCCAATTGCCAAAGCGTTGCTCGGCAAGAAGAAGGGCGATGTGGTTGAGGTGACGGTTCCCGCTGGCGTATTGAAATTTGAGATTCTGGATATCAACATCTAATCCTGCCAAGATTTTCTTGCAAAACATTATATGGGGCTGTCCGACAAACGAGCGTGACAGCCTCTTGTTTTTGTTATGAAGTGGCAGATTAGGTAGCGAGTGCGAAATTTGGAATTTGAAAGATTATTGCTAACTTTGCGCTGTAAACTTTTTGTTGAGTATCAATGCCAAAATTGTATATCATAGCAGGTTGCAACGGAGCAGGTAAGACAACTGCTTCCTATGCCGTTTTGCCTGAGATGCTCAACTGCCGCGACTTTGTCAATGCCGACGAGATAGCCAAAGGCCTCTCGCCATTCGATCCTGCCCGCGTATCAATCGAGGCAGGCCGTCTGATGCGTACGCGTATGGATGCTCTTATGTCGGATGGTGCGGATTTTGCATTCGAGACAACATTGGCAACTCGCTACTATACACGTTTTATCCGTATGGCTCAGGAGCGTGGCTACTTCGTGTCGCTACTCTACTTCTGGTTGCCATCAGCCGAGCAGGCTGTGGAGCGTGTTGCACGCCGTGTGGCTGAGGGTGGTCATAATGTACCTCCCGAGGTTGTGCGCCGTCGCTACTATCGCGGTATGCGCTACCTGACGTCGTTGTACACCCCAATATGCGACTATTGGGTGATTTACGACAACAGTTCGGTGGAGGGCGTCAAGAAGGTGGCCTATGGTACACACGATGAAATAAGGGAAGTTGTGGATTCGTTATCTTATCGACAGATATGCAAAATGTAGATTTGAACAATATTGTAGCAGATATCGATATCGAGCAGTTGCAGGAGAAGATCGACGCAGGTATTCTTCTGGCTCAGCAGCGATTGAAAGAGAAGTGCATTAGAGAAAATGGCCAGCTCGTCGTGATGCGCGACGGCGAGGTTAAGCACATCACCGCCGATGATATCGAGAAGATGGAGTAATCGGTAGCGATTGCAATGGCAATCGGGCTGCAATATAAGGGGGTATTAAGCAAAGAAAAGGCTGCTAACATATTCGTTGGCAGCCTTTTGTGTGTGTCGTTCGGTGCTATTACTTAAGGCCGAGCTTTGTGCGGATAGCCTTTGGAATAGAGTTCTTGTGTACCAAAATCGAGATGGTCTTGGCCTTTACATACTCCTCCGAGAGGTAGTGGTAGCCAGTGCCGTTGCTTGATGTGCCCCAAGAGTTCTTGGTCTTGTAGTACTTCACACCATCCTGATCCTTCGCAATACCTGTGATGTGCTCAAGGTGGTCGTCCACAGTCTTGAATGTCTCATATCCCTGCTGGCGGCTCTGCTGAGTCACGCTCTCCTCCTTAGCTTTGGCCTTAAGCTCCTTCTGCTTGCGCAAATCCTCGGTAGTGTTGACCGCAATCTGGTGCTGGAAGGCATAGCCTGGCTCGCTGATGTCGCCATCCCAAGCAACTGTGTAACCCTCGTTGATGGCGTTGTCAATCACCTGCATCATCTCGTCGAGTGGCAGGTTATACATAAGGGCGTGGTCCCAGTTGTCGGGCACCTCCACCAACACCTTCTCATAGAATGGGTGGTGTGTGAAGCTTGTAATCTCCACATAGTCGTCGGCGTTGAGCCCCATAGCCTTTGTGAAGCTCTCAACGGTGTACTCCTTGCCCTGATATGTGAATGTCTCGGGTACCTTGCCCAGATAGGCATCCAACACGCCATCGAGAATCTCGGCTGGCATAGGCTTCTTCATCTCAACGGCAGTTTCGTTGATTGACTTAATCCAGGTGTTGAGCTCGTCGTGGTTATGACGCTTTGAGTCGTAGTTGATACCGTCGTAAACCTCCTCGGGCATAATACCCACATTCTTCATTACCCAAGTGTACATATGTGCAATGCTGCCAGGGCCGATGTTGCCCTTGCCGCGACGCAGGAGATTATCCTTCACGCGACGAACATAGTTGTGGCGCACCACAAACATCTCTGAGAGGTCGTGCTCGCCCTTGCCTGTGCGCAGAAGCTCCGACTCGATGAACGAGTTGGTGGCAAAGCACCAGCAGGTGCCAGTGCTGGCCTGATCCTTTACAGGTGTGGCTGGATTCTCCTTCACTATCGTAAATTCATATTTATATGGCGCCGAGGCTGCCTGCTCCTGTGCCTGTGCTGAGAGGGTGGCAGTGGCTGCCAAAGCGCAAAGAGCCGAGAGTAATAGATTCTTTTTCATAGTTTTATCTGTTTTAAGTTGGTTTACAAGTTACGCAATGTGTACTCAATCATCTTCACGCGGATATTGCCCGAATATGATGGGTACATCGAGTGGTTCTGGTCGGGATATATCATCATATCGTACTGCTTGCCAGCGCGGTTCAGGGCGTGACACATCTCCATAGTATTCTGGACGTGTACGTTATCATCGGCCGTGCCGTGCATAATAAGCAGGCTTGTGCGGTCGCTCAGGCGGTTGGCAAAGTTGATTGGCGAGTTGTCGTCGTAACCCTTTGGATTGTCTTGTGGCAGGTCGTTGTAAATCTCGGTGTAGATGGTGTCGTAGTAGCGCCAAGATGTTACAGGAGCAACTGCGATAGCCATCTTGAACAGGCCGTCGCCCTTCAATGCGCAACCCAAAGCCATAAATCCACCAAATGACCAGCCATAGATGCCGATGCGCTCAGCATCAACCCAGGGCTGCGAAGCCATATAGCGGGCAAAAGAGATCTGATCCTCGACCTCCAGAGCACCCAAGTTACCATAAGTACACTTCTTGAAGGCCTCGCCCATATAACCCGTACCACGTCCGTCGCAACATACCACGATGTAACCGTTGCCAACCATCACGTTCTCCCAGCCCATACCAAAGCTGTCGGCAACCGACTGTGAACCTGGACCAGAGTACTGAGTCAAAAGCACTGGGTACTTCTTCGCAGGATCGAAATCGACTGGCTTGATGATGTAGGCGTTGAGCTTGTCGCCACGCTCGGTGGTGAATGTGAAGAACTCCTTGCGAGGCAGAGTCTTGAGCTTCTCGTTAAGCTCCTTGTTATCGACCAGTGTGCGGATAAGCTCGCCCTTGCCGTTGCGAAGCTCCACCAATCGTGCAGACGAAGCCGATGAGAAGTTCGAGATATAGTACTTCATACCTTTGCTTGGCGATATAGAGTATGTGCCGTCGAGCTCAGTAAGGCGCTGCTTGTTCTTGCCCTTGTAGTCAACTGAGTAGAGGTCGCGACGCAGAGGCGACTGCTCGGTTGACATATAGTAGATGCGATCTTTGCTCTTCTCTACAACGCTTGTCACCTGCCACTCGCCCTCGGTGATGGCGTGCATCAAGCCCTTCTTTACAGAGTAGAGATAGAGGTGATTCCAGCCTGTTAGAGTCTCGTTCTGCACAAGGAAACGGTCACCATCAATAAAGTCGATAATATCCAATGATGGGCGCTCCACATATTTTGGGCTGCGCTCGTCGTATATTACCTGCTGTGTGCCGTCACCCTTGCAGAGCACCACCTCGAAGTGGTTCTGCTTGCGGTTGATGCGGAAGAAGTAGAGCTCGCCAGCGGGAGTCCACTCGATGAATGGTACATACTGGTCGGTCTCGGAGCCTGTGTCGATACGGCTCTTCTGGCCGCTTGCAATGTCGTAAACCCACAACTCCACCTTCGAGTTGGCATCGCCAGCCTTAGGATATTTGAATGTGTAGGGGATGTTGTAGAGCTTGCCATCGAAGCGCATCATCTCGAACATTGGCACCTGGCTCTCGTCGAAACGCAGGTAGGCAATCTTCTTTGAGTCGGGCGAGAAGGCATAAGCCTTAGTAAAACCATACTCCTCCTCATATACCCAGTCGGCAGTGCCGTTTATAATCTTATTCCACTCGCCATCGGTTGTGATAGCCTTAGGCTCGCCACCAAGCTCGGCAACATAGAGGTTGTTCTGCTTGGCAAATGCCACCATACGCGAGTTGGGCGAGAGCGAGAGGTCGCGAATATCGTTCAGCGTTGCCACTGTGCTCTTGTCTGCGAGGCGTACAATCTGGTAATCGACATACGATGAGTGGCGATATACTGGGCGGTAGTTGTTTCCCAGAATAATCATATCCTCGGCGGGCGAGAACGAGTAGCTCGCAAAGCGGCCCTTATAGATGGTGTCGCACTGCTCGGCATCGGCATAGGCATAACGCAACACAGCCCCTGCACGGCTTACGGTGTAGTGCTCGCCGTCCTGCATCGACACCAAGCCATACACACCTCTGTTGAGCGATGTAATCTTCTGAAGCTCGCTCATTGTCTTCTGTGCTGTGGCATCGGCCGAGGCGAGGATGAGTGCCGCAGCAGCCACATATTTCAAAAGTTTTTTCATCTCTATTTTGTCTGTTTGAGTATTATCGTTCCTGAAAATTAAATATCGTCCACGTTGAAGTCGTAGCCCAGACGCTTACCGGTGATAAACTTCGAGTTATCCATCTTGGTATTGAACTGATCGACAGTCACGCGCTTATTCTCCTCGTAGGGTGGCATCAACAGGTCGAAGTTGATTGCATAGTTGATAGCAGACTCCATAATCGAGATGAGCGAGTCGCGGCAAATCTGCGCCTTGCCAAACGACATTGGGCGCACTAATGTCTGACGCTTGCCCTCCACGAAAAATGCCTTCTCACGGTTGATGAAGATGCGGCCAATCAGGTATCCCTCGTCGGCGTTACGGTTGAATTTGAACGAGTCGGAGAGGAAATTATAGATGTTTATCACGCCGCAGTATGAGTTGTTGCGGTCGCTCTGCACATAATTGTTCTGCCAGATGATGTGGTTTGAGTCGAACTCAAAGATATCGGTGTGCATCTGAAAAATCAGCAGGTCGCTTGCAATCTGCAATTGGGCCTCGAACTTGCCTCGGTCGCGATACTCTATGCGCACGCGCTTATCCAAGCGGCCATCCAACTCGTCATCGAGCTCCGATGCAATCTCAAAGAGCACATCCTTCAGCTCGTTGAATGTAGAGAATGTGTTGTCGAATATACGCTGTTTGAGCGTTGATTTGTTGATTATGGTGGCGAGAATCTTCTCGCGCATTGGACTCTTCTGCTCCATCGTATAGTGTTTTCTTGATTATTCAGTTAGTTTATCGTGTAGCTTTGGCAAATCTGTTTGCCTGTTGCTGGCCTATGGTTTGCCTGAGGCTTATTTACGCAGTAAGATTTGAGCCCCCAACTGCAGTGGTGAGTCATCCTTGAGTTTGTTCATCGAAGCGAGCTTCGAGAGACGTACACCATACTCCTGAGAGATCGACTGCAGTGTCTCGCCTGGCATCACGCGGTGGGTGGACTGCTCACCATACCAGCGGTTCTGCTTACGCTCGATATATATCTTCTCGCCCTGAATTGGATCGGCGGTGCTTTTGGCATCAATTTCGTTGTACTTGCGGATGGTGTGAGGCGTAAGACCAAAGGTCTGGGCAATCTGCTCGAATGTGTCGCCAGTGCGGGCGATTACGAAGTGCGAGCCGTTGTTCTCATAGACGCTAAAGCCGTTGTAGGTACGCTCCACCACGCGATAGTGGTTGGGATCAACACGTCCCTCGGTGGTGATGGGGGTGCTGACACTGCTGCTCTGCTCAAACTCGTTGGCAGCCTGTGTAGCTTCGTCGCGCAGACGTGAGGTGTAGAGAGCATCGCCACCCTCCTGGTCGAGCAGGAAGAGGTTGTTGTCCTCGATGATTTTGGTCAGGCGCTGTGCATAGTCGGGGGCTGTAGCATAGCCAGCAGCCTTCAGGCCTCGCGCCCAACTGCGGTAGTCGGTGGCCTCATAGGCAAACAGCGAGTCGTAGCGAGGCGACTGGTCGAGGAAGTTGGCGTGATCCTCGTAAGACTCCTCCACCGAGTCGTACTTGCGGAAGCACTCATCGGGGGCATCGTCGGTGTGATACACCTTCTGTCCGGTCCAGCCCTTCTTGCATTTGATGCCGAAATGGTTGTTCGAGCGGCGGGCGAGGTTGCTGTTGCCGCTGTCCGATTCCAGGATGCCCTGAGCCATAGTGATACTTGCTGGAATTCCATAGCGCTCCATATGGTCAATGGCAATGTGTTTGTATCGCTCGATGTACTCCTCTTTGGTTTGACGAGAGATTGTTTGCGCCTGAGCCTCTAAGGCAAAAAGGCACATTATGAGTGCTAAAATGGCACAGTATGTTGCTTTTCTATAAAAAATCATTATCTTTGTATTTAGCTACAAAGGCAAAGATAGACTATTTTGCTGTAATAAACAATAAAATAGCGTGCAATATAGCAGTGAAATATAAACCTTTAATGACCAAAATATATGTTTACCGAAAATGCGAATAAAATCTTCAACCGTGTAATCGAAGATTATCATATCTACGACGATGTGGACCACACTTTCGAGAATCCCTTTGAGGCTGGCTCGCTGGATGCGTTGCTCTATGAGAAGAATCTCGTGGATACAGTGCAGTGGCACTTGGAGGATATTATTCGTGATCCCAACATTGATCCTGTAGATGCTTTGGCCATCAAGCGCCGTATCGACAAGTCGAATCAGGTGCGTACCGATATGGTGGAGTATATCGACTCTTACTTGCTGGATAAGTATAAGGATATTGAGGTTGCGGCCGATGCTCGTATCAATACCGAAACCCCTGCGTGGGCCATCGACCGTCTCTCAATTTTGGCTCTGAAGATTTATCATATGCGTCAGGAGGTTGAGCGTGAGGATGTTGAGCAGTCGCATAAGGATGCCTGCCAGAAGAAGCTCGATGTGCTTCTCTCTCAGCAGGTCGATCTCTCTACGGCCATCGAGGAGCTGTTGGAGGATATCGAGGCGGGGCGTAAGTATATGAAGACTTACAAACAGATGAAGATGTACAACGATCCATCACTTAACCCCGTACTTTATGGAAGTAAGCAGTAGAAAGGCTCGCAGAGTCGAACGTCGAGAGGAGCGAAAGCTCAAAAACCTGCCCAAACATATTGCTGTGATGCGTCTATCGGCTATGGGCGATGTGGCTATGCTCAGTCACACGCTCAGAGCTTTCAAGCAGGAGTATCCATCGGTGAAGATAACCGTAGCGACACGCGCTCTTTTCCGCCCATTCTTCGAGGGGTTGGATGTGGAGATTTTTGAGGTTGACACCAAAGGCCGCCATAAGGGGCTGAAGGGTGAGTGGCGATTGTTGTGCGACCTTCTCAAACTTAAGATTGATGCCTTTGCCGATGCTCACGGTGTGTTGCGTTCGATGCAGCTCCGATGGTTGATGCGTTTTGCTGGCCGCCGAGTTGAAAGAATCCGCAAGGGCCGCATAGAGAAGTGGTTTAGAGTGGGTTACAATAGCCACAACGGTGTGCCGCTAAAGCATAGCGTGGTGAGATATTGCGACGTGTTGCGCAGAATGGGATTTGAGTTTGAGAATCCCGAGGCGGCTTCTCGAGAGGAGGCTTTGCAACGCCCCAATCCTATGGGCGAGAAGAGTGGTAAGTGGATTGGCTTTGCACCATTCTCAGCACACAGGGGCAAGACCTACCCTGAGCCTATGTCCGAGGAGCTTGTAGGACTTTTGTCGGGGCAGTATGAGCGAATTTTCATCCACAGCGGCGGAGGCTTGGAGCTTGAGTTTGCGCAGCGTATGGAGGCAAAATATAAGAATGTAACGGCTCTGTTTGGCAAGGTGAAGCTCGGCGATGAGCTCAATTTGATAGCCCACCTCGATTGTATGATTTCGATGGATTCGGTGGCTATGCATATGGCTTCGCTTACGGCCACACCCGTAGTGTCGATTTGGGGTGCAACCCATCCAGCGCTCGGATTCCTGGGCTGGGGATGTGACGAGAGTGGTGTGTTGCAGGAGGAGATGCCCTGCCGCCCTTGCTCGGTGTATGGCGAACGAAAGTGCCGCACTGGCAGTTATAAATGCTTGAATGCAATTACTCCGCAGCGAGTAGTAGATAAAGTTAGCGAGATGGTTGCTAAATAGTTATTCTTATACAACTTCTAACGAAATGTGGTTGTCCGACCTACTTGTTGGACAACCACTCTTTTTGTGGGTTGAGGATGGGTGTCTTTTGAATTGTAGCTCACCCCAAACAAAAACCTGCCGTACACTGAGTATGGCAGGTTTTGTAATATGTTAAATATGTGTCTGCTTGCGCGACCTCTGCTCTAAGCAATGCGGCAGGCGACTACAATTCGCTCTCCTTCAAACGCTCAGCGTTCTCGGCTACAATCAGGTGGTCGATGCAATCCTGGATGTCGCCATCCATAAATGCCGAGAGGTTGTAGATGGTGTAGTTGATGCGGTGGTCGGTGATTCGGCCCTGTGGATAGTTGTAGGTACGAATCTTTGCCGAGCGGTCACCAGTCGATACCATTGTCTTACGCTTCGATGCAATCTCGTCGAGATACTTCGAGTACTCAACGTTGAAGACACGGGTACGCAACTCCTCGAAGGCCTTGTCGAAGTTCTTGAGCTGTGACTTCTGGTCCTGACACTGCACCACGATACCTGTTGGGATGTGGGTAAGACGGATAGCCGAGTAGGTTGTGTTCACCGACTGACCACCTGGGCCCGATGCACAGAAGATATCCTTGCGGATGTCGTTCATCGAGATCTCAACGTCAAACTCCTCAGCCTCGGGCAACACAGCCACCGAAGCAGCCGATGTATGCACACGGCCCTGAGTCTCGGTCTGAGGCACACGCTGCACGCGGTGTACACCCGACTCATACTTCAACGTACCATACACGCTCTGGCCTGTGACCTTCAATACTACCTCCTTGTAACCTCCAGCAGTACCCTCCGAGAACGAGGTAATCTCATAACGCCAGCCCTTCGACTCGATATACTTGGTGTACATTCTGAGCAAATCGCCAGCAAAGATAGCCGCCTCGTCGCCACCCGTACCACCACGAATCTCGACAATGGCGTTCTTGTCGTCCTGAGGATCCTTTGGAATAAGCAGGAGCTTAATATCCTCCTCCATCTTCTCCAATGCGGGCTCAAGCTCCGAAATCTCCATACGGGCCATCTCGCGCATCTCCTCGTCCTTGTCGTTTGCGAGGATATCCTTTGCCTCGGCAAGGTTAGCGATAGCGGTGCGGAAACGCTCCGATGTCTCGATGATAGGCTCCAACTCCTTGTACTCCTTTGTGAGCTGAATAAACTGCTTCACGTCGGCAATCACTTCGGGGTCGGTGAGCTTCTGACCAATCTCTTCGTATTTGAGTTTGAGGCCGTCGAGGCGAATAAGTATTGAATTGTCTGCCATAAATTTATCTCCGTTTTAGGCCACAAAGATAATCATATTTCCATAATTATATGGTGTCGGAGCTAAAAAAATGCTTGGCAGTGCCCTTATTAGTATATCAAAAGGTTTTTTATGGGTTGGCGCTGCTCCTTGTCCAGCGGGTGGGCTTGGTAGCGTACACGCCCAAAGTCAATCTGCGCAAGGTCGATGCAGCGGATGGTGTTGTCGTAGGCGGTCTTGTAATAGACTCGGCGACGCGAGAGGTCGATAGCCGATGTCCACTGCGTTGCACTCGGCATATCGGGAGCCTTGCCTATGGGGTGTTCGATGCCGATTGGCACATCGAAGTTGTTGAGGAGATGGAAGGCCTGCAGGATAGTCTGCTCGCCCGTTGCCTGCTGGGGTGCCGAGGCGCAGTAGAAGGCGGCACGCACAAAACGCGAAGGCGGGGTGGCATCGCCTGGCAGGCCCAAATATCCTGAGTTGCCACCTATGGGGTGAAGGGGTTGCTGCGAGAGCTTGTGGTTGGCGGCAGAGCCAGAGTAGAGGTTGATGTAGTTGTTGAGATTGGTGAGGTGCCACTTGAATCCTGGCGAGTTGGTAATCACGCCCACCGTATTCTCGAAGAACTCCACCTTGCCGTCAACGATCTCCATCACCACCTGACGGCCCGACTTCTCGCCTATGCGCCAATGCACGACAGCCGTCTTGTCGAGTCCCACAATGCGCACCTCGTGAATAGCCTGCTTGAGCTGGTCGATGGTGGCGAAGCGTGAGAGAATCCACGCCACAACCTGCAAATCACCCAGCGTGGTGGCGTTGTGTGCAGCCTCATATTTCTGATAACCCCCATAGTCGGGGAAGAAGAACAGACCAGCCGAGAGCCCCTCCTCGTTGATGCCCTCGGCAATGAACTCCTCGCGAACGACCGTAAGGCCCAACACGCCATACTTTGCCTCAAACGAGAGTCCGTTGCGCCCCGTTGGGGTGAATGATTGGATTTTGTGGCCTCGGGGAATCACCACCCAGTGGCTGGGGAGTGGCTCGGTGGCGTTCTCGATGGTGCGAGCCTGAATGTAGCAGCCGTCGGCTGATAGAAGTGATATGCCCGTGCAGGCCGATGCCGAGAGCGAGCCGCACGCGAGTTCGCTCAAGATGATGCTCATAGTCATAGCCAAAAACTTTAGTTTCATAGATTCCAAACAAATTTAATTGGTGATACTCTCTCTCGGTGTGGCACATACCATACCAAAGGCGATGGCTATAGAATGTGGCGTGTGGCCGAGGTGGCCGATCAGGGGTGGCAAAAGAGTGAGAAAAGGGCTTTTGCGACGGCTGTGGAGTATAAAAAAATCTATGTGGTGCAAAAAAAAGTTGCGTGGGCGCTTTTTTTATTCATAAAAACGCTATATTTGTGTAAAGGGCGTTTTGAGTTCGCCGTGCGCCCCCGAACAGAACCTTAAAACAACTAACTTTTTTTTCGGCGTTATGAAGAGATTTTTACTATTGACCGTTGCGCTTTTTGCCGTACAGGGTGCAATGTCGCAGGCATTGAGCCCAGAGACTTTGGCTAAACGAGCCAAACGCAAGAATCTTACAGTTAAGGAGTGGAACACCGACTCCAGCAAGAAGAGCCGTTGGCTCGACCACCTTACAGTTTACGACTCCGAAGGTCGCAAAATCGAGGAGGTGGAGTATAATCAGTTTGGTCAGCTTGAACGCGTCACTTGTGAGTATGATCCCAAGACCGATATGATTATCCGCGAGGTTGTCTATGATCATCGCAACAAGCCTTCGCGCATCCGCAAGTATGAGTACAACGAGGATGGTACCAAGCACAAGCAGTATAACTATCTGCCCAACGGAAAGCTTTATACGGTAAAGATTTTCGAGTATGTGTTTGAGGATTAGCCTCGGCCAATATTGAAAGACGTATGCGCAATCATTGACCACACCGCTGGTCTTCGATACCCATTGTATTAACCGCTAAAATAGGGCCGCTATGACCTTTGAGCAGCTCAATACATTAGATGTATGGCAGTCGATGCCCACCATCACGCTTGATGAGATGTCGTCCATCAAGCTGATGAATCGCGTCGATACGAAATATGTGCTCAGCGAGGAGTGCTGCCTTGAGTTGTTGCGCAGGGCTGTGGGCGACTATTCGGTGCAGGTGATAGGCGATGTGCGTGCCGCACGTTACGAGACACTCTATTACGACACCCCCTCGTGGGAGATGTACACCGTTCACCACAATCGCAAGCTCACGCGCCAGAAAATCCGTACACGCACCTACATAGAGACTATGCTCTCGTTTGTCGAGGTGAAGAACAAGACCAATCGTGGTCGCACCAAAAAACGCCGTACGGTAATCGACCGAGAGCTCTTCTATGACTTCCGCACCTCGGCTCAGGCTTGTGAATTTATGGCACAGCACGCGGCATATCCGCTTGAGGATTTATTACCCTCGCTTGTCAGCCGCTTCGAGCGCATCACGCTTGTCAACCACGCTCACACCGAGCGACTTACCATCGACTTTAATGTGCGATTCGAGAATCTGCGTACGGGTAAGAACCTCTCGCCAGGCGTCGAGCGTATGGTTATCGTCGAGCTCAAGCAGGATGGTATGTGCTACTCGCCTATGAAGAAGATAATGCTCGATTTGAGAGTCAAGCAGCTCAAGGTGAGCAAGTATTGCCTCGGCGTTGTGCTCACTACCCCCGATGTGAAGGCTAATCGCTTCAAGCGCAAGCTACGTTTGGTGCGCAAGGCCATCGAACAACCTTTTCCTAAATGTGATAACGAATAAAACAGAATACTTATGATACAACAAGATTTTTTGGAGTATGATCCCTCGATTGCCGAAGAGTTCGGTTATGAGATTACGTCGCAGATTTCATTTTTGGGTGTGCCGCTCTACGATGCGCACAACCTGACGCATCTGCTCATCCGCTTTGCTTTTAACTTGCTGGTTTCGTGGCTTATTGTGCGCTTCTGCTACTACGCCAAGAGCCAGCGCAAGGATTATGTGCTGACCTTTATGCTCTTCTCGTCGGCAATGTTTCTGCTTATCTTCCTGATGGAGAATGTGAGTGTGCAGATTGGTCTCACGCTGGGTTTGTTCGCCATCTTTGGAGTGATGCGCTACCGTACCGAGACGGTACCCGTGAGAGAGATGACCTATCTGTTTGTTATTATCGCAACGTCGGTTATCAATGGTCTTGCGCTGAATATCTCCTATGCTGAGTTGTTTGCGGCTAATGGTCTGGTGCTTGGCCTGTTGTGGTTGCTGGAGGGCAGATTGCTGTTGCGCCACACCTCGGCTAAGCTGGTAATCTATGAGAAGATTGATTTGATTGTACCCGAGCGCCGAGCCGAGCTTTTGGCCGACTTGGAGGCGCGCTTGGGCTTGAAGATAGAGAAGATTGAGGTTGGGCACGTCGATTTTCTGCGTGATGTGGCCTTTATTAAGGTCTATTATGAGCTTGGAGCAGGTGAGAGCAATTCGGTTGACCACATATCAAAACCCAATCAATTTATCCAGTAGAGTTGGTCAGCGGCCGAAAAAATGAATTTTTTTAGCTAAAAGTGGCTCTATTTCAGATTCGTTGCAGAATTGCTTTGTAGATTTGCACCATCAAACAGCAATCTGGCAGTTTGAATCAAGATGCAAGGAGTGAACATAAAAACTATAATTATGAAACACACGTTAAAAACTTTTTGTCTGGCGATACTCTTAGCTCTGCCTTTCGCAGCGCAGGCTCAGGGGGAGATTTTACCTCCAACAAAGATTACCGATAACGATATTCAGGGGCGTTTTCGTGCAGGTTTAGAGATTCCACTCGACCGATTTGGCAAGTGGGACTTTAGTTGGGACGAGCAGGTAAGACTGCACAACAACTTCAGCAACCTTGATAAGATTGTGTCGAGCGTGGGATTTAGCTACAAGCCCATCGACTATCTGCGTATTGGAGCGAGCTACTCGCTGGTAAATCAGCTCGATGAGGATGATGAGAAGTGGTCGATGCGTCACCGCGTAAATCTCGATGTTACGGGTATGTATCGCGTGGGGCGTGTGAAGCTCTCGCTCCGTGAGCGCGTGAGGGTGCAGTTCAGGGGTGACTCAATCAACAAGTATGAGCACGCCAACCCATTCTTCTCGTTGCGTTCACGCTTCAAGGTGGCCTACGATGTATTCCAGTCGCGCTGGGAGCCCTATGCGTTTGCTGAGCTCTACACTACGCTCAATGCGCCAGCACCAGTCGAGAATTACAAGGATTATTCTCTCGATTCGGATAACTACATCAGCCGCCTGCGCTTTGCCGTTGGTGCTGAGTATAAAATCAATATGACCAACCGCATCGACATCTACTATATGTTGCATCTGAACCAATCCTACGATGCCCGCTATAAAGCCAATGCGGGCGATATAAAGGAGTGGAGGCATACGCGGGGATGTGCCCACGTCTTCTGCCTCGATTATAAGTTCAAGTGGTAGCGGGTGTTTTGAGAGTTTGAAAAAGCGAAATTTTTATAGGGTTAAATGATTTTTGTTAGGTGGGGATGTCCAACCAGATAAGTTGGGCATCCTCGTTGTTTGAGTGCAGGAGTGGTATGCTTTTGGCTGTTTGAGTGAAATTTAATACTTTTGTTTATCGGAATATGTAGCGGGGCGGCCGTGCAGTGTTGCGGCTGACCAGTTGCAAAAGAATAATAAGGCAATGAAGAATATGAGTAGAGTGGTGAAAAGAATTTTGGTGAGTGCGGCACTTCTGGTGTCGATGGTGAGTGTGCAGGGTGTTGCGGCCCAGGGTGTGAGTGGTGTGCCACTCTCAGAGAGTAGTGACAGCGATTTGCAGGGGCGTTTCCGCTTGGCTTTGGAGATACCCATTGCCGATAAGCTGAAACTCACCTGGAGTGAGCAGCTTCGCACGAAGGAGAGTTTTTCGCAGTTGGATAAGATGCTGTCGGCCTTTACACTCGACTATTCGCCCTGGCGACACTTGGGTTTCGAGGGTGAGTATGTCTTTGTAAACGAGCGCAAGAGTGATGAGCTGTGGAAGGTGAAGCACCGCTTCAATTTAGCCGTTATCGGCAAGTTGACGGTGGGCAGATTTAATCTGTCGCTCAGAGAGCGAATCCGCTTTGTGGTGCGCTCTTACGATACCGACGAGTTTGTAACGCCCAACCCCTTTACAACTCTGCGTACACGCCTGAAGGTTGACTATAACAACGAGTCGCGCTGGAAGCCCTACGCCTATGCCGAGCTTTATCACACGCTCAATGCGCCAGCCGCAGTGGCCAACCGCCTAAACAATCCGTTAGAGTATGACAACTACATCAACCGCCTGCGTCTGTGTGTGGGCTCGACAATGAAAATCAACTCGCACAATAGTATGGACTTCTATTATATGGTTCACTTCAACCGTTCGCAGGGTGCTGCCTACAACGATTTGACTGGAGATTTGGCCTCTCGCACACTAAAGAAGGTGTGTGCACACGTTATAGGTATAGATTACAAATTTAAGTTATGATAGTTATGCCTAAAACTCTGTTGCGCATTGCGCTGGTTGTGGGATTTGCACTCTCGGCTCTGGTGCCTGTGTCGGTTGTGGCGCAGGAGATGGAGGAGGTAGAGCGCCGTATGCCACTCTACATAGTCAATGGCAAGCGAGTAACTCAAAGCGAGGCGCAGGATATCTCTCCTCGTGATATTATCTCCGAGAAGATGCTCCCTGCCGACGAGCAGACCATAGCCAAGTATGGCGCCGAGGCGTCGAATGGTGTGGTGGTGATTACGTTGCGTTACGATACCCCCGCACGTTTCGAGATTGATGGTCAGGAGCAGCGATATAGCGCCTATGTGGCCCAGCAGGTGAAGTGGGGCGAGTTTGATCCTGTGGCACGAGTTATTGTTGCCTTCAAGGTAGGTGCCGATGGCTCGGTGAGCCTGCGCGAAGTGTTGGAGTCGAGCGATAAGCGTCTGCAACGTCGTGTTGAGAAGGTGTTGGCGAGTTCGCCACGATGGATTCCCGCCAAGCGAGAGGGTAAGGGTGTGGATACCGACCACGTTCTGCGTATAACCCTGCCAGAGGGGCGAGAACTCCCTCCCGAACCAGTCATACTGATTCGATAGGCCAAAGGCTTAAGGGGATATTATCGAGAAATCAATTATCGAGAGTGGGCATTGTTACTTTGAAATGCTCACTCTCGGTGTGTTCTGAGTGGGCAATCTCAACGAGTCGGCGCACGATGTCGGGATGCTCGGCCGCAATGTCGTTATCCTCGTGAATATCGTTCGAAAGGTTATAGAGGTGGGGTACTCCTCGCTTCGATATCATCTTCCAGTCACCCTGACGTACGGCCACCTGGTCGGTCTCCTCAAACTCCCAATAGAGGAATTCGTGCTCCTTCTGGCCACGTCGGCCAAGCAGCGTGCGTGCAAACGACACTCCGTCGAAATGGTCGATGGGTTTGTTTGCCGAGGCGTATTTCTTCTCATAATTCCTCTCGCCTATAAGCTCGCAGAAGGTGGGCATCAGGTCGTAGAAGGCCAACTGATGGTCGTTTTCGCTGCCTGCCACAATCCTCTCGGGCCACCACGCAATGAATGGCACTCTAATTCCGCCCTCGTGTGTCTGTCGCTTTATACCCTGCAGCGGTACATTCTTGCCAAAGAATTTGGGATCGGCACCGCCCTCCTGATGTGGGCCATTGTCGCTGGTAAAGATTACCAATGTATTCTGGTCGAGCCCCTTTTGTCTTAGTAGCTCCAAAATCTCACCTACATACATATCAAGGCGCGATACCATAGCCGCAAACTGAGCGTGGGCTCGGTATGAGGAGTTGTAGCGCGAGCCTCGCGCAATCCAATCCTTGTCTTCGGGGAAAAGGGCGGTGTAGTGTTGCAGAATTGAGTCGTTGGGCTGCACCAGCTCGGCGTGGGGTAGTGTGTAGGTGAATACCCCAAAGAATGGCTGGTCACCACTCTGCTTCGAGAGCCACTCCATAGCCTTGCGGTGAATCATCTCGGCCGAGTATTGGGTGCGGTTGTAGTAACCCTCGCCACTCTGCGGATGTAGGATATTTTGCTCTAAAGTAACTCTCTGCACACCCTCGTCGCTCGCCGTGCGGCTATAGCGATTCAGGAAGTTGGGGTAGTAGAGGTGGGCTTGAAATTGGCAGATGTAGCCATAAAACTCATCTATGCCTCGCTTGTCGGGTGTCGAGGGCGAACCCTCATAGCCGCCAGCCCACTTGCCAAACAGGGCGGTTGTGTAGCCGTTGCGTTTCATAATCTCGGGCAGTATGACGTGGTCGGGATCGTAGGGGTGTTGTCCCACACGCGAGAACTCGTCATTCTGACCATACTTCACCATTGGTACATTGCGCCAATACTCCTTGTTGCCCCTAACCTCGGTGTGTCCCGTGTGCTGTCCCGTCATAAACGATGCTCGCGATGGAGCACTAACGGGGCTGCCAGCGTATGCCTGGGTGAATCGCATACCCTCGCGAGCCATCTGGTCGATATTGGGTGTCTGGATAAGCTGTTGCCCATAGCATCCCACATCGCCCCAGCCCAAATCATCACACATAATGTAGATGATGTTGGGCTTTTGGCTTGGAGAGGTGGCACACGCATTGAGGAGCGGCAGAAGCGCTCCTGTGGCGAAGTATATCTTTTTCATAGTGAAGCTATTAGCGGATATCGAATGGCTCGTATGACATCCAATCCACTTCAACCTCGTAAGGATATTTTGGCTTTTCGATTGATTTTGGGTTGGTGTGTACTGGCCAATTGTTGGTGTGCCAGAAGTTCAGCAGATAGCGAGTCTTATTGTCGGGGATACCTGTGAAATTGGGTGTTGAACCCTTATAATCCCACAGCACGATTCGCTCCTGAGTCTCGGGGTGGAGTATCCACCACACAAGGCGGTCGGGATACCAATCAAAACCATAGGTGTAGAAGCGTTTTGCCGCATTGTAACCCTCAATTACAGGTACTGTTTCGGGCTGGTTTTGCAGACCTGTCAAATTGTTGTCTTTGCTACCCTCGGCTTTGGGTTTATAAGTACACTCATAGATTGTACCCTTTGCCAGATTGATAATGCGTCCTATGCGCTGGAGGTTATTGCCCTTTCCAGTCCAGGTGCCGATATAGACAATCTCGGGATCGGCAATGAGCCACTCCCAATCAATCTCGCTTAGGCCTTTCTCCCTCTCCATATTGTATGTGAAATAGCCAACAACTGCGCCCACATTGGGTTGCACAGCCGATGCGTCGGGAATACGGATTCGTGCAGAGTATGAGCCGTAAGAGGTGTAATCCTTACTGCATATCTCGGGGCCACGCCCTGCGCCAGCGGGATCGGTAGGGTCTATGCGCATCATCATCACCTTTGTATCCTTCTCGCAGAACGATGAAGTGGCCGGAACGTAACGCATTTGAGTGCTTTGTCTTCTTCTGCCGCCATTTTGATTAAAATACTTTGAGGTTGGCTTGTCGAAGTGTTCAATAAATTTCTTGTGAAATTTGGGTGCTGGTGCCGACTCCTTCTGCTGAGCATTCAAATCAAGGCTCAAAACAGACAAACAGATAACGCTAAGAAGCGATACAATAATCCTGTTTTTCATACTCTCTCTTTTTTAATACAACTCAATATATTCGTAGCTATTGCCCACAGCCTCCAAATAGCGGGCAAACATCTGCTGGGAGATAACCACCGTAGCGGTGTTGTCGTTGGGGTGGAAGCTCAGCGAGGGGTAGTTAAGCAGGTTGGCATCGAGGAAGAGATGAACGTGATTCTGCTCATCGTTAATCAATCCAAATGGCGATACCGAACCAGGTCTTAGACCTAAGTAACGCTCCATACGCTGCTCCGAAGCAAACGATAGCTTGCCCTGACGCAGACGCTGCTCCAAATCGCGAATAGCCATCTCGCGCTCGCTGTCGAATACCACCAAGTAGTGGCGATTACCCTTGTGGTTGCGGAAAAAGAGATTTTTGCAATGCTTCGAGCCGTCGGCGTGCCAGTACTGGCGTGCAATCTCGATAGTTGGGGCTTCGGGGTGGTCGTATGTGGTGTACTCAATCTGGTGCTCGGCCAAGAAATCAAACACTTTGGCTCGGCGTTCCGCAAGTTCTGTTGCGGGTGTTGCAATCTGCTCTGTTGTGTCGCTCATACCTCTGCTATTTTGATGCTACACCCAATACTCCCTGACGGTCTTTGGCCCACTCGTCCTGAGCGCGGAGAGTCTGCTCCACGATGTCACGCACTGCGCCCTTGCCTCCGCCAAACTCCGACACATAACGTGCCGCCTCAATCACCTCCGAGCAGGCATCGGCTGGGCATACGGGTATGCCCACCAACTGCATACACTCCAAATCGGGGATGTCGTCACCCATATAGATTGTGTCGGCGGGGTTGATGTCGTAGTCGGCAAAAAACTCGTTCATAGCTGTAATTTTATCCATACAGTTGAGATACATTCGCGTAACGCCCAGTCGCTCCATACGCGAACGGAGCAGGTTGCCGTGACCACCCGAAATTACACACACCTTGTATCCTCGTCTTACGGCATAGGCTATGGCATAGCCATCTTTGGCGTTGTACTTGCGGATGAAATCCGAGCCATCACCAATGGGCATAATACCGCCGTCGGTCATCACACCGTCAACGTCGAAAATAAAAGCCTTTACCTTTGCAATGTCTTCTTTGAAGTTTCCCATATCTGTTCTGTAAGTAGTTTATAAATCTGTTGTTTGCGCTCGCTATCGGAGAGCATCTGCTGGTGGCGTGCGCTCACCTCTTTGTCGCCCCTTACCGCAGGGCCTGTCTGCACCGTTGCAGGGTGTTCTGAGTCGATAGCCTTGCGGGCCGTCTCCTCGATTAGCGGGCGCAACACGTCGAATGGCAATCCTTGACGCTCCATCAGGTGGTCGGCCGCCATAGCATAGAGCGAATTGACGAAGTTGCAGGCCAATACCCCCGTAAGGTGTATATCTCGGCGGCACTCCGACGTTGCTCTCCATACGCGGCTACTCAGCGTGCGGGCCACCTGCTCAATCAGCTCGGTTGTAGCCTCGTCGCTACCCTCCACAAAGAGTGGTATGGCGCTGAAATCAACCCTGCGGCCTTTGGTGAAGGTCTGGAACGGATACAACACTCCGCTTTTCTGGTTACCCAAAGCCTCGACTGCAACGCTGCCAGCCGTATGCACCACAATAGAACCTTCGCTGCGGCGAAGCTGCTGGGCCACCTGCTCAACTGCTCGGTCGCTGACCGAAATAATGTAGAGGTCGGCATCGGCCGCACGGCCTAAATCATCGCACCAGTCGCACTCGGCAAGCGAAGCTATATGCTGGGCTCGCTCGCTGTTGCGTGCAACAATCTGGCGAAGAGTGAGCGCGGGGCAGTCGTGAACGGCCAGAGCAATCGCCTCGGCCACATTGCCACTACCTGCGATAACAATATTTTTGATGGTGTTGTTCTCCATTCTATGCGTTGTCAATAATCTCAATAATCAGTTTGTTGTGGTTGCTCTTGTCGGTAACATCCTTCAGCATATCTACCGCCTTGCAGCACGTTGAAATCTCGGCAGGCTGGCTCAGGTCGAGATTCTGCTCGCCATAGCCATAGTTATCCACCGCCTGCAGGATGTCGTAAACCCTCAGCGTGGTGATATCTCGTGCGGGGGCGTATGCCACATCATACTCCTGCTCGGGGCGATGCACCTCGTTGAGCATCGAGGCCGAAATCAAGGTGTTGAGCGCGTTGCTTAGAATGCGGGCGGGCAAGCCAAGCTCATGGCGAATCTGCTCGGCGTCGATAGCTCCTTTGCCGCCACGGAAGGCTCGTGATACAACCACCATCACGGCTATCATCACCTTGCGGCGCGAATCGTAGCTAATCATCATCGACTCTCGCTCCTCGTCGAATCGTTTCTCGTTCTGGAATGTGAACGAGAGCTCGGCACCCAGCAACAGAATACTCCACGAAGCCTGCACCCAGATAAGGAACAGAGGCAGAGCCGCAAAGCTACCATAGATAGCGTTGTATGAGGTCATCCACATCTGCAACGATACATAGAGCCACTGGAAGACGATGAAGACCGTGCCGGCAATGATGCCCGATTTGATGGCTGCTGCATAGCGTACCTTTGTGTTGGGCAGCACAATGTAAATAATCGAGAACATCACCCACGCCATCAGCATCGAGATTATCTTCGAGGCGAAGCGTACCCAGAAGGTCTCCTCCATATTGAGCCATTCGCGCAGATAGCCATTCATCGACGAGGCGATTACCCACATCAGTGGAGCTATGACGATGATGGCTATGTAGTCGCTGTATTTGCGTATCAGGCTGCGGTTGCTGCTCACCTCCCAGATGTTGTTGAAGGCATCCTCAATCGAACTAAAGACGCTCACCACCGACCAAAATAGTGCCACCAAACTGAATGCCGCCACCCAGCCTCCCTGAGTGCGGGCGAGGGCCTTTTGTGCAAACTCCACCACATAATCCACAATATCGGGAATCTGCGGAAATATCGAATACAACCCTTGTACCAGTCCGTCAGCCAGTCCAAAACCCTTCACTATGGCGAATGCTAACGCCACAACAGGCACAATCGAAACTAAAGTGTAATAGGTGAGTGCGGCACTGCGCACCATTGTGCCGTGCTCGGTCAATCCTCGAAGCATATAGAGCAGCAGCTTGGCTGGTCGGGCAAAGAGCCATATCAGCAGGCGGAAGAGTGCACTGTGCGACTTGCGCTCCTCCTCGAGATTATCTAAGTATGTAACCCAATTCTTAAACATATCCACACGTTTATTGTTGCAATTATGCAACCATTATGCGAAGATAATAATTTTTACCTAATTCTGATGGTGTTCGCTCGGCAACTATCGCCCTCTACCACTCGGCTACAACCCTGTCGCCCTTGCCTGCGGCGATAAGGTAGTCGTCGCCAGAGAGATGCTCGGCTTTGGCGCTCTTGCCGTTGATTGTAAGACGTGCCTTGTCGAGCGACTTGCAACGCACCACGCATCGTGAACCCTGACCGCTGAGAATCTCCACTCGGCTGGCCTTGCCGTTGGCCCACTCGATGCTGACGGTAAAGTCGCCAATGGCCTTCAAACCCTTCGTCTTGCCTTCGCTCCACACATCGGGTAGTGCGGGAAGGATGTGGAGGTAGTCGCTGTGGCTCTGCAACAGCATCTCGGCTATGCCTGCCGTTGCACCGAAGTTACCATCAATCTGGAATGGTGGGTGAGCATCGTAGAGGTTGTAATAGACGCCACCTCCCGCCACGCTGTGGTGGCGCAGAGCAAGCTTCAAAATATCGTGGGCGTGGTTGCCGTCCAGAGCTCTTGCCCACAGATTTATCTTCCAGCCCATCGACCAGCCAGTTGAGGCGTCGCCACGCATACGCAGTGTGTTGACCATAGCCTCGAAGTACTCCGACTCGGAGTTAATCTGATTGAACGGATAGAGGCACATAGCGTGCGAGATGTGACGATGGCCACGCTGGCCAACCTTGTAGGGGCTATATTTCCACTCGCGCAGGAGCTTGTCGCCAATCTTTACACCTCCTATCTGCTCGCCCCAAGCACCGTCGTAGGTCTCGGTTGCAAGGCCTCGGTCCATCTTCTCGAATCTTTCGCGGATGAGCTGCAACTCCTTCTCATCAACGCCGCATCGCTTGGCCGATAGGATGTTGGCAGCTTTCAGCGTGTTGTCGAAAAGTTCCCACACAAGCTGCTGGGCGTGTGGCATACCATTCTCCACAGGGCCGTGCTCGGGCGAGTACTCCTTTGGACAGACGTATGTGCCATCCGTAGTGTCGAGAATCATTCTGTCGAGCCAGTATTGTGTTGCACTCAGCATAGCAGGGAAAGCACGCTCCAAAAACTTTTTGTCGAGCGTGTAGCGATAGTGCTGCCACAGATGGGTGCAGTACCAGGCGTTGGCAATCACATATTCGTGCATAAAACCGCCCACGCCACCAAAAATATTGTTCTCAGTGTAGCAGGTCCAGCCACGCTCCTGTCCCGAATCTTTGGCATAACGTTTCCAGCTCTCGCTATCGGCCATATTGATTATGTAGTTGAGCAGTGGCAGGTGCAATTCGCTCAGGTTGGTCGGCTCAACGGGCCAGTAGTTCATCTGCACGTTGATATTGGCGTGGATGTCGCAGTTCCAGGCGGGCTTCTTGCTATTGTTCCAGATACCTTGCAGGTTGCTTGGCAGATCCACTCCTCGCGATGAGCTGATGGCAAGATAACGGCCATAGGCGAAGTAGAGCTCCTCGAGCATAAGCACCTCAGGCTCGTGGCCTGTCTTGCGCTGTGCATAGTTACGGATGAGCTCGTCGGTTGGCATCGTATTCTGCGAATTGAGCGAGAACGATGCTCTGTCGAAAAGTCGCTTGTAGTCGGCGGTGTGAGCTGCATAAAGTCTGTTCCAACCCCTCTTGGCGGCTGCATCGACACGCTTTTTGATATTGTCGGCGAGCTTGTCGGTGGCCGATGTGTAGTTCTCGGCATAGGCATCGAAATCGGTGCCACCGCCAATTATAAGCAGGCACTCGTCGGCATTGCGAACTGTGATGCTCTTGCCGTCGCACTCTGTTTGACCACCCTTTGCTACAACCTTCATTCGGGCGTTGTAGCTTACGGTCTGCAACTTGCCTGAGAACGAAGCTCCGCCATTGATGTCGTATGTGGTGCTACCATCATCGCCCGCCACGTTTGAGTGCATCGTAAAGCGGAACGATAGCTTGCCACCCTGCGATGCAGTGTAGCGAACGGCAATCACTCGGTCGGGGTTTGATGCGATGTACTCTCTTGAGTATGAAGTGCTATTGTCGGCAGAGGTATAGCCTACGCGGGCTGTGGCCGATGTAAGCTCCAATTCACGATGGTAGTTTGCCACCTGCTTCTCTGCAGAGATGGCATTGCAGAGATTTTCGACCACGACAGAACCGAAGTTTTCGTAATGTCCATAGTCGTTATAGCCTTTGTTGTCGCGGCTTGTGCCACTCCAGAGGCTCTTTTCGTTGAACTGAATCTCATCAACCTTTACACCGCCAAATATCGAGGCTCCGAATTGACCATTTCCGATGGGTAGTGAATACTCCTCCCACTGGTTTGGCACTTGGGCGGTTGTGGCTGGCTGAGTGTACCAGAGTGTGAGTTTTTCGGCAGGGCGGAAGTCGCTGCTGCCGACAACTTTATACTCCTTTTCAGTCGGCTTATTCTGGGCAGAAGTAGGCTGCGTAGCGCAGAGCAGTGAGGCTGCAATGGCGAGCAACAGGTGCGCTCTTTTGGTGATGTTCGACATATATCGCATAGATTTTTGTTTTGTGGTTATAATTATAGGGTAAAGATAACAAAATTTGTGGTGAGAGCGAAATAAAATTGCAGCATTACGGCATTACTTACGTCGTAATACCGATAATGCTGCAATATTTTCAGTTTTCGGGCGACTTTTCGCTACTAATCAGCAACCGTCTGCTCGATTACTCCTCGTACAAGAGGTACTTGCGGCGCAAAACCTTGAACTCCTCGACATCCTTCTGCCACATCTGGCGAATCTCGTCGGCCGACTTGCCCTCCATAATCATCTCCTTGATGTAGTCAACACCAGTCAGCAGGAGGAACATACGCTTGAAGAACTTCTCGCCCATATTGAGGTTGCGGTATGCGTCGATAACATAGGTCAAATCGAAGCCCTTAGCGATAATCTCGTCGTCTGAAAGACCACGCAAATCCACTCCCCAGCACTGCTGGTCGAGCAGTGGAGGATTCTTTGCGCCAGGCACCGAGCGAGGTGTGAAGGTAAACTCGCTGCCCTTATAGTCGGGGTGACCATAGCCCTCAAATGGGAAGTCGGTACCACGACCGAGCGAACATACAGTACCCTCAAACAAGCAGGTCGATGGGTAGAGGTATATTGAGTGCTGATTTGGGAGGTTTGGTGATGGAGCGATAGGAAGCTCATAGCGAGTCTGGTGGGTGTAGTTTACGCAAGGGATAACCTCCACATCACACTTTGTGCTCCAACCCTCGCCCTGGGCCATCAAGGCAATCTCGCCCATTGTAAGGCCGTGAACAACTGGAATTGGCAACCAACCCACTCCCGACTTATACTTATCCACGTCGAGAATAGGGCCATCGACATACATTCCATTGGGGTTAGGACGGTCCAATACGATAACCTTGTGGCCATAATCGGCACAGTTGTTAATCATCTTAATCATAGTGACATAGTAGGTGTAGAAGCGCAAGCCCACGTCCTGCATATCCACCACCAGCACGTCAAACGCCTTCATCTTCTCCTCCGATGGGCGGCCCGACTTGCCGTCGTAGAGCGACCAGATTGGAATACCAGTCTTCTCATCAACCGAACTCTTAACGTGCTCGCCAGCGTCGGCATTGCCACGAAAACCGTGCTCGGGCGAGAAGATACCCACCACGTTGATTTTGTTCTCAACGAGCATATCCACCAGGTGCTGCTCGCCTACGGTTGCGGTGTGATTGGCCAGCAGAGCCACACGCTTTCCTTTCAGCTTGGGCAGATACTTGTTTGTGCACTCAGCTCCCATCTTGAGCGAGCCATTGTCGGCGCAGGCCGTAAACAGGCCAATCGCCATAATCGCAAATAGCGATAGGAATAGATTTTTTTTCATTGTCGATGCTATTTTTTGTTTATTCTAAATTCTGTTTTGGGATAAATCGTTGGGCTATTTGCGAGTTGCCTTGCCTATGTCGGTGATTGTAACCTCCAGCTCGGATGGGACAACGGTGTAGGTGTAACCCTCAGGCATCGAGATGCGTACGTCAATCTTGCCGTTGGCCATTGTCCACTCCACATCGACACTCTCCTCGCCAACAGGTATCGAGCCTCGGCACTGCTTGAGGTTGCAGTCGGCAAAGCGAAGTGTTACGCTCTTCTCCTGTGGAGAGATGCGATACACGCCCAGCACGTCGCGGTTCAAAACACGGATAACGTGCGATGCGAAGCCGTGATTGCAACTTGCCGATGTGTTGAGATGCTCCCACAAAGTGCCAGTCTGGTCGGCCATCTTCAGGAACTCGGCAATCGACTCATCGAGAATCTGCTTCGAGAGTCCCTCGCGTGAGAGAAGCTCCAGACGGAGGTAGTTACCGATGAAGGCGTTGGAGTAGGGCACGTCGGCGTATTTCTTGTTCTGCTTGCGTGCAGGGCCAAACTCGTCACGCAGTTTCTGCCACAATTCGGGATATGTCTCGGGTGTTGCCACCTTGAAGTAGAAGGCGTAGTATTGGCAGGTCTCGGTGTGGTTCTCGGTGAGTTGCAGGCGGCCACGCTTGTCACGAATGGCGTTGTCGATAAAGTATTCGCCATCGAAGGCCTGCTTGCGGATTGTCTCACGCACCGCCTCGGCCTGCTCGGCCAGAGCCTTGTCGTTATATAGACGGCCTACCACGTCGAGCATCTCGGCATAGAGCATATTTGATGGGTAGTTCACATCCTGCACAAAGCTATTGGCAGCCGACCACTCCACGAAAATCCATTTTGAGAGTTTCTCTAACAATCCATCTTCGTTGAGATAGGGCTTAAAGTAGTTTACAAGGTCGTAAACACGCTTCTTGGCCTGCTCGATAGTTGCTCTGTCGCCACTGCGGAAGAGATACTCTTCAAGCTCCAGCACAAACCACATAGCCCAGTTGGGGATGTAGTTGTGATTCCAGTGGTCCGATGGGTAACACATCGGAAGCATACCCTCGTCGATATCCTTGAAACGCTCAGGGAGCAGGAAGTTTTCAATGAAATTGTGCTCCAGACGGGTGTGGCCCGAGAGGTCGAATGCCACGCGTGATGTGAAGTAGCTGTCGCACAACCATCCGGCACGCTCTCTGGATGGGCAATCCATAAATATATCGAGTGCATTCTGGCGATATGTCTCGCGAGCAGCCTCAAATAGGCGGTTCAGGTCGGCATTGTCCGATGCAAACTGACCACGCGATACGTCGGAGTTGCAGTAGTCGCGCATATATACTCTCTCGATTGTGCAGTCGCCGCTCTCAACAAGCACCTCCATATACTGCATAGTGTAGGGCTCGAAGCTCTCAACTGTGTACTTTCCAGGCTGCAACTCATAGAACATACGTCCCTCAAACTGCGAGTTAAAGCGCACGCGGCCCTTTTCGTCGAGCAGCTCGTCGAAATGGAGCTTCATAACGGTAGGCTCCTTCACGGTAATCTCCATACCGAGGAAGCCTGTGCTGTTGCACTTGAATTTGTAGGTGAATTTGTTGTCGGGGAGCTGCGTTGCCTCGTGCAGCGAGTAGTCAGGGTAGGGCACTCGGCGAGCGATAAGCGTTTTAGCCCCTTGCTCGGCAAGTTTTACAGGCTGAGTGCCTGCGGCTGGCTGCCAGTCAATATCGAGTGACCAGCGATCGTAACCCTCCGAGATGATATAATGCTCGATGAATGGGCGCTGGAAGCTCAAGCGAGGAACATCCTTCTTGCGGTGGTTGAGCTCATAGGCTGTAAAGTCGCTACCTGTGGCAGCCACCACCTCGCCTGCAATCTCTACCTCGGCCTGCAGGAACGAAGGCTGGTCAAGCAGGTAGTAGCTTGGCTCGTTGTAGCCTGCCACCTCTAATGTGATGAGGTTATCGCCCCATTTAAGATATGGTTTCAGGTTGTAGCAGTCGATGCGGTAGAAGTCGTGAGCCGCCACGCAAGGGCCGTGCGCCACAAACTCACCGTTGACCATAAGGCGATAGTCGGTCGATGCTGCAATGCGGATATATGACTCTTTGTTCAAGCCAGCCTTTACCACCTCGCGGAACGAGAGGATAAGGTTTTTCTCGGTCTCGCGTCCCTCGGCCCAAACAGGTTTGGCCTTGATAAATGAATCTACATCTGCTGGGTTGGATTGTGGCCCGTTTGGTGAGCAAGCGGCCAGAATTATAACAGCGACAGCCGTCAAAATCGAAGTAAAGGAGAGTCGTCTCATAGGTCAAGTAATTTTATTTTGTACAAATTTAACAAAATACTCTTAATATGAGCCCTCTTTGCCTGAATTTTTGCCCTGCGACAAAACAAAAAAGAGCAGAACTTTGTAGTTCCGCTCTATTTGACCTTTCGGCCTTCTGTTGGGCTACCAGGATTCGAACCTGGAATGACAGGACCAGAATCTGTAGTGTTACCATTACACCATAGCCCAATACCCTGTTGTCGTTTTTGACGATGCAAAAGTAGAATATAATTTTTATTCTGCAAAGAAAAAACGACTTTTTTTTCAATTCAACGCAAAAAACCTACAATTTAGAGCCATAATCGAGCCTAATGTGCCACTCTCCCGAGCCCAAAGTGCCACAATCTATGCGATTGTTGGGCAGGATGCCTATTTTGCACTTGCGGCCGTTGATGCTGAGCGTGGCTTTGTCGGATAGTAGCCCCTCGACTGGAAGCGACACCTCGGCCGAAGTGTTGGCTGGAATATTGAGCGAGAGGGTGTAGCTCTGCTCGGTGTTGCGGATGGTAACGCCCACACCGCCCCTAATGGTTGGCACTAATGCCTCGACGCTCTTTAGCGATGCCGACTGCGGAGCGATTCTCATCTTGGCAAATCCCGCTTCCAAAGCTCTTACGCCCACCACATAGCGAGGTATGATGTTGGCTGGGGCAGCACCCCAGGCGTGATTCCAGTCTTGGTTGGGCTTGAATTTATCGTCCCACGCCTCATAGGTGATTGTGGCGTTGTGGCGCACCATATTATACCAGCCTCGCTCGTCGCGTTTGGTGAGCATCGAGAGTGCGTAGTCATCGTCGTTGTGGTCGTAAAGGGCCTCCATCAGGAATTGGGCGGCATAGACACTACAGGCCATACCCTTCGAGTGAATGTGCTCAAGCACGCTCTTTGTGTACTTCTCTGGCACTAAACCGAGCGCAAGGGCAAAGTGGTTGGCGTGGAGCGAATGGTGGTCTGCGCCAATGCCGTCACGATAGATTCCCTTCTCGTTATCGAAGAAGTGGGTATTGAAATCGTTGTATAGCTTCTCGCACTCAACCTTTAGTTGCTGGGCCTCCTCGGTGCGGCCAGTAAGCTCGGCCATCTGTTGCAGAATAACGAGCGAGCGATAGTGGAAGGCGTTGACAACGGTGTTATAGTCGGTGAGCTGGTAGTTATCATCCTCGCCGTGAGGCCAGTCGCCGCATCGTGGCCAATCGACAATGTCGCGTATGTTACCGCCAAAGCGAATTGAATTGCGGAATTCGGGGCTGCGGACCTTCTCGTCGGTTGTGGAGATAAGGCCGTTGTCGCGTCGGAGTGAGAGCAGCGTGCGAGCCTTCAAAATATCGTAGTTGGCCTCGATGGAGCGTTTGTCGCCTGAGTAGATGTAGTCGTTCCACGCGATGATGAGCGCCTGCAAAATCCACTCTGTCGGCCACGTCGGGTGGTCGAGCAGATACTCCGACGAGCGGCGAGCCATTGCATACTCGCGGTCGGTGGTGTAGTGGCTTAGTTGGTTGATAATGGCATCGGCCTCGTAGGGTATGCGCTCGCGGTCGCCATCAATGTAGATGCCTAAAGCCGATGTCGCCTTGATGGAGTATTTGCAGAGCTGCCAGATAGAGTTTAGTATGTCGTCACTGCTGCTGAAATGTGCCGCATCGTAGTCGAATGGGTAGATAGCAGTATGTCGCACGATGTCGCTCGTCGATAATGTGCCACCATAGCCCTCAATCTCGCAGTAGCGCATAGGTGCTACCTCGCCGATGTAGTCGGGCATAAGAATAGCCTGCGGGCCAGTGTTGCGTTTGTCGTGGGCGGGAATTATAGGGTAGGTGTGACGCCCCTTTTTGAGTTGCAGGGCATAGCGATAGTAGCGCACAGTGCCGTGAGGCTTGTCGTTTACTCGGCCGTTCTTGCAATCCTCACCAATGGCTACATATATAGTGTCGTTGTCGGTGGGGCTGTCGAGTGTTAGCTCTAACGAGCAGAACGATGCTCGGCCAAAGTCGATAAAGGTCAATTGGGGTGCAACCTTGCGAACAGATATGGGATGCTCCTTCTCGCGAATCTGCGGACGGTAGGATACGGCATAGGGCTTAAGCTGCGAAGAGGTGCGGAAGGCCTCCACCTCCGACCACTCGCACTTGGCTATGTTGGTTGCGACCTTCACGCTCCAGTAGTAGGTCTTGTTGGGTTGCAAATCCTCGCCGCCGTATGGCACGGCAACCGATTGCGAGGAGTTTATTCGGCCACTGTTCCACACCTTGCCCAAGTGGGCGGCAGCATCGGTGGGGTTGTCATCAACCACGATATGGTATGAGCGTTGCAAAACATTGTGTTTACCTTCGGCCTGTGGTACAATCCACGAAAAGGTGGGGCGTGAGGAGCGAATAGCGGCATATTGATACGAGGCGAAATCCTTGTCGCCAAGTTCTGCCATAACCCTGTCGGAGCAGTAGCCGTTTTGGTAGAGCGAGCCCGCATTGCTCACAAGGTCGGTAAGCAATCCTGTTGCAGAGTTTTGGGCAAGAAGATTGAGCGGCATAGCTGCGAGCAGTGCCAAAAAGATATTGCGAAGTCTTTGTTTTCTCATAGCTTGAGGTCGGTTAGTGGTTTAGTTAGCGTAAAGATAACCATTTTATATCAAATAATGGGCATAAAAATAGGAGACTACCAACTTTTTGAGTTAGATAGCCTCCTCTGTTATCCGATATTACCCATTAGCGAGGGCCTGGACCACCCATACGGTTAGGGCCACCCTTGCCGCCCTCCATAATGCCGTAGTCGGCCAGGTTGCGTGAACCCTTCTTGCCGAATACTCGGAGGTTGTAGGTGAACTGCACTGTGTAGTAGCGACCGATTACGCTGTTCCAGGAGTTCTGGGTATATCCCGAACCTGTGGCGCGGGCAAACGAAGTGTTCTGGTTGAAAATATCGTTCACACCCAACATAATCTCGCCCAACTGATTCTTAAAGAGCTTCTTACCGATACCAGCGTTGCAGATGGTGTAGGTGTCGTTATAATCGTTTGTAAAGCCGATATTCTGCACATAGTTGGCACTTGCTGTGAATGTAAAGCCCTTCCAGAAGATTGTCTTGAGCGATGCCTGAGCCGAGTGGTTGAAATACTCGTTCTTGCCATTACCCGCAGCCAACGAGTTGTCGGCTATGTTGTATCGTCCGTTCCACGAGATTGTGAAGTCGATATTCTCTGAGATGTTGCTACCCAACACCACACGAGCATCGTAACCCATATTGCTTGCAAAGTTCTTCTCTCCGTTTACAAGCGTTGGAGTCTTCGAGTAGTTTACACCTCCCATAATGTTGAAGTTGCACTTCAGCGGGTTGATAGGGAAGCCATAGCTGAGGTGGGTGCGCACGCTCATTGAGCCGTCCACGTTCTCGTATGTAGAGTACTGGATAGGATTGGAGCCCACCTCGTTTACAACCGCGTCGGGGATGTTGGCACCAGTATAGATGCTCTGCGAGATGTTGTTCTGTGCGCCCTGCAGGTTGAACATCCACATAAACGTACGGCCAGCCTCAAGGTTGGTGTGGTTGTAGTGGAAGTTGATATTGTGGGTGTAGGCGGGGTTCAGCTTCTCGTTACCGCTCGACACATACTGCGAATCTGAGATGTCGAGAATGCCGTTCAACTGCTGCACGCTTGGGTTGTTGGTGTACGACATCACAAACAGACGAATTGAGTTCTGCTGATTGAGGTTGAAGTTACCCATCAGGAAGTATGTGAAGTCGTTGTACGAACGCTTAACAGGCTGAGTCTGCGCGGCCTCCACACGACCATTGAGTGTAGAGTACTGGTAGCCGAGGTTGAATACCAATGTGTTGCGCTCCTTAGTGTAGCTGTAGCCAGGGCCCACGCGATGAGTCGTATAGTCGCTTATGTAGCGGTTTGAGAGGGCTGGATCGAGCACTCCATTTGTGTAACTCTCATCGTTGCCGAAGTTGAATGTGCTGCGGTTGCTCTCTTGACCTGTGAAGCCAAAGTCATAGCGGAGTGTAAGCTGTGAGCTCTTCGAGATTGGCTCGGCATAGTTGATGGCTGCACCAGCGCCCAAGTTGTCGGAATTTGAGTCGTTGCTAAGGTAGCGAATAAGTGGAGAGTAGCTGCCGTCCTCGTTCTGGATGGTCTTCTGAGTTGAGTGGCTGCGTGAGTCGCCGTCGTTACCACGATAGTTCACACGACCGTCAACGGTAATCATACGTCCCTCCTCGCTCAGCTTCAGGCGATACTGCAGGAACTCCGACACGTTGAAACCCTTTCTGTTACCAGAATTACCGCTTCGGATAATGTTGTAGAGGTCGTTGCCCACCTGTAAGCCGTCGGTTGTGCTGAATGGGTTGTAGGCCTGCATACTGAAGTTGGTGCGCGACATAAGCGACTGATTCTCCGAGATGCGCCAGTCGATACGGGCATTGAAACGGTGGTTGTAGTTGCTGTTGTTTGAGTAGCCGCTCTGCTCCAATGTACCCAAATCAGCCAACGGAGCCTCGTACCAGCGTGTGAGCTCCGAAAGGTTTTTGGTGCGAGAGCGGTTATACATATAGAAGGCCTGCAACTTCAGCTTATCCTTCTCGCCCCACGATGCAGAGTAGTTTACGCCGATGGCACCCACCTTTGCTACACCACTCTGTGGACGAACCATATATTGGCCCATACCACGGCCCATACCGCCGCCACCGCCGCCGCTACCGCCACCGGCAACGCCGAGGATATCCTCAAACGAGAAGTTCTGCTGGTTGACATTGTTGAGCATACCGATAAACGAGATGCGATGAGCACCGTGGAAGTAGTTGACGTTACCGCCTGTGGTGTACTTGTGCTCGCTTGTAATCTCGTCGGTCTCGGGCTGATAGCCATAAGCGCCATAGAGCTTACCAAACGCACCCTGACGCATATTCTCGTGAGTGGTGATGTTGATAGCTTTGTAGCTCTCGCCATCGTCGCGGCCTGAAAACTCGGCGTTGTCGCTGAGTTTGTTATATACCTCAATACTCTTTACAGCCTGAGCAGGGAGTGAGTTGATAGCGGTTGTAACATCCTCGCCGAAGAACTCCTTGCCATCCACAAAAATCTTTTTGATGGTCTCGCCCTGAGCCTCCACCGTACCGTTTGAAACGGTGATACCAGGCATCTTCTTCAAAAGTCCCTCCACGTCGGCATCGCCCGTAACCTTGTAGGCGCTTGCGTTGTAGCTGACAGTATCACCCTTAGTAGAGGCGCGGATAGCCTGCACCTCCTTCACCACAGCGTCGATCTTTGTGGCTGACTCTGCAATCTCGATATTGCCCAAATCCTTGTTGGCGGCGTCGATTTTGATGCGACTCTTGGTATCCTCATAGCCGAGGAATGTAACCACAACATCATACTCGCCATACTTTGTTGTTGGGATTGATGTCTTGCCTGCAAAGCCCGAAACATACTGCTTCACCTTCTCGGGATTGGCTACCGACGTGAGCTCCACCACGGCTCCCACGATGCCCTCCTTAGTCTTGGCATCGACGATGGTGACAGTGGCCTTGCCGCTCTGGGCGAATGAGGCTGCGCTAAGACAGATGAAAAGAATTGTTGTAAGTAACTTTTTCATTCTCTTTAGTGATTTATTTTCTTGTTTAATTATCTCTCTGTTCCAATGGCGGGTAGTGGTCAATATTGCGGCCACCAACCCACAAGGCAATTTGCCCGAAAAGAACGCGCAAAGATATATAATTATTGTTTATAACAATAAAATTTCGGGTGAATAGACAAAAACGGGGTGTCAACTGACGCTGACACCCCTCCGAAAAACAACCTAATTCCATTACTGCCCTTAATGGATACTGTAAGAGATTCTTCTACTCGAATCCCATTCCTCCACCGAAGCCGCCGTTTTCACCTCCGGCACGCTGGCCACCCTGCTCGCCAAAGCTTCCACCGCCTTGCTGAGCCTGACGCATTTGCTGCATACGCTGCTGCATTGCCTGCATCTGGGCCTGCCTTTGCTTCTGGTATTTCTCATACTTCTTCTCACCTACAATAGCCTTGAGTTGCTCCTCCTGCTTGGCCTGAATCTCCTGCTGCCTCTTGCGAAGCTCCTGCATAAGTTTCATCTGCTCTGCGCTGATCTTCTGCTGCTCGGCTGCAGTTGCAAGGTACATATTGTAAATCTCCTGCTTCTGCTTGTCGTCAACAGAGATCCACTCTGCGATATTATCAGCCTGAGCCTTAGCCATAGCCTCAGGAGTCATCTGCTGACGTGGACCGCGAGCACCACCTCGCTGACCACCATAACCCTGTGGCTGTGCAAATGAATCAACTCCGATAAAGAGCATTGCGACGATTGCAAAAAACTGAATCTTTTTCATCACTTTTACTAATTAAAATCTGTTTTTTGTCTTCTTATCTCTATTGCAAATTTATGCAAATTTTTGTGTTTTAACTCCCTGATGTCGGTCAATCGTGCTAAATGCAGGGGTGAATCGCCTAATTGGCGGGGTGAACCGACATCAGCCACTGTTTGAATTCTGGTACTCGGGCCTTGCTGATGATGATTTTTTCGGGAGTCTCCACCATCAGGTTCAGAGAAAGGCGGCTGCCAAACCACACAGCAATATCCTTTACGGCCTTGCGAGCAACGATAAACTGGCGGTTGGCCCTGAAGAACTCCTGCTCGGGCAGATTGCCCTGCAGAGTCTCCAACGTACGGTCAACGATGTAGCGTTCGCCCTTGAATGTCGAGGCCGTAACCTTCTCGTTCGAGGTGTAGAAATAGGCCACGTCGTCGATGTTGAGTGGGATAATCTTATCCTTGAAATGTACGAGGAATACTCGCTGATGCTCCTGGCGTGAGCTCTCTATCATCGTCTCGATGCGGTCGTTGTAGCTGTTGCGTTCGTTACCACTCAGGCGGGCAAACTTTTCGAGCGCACGCTGCAGGTCATCGGCCTTGATGGGCTTGAGCAGATAGTCGATGCTATTGACCTTGAATGCGCGCAGAGCATATTCATCGTAGGCCGTTGTGAAGATGATGGGCGAATCAATCTCCACCGATTCGAATATCCTGAACGACTCGCCGTCGGCAAGGTGAATATCTAAAAAGACCAAATCGGGGCGCACTTGGCTACGGTCGTTGAAGTAATCAACGGTCTCTTCTATGCTCTCTAATACGGCGAGCACGTTGTATGTGGGCGCGATGTTGCGCAATATGGCTTTGAGGTTTACGGCTGCAGCCGTCTCATCCTCGACGATTAGTATATTCATAATCTCGGTTTATGCTTCTGGTTTTTGAAGTGGCAGACGCACCGTAAAGTCTTTTTCGGTGTCGATAATCTCAATCTCCTGACCTGTTGTCAGCAGCCAGCGGCTGTTGAGGTTCTCAAGGCCGATGCCGGTCGATGGCTCACTCTCGATTTTAGGAGCTTTCAGGTTGTAAACCACAAGAGTACTACCCTCGGTGCGGATGCTTACGTGGAACGGCTGCTTGCGGGTGATGGTGTTGTGCTTCACAGCGTTGCCGATAAGCGGTTGCAGGGTGAGCGACGGCAGTGTCCAGTTGTTGTACTCAGGAGCGATGTCAATATCGAAGAAGAGTTTGTCGGCATATCTCACCTTGAAAATCTCGGTGTAGGCGTGTGCAAACTCAATCTCCTCCTCGAGCGTGGATTTCTGGTTTTGTCCGTTCTGGATGATGTAGCGGAACGTATAGGAGAGCTGGTCGATGTAGTCCAGAGCCTTCTGCTCGTTCTGCTCGCGCACTAACATCGAGAGCGAGTTGAGCGAGTTGAAGAAGAAGTGGGGGTTGATCTGGCCCATCAACATATTGTAGCGAGTCTGGATGTTCTCGGTACGCAGGTGCTCGTTCTCGAGCAAAATCTTCTGCTGCTCCGAGAGCAGGTCGTAGATACGTCCATAGAGGACGGCCACAATCAGCACAACCATACACTTGAGAATCACCATCCAGTCCATCATCTGCTGGCTCTGGAAAATCATCGCCATCTTGCCGGTGTACCAGTTGACGTATGGCGCACAGAAGTAGCAGGCAAATACCGCCACAATGGCTATGGCGCAACGCTGCATATAGAGGCGGCGATTCTTGATGCGCACAGTCATAATACTCAGCAGGATGAACGAGAGTGCCAAGTAGTAGAGCAACTGAATCAGCATCTCGTGCTCGCGGCTTGGGCGGTCGTAGGTGACGGGGACTGGCTCAGCACCATTTTGCAACAAAATCTCGTCAACGCTTGGGTTCGATCTGCCGCGTGGTGGGTGGATGGTGCAACGAATCGAGTCGCCATCCTTGAGTTTGTAGAGATAGATGCGACGCGAATTTACATATATGCTATCATACGAAGGTGTAGGCAATGGGTTTGCTCTGAGCCCATTGTCTATGCGCTGTGGAAGCGAATTGCCACCACCAATATTGGACGCGCCCACAGACGGACGGCCCTGCTGAGGGGCGTTGTTGCCTTCGCGGGCAAGCCTCTCGTTGCGCAGGTCGATGAGCATCTGCTTGATAGTCAGCGTATCGTTTGTCACCACATAGCCATAGCCGTCGCGCGAGATGTGCAGCACACCGTCGATTTCGGGCTTGGCTTTGGCCTCCTCTGCAATGGTGGACTGTTGCTCGTTGGCCTCTCTCTGCTCGACCATCATCGATAGCAGATACGAAAAATTCACCGTAAGTGTGATTACGATGGCAATGAGCAGATTAAGAATCCAGGTCGAACGCTTGTTGTTTAGTATCTTCATATTCGCCAAAATAGTTGGTTACATCTCATTTCGGGGCAGTAATGGCGAATAGAGTTGTTGTACCTTTTGTATTTCGGGAGCGGTGCTTTGCGGCTACTCAGCATCCTCCTTATACCACGAAGCGTAGAGCTGATAATCGCGAGCGGTGCGCTTTACGATGTGCTCACGCTGCTCGGGGGTAATCTCCTTTACCTTCTTGGCTGGAACACCAGCATATACCGAGTTAGGCTCCAACTGTGCGCCCGACAACACGAGTGCATTGGCGGCAATTATACAACCCTCGGGAACAACAGCATTGTCCAAAACCGTTGCACCCATACCAATCAACACGCTGTCGCCGATTCTCGCGCCGTGAATTGTGGCGTTGTGGCCCACCGATACATCGTTGCCGATGTGAGTCTGCGATGGCTTGGGCGACTTGTCGTAGAGGGTGTGGATTACGGCTCCATCCTGGATGTTGGTGCGGTCGCCGATGGTGATAGTGTTCACATCGCCGCGCAACACTGCGCCATACCAAATCGAACAATCCTTGCCGATTGTTACATCGCCAATAATTGTGGCAGTCTCTGCCAAAAATGTATTCTCTCCAATCTCGGGAACGTGTCCACGAACTTTTCTAATTAAAGCCATATTTTTTTAATTCAAAATTCAAAATTCAAAATTCAAAATTCAAAATTTTCGTTATAGTTTCTCTTTTTCGAACGAAATTTCCGAGGTGGTATTGCCTCTCTTTACGGTAATTTTCCACGCATCGGCCGATTCGCCCATTGCTCTGAGTGTTTTAGAGTCTATCTTTTCAGGCGTTAGGCCGTTTATCGCTACCACCTGATCACCTCGCTTCAATCCTGCCTTTTCAGCGTTGCCGCCCTCTACCAATCCGTTTACAATCCAACAATCATTCTTTGGTGTCAAAACGATGCCCGTATGGTAAATTGCCGCTTTGCCAATATTCTTATTTGGGCGAAGCCAAATCTCACACTTCACAAAATCAAAAATCACATCAAATCGCTCCAACAGAGCGTTACCTATAAGTCCATCATAGCGGTTATCGGCCAAAGAACCTTGTGTGTTGGCTGAATACGATGTCCTAATGTCGTTAATCTCGCTACCTCCTATTACAACGCCTTTTGCTCGGAAGATATAATCGGTTGCCGAGCCTCCAACGCCAGCTACATCATATATAATCTTCTTCGTGTTGGGAAGAACGCTTTTCAAATTTAGCTTGGCTGCCAAATTGCTACTTAAGAGCATTCCTGTACTTGCTCCCATATCCACCAAAAAGTTGCCATCAAACGATACCTCGTCGGTGATTTTCACCTTTATAGGAATTAACATTCTGGTCTGGCTGTTGTCTAACCATTTGCATTTGATACAGGTGTAGCCTTCGGGTGCTTGCTCCTCTTGTGATAGGATACGCATATATTCGTCGGTGTAGTTAAACTCCACTTTGCGGCCACGCATAAATGCCATTCCAAACATTCCGTCAACCCCATCGCCAAGAATTTTTCGCAAATCCATCACTACGGCTCTCTGCTCGGTTTGGCTATGTTTGCCAACGCTATATTTCCAACCGCTCATATCAAGATTTACGGCCTGCATAGCATTTCCAGCACCTGCGGCCATAGCCTTTCGCAGATTACCTAAGTGGGCAAAGTGCTTTTTGTAGAAAGCCTCGTCGAGCAAAATGCTCGTATTGCCTGTATCAAAAACCATTCTTGCAGAAATCGAATCACGCAACACCACATTGAAATAAAGGTGGGTTGAGTATGAAAACGCAACTGCTCCATCGGGCAGAGATTGGCTCTGCTGAGTGGCTGCATTGTTGGCCGCAGCAGGTAGGTTGTCGGCCGTTGCCTTTGTGTTGCCACAGGCACTGCCTGTTGTGGCAAAGAGAGTTACTGCAAAAATGATAATAGATTTGATGCCCATAGAGGTTTTTACGTTGCGGTTGAGAGACTTACCCCCCCCCCCCCTTTTAAATTACTGTTTATCATTGTGTTATATTTTATAGTTGGTTTTCTTTTTCATCTTTTTTAGCTGAGCGCCAGAGGGTGTCGAGTTCTTCGGCCGACATCTCCGAAAAGAGTTTGTCGCCAGCCTCGGCTTCCATATGCTGGAAGCGTGAGATAAACTTCTTGTTGCATCGCTCCAATGCCAGCTCGGGGTCAATGCCATAGAGGCGACACATATTTATAAGTGCAAAGAACAAATCGCCAATCTCCTCTTCGGTGCGCTCCTTATCGCCACGAGCCATCTCAACCTCAATCTCGGCAATCTCCTCCTTCACCTTTGGCCAGATATCCTCCTTCTGCTCCCAGTCGAAACCAGCGCTTGCAGCCTTCTCGCCAATGCGGTAGGCCTTCACCATAGCGGGCAGCGAGCGTGGTACTCCACCCAAAATTCCGCCCTGACGCTTCTTCTTGCGGAGCTTCAGCTCCTCCCAGTTCTTCATCACCTCGTCGGGAGTATCGGCGTGAATGTCGCTATAGACGTGAGGGTGGCGGTAGATGAGCTTGTCGCACTCGGCATCGGCCACGTCGGCAAAGTTGAATGCGCCCTGCTCCTCGCCGAGCTTCGAGTAGAAGACAACGTGCAGCAGCAAATCGCCCAACTCCTCCTTGATGCCATCCATATTGTTGTCGGCAATGGCATCCACCAACTCATAGGTCTCCTCGATTGTATTGTTCCTCAGCGACTCAAAGGTCTGCTCACGATCCCAGGGGCACTTTTCGCGCAGGGTATCCATCACCTCTAAGATACGCTCGGTTGCTCTTAATTTCTCTTGTTTGGTCATCATATTAAAATAAACTTTATACAAAGTTATGATTTTCGTGCGAAAATAGATAACTTTGTGAAAGATAAATTTATGAAAAAATGAGAATAGTTAAATTATTTGTGGCCCTTGTGGCCCTGATTTTTGTTGTTGGCAGTGTTAGCGCTGGCAATGGTATCATTCCGCGTCCTGTTGAATTTGAAAGAAGGAACGGAGTCTTTACCATACTAACAACAACTAAGATTACACACTCAGTAGAACTCCGTTCCTCGGCAAAGTATCTTGCGGAATATCTTCCGCTCGAAGTTCAGGAGTCTAACGCAGCAAAGAGTGGTAATATTGTATTGAGAGAGAACAAAAATCTCGCCTCCGAGGCCTACACTTTGGAGGTGAGCGACAAGGGCATCGTAATCGAGGGTGGCTCGAATGCCGGCGTGTTCTATGGCGTGGAGACACTCTTGCAGCTCCTGCCCGCCGATGTATATTCCAAGCAGATTAAGTTGCCCGTAATGTTGGGCGCTTGTCGCGTGGCCGACGAACCTAAGTTTGCATACCGAGGCTTTATGCTCGATGTGACTCGCACCTGGGTTGATGTGGATGGCTTGAAGCACTATATCGAGAATTTAGCTCACCACAAAATCAATAAGCTGCACCTCCACCTTACCGACGATGAGGGCTGGCGTATCGAGATCAAGTCACACCCCGAACTCACAGAAATAGGTGGCTTTAGAGGCCCAGGCTCGCCCGTTGCGGCTCGCTATGGCAAGTGGGATCAGAAGTATGGTGGTTTCTACACTCAGGAGCAGATGAAGCAGATTATCGAGTTTGCAGCAGTGCGCAATATCGAGATTATCCCCGAAATCGACCTCCCTGGCCACAGCCACAACTTGGCTCGTGTGCGCCCAGAGGTGTTGTGTAACTTCACGCCCGATATGGAGTCATCGTTTGGTTATGATACCCGCAGTGCATTGTGCGTGTCGAAGGAGGATAACTACAAATTCTTAGAGGAGGTCTTCAAGGAGCTGGCCGAGTTGTTCCCATCGCCATACGTTCACATTGGCGGCGACGAGGTTGTAACTTCGCAGTGGAAGCGTTGCCCCGATTGTCAGGCCCTCTCGAAGCAGAAGGGTATGACCAGCGGAGAGCAGTTGCAGGAGTACTTTATGAATCGTCTCTCGGAGTATATCGTATCGCTCGGCAAGAAGCCTTGCGTGTGGAACGAGGCAATCAACGCTGGTACGCTCACAAAGCAGGCCGTTGTGTATGGCTGGGAGAGTGTCGAGGCGTGCCGCAAGGCTACAAAGGCTGGTTATCAGACAATCGTAATGCCAGGTACATACTTCTATTTCGATATGCGCCAGTCATCGTATGAGCCAGGCCATAATTGGGCTGCTATATTCGATGCAAGCAAGATTTTGAAGTTTGATTTGAAGGAGCAGGGCTTCACCGATGAGGAGATTAAGAATGTGGTTGGTATTCAGGCTTCGTTCTTCAGCGAGCTCTACATCTCTCACCTCGACGACAAGAGCGACTACCTGCAGTATCAGACCTATCCTCGTATCTGCTCGCTCAGTGAGCTTGCGTGGTGCGGTAAGGGTGCCGAGTGGGAGGAGTTCTACCTTCGATTGGTAAATTCACACTATAGCCGTATGCTTGCTATGGGTATCGACTTCCGTATGATGCCTCCGACTGTGAAGTATGAGGATGGCAAGCTCTCGGCTTCGACAGATGATAACTCACACTTATATTATAGTGTGGAGGGCGACGATGGTCAGTATCCATACATAGCACCTATCAAGACCGATAAACCACAGATGTATGTCTTCCACACCGAGCTGGGTGGTGCTCGCAGTGCCGAGGTGGCTGTTGATGCGTACTACAAGATGGCGCAGCCAGCCGTGAAGATTACTTCATCAATCGAGGAGTCGAAGAATAATCCATATTCAAATGCCGAGAGCTACAAGCGTCAGGGCCGTACATCGCGTGCGGGAAAGAGTGGCGATTGGTTGCTCTATACGTTTGATGAGCCGGTTGAGTGCCGCCGAATGTATATCGGTACGGGTTATTCGCACCTGCCACGCCTGTTGTTCAATGCAGGATATGTGGAGGTTAGCTACGATGGTGAGAAGTTCCGCAAGGTGGGTGATTTGCATCTCGGAGCAGCTATTATCGACAAGCCTGAGCGAGCAATCAAGGCCGTTCGCATCGTCTGCACCGAGGATGGTAATGGTGCGGAGAATGTAATCGTGCAGTCACCAAAGGTATATCCTAAATTATAGCCGCATTGTGCCGATTGATGCGGCGGTTGCTACGGCAACAAAAGTAAAACTCCCCAAAAGTCTTTGAACTTTTGGGGAGTCTCTTTATCTGTAGAGTTTCAAACGATACTGTTACGAGCGTACCTGAGCACCTGCCTTAGCCTCAAGCTGACGCTGCAAGTTGTTCATAGTCTTCTCGATAACCTTGTCGTTGAGAGTCTGTGTCTTGTCCTCCAGTGTGAAGCCCAAAGCATAAGACTTCTTGCCCTCGGGGAGTTTGTCACCCTCGTAAACATCGAACAGTGTCACACGCTTGAGGAGCTTCTTCTCTGTGGCGAATGCAATCTGACGCAACTCCGAGAATGTGACGCTCTTGTCAACAAGCAGAGCCAAGTCGCGCTTAACCTCTGGGAACTTCGAGAGCTCCTCAACGGCGATGCGCTGCTTCTTTGCCGAGCGAACGATAAGCTCGAAATCAATCTCAGCGAAATATACTGGCTGCTTCAAATCGAACTTGCGCATCAAGGCTGGCGATACAACACCCATCTCGGCCATACGCTTGTTGCCCTGCATAAGAGCGATAGCGTCGGCGTAAAGGTCGCTGTCGAGACTCTCGCTACGCAATGAGTAGATGTCGATACCAAAGCGACGGAGGAGCTTCTCAACGGCTGCACGCAGAGTGTAGAACGAAGCCTGAGCACCCTTCACGTTCCACGATGGAGCAGCATCCTGACCAGTCACGGCCAAAGCGATGCGATACTTCTCGGTGTACTTCGAGAGTGGAGCCTCGTCATTACCCTGAGCCTCGTCGTAGAAGTAGCAGTTACCCAACTCAAAGAGTTTGAGGTCGGCGTTGCGGTGGTTTACATTAAGCTCGATAGCCTCCAGAGTGTTGAAGAGCAGAGTTTGACGCATTACATTAAGGTCGGCGCTCAATGGGTTTAGAATCTTCACGCAGTTCTCAGCCTTGTATGACGAGAGTCCCTCGTAGTATGAAGCCTTTGTGAGCGAGTTCGACATAATCTCGGTAAAGCCCGTTGCGGCCAAGTGGTCGGCTGCGATGTTGATGAGCTTGTTCTTGTCTGGACGTGGCGCGTATGAGAGTGTAGAGCGTACCTGCTGAGGAATCTCCACATTGTTGTAGCCATAGATGCGCAGGATATCCTCAATAAGATCGGCCTCGCGCTGTACGTCAACACGGTAAGGAGGTACAGCCACCGAGAGTGTACGGCCATTCTCGGCTGTAATCTTCACATCAAGAGCATCTAAGATAGTGCGAACGGTTGCCTCTGGAATCTCCTTGCCGATAATCATATTCACTCTGTCGAGCGAGAGGTCAAACTCGAAGTCTGCGGCTGGAGTTGGGTTGATGTCGATAATCTCGCTCGAAATCTTACCGCCAGCAAGCTCCTTCATAAGCATAGCTGCACGCTTCAAGGCATAAACCTGAATATTTGGATCGATACCACGCTCGAAGCGGAACGAAGCGTCGGTGTTCAGGCCGTGACGCTTTGCCGACTTACGGATAGATACAGGGTTGAAGTATGCACTCTCGAGGAATACGTTTACAGTTGTGTCGCTAACGCCTGAATCCAAACCGCCGAACACACCACCAATACACATTGGGCGCTCAGCCGAGCAGATCATCAAATCATCCTTCGAGAGTTTGCGCTCAACACCGTCCAACGTAACGAATGGAGTGCCCTCGTCGCAGTTCTTCACCACAACCTTCTTGCCCTCCACCTTGTCGGCATCGAATGCGTGAAGTGGCTGGCCAAGCTCAAAGAGAACATAGTTTGTGATATCGACAAGGTTGTTCTTTGGGTTGATACCCGCTGCACGAAGCTCATTCTGCATCCACTCTGGTGATGGGGCAATCTTGCAGTCGGTAACTGTAAGGCCCGCATAGCGTGGAGCTGCTGCAGGATTCTCAACAACCACCTCGAAGGTAAGGTCGTGGTTGTCAACCTTGAAATCATCTACCGAAGGGAGTGTAACCTTCACATCCTTGCCCTGGCTGCGCAGGTAAGCTGCCAAGTCGCGAGCAACGCCTATGTGTGAGGCTGCATCCACACGATTGGGAGTAAGACCGATACCGATAAGGTAGTCGTCCTTTACGTTGAGGAATTCGCGCGCTGGCATACCGACAACTGCGTCCTCTGGAAGCTCCATAATGCCGTCGTGTGAAGAGCCGATACCGAGCTCGTCCTCAGCGCAGAGCATACCGAGTGACTCCACACCGCGAATCTTACTACGCTTGATTTTGAACTCCTCGTCGCCACCGTTAGGGTAGAGTACCGAGCCAACTGTTGCGCACAGCACCTTCAAACCCTGACGGCAGTTTGGTGCACCGCACACAATCTGCAGATTCTCGCCAGTGCCAACATCAACGGTTGTGATGTGCAAGTGGTCAGAATCGGGGTGATCCTCGCAGGTTACAACGTGGCCCACGACAACACCATTCAAACCACCCTTGATGGTCTCAATCTTGCGGAAATCCTCCACCTCCAAACCGATGTCGGTGAGGATGGCAGCAACCTCTTCGGCTGTAAGGTCACCGAGGTTGATGTACTTCTTTAACCAATTAAATGAAATCTCCATATTATCTCTTTTTTACGTTATTATCCGAGCTAATGGTTATAGCTAAAAGCTATATGCAATTCGCAAAGGTAGTAAATTATCCAGAATTAGCGGCTGCCGAGCCACAAAAATATCATTCCGACGAGAATAAAAATCAAATCGATGGCCTTTGCTCGCAGATTTTTCTCGTGCAGAAGCAGTGCTCCGCAGCTAAAAGAGACTACCACCGAGCCTCGGCGAATCATCGAAACGATGGAAATCATAGCGTCGTCGTTGCTCAACGCCACAAAGTAGGCTAAGTCGGCCGCAGAGAGCAGAATAGATATCATAGGAATAGCCCAAGTCCAGCGAAATGGCGTAGAGTTTTTGCCCTGAACGATGCGCAGGATAACGACCGTAATGCTCATCATTCCGAGCTGATAGATGTTGTACCAGCTCTGCACGAAAAGTGGTTGCAGCTCGCGCATAATGTAACGGTCGTAGAGGCCGCTTATCGCGCCTAAAAGGGCGGCTGCGGCAATACACAAAATCCAGCGGTTGCGCCTAAAGTCGATGCCCTCGCGTTTGCCCGCCTTGCTCAGAAGAAAAATAGAGGTGAGAGCCAGAGCCACACCAATCCACTGCATAAGGTTCAGTCGCTCGCCAAAGAGCAGCATTGCGCCAAGCAGAACAAGCACAGGGCGGGTGGCGTTAATCGGGCCAACCAAAGTGAGTGGTAGATGCTTGATGCCGATGTAACCGAATATCCACGAACCCAGCACGATAGCCGATTTTATGATGATTAAAATATGGGCCTCGAAACCCTCGCTGCGGGTGGCAAAAATAGTGCCGTCGAAGAGCCCCAAATCGAGCTCTGCCGAGAGGATTACGGGTAGGAAAATCAGCGACGAAAAAAGTGTGTTGAGAAGCAGTACGGTGGTAGCTGCATTCTGCTTTACGGCCTGCTTTTTAGCAACGTCGTAAAAGCCGAGCAGAGTAGCCGAAACAAATGCCAACAGAAGCCACATAATCGATGCTCTATGCCGTTAGGATTCCGATGATTACAAAGATGGCCAATGTACTACTTGCCAAGCCGTTGAGCGTGCCGAAGGCTATGCCTATGTTACGCTGGCGGGTGGGCGTTACCAAGATGTGCTCGGCGATGATGATAGCCGTGAAAATTGCTGCCCCAATCCATATCCACCAGTTCTGCGGAAGTAGACTTACGAACCACGCCAGAGAGGCGATAGTTACAACGTGCAGAGCAATGCTTATATTGAGCGAAGTGCGGGTTGAAAACTTGGCAGGTATAGAGTGCAGACCGCTTTGGCGGTCAAACTCCTGATCCTGCAGAGCATAGATGATGTCGAAACTGCCGCACCACGTCATAACAAGCAGAGCCAAGATGCAGGGCACCAATGCAAATTCTCCTCTGACCGCTATGTAGGCACCAACGGGGGCAATGCCGAGCGAGAGCCCCAGCACCAGATGGGCGAGCGAGGTGAATCGCTTGCAGTAGCTATAGAACATCACAACGGCCAACGCTACGGGCGAGAGCCACGCAGTGAGCGTGTTGATGGTCGAGGAGGTGATTATAAAGAGCAGGGCATTGATGGCCACAAACCAGAGTGCGGCCTTTGGCGAAATCTTGCCTGCGGGAATCTCACGGGTGGCTGTGCGGGGGTTCTGTGCGTCGATTTTGCGGTCGGCCCAGCGGTTGAATCCCATCGCCACGTTGCGAGCAAAAACCATACACAGCACCACCTGCACAAGCAGCACTCCCCACCAGTAGGGGTTGCTCTGTGTGAGGTTGTCGGGGCTGCTCTTTACGGCATAGACAAACGACATAAGCGCAAAGGGCATAGCAAAAATTGTGTGCGAAAATTTCACCAGCGAGGCGTAATTTGATATGGTTTTCATACGGGAAAGCTCTTTTTGTTGGTGCAAAGATACGATAAATTCTTAATTTTGAATTTATATTCGTATATTTGCGCGGTTACATATATATGTAGAAGATGAAAAATATTCGCAACTTTTGTATTATAGCCCATATCGACCACGGTAAATCGACTCTGGCCGACCGCCTTCTGGAGAAGACTAACACGCTCAACCAGCGTGAGATGCAGAGCCAGGTGCTGGACGATATGGATCTTGAACGTGAGAAGGGTATCACCATTAAGAGCCACGCAATCCAGATGGAGTATAAGGCCAGGGATGGTCAGAGCTATGTGCTTAATCTTATCGACACTCCAGGACACGTCGATTTCTCTTATGAGGTGTCGCGTGCCATCGCCTCTTGCGAGGGTGCATTGCTTGTGGTGGATGCCACTCAGGGTATTCAGGCCCAGACCATCTCAAACCTCTATCTGGCAATCGGCAACGATTTGGAGATTGTCCCTGTGCTCAATAAGATTGACGTTGAGTCGGCAATGATCGACGAGGTGAAGGATCAGATTATCGACCTTATCGGTTGCAAGGACGAAGATATCCTGCTTGCATCGGGTAAAACTGGTCAGGGTGTGGAGGATGTGCTGGAGGCCATCGTGGCGCGTATCCCTGCTCCAAAGGGTGATAAAAATGCCCCTTTGCAGGCGTTGATTTTCGACTCGGTGTTCAATCCATTCCGAGGTATTATTGCATATTTCAGAGTATTCAACGGCGTGTTGCGCAAGGGCGAGCACGTCAAGTTCTTCAATACGGGCAGTGATTACGATGCCGACGAGGTGGGTGTTTTGAAGCTGAAGATGTCGCCACGTCAGGAGATTCGTGCCGGCGACGTGGGTTACATCTGCTCGGGTATCAAGACCTCGACCGATGTGAAGGTGGGTGACACCATTACCTCGATGTCGAACCCCTGCACCGAGGCCATTGCTGGTTTTGAGGATGTGAAGCCTATGGTCTTTGCGGGTGTCTATCCCGTTGAGGCCGACCAGTATGAGGATTTGCGTGCCTCGCTGGAGAAGTTGAAACTCAACGACGCATCGCTTACATTCGAGCCTGAGAGCTCGCTTGCGCTGGGCTTCGGATTCCGTTGTGGTTTCCTCGGTCTGTTGCATATGGAGATTATTCAGGAGCGTCTGTATCGTGAGTTCGATATGGATGTTATCACAACCGTTCCCAACGTATCGTACCACATCACCACCACATCGGGCGAACTTTTGGAGGTGCACAACCCATCGGGCCTGCCTGAGATTACGAAGGTGGAGACTATCGAGGAGCCATATATCAATGCTCAGATCATCACTAAGGCCGATTTCTTGGGCCCAGTAATCAAGCTCTGTATCGACAAGCGTGGTGTGTTGAAGAATCAGAACTTCATCACTCAGGACCGCGTGGAGGTCAATTTCGATATGCCTCTGTCGGAGATTGTCTTCGACTTCTACGATAAGCTCAAGAGTATTTCAAAGGGTTATGCTTCGTTTGACTACCACCGTACGGGCTACAAGCCAAGTAAGTTGGCCAAGTTGGATATCCTTTTGAATGGCGAGCCTGTGGATGCCTTGTCGTCGCTTATCTATGCCGAGCACGCCTACGACTTCGGTCGCAAGATGTGTGAGAAGCTCAAGGAGCTTATCCCTCGTCAGCAGTTTGATATCGCCATTCAGGCGGCTATCGGTGCGAAGATTATCGCCCGCGAGACTGTGAAGGCGGTGCGTAAGGATGTGACTGCCAAGTGTTACGGTGGTGATATCTCGCGTAAGCGTAAGCTTTTGGAGAAGCAGAAGGCTGGTAAGAAGCGTATGCGCCAGGTGGGACAGGTGCAGGTGCCACAGTCGGCCTTCCTTGCGGTGCTCAAGATGGATTAACATCTTTGGGCTGAGTGCGTAAATAAACAATACACAAAACAATATGAAGAAAACTATTATTGACCTGTTTGAATCGTCGGTTGCCACTTATGGCGAGCGTACGTTCCTTTTGGAGAAGCACGATGGTGAGTTTAAGCCCACGACCTATGCCCAGAGCAAGGAGTTGGCACTCAAGGTGGGTGCTGGTCTTTCGTCGATTGGTATCAAGCCCAAGCAGAGCGTTTCAATCTTGGCCGAGGGTTGCAACAACTGGATTCTCTCGGAGCTCGGTTTGCTCTATGCGGGTGCTATCAGCGTGCCACTCTCAATCAAGTTGGAGGAGGCTAACGATTTGTTGTTCCGCTTGCGCCACGCCGATGTAGTTGCTATTTTCGTGTCGCGCAATCAGTTGCCTAAGTTCCGCAAGATTCGTGAGCAGTTGCCTTTGATTGAGCACGTTATCGTCTTCGACTGCGATAGAAAGTTGCAGGAGGGTGAGATGTTCCTTTCGGAGTTGATGGCTAAGGGTGAGGCCTATTTGGCCGAGCACAAGGAGGAGTTCTTGAAGATTGGTCAGGCAATCCAGAACGATGATTATGCCACAATCACCTACACTTCGGGTACAACAGCCGATCCTAAGGGTGTGATTCTTACTCACCGCAACTATACAGCAAACGTTGAGCAGGCTTTGACTCGTATTTCGATACCTTCGGAGTACACAATGTTTATCATCCTGCCTCTCGACCACTGCTTCGCTCACGTTGCAGGATTCTATATTATGGTGGCCTGCGGTGCGTCGGTTGCCACTACTCATGTTGGTAAGACTCCAATGGATACACTCAAGAATGTGCCAGTCAACATCAAGGAGGTAAAGCCTCACGTCCTGTTGTCGGTGCCTGCGCTTGCCAAGAACTTCCGCAAGTCTATCGAGACTTCCATCAAGAAGCAGGGCCCAAAGGTTGAGAAGCTCTTTAAGTTTGCCTTGAAGGTGGCCTATGAGTATAACCAGGATGGTTTGAACAAGGGCAAGGGTTGGCGTTTTATCTTGAAGCCATTGGTTGCGCTGTTTGATAAGATTCTCTTCGAGAAGGTGCGTGCTGGCTTTGGCGGCAATATCAAGTTCTTTGTGGGCGGTGGTGCATTGCTCGATTCGGAGTTGCAGCGTTTCTTCTATGCTGTGGGTATGCCTATGTTGCAGGGCTATGGTCTGTCGGAGGCCACTCCAATCATCTCGGCTAACTCACTCGGCAAGGGCCGTCACCGTTTCGGTTCGTCGGGTAAGGTTATCCAGCCTTTGGAGATTAAGATTCTTGACGATGAGGGCCGCGAGATGCCAACAGGCGTGAAGGGCGAAATCGTAATCAAGGGCGAGAATGTGATGGCTGGCTACTGGAAGAACCCATCGGCTACAGCCGAGACCGTGAAGGATGGCTGGCTCTATACAGGCGATATGGGTTATATGGGCGAGGACGGCTTCCTCTATGTGTTGGGCCGCTTCAAGAGCCTTTTGATCTCGGCCGATGGCGAGAAGTATAGCCCTGAGGGTATGGAGGAGGCTATCGTGGATAAGTCGCCACTTATCGATCAGGTGATTATCTACAACAACCAGAGCCCATATACTTCGGCTATCGTTGTGCCAAACCGCGATGCTATGCGTCAGATTTTGGGCGGTAATACAGACGAGGAGTCGTTGCGTAAGGCAGCGAAGGCTATCGGTGCCGAGGTGGATAAGTATCGCACCGGCGGCCAGTATGCCGACGAGTTCCCCGACCGATGGTTGCCTGGAGCTTTGGCTATCGTTGGCGAGCCTTTCACCGAGCAGAATGGCCTTGTGAATAGCACAATGAAGGTTGTTCGCGGTAAGGTTGAGGAGCACTTCGCCGACCGTATTGAGTATGTCTATACTCCCGAGGGAAAGATGATTGACAACCCCAAGAACTTGGAGTCAATCGCCCAGATAGCAAAGTAAAACTGTTGCATTCTGCGTAATAATAGGGTATCTACCATTGCGGTTGATACCCTAATTTATTTTTGTTACTCCATATTCAGCTTGTAAAAGAACAAAACAGGATTGGCATCATCTTTCAGGTGTTTGAAACGCTCATCGTCTTGTAGTCTATAGGGTTTTACTACAGAAATCAAGACTCCATTTTGCAACCAACCAATGCGTCCGTGAACGTAGCGCAAATAGGGGTAGTTTTCATCTTTGCCTTTGTTTAGTCTGATATATTTCGACTCGCCTGTCTGTTTGTCGATTTTCGCCAGACACATTGCCGTTGAGCCTTCCCACTCATCGAACGATGCTTGGAATCCTGCCATTATGTACCTCTTGCTCTCCTCGAAACCCATATGATACCAAAACATATCGAACTCTTGTGTGTATTTTTGGTAAGTTGTCATAAACGAGGGATCAAAACGCACATCATCTGTGCTCTTCACGCCATTGTAATCGGTCTTAATTGTCACATAAGGCTCATAACCCTTTTCTGACATTTTGTAGATGGTGTTGTCGTAGGCTTTTGAAACCAAAAGTTCATCACATATTTGGCCGATAAATGCTGTGCCTTGTATTCTTGGAGTGCCTTTCTCGCCTGCGACCAGTTCGTCGTATTTAGATTTATATTCGCCAGTGTGGCTATCCAACATATAGTAATCAAAATCGTTGAGCTTAACCTCTTGGCCTCTTGAATTGGTTAGGCTATTCATACCCTCCGATGCAAACCAAATGTTTTCATTCTTATCAACGCTGATATTCCAGCAATAGATGTTTGGTGCTTCAATTATCTCGACAAACTCGCCATCAATCTTGTATTTCAGAACTTTTTTGCTGACATTAGAATAGATATAGGCATAGTTGCCACTGATATCGAAATCGCTAAACGTAGCATACTCCTTTGGGCCACGACCTTTAATGCCGATGGAATTCTTGAATTTACCTGTCGAGGAATCAAATCTCAGGAGCGATGGGTTTTGATAGCTCTTGATATAGATGTCACCATTGTATATCTTGATTTTGAGAATCTCGCCAATCAGGCTCTTGTCGGTAGTCTCCAACTCTACATATCCCGAACATTCGCTCACAAACTCGAGAGCTTCGGCTTCGCTCGCTGTCTTTACCTCATATTCAGTGTTCGAAGTGGTGGTTTTAGCGCAACCAATCATCAATATTATAGCAATAATTGTAGTTATATGCTTCATATTCTTTGTGTTAATTATTGTGAATTGCAAAAGCTACGGGAATTGCAAATTTAGCTCTAACCTTTTCGCCTTTTTCAATAGCGGGTTCCCATTTGGGCGAGAGCTTAATCACGCGCTCTACCTCTTTTGAGAGAATTTCGTGGGACGATTTCAAAATCTTAGAGAATGTCACCGAACCATCTTTTTCGATAAAGAACTCTGCGACAACTCTGCCGCTGATGCCTTTTGCATAGGCCTCCTCGGGGTATTTTACCTGTGAATGAACCCATTGCGCAAATTTGCTTAAATCGCCATCTTGAAATTTTGGCATTGTATCGGGTTGCTCCGATTGTGTGTTGTCGGGTGCTTTAGTCTCTGGAATAACATCTTCTACCTTTATGCTGCCGTTGGCTGTGGCCGTATTGTATGGGCCAACGATGATAAATATGCCGATTGCAAGCACAGCGGCTATACCTCCTATGCGGAGTGTGTTGAGCCAAAAAGTGTAGTTTTTATGAGGGGTTTTGGGTAAACTAATCTCCTCGGCAGAAGGTGTAAAGCGGGGAGTAAGCAACTGCTCTACGCGGTGGTTCTGTTGCTCAAAAGTGTTGTTCTGATTATTCGTTTTCATAGTTTTCTTTTTTTTGTTAAAGTAAATTTTGTTTTTGTAACTCTCGGCGCAGATGCTCAATACCATAGCGGTAGCGCGACTTGACCGTAGCGAGTGGTGCCTCCAATATCTCGGCTATCTCGGCAAAGGTACACTCGCCGTGAAGGTGCAGACGGATGACCTCGCTCTGTTCGTCGGGCAGTGCCGCAAGTAGGCGGGATATGAGCGCCTGCTCCTGTTCGAATGATTCGGGCGCGATGTCGTCGGCCCGTAGCTCACTTAGCGAACTTACATCAACGAACTCCAACCTCTTTTTATCGCGCGCGTGTTGCGCGCAATTGTTAGCTAAAGCACGATAGAGGTAGCACCGCATATTCTTTATCTCGCCCGCTCTGCGCTGGTGGAGTTTGAGGTATAGCTCCTGGATTATATCCTTTGCTGCCTCACGCTCGCCCAAGCGATAGCAGGCATAACGATAGAGCGATTGCAGCTCGGTCGTGAATGCGGCTTCTGCATCGGCAAAAGAGTCATCTTCGGCGTACTTTTTAATTTTCATACATTTTGTTTCTTGTTTGAGTCTAAAAACGCGTTTCCAAATATAAGACGCAAAAAGTCTTAAATAGATTTACTGGGTGCAAATTTTTTTTGCATTTTTAGCATTTTGGCGGATATATTGCCAGAATTTTTGTAAATTTGTATTATACTTCTGCGGTAGTAGCTCAGTTGGTAGAGCATCGGCTTCCCAAGCCGAGGGCCACGGGTTCGAGTCCCGCTTACCGCTCTATGATAAAAGATAAGTCTCCGCGCCAGCGTGAGACTTATCTTTTATTATTAGTTGAAACAGGACTCTCCGCGTGGCCCTCGTACTCCCCTTTCAGGGGCTGGGGGTGTAAATATAAGTCACACAGCTCGTGCTTGCACGAGTTTCGAGTCCCGCTTACCGCTCTTGGGTGAGAGGCGAGCAACAGTTTTTCAAACTGTTGTTCGTTTTTTTTGCGAATGTGCGTTCAAACAAGTTTGCCGCCCCTTCCCAAAAATCCGAAGCCTTTCGGCCTGCTCGCCTCTTTGGCGGTAGGGGATGTTTATAGAGGTTGCGGGGATATATAAGTGTTTTATTTTCAAAGGTATCCCCGCTTCATCTTCGCTTTGCTCGGCGGTCGAGTCCCGCAACCGCACTTCAAAAATAGAGCAGTCGGTTTGGCTGCTCTATTTTCTTGTGGTTTCTGTAGCTATTTTTACATTCCCTTCAACAACTTTTTGCCATAGGGAGGCTATAAATTCTCGGTTAAATTGAGATAATACTCTTTTGTGATGTTCGATATTCTGGTAGTTTGTGACATCACTAAATCACTAAAATTTTGTGCTGAGTTGTGATTTTATTTCTCAATTGCCGATGACCACTGCTCTAATTTGCTATTGTTATAGCAGTAAATTCTCTTCAAATAGGATAATTTTGTGCCCCTTTGTGCTATTTTTTTGCCTTCTTTTTGGCCTCCATCAAATAGGAAAAAACGGATAAAAATACTCTAAAAACGAATAAATAATTTCGGGGGGGGGTAGTGAGTAAATTTCGATATTTTTTAGAAATACTTTGCCCCGTTCTAAGGTCTGTTGGATGGTTGTTTGGGCTATTTTTGCAGCCCTTTTGGTGTTTATATACCTTAATTTGCCCGATATGAACAATTTGCCAAATCTGAAACGACGAATTTTGCGAATTTGTATGCAGTTTTTGCATATAAAATTTGGTTGCTTAATAAATATTTGTTACTTTTGTAGGTGACTATGGAGTGCGTGTGTATTCTCGTAGTTGTGGGGGTGCGATTGAGGTCTCGGGTTGAGGAAGATATCGAGTGTCGGAAAAATCTCTTTTTAGCGACCTACCCTTGATTGGTTCGTAGTGCGGAGCAAAGTATCTTAGCGCGACGGGGGATTGTAGAATATGCCCATATGCAAACGTCTAATAATTCAGATATCTCACATTCGGAAAAACGGTGGTATGCACTCAAGGTGTTCTACAATCGAGTATTCAGCGTAGAGCAGTTTGTTCAAAAGGATGGTGTTGTGTCGTATATCCCAACTGTAGTTAAAGAGACTAAATTAGCACACAAGACAGTTCGTCGCAAGGTGCCTGCCGTTTCGTCGTTGATGTTTATCCGTGAAAGCGAGACCTATTTGCGTCAGTTGCAGCAAAAACTTCAGGGCGTATCTCCGTTTATGATCTATTACGACCGCGAAGCTCGGCGCCCAGCTCCCATCAGCGACAAGGATATGAACGCCTTTATGCTCATAACTTCATCGGGCGAGCAGGGACTTGAATATTTGGCCGACGACTTTGCCGATTTTGAAAAGGGAATGCACGTCAGGGTGATTGGCGGAAAATTTGAAGGCTCGGAAGGGTATATACATCGCATCAAGGGTGATAAAAAACTCATAGTCCGCATTGAAGGAGTGGTTGCAGTCGCAACAACATATATTCCAAGTGTTTTCTTGGAGAAAATTTAGGTTGAAATAAAACAAAGCAATAGATATGTTCAGATTTATCGAAAAACTTCATCTCGAAAAATATGTAAGCTCAAGATTGATTTTTGGTTTGGACCTTGTCATATCGGTAGGAGTTTCTCTATTTTCGTTGTTCCTGATAAGTGTGTTGTTCGAGTCATTCTCGTATAATGTGCCAGAGTTGTTGTATTGGGTTGGAAGTTCAATTCTCTCGTCTGTGGTATTCTTCCTATTGTTGCAGACTCACAAAAACATTATCCGCCACTCAACTCTGCGTGAGTTGTGGAAGTTGGGAGTAGCCACAATCGGAAAGGGTGTGATGATGACTCTTGCAATCAGACTTATCGATCCAGTACTGTTGCGCAGTATGTATATCTGGACTGCGTTGCTTTTCGATATCTTGGGTACGGTGGCTGCACTGGTGTCGGTTCGCGTCTTTATGATTTTGGCGTACGACATTATTCGCAACAAGCAGCGACGTAACGATAAGCGCAAGCACGTTTTGGTGTATGGCGTAAGCTCTAAGTCGGTGGCGCAGATTAAGCGTTTGCAGAATTCGGAGCGTTACAACGTGGTTGGTTTCCTCAATTACGGTATGAAGATGAGAGGTCATCAGTTGGCTGATTTGCCCGTTTACTACTTCGAGGATATCGCCGATATGAAGTATCTGGCAAATCATAGAGATGTTGATGCTATTCTTTTCTCAACGCAGGAGGAGGCTAAGCGTGAGCAGACAAGACTTATCCCATATTGCATCGAGCTGGGTATCAAAGTCTATATTGTTCCCGTTATCGACGAGGTAATCGACGGTAAAGTGATGCGTGGCGTTGTTCGTGAAATCAAGATTGAGGATTTGCTCGGCCGTGATGAGATTAAGATCTCGCTTGCAGAGATTGAGGCCAACTTCAAGGGTAAGACTGTGATGGTTACAGGTGCGGCAGGCTCGATCGGTTCGGAGCTTTGCCGTCAGTTGGCAACATTCGGAGTAAAGCATCTTGTGTTGTATGATAATGCAGAGACTCCAATGCACAATGTGAGATTGGAGTTTGAGGAGCGTTTCCCTAAGTTGCAGTTTACGCCAGTGATTGGTGATGTACGCACTCCATCGCGTCTGGATTATGTTTTCCGCAGGTTCAAGCCTCAGATTGTATTCCACGCCGCAGCTTATAAGCACGTTCCGCTGATGGAGGAGAACCCTTGTGAGGCGGTGTTGGTAAACGTGTGTGGTTCTCGCAACGTAACGGATATGTGTCTGAAGTATGATGTTGAGAAGATGGTAATGATCTCAACCGATAAGGCGGTGAATCCAACAAATATTATGGGTTGCACAAAGCGCTTGGCCGAGATTTATGTTCAGTCGCTGGGCTTGGCAATCGAGAGTGGCAAGATGAAGGGCAAAACAAAGTTTGTGACAACACGTTTTGGAAATGTCTTGGGTTCGAATGGCTCGGTTATCCCTCGCTTTAGAGAGCAGATTGCGAAGGGCGGCCCTATCACAGTGACACATCCCGATATCACCCGCTTCTTTATGACAATTCCTGAGGCTTGCCGATTGGTAATGGAGGCTGCAACGATGTCAACAGGTAATCAGATTTTTGTGTTCGATATGGGTGAGTCGGTAAAGATTTTACACCTTGCAACAAGGATGATTGAGTTGGCGGGACTTATCCCTGGAAAGGATATCCAGATAGAGTACACAGGTCTGCGCCCGGGTGAAAAACTCTATGAGGAGGTGCTGTCAAATGCCGAGAATACACTCCCAACAGCACACGACAGAATCCGTATCGCAAAGGTAAGAGAGTACGATTACGATAATGCTCAGGATGTTGTTTCTCAGCTCGAGACACTCTCGCGTGCAGTCGAGATTCCAGATATGGTGTGTCTGATGAAGGAGACTGTTCCTGAGTTTATCTCGAAGAACTCTCAGTTTGAAAAATACGACAAGAAAGTAGGTTAATATAATTACATAGTATCTGTATGAAGATAGCAGTAGCAGGAACGGGATACGTTGGACTCTCGATAGCAACTTTGCTGGCGCAGCACAATGAGGTAGTTGCTGTAGATGTTATTCCCGAGAAGGTTGATAAAATCAACAATCGTATCTCGCCTATTCAGGATGAGTATATAGAAAAGTATTTAGCCGAGAAAGAGTTGAACTTGCGAGCAACGCTGGATGGCAAAGAGGCATATAAGGATGCTGAGTTTGTTGTTATTGCAGCCCCCACCAATTATGATCCACAAAAGAACTTTTTTGATACACATCATATTGAAGATGTGATAGATTTGGTGTTGGAGGTCAACCCTGAGGCCACAATGATTATTAAAAGTACCATTCCTGTCGGCTATTGTAGAAGTTTGTATGTAAAGTACGCCAAGAGGTTCAAAGAGCAAGGTTTTGATAGTACTCGCAAGTTCAGATTGTTGTTCTCTCCAGAGTTTTTGAGAGAGAGTAAGGCACTCTACGACAATCTATATCCAAGTCGTATTATTGTAGGTTATCCCAAGATGATTGAGCAGTTTGGTGAGGAGAACGAAGCTATAAAGGCTATCGCTGGAAATCATCTGGAGGAGGCTGCTCATACATTCGCAAAGTTGTTGCAGCAAGGAGCGTTGAAAGAGGATGTTCCTGTATTGTTTATGGGTTTGAAAGAGGCTGAAGCTGTAAAGTTGTTTGCTAATACATATTTAGCTCTGCGCGTAAGCTACTTCAATGAACTCGACACATATGCTGAGATGAAGGGCTTGGATACGCAGGCAATCATTGAGGGCGTTGGTCTTGATCCTCGAATTGGCACTCATTATAATAATCCATCGTTTGGCTATGGTGGTTACTGCTTGCCAAAGGATACAAAGCAGTTGCTTGCCAATTATGCCGATGTGCCTCAGAATATGATGTCTGCAATAGTTGAGAGCAACCGTACTCGTAAGGATTTCATCGCAGACCAGGTTTTGGCAAAGGCGGGGTATTATGTAGGCTCAAGCGCGTGGAACGAGACTTCGGAGAAGGAGTGTGTTATCGGAGTATATCGTCTGACGATGAAGTCAAACTCTGACAACTTCCGCCAGAGTGCTATACAGGGTATTATGAAGCGTATCAAGGCTAAGGGTGCTACAATTGTTATCTATGAGCCTACGATGCAGGATGGTGAGACATTCTTCGGTAGCCTTGTAGTTAATGATTTGGCCAAGTTCAAGCAGATGAGCCAGGCTATCATAGCCAATCGTTACGATTCGTGCCTTGACGATGTAATTGAAAAGGTATATACACGCGATATTTTCCAGAGAGATTAAATACTATGTTAAATTATAATATTGATCTAAACAGTAAGATTGTACTCGTTACTGGAGCTGCAGGTTTTATTGGAGCAAATTTAGTAAAGCGATTGCTTAACGAGTTTGACGGGGTAAAAGTTATCGGTATCGATAGTATTACAGATTATTATGACGTTCGTCTTAAGTACGAGCGATTGGAAGAGTTGGCATCGTATGGGGATCGCTTTGTATTTATCAAGGATAATATCGCAAACAAGCAAGCAATAGATAATTTGTTTTCAGAGTACAATCCTCAGGTAGTTGTGAACTTAGCTGCACAGGCCGGTGTTCGTTATTCCATCACAAATCCTGATGCTTATATTGAAAGCAATCTAATAGGTTTTTATAATATTTTGGAGGCCTGCCGTCATAACGAGGTTGAGCATTTGGTGTATGCTTCTTCGTCAAGCGTATATGGAAGTAATAAAAAAGTCCCATATAGTACAGACGATAAAGTTGATAATCCAGTGAGCCTTTATGCGGCCACAAAGAAGAGTAATGAGTTGATGGCTCACGCATATAGTAAACTCTACAATATTCCAAGTACAGGACTGCGTTTCTTTACGGTATATGGCCCTTGTGGTCGTCCTGATATGGCCTACTTTGGTTTTACTAATAAATTGTTGAAGGGCGAGAAGATCCAAATCTTCAATTATGGTAATTGTAAACGCGACTTTACCTATGTAGACGACATCGTAGAGGGCGTTGTTCGTATTATGCAACACGCCCCAGAGAAAGAGTCTGGAGAAGATGGCCTACCTATTCCTCCATATAAAGTATATAATATAGGTAATAATAGCCCTGAGAATCTTTTGGATTTTGTGCAAATTTTGCAAGAGGAGTTAATATCTGCAGATGTATTGCCAAAAGATTATGATTTTGAAGCACATAAGGAGTTGGTTGCTATGCAGCCAGGAGATGTTCCAGTAACATTTGCGGATACATCTGCGCTTGAGGCAGATTTCGGTTTTAAACCAAGCACATCTCTTCGTGAGGGTTTACGAAAATTTGCAACTTGGTATAAGACATTTTATTCGACAAAATAGTTGATAATTTTATGAAAGGAATTGTCCTCGCAGGTGGTAGTGGTACACGATTGTATCCAATCACAAAGGGTATCTCGAAGCAGTTGATGCCCATCTACGACAAACCGATGGTATATTATCCTATCTCGGTTTTGATGTTGGCGGGGATTCGTGATATTTTGATTATCTCTACACCTCAGGATTTACCAGGATTTAAGCGTCTGCTTGGCGATGGAAGTGATTATGGGGTAAATTTTGAGTATGCGGAGCAACCTTCTCCAGATGGATTAGCTCAGGCATTTATCATTGGCGAGGAGTTCATTGGAAATGATAGTGTTTGCTTGGTGCTTGGTGATAATATATTTCACGGTGCGGGCCTTTCAAAAATGTTGCGTGACGCTGTACGTTTAGCTGAGCAGGAGCAGAAGGCGACTGTATTCGGTTATTGGGTAGATAATCCTGAGCGTTATGGTGTTGCGGAATTTGATGAGGATGGAAATTGTCTTTCAATAGAGGAGAAACCGGTAAATCCGAAATCAAATTATGCAGTTGTAGGATTGTATTTCTACCCCAACAAAGTGGTAGAGATAGCTAAGAATATAAAGCCATCTGCGAGAGGTGAGTTGGAGATTACTTCGGTAAATCAAGAGTTCCTCAAAGATGGAGAGTTAAAAGTTCAAACCCTTGAGCGTGGTTTTGCTTGGCTTGATACAGGTACGCACGACTCTTTGGCTGAGGCTTCAATTTTTGTTGAGGTGATGGAGAAGCGCCAGGGTTTGAAGATTGCTTGCCTGGAGGGTATTGCATACCGTAATGGCTGGATAAGTGAGGAGAAGATGATTGAGTTGGCTCAGCCAATGTTAAAGAATCAATATGGCCAATACCTATTGAGGGTGGTCGATGAGCTCAAGCACAAAAGGAAGAAGAGTGCTCAATGAAAGTAATCAAAACAGCTATAGAGGATGTTGTGATCATCGAGCCTGATGTGTTTGGTGATTCGAGAGGATATTTCTTTGAGAGCTATTCGCAGAAGAAGTTTGACGAGCAGGTGCGTCCTGTAAGGTTTGTGCAGGATAACGAGAGCAAGTCGAAGTATGGAGTTCTGCGAGGTCTTCATTTCCAGAAGGGCAAGGATGTACAGTCGAAGCTCGTAAGAGTTGTCAAGGGCCGAGTGTTGGATGTGGCAGTTGATATCCGCAAGGGCTCGCCCACGTTTGGCAAGTATGTGGCCGTGGAACTTACTGAGGATAATCACCGTCAGTTATTTGTGCCACGAGGCTTTGCACACGGTTTTTCGGTGCTTAGCGATGAGGTTATCTTCCAGTATAAGTGCGATAACTTGTATGCCCCCGAGTCGGAGGGCGCGATAGCCTGGAATGATCCCGATATTGGGATTGACTGGCAGCTTCCAGCCGAAGATGTTTTGCTCTCGGCAAAAGATTCAGCACACCCAATGCTGAAGGATGCAACGGATTTGTTTGACTATAATGTAGATTACTATGCAGAGTAAGCGAATCCTTGTAACAGGAGCCAACGGACAGTTGGGCTCGGAGATGCGTAAGTTGGGTTCAGTATCTCCTAATGAGTATATTTTTACCGATGTTCAGGAGCTCGATATCACCAACAAAGAGGCGGTGATGAGCTTTGTGGAGCAGAATGGAGTAAATATTATTGTGAATTGCGCGGCCTATACCAACGTGGACAGGGCCGAGGATGATGAGGCTACAGCAGAGCTTATCAACGCCACCGCAGTTGGAAATCTTGCCGAGGCGGCCAAGGCCGTTGATGGCACTCTCTTCCACGTTTCGACAGATTATGTCTTTGGTGCAGATGGCAACACACCTCGCTCGGAGGATATGCCTACAAACCCATTGGGCGTGTATGGCCGTACCAAGCTGAGTGGCGAGCAGGCAATTGCAGAGGTGGGCGCTAAGGCTATCATAATCCGCACGGCGTGGCTCTACTCAGAGTTCGGCAACAACTTCCTAAAGACGATGCTTCGCCTGACTGCCGAGAAGGAGAGCCTCAATGTGGTCTTCGACCAGGTGGGTACACCAACCTATGCGGGCGATTTGGCGCTGGTTATCTTCTCGATTATCGAGGGCAACCTCTACGCTGGCAACGAGGGCGTTTACCACTTCTCTAACGAGGGCGTATGCTCGTGGTACGATTTCGCCACCGAGATAGCAATCGCAGCGGGTAATCTGGAGTGTAATATCCAGCCTTGCCACTCGTCGGAGTTCCCATCAAAGGTTACACGTCCGCCATATTCGGTGCTTGACAAGACGAAGATCAAGCAGACCTTCGGGGTTGATATCCCTCACTGGCGCGACTCGATGCTCTATTGTTTGGAGCGCCTCGGAGCCATAAAGCAGGAGTAACGCAGGGGGGGGGGCTCCAACCACAACCAAAACATTCACATTTATTTACTTACAAAGAACATACCACAATGAAAAATATACTTATCACAGGCGGTGCAGGTTTTATCGGTAGCCACGTTGTACGCCTTTTTGTAAACAAATATCCAGAGTATAATATCATCAACCTCGATA
>JAZOUS010000016.1:0-13112 GCA_045658265.1 Alistipes sp.
ACCTTGTTATTTACCACATTGATAGAACCTTTTTCCTCATATAGACTACCATTACCACCTTTCATAACACCTGTTACTTCAAACGAGCCATCGGGATTGATTACCATTGCCTCTGCTTGACCTTCTTCCAAATAAGTCCAAGTGCCGACAAGGTTTTTTGTGTTGTCATACTCAATGAAGTCGTGGTCACAATCCTTATTACAAGCGGTGAAGAGCGTCGCTACCGCCGCAAACATAAGTAAAAATTTCTTCATAACTTTCTTGTTTTTAATTGTTTATAATTGTATTAGTGTTTTGTCTTTTTTTTAGGGAGTTTAGGGAATTTAAGGGGATTAAAGATTTTCTCTAATTTCTCTAAATTCCCTAATTTCCCTACTACCTAAACAAAAAAGGCACTACCGCCTACGAGAAGCAGTAATGCCGATTATAATTTATAAAGTTATTGCTAACTACCTGATTATTAGGATATTTGCAGGGGGGGGGTAAGTGCCATAAACAACGAAGCCTCACAATCTATTGAGAAGCTGCACTCGCTACTGTATGTCACAAAACGACAATTCATTACCCCAAAATCGCTCAATTATGGCCGCAAAGATACGAAAATTCCAACACAATGTATTATACTCAACAATTTTTGTGGTATTAGATATTTGCCAACTGACGTCCTACCTCACGCAAAGCATCGAGAATCTCTTTTTCACGCTTCTCGGAGGGCTTTTTTGTGCCGTAAATATATTTAGAAAGCAGGCTCTTGTGCATACCAAGAGAACGTGCCACCTCCGATACATTGAGAATAGGAAATTTGCGAAATGCCTCGGATATAGCATTCTCAGTCGGTTGTGCACCATCAGTCAGGCTCGATATGTGAATATCCTCGTCAATCTCTGCCCAGCGCACCGCATCACCAAACTTGTTGATTTGGTAGTGCTCTCGCTGCGAAGGTGTAGCCTCTTTCAAAGTGGGGAAGAACTCTAACGCCTTGCGGTACTCCTTCCCGCTGTCGGTAACGACACATATATCGTTGCTACAAAACGAAATTTTAATAATCTTCTCCATAGTTAAACGGTGTTTTACGCCTGTTACTCCTTGTCGAAATAATCGTGCCACGCCTTGATTATCTCCTCCTCGTACATCTCAACAAGTTGTGCTGCTTTTTTCAATTCTCTTGGCTTCAAACCTCGGTTTTGCACCACCTTGCGGGTTGCAATCTCAATCTTTGCATCGTTGCCTCCATACTCGATATGAACGTGAATTGGCAAATGCTCATCAGAGTAGAAAAAGAAGCGTAGTCCGAAAATTTCAAAAATTGTAGGCATAGTAGTAATTTTTTTGTCTATGCAAATATAGGTCTAATTTTTTGGGCCTGCAAATATTTCGGCATATTTTATCGTATCAAAACAACATTACAAAAAAACTCTATCTAACCCGATGTTAGATAGAGTTTTAGCTAATTTTGAATTTTGAATTCTAAATTTTGAATTGAGGTATTATTTGCCCCACAAGTTGCGTGGATAAACGCCAGCCTCGATAAGCTCCTCAATCTTGGCAACGAGCTGTGGTTTGTCGGCCTGATATGTCACGCCAAACCAGTCGGCTGTTGTGCTGAGTACCTTCAACTTAGCCTCGCCGCCACCGATGAGTGTATTCACCATCAATGGAATAAAGAACTCAGCCTTAGGGTTGGCCTGAGTAGCTGGATCGCTGAGGAACTGCTTGAAGAAGCTCTCCGAGTGCTCGAAGTAGTCGGGTGTGAAACCAAAGAGGTTCATTGATACTGGAGTCTCCTCCTCCAAAGCCTCATCCTCGCCTAAGTCGTGGAATACGATTGTACCCTCGGCGTTGCGCTCAATCTTTGTGCGCTCAACGATTGACGAAAGGAAGCCCTCCTCGTTGATTGAGCATACACCGCGAGATACAGTACCATTCTCCGAGAGAGTCTTGTTCACAGCGTAGCCAACCATACAATAGTGGCCCTTCTCGCCGTCGCGCTGGCTGAGGTAGTCGCCGATAACCTTGTAAGCATCAGCACCATAGAAGTCGTCGGCGTTGATTACCGCAAATGGCTCCTTAATCACATCTTTGGCCATCATAAGTGCGTGGTTTGTACCCCAGGGCTTCTCGCGGCCCTCTGGCACAGAGAATCCCTCTGGCAGATAGTCGAGCTCCTGATATACAACCTCCACCTCAATCTTGCCGCCGAAACGCTCCTTGTTGAAGATTGCTGTAAAAGCATCTGCAAACGAGTGGCGGATAACAAATACCACCTTACCAAATCCTGCGCGGATAGCGTCGTAAATCGAATAGTCGATAATTGCCTCGTTGTTAGGGCCGACACCGTCCATCTGCTTGAGTGCGCCATAACGCGAACCCATTCCTGCGGCCAAAACAAGTAATGTAGGTTTAACCATAGTCTTTTTGATTTTATTTGTTTGTAATTGTTTTTGCTATAATAGTGCAAATATACTAAAATACTCTCGACTTTCACCATTGTTCCCACATTTTTATTACCTGCTGAGGCCGAAATTTGTACTGAGAGTTACCGTTTTATGCAATATAAAATCTCCGAGATGCGTTTTTAGGGTGGTGAATTGCCTCGCTTGATGGTCGCCGAGTAAAAAAATAGGCTCAACAAGCGTCGATTTCCCCAATTTTTCGCTATCTTTGTTCGGTTATAGTCTCGTGTAAAATGAAAGGATTGAAAAAGACCATAAAACGATTGTTTCGCAAGCGCCGCCTTGCGATGAGTGATGCTTTGATGCGTGGCGATGAGTGGAGCGTTCACGTCTCGCCTATGGGCTTGCTCGGAGGCTTTGCTGTGTTGGCGCTTCTGCTCTTCCTTCTGGCCCTCGTCTTTGTGGCCTACACCCCCATTTTGGATATTTTCCCAGGCTATCGCACATCGGCCGCCAAGTCGCACGATGAGCTGGTACGCAACATTATGCGTATCGACTCGCTCGAGCGTCGTATGACCGATATGCTCACCTATAACGAGAATGTCGCAATGATTCTTGAGGGCCGCACTCCCGTCGTGCGCACCCCCTTGACCGATGGCGACACCACATCGCTCGATAAGACTCTTGTGCCACCTTCGCAGTTCGACTCTCTGCTTCGTGCGCAGATGGAGGGCGATGGCGACTATTCGTTGGCCCGCACTCTGGCCAGTCGTGCTTCGGGTGGCAGTAAACTCATCTTTGCAGCCCCTGTCGAGGGTATCATCAAACACCACTTCTCGCGCGAGGATAACTATCTCGGCATAGGTATCCAGGCTGCGCCCAATTCACCTGTCACTTCAATCGACGATGGCACTGTTGTCGATGTCGTGGCCAGTGGCGAGTCGGGTACGGTGGTGTCGGTTCAGCATTTCAACGGCTTTGTCTCGATATATCGCAATCTCTCTCAGGTGCTTGTCAGCAAGGGCCAGTCGCTCAAGAGCCGTCAGGTTATCGGCTACAACGCAATGCCTGGTGTGGGCGATAAGACCAACCCTATGTTCGTGATGGAGATTTGGAACGAGGGCAAGGCTGTCGATCCCGAAATTTATATTGTATTTTAAGTAAACTAATCCGAATGAAACAACGTCTATCAATACTCGGTTCTACAGGCTCAATCGGAGTGCAGACTCTCGATATTGTTGCCGAGAATCCCGATCTGTTTGAGGTTACCTCGCTTGCGGCTGGTAGCAATTGGGAGTTGCTTGCCCGTCAGGCAATCCGTTTCGATGTCGATTGTGTGGTCATTGCCGACCAAACCAAATATGAGCCTCTGCGTCAGGCTTTGGCTTCTTATCCAATCAAGGTCTTTACAGGCAGCGAGTCGCTCACTCAGATTGTTCGCAGCTCGGAGGTTGATGTTGTAGTCAATGCTCTTGTGGGCTATGCCGGTCTGCATCCAACCGTTGCGGCTATCAAGGCGGGCAAGAAGATTGCTCTGGCCAATAAGGAGACTTTGGTTGTGGGTGGTGATTTGGTTATGCGTCTGGCGGCTGAGCGCAGAGTGCCAATCCTGCCAATCGACTCAGAGCATTCGGCCATCTTCCAGTGCCTTGCGGGTGAACATTCGCCTATCCGTCGCCTGATTGTCACTTGTAGTGGCGGTGCGTTGCGTGATGTGCCAAAGGCGCAGTTGTGCGATGTCACTCCCCAGCAGGCGCTCAAGCACCCTCAGTGGTCGATGGGAGCCAAGATTACCATCGACTCGGCCACGCTGGTCAACAAAGGCTTCGAGGTTATCGAGGCACACTGGTTGTTTGGTGTCGATACCGACCGTATCTCTGTGCTGATTCACCCTCAGTCGATAGTTCACTCAATGGTGGAGTTCGACGATGGAGCTATCAAGGCGCAACTCGGTACACCCGATATGCATATGCCAATCAGCTATGCACTGATGTATCCTCGCCGAGCATCACGCCCCGCCGAGCAGTTCGATTTTTTAGCTAATCCAACCCTCACATTTGCCGAGCCCGACCGCGATAAATATCCGGCACTCGACATCGCCTATGATTGTATGCGCCGAGGCGGTACGGCGGCCTGCGTGATGAATGGCTCAAATGAGGTGGCGGTGGCTGCGTTCCTGGCTGGTAAGTGTCGCTTTACCGATATTACAGCCTCGATTGAGTATGCACTCGAGAAGGCAACCTTTGTGGCTGAGCCCACTTTGGCCGACTATGAGGCCTCGAATGAGGAGTCACGCCGACTTGCGGCCGAATATTTGAAGCTGTCGTAGTTGAGTGCATAAAGATTTTGTCAATATTGTAAATTGGCAGCCCACGAAAAGTATAACAAATTTTGAAACAATATCAATAGATGGAAATAGTAATTAAAGTTCTTCAATTTTTTATGAGCCTCTCGCTGCTCGTGGCTATCCACGAGTTTGGCCACTTTATTATGGCTCGTGTGTTTAAGATTCGTGTCGAGAAGTTTTACATATTCTTTGATCCCTGGTTCTCGCTCTTCAAGAAGAAGTGGGGCGATACGGAGTATGGTATCGGCTGGTTGCCATTGGGCGGCTATGTGAAGATTGCGGGAATGATTGACGAAAGTATGGATTTGGAGCAGATGAAGGCCCCTGTCCAGCAGTGGGAGTTCCGTGCAAAGCCAGCTTGGCAGCGTTTTTTGGTGATGATTGCAGGTGTGTTTATGAATGTGCTGCTGGCTCTTGTAATCTACACAGGCATCCGCTACACCAATGGCGAGAGCTATATGGCCAACGACGATATCAAGTGGGGCTATGAGTTCAACGAGGCTGGTAAGAAGTTGGGCTTTGTGGATGGCGATATGGTTGTCGCTATTGATGGCGAGAAGATTGACGATGTCAACGAGATTCGCTCAAAGCTTCTACTTACAAAGGAGGATCGCAGCGTTGATATTATCCGCAACGGCCAGCCACAGAATATCGTTGTTCCATTCGAGTCGCTTTTGGAGATGCGCCGCAACCGTGAGTTTGCCGATCTATATCAGCCACGCGTTCCATTTATCATCGACACCGTATCATACGCTTCGGCTGCCGAGGCTGGTTTGATGGTGGGTGATGAGGTCGTAGCATTCAATGGAGCGGCTAATCTCGGCGCTCAGAAGATTATGGCTATGCTTAATGAGCAGTTCAAGGGCGATACAGTAAACCTCACAGTTGCTCGGTCGGGTGAGACTCTCGATTTGCGTGTTCCTGTCAATGCCGATGGTCGCATAGGCGTTGTCTTGAAGCGTGATGTTTTCCAGCCCCGCACCAAGAGCTACACTCTTCTGCAGGCCATTCCTGCGGGCATCTCGCTCGTAGGCGAGACCATTGCCGACTACTGGTTGCAGCTCAAACTTATCTTCCAGCCCAAGACCAAGATGTATGAGGAGTTGGGTGGTTTCATCGCAATCGGCCAGATTTTCCCTTCCGAGTGGGATTGGTTGCGTTTTTGGAGTATGACTGCGTTCCTTTCAATTATGCTTGCCGTACTCAATATCTTGCCTATTCCTGGCTTGGATGGTGGCCACGCATTGTTCACATTGTGGGAGATGGTTACAGGCCGCAAGCCAAGCGAGAAGTTCCTCGAGGTGATGCAATACATCGGTTTTGCAATCCTGCTGGCTCTTGTAATCTACTCCAACGGTAACGATATCTACAGATTGTTTACAAAGTAAAATGGCAAAGACAAAGAAGGCATATTTTTGTCGAGAGTGTGGTTTTGAGGCCCCCAAGTGGCTGGGCAAATGCCCCGCTTGTGGCGAGTGGAACAGCTTTACCGAGGAGATTATCTCAAAGCAGAGCGGCTCTTCTGTGGCTATGGCCTCTGCTCCTGCTGCCACACCTCCTCAGCGCGTGACCGACATCGAGAACGCCACATATAAGCGCCTCGATTTGTGTAATAGCGAGGTAAATCGTGTGTTGGGTGGCGGTCTTGTGCCTGGTTCGCTCATTCTGTTGGGCGGAGAGCCTGGTATCGGAAAATCCACCCTCAGCCTTCAACTTGCTCTGTCGAGCAATTCACTGCGTACGCTCTATGTTTCGGGCGAGGAGTCTGTCGAGCAGATTGGTATGCGTGCCAAGCGATTGGGCATCTCCAACGAAGAGTGCTACATCTACTCCGACACACTGCTTGAGAATATACTCAGCCAGATTCGCCACGTCGCTCCCGATGTGGTGGTAATTGACTCAATCCAGACAATCTTCACCGATAGTCTGGAGTCTTCGGCAGGCAGCGTCTCGCAAATCCGCGAGTGTGCCGCCTCGCTTTTGAAGTATGCCAAGACAACGGGCATCTCAATCTTTATCATCGGCCACATAACCAAAGATGGCTCTATCGCTGGCCCTAAGATTTTGGAGCATATCGTTGATGTCGTGCTACAATTCGAGGGCGATTCCAACAACACCCATCGTATCCTGCGTGGCATCAAAAACCGCTTCGGAGCGACCTTCGAGATTGGTGTTTTCGAGATGCTTGATACGGGCCTTCGTACGGTTGAAAACCCCTCGGAGATTCTGCTCTCTCACTATGAGGAGCCACTTAGCGGAATCGCTGTTGGTGCTTCGGTCGATGGCATCCGTCCCTATCTTATCGAGGTGCAGGCGCTGGTCAGCAACGCAGCGTATGGTACACCTCAGCGCAATACAACTGGCTATGATCCCCGCCGTATGAGTATGCTGCTGGCTGTGCTGGAGAAGCGAGTGGGTATGAAAATGTTTCAGAAAGATGTCTTTTTGAACTTCGCTGGCGGCTTCAAAGTCTCTGATCCAGGGTTGGATTTGGCAGTTATGGCTTCGGTTATCTCGTCATACTACGACCGCCCCATCACGCAGGGTGTCTGCTGTGCTGGTGAGGTTGGCCTTTCAGGCGAGGTGCGCCCAGCCACACGCACCGAGCAACGCATCACCGAGGCTGCCCGCTTGGGTTTCCGCAGAGTTGTAGTTTCGGGCTTCTTGCGTAAGGATATAAAAGCCCCTAAGGGCATCGAGGTTATCTATATCAATAATATCAGCGAACTGCCTCGCGCCATCTTCTGCGAGGAGTTTTAACCTCGGATTGAAATGTGCCTCCCTTTTATTTGGTATAATATTTGAAATCTATCCTCTTCAAAACGTAATGTGATGAAGAGGATAGTTGTTTTAGGAGGTTTGGGGCTTATCGGAAGCCATCTCTGCCGTCGTTTGGTGGAGAGTGGCGAGGAGGTCGTGTGTGTCGATGTCAGGGATATCGAGGAGTCAATGATGCTCTTTCCCTACTACCGTGAGGGGCATTTGAGCTATATCAATCACAATGTAGTAACTCCTCTGGCGCTTGAGTGCGACCAGCTCTATAACCTCGCATCACCAGCCACTTTCAAGCATTATGATGGTCATCTGGTCTCGATGCTTCGCACCAATATCGTAGGCTCGCTCAACTCGCTCGATTTGGCACTTCGCAATCGTGCTTCGGTGGTCTATGCCTCGTCGGGTGATGTCTATGGCTATGCCACCCATACCCCCTGCCACGAGAATGAACACTACTCCGACAATATCACCACCTATGCCGAGAGTAAACGTGCGGCCGAGGCTGTATGCTATGCCTATCGCAAGGAGTATGATATGCAGTGCAGCGTGGCCCGCATCTTTTCAACCTATGGCAGTGGTTGTCGAGCCGACGACAGCAGGGTGGTTATGCGAATGATTTTCGATGCTCTGTCGAATCGCGATATCGTTATTTGTGGCAATGGCGAGCAGGTACGCACATTCTGCTGGGTGGGAGATGTGGCCGATGCCCTTATTCGTCTTATGTCGCTACCGTCGCATCTCTCGCCACACACAATCAATATAGGCTCATCGCGTGAGGTGTCGATTCGCCATTTGGCCGAGATGATTCTCTCGCTAACGGCCAGCAGGTCGCGTATTGTCTTTTCGCCACCTCGCCGTCAGGATCCTCGCCGTATCACGCCCGATTTGTCATTGGCCTACCGTCTTTTGGACTGGACACCCACCACATCACTCAGTCGTGGCTTGCAGGAGACCATCGAGTATGCACGTCAATATATAGCACAACTCTCTTCAAGGCGGGCGATGCAGATGTAAAACCGATTTTCACCATAAACTATTTGCGATATGACGTTAGATAATTTTAAGGCCATAATCTCTCACGAGCGCCTGATATTGGTCGATTTCTATGCCACTTGGTGCGGGCCGTGCCGAGCAATGCACCTGATTCTCGATAAATTGGAGCAGGAGCTTGTCGATAGGGTTGAGGTGCTGAGAATTGATATCGACCACCCCGATAATGTGGAGCTTGTGAATCACTACCGTATTATGTCTGTTCCCACGCTTGTCTTGTTCTTTCGTGGGCGTAGGTTATGGCGTGAATGCGGTGTGCTGAGTGTCGAGACTTTGATAGATGTTGTCCGCCGATACGAACAGATTGAGATGTATTAGTTCCGTCCCAAAGATATGGGGTGTCCAACAAAATTGTTGAACACCCCTCTACGTCTCTTATTTTCTATACCCGACCAATTATAACTCCATTCGCCAGGCAATCTCCTCTGCAATATAATCTTTTGCGGGGCTCTCTGGAATAGCCGCTATCGTCTTGCTCACGAGCTCCTTTATCTCGCTTAGCTCCTTAGAATCGGGAGCGATAAGATACTTGTCAAGTGCTGCCGCCAAAAGTGCCACTGCACTCTGAGCTACTATTCGCTCATCGGGGAAGCCCTTTACCACCTCGGCCACGCGCTCGATAACCTCGCTTTTGGTTGATAGCTCGCTTCTTGCCGCCGCCATCATTGCAGCGTGAGCGAGGAATTTATTTCCGCTGAGAGTCCAGCTATCATATATCGCTGCCAGATCTTTCGAGTGGCGCAACAGAGCAAATGCCATCTCTTCGGCTATCTCTGAGTTTATCACCCCCTCGGCCCAATAATCGGCCTCGCTGCAGTCAAATTTCTCAGCCTCGGCAATGTGCATTGCGGCCAGGCGAAGCTCCCTCACCTGTTGCTTGTATAGGTATTTTGCTAATTCGTGGTCCTTGCCTGCCTCTTTTGCACGCGAGCGGATGGTGGGCAGGCTCACGCCATAATTCAGCCCATAATCCTCGCCGTAATAATACATACTATCGGCCACTGCACCATTCATCTCCTTGCGCAGTGCACTCAGCAGTTGTATCATTTTTGAGGTCTTGTCCACTTCTTCGCTTACCTTTTTAGTGCTTGATTACGCCTGAGATATAGGCTGTGCGGCCCAACTCAAAGATTGGCAGTACGGCCGATGCAACGGCTTTTCCACCAACCATTACAACACAGGTTGCCGGATCTGCAATTCTCACCTGAATAGCAGTCTTATCCTTTGGATCAACCTCAGCAATCGAGCTAAGACGACCATTGTTCGATGGCGTTACATTCAGCGTGACAGCCTCGCCCTCCTGCGAAGCAGCCGCAAGGATACCCTTCGATGATGAGATCTTTGCTACGGCGTATGACTGCGATGATGACGACATAGGCATAGCAACTCGGTGAGTGAAGGTTGTTACCACCTTCTTGCCGAGGAACAACTCCAAGTATGCCTGCTCCTTAGCATCAAGCGCATCCAACGCATCCTTCAAACCGCCGCCAAACACATTCTCACCAGCCTCACCCTTGATAAGCTCCATACGGCTCTTGCGGATTGAGAAGATGGCGTTGGCAGCCTGAGCAGCCGCATCCTCCTGGCTGATTGTAGCCGAACTCATACGGTCAGGCAGCACCTTTGCAAACTCATCTTCGTTACCCATATATGAGAGTACCTCGATTGTTGGCGCAGGAATCTCGCCACTCTTCAGGGCTGAGTCGATATCGAGAATCGAGAGCTTTGCATCCTTCACAGAATATACAGTCTTCTCGACCAGTGAGCCACGCACGTTGAGATACTTCTGTGCATAGCGGGCATAAGGGCCAACGATTGTGTGCTCTCGCTCCACCACGATATCAACCGCAATGGTTGTCGATGGATCTGCCACTGCCACTGCGCCCGATGCGTCGATATATGCACCAGCCACTGCCTTATAGATGTTGTTCTGTGCCGACGCTGCGGTGATTGACAAAAGGCACAGCGTCACAAGTGTTAAAAATCGTTTCATATCATTTATTGTTTATGTTTAATTGCTCAGTCTTAGCAAAGATACACCATTTGTGCGACAAATCAAAATCTGAGATAAAAATCGCGTGTCAGAGCCTTGTATTCGTCGCTGAATCCCATCGGGCCCTTATCCTCGATAATCAGTCGCTCGGTGTGTGGAAGTTGCTGAGGTGGAGTGGTTTGCAGCTCCATCATCACTCGCTTTACGTCACTTGTTGGCGTTGACCACACCTCGCACTTGCGACTAAGGAACAAGCGGCCGCGAGCGGCTGAGAGGAATTTTTCGGCCTCGGCGGGTGGGAGTATAAGCGAGAATGTGCCGTCAGGCTTCAAAAGCCTTACAACATCGCGGGTTAAATCGTTGAATGATAGCGTGTTGGTGTGGCGGGCGGTGGAGCGTTTCTCGTCGGGCGAGAGCAACGAATCCACAAAATAGGGAGGGTTTGAGACTATTGCATCGAAACCTTCGCTTGAGGTAAATTCCTGTAATGGGCTGTGAATGATGCTGATACGGTTATGCCAGGGCGAAGCGGCCACATTCTCGTTTGCCTGCTCGATGCAGTCGCTATCTATGTCAATACCAACCACTTGCGCACCCGAAAAGCGTTGTGCAGCCATAATGGCTATAAGCCCCGTTCCTGTGCCTATGTCGAGTATTCGGCTGTTGTTGCAATCGGCTGAAAACCAAGCACCTATCAAAGTGCCATCGGTTCCCACTTTCATTGCACAACGGCTGTGGTCTATGTGAAACTGCTTGAATGTGAATCCCTTACCTCGCATATCTCGAATTTACTTTAGGTAACCATCAATACCCGCACCAAACAGCGAGTAGTCATATCGCACTGGATCGTCGGCGTTAAACTCTCTGAGTGAGCAAGTTATCTCATCTGTAGCCTTCCAGTCGCTCTGCTTGCGGTTAAGGAGTCCGAGAGCTCGCCCCATATTGCCCGTATGCACATCGAGTGGCAGGTATAGTGCCGACATCGGAATCTTTCTCCACAATCCAAAATCTACGCCTCGGTCATCGTGGCGGACAAACCACCTTAGATACATATTGAGTCGCTTGCAGGCGGCGCCTTTGTCGATTGAGGAGAGGTGCTTCTCGCAGTGGGGATTGTGTTCGATAGAGAAGAACTCGCGGCGAAAGAGCGACAGCACCTGTGGTATGCTCTGCGTTGCTTCGTAGTTCTGCTCGAAGAACTCGCCGATGCCGCCCCAGCGATTGGTGATATGGCGAATTGCGAGTACGAAATCGGTGAAGTCCTGGCCGTTGAATGTGCGGTGAACATAACTTTGCAGATGGGCAAGCTCGCCAGCCGAGGCGTTGCGCACAAAGTCGGCGGGTGCGTTGTCCATATATTGCATCATTCTTGAGGCACTCTTTACGATAGCCTTGCGGTTGCCCCACGCGATGGTGGCCGCCATAAAACCAGCAATCTCGCGGTCGTGGCGGTCAGTGAAAGAGTGGGGTATGCTGATTGGATCAGGCTCGATGAACTCGGGGCGATTGTATTTGTCGTGGAGATGCTCCAGTAATTCGCGCAACTCTTCTTTTTCCATAATAGGCTCGGTTAAAGTATGTTGCCGTCACGCATTGAAATCTTGCGGTCGGCCATTGTGGCTAACTCTTCGTCGTGTGTGACGATGATGGTTGTCTGCCCCAGCTCGTCGCGCAGACGGAAGAAAAGCGAGTGAATCTCGTCGCGATTCTTTGAGTCGAGATTGCCCGATGGCTCATCGGTAAGTAGCAAAGCGGGGCGGTTAATCAGGGCACGGGCTATGGCTACACGTTGCTGCTCGCCACCCGAAAGTGCGCTTGGCTTGTGAGAGGTGCGCTCCGATAGATTCATCAACTTGAGCAGTTCGGCGGCCTCACGCTCTACCTCTTTGGTGTTGCGGCGGGCAATAAGGGCGGGCATCATCACATTCTCCATAGCTGTGAACTCGGGCAGAAGGTGGTGGAACTGGAATACAAAACCGATTTGACGGTTGCGGAAATCCGAGAGCGACTTGTCGGAGAGCGACTCAATCTGCACGCCGTTGATGGTGAGCGAACCGCTATCCATTGGCGACAGAGTGCCGAGAATCTGCAATAGGGTGGTCTTGCCTGCGCCACTTGGGCCAACGATGGAAACCACCTCGGCGGGTGTGACATTGAGCGATACGCCTTTCAGCACTTCGAGCGAGCCAAAGCTCTTGTGTATGTTGTTTGCCTTAATCATATTCACAAAGGTAGTGAATAATTCAAAATTCAAAATTCAAAATTCAAAATTATTTGTAATTCTATTCGTTCCGCTCGGTTTAGTGACCTATTTTACGACATTAACCCATATTTCCCAAAAAAAATCATCACACATTCCAAATATCACACTTTTTTAACTACATTTGCAGTAATTCCATTCCACAAAAAGGGCTGGAAGGACATTTTAACGTAAGGTGTTATTGAAATTATCTTCTAAAATCAAATTCTCGCAAAATTTGAAACAGCATGAAGATTGTAACGATAGCACCACATCATTGGTATGTACAGCCGTCATTGGCTTCTTACATAACCT
>JAZOUS010000017.1:0-3286 GCA_045658265.1 Alistipes sp.
ATTTGGGTGAGCTATTTTGAAGCTGCTATCCTGTATGTAGGATAATTTGCAGGAGCTATTTTGGAGATTTGTCGAATGTCCAAAATCGACACACGCCAACTCTCTCGCCCCTTGTAGTTAATTTGGGTGAGCTATTTTGAAGCTGCTATCCTGTATGTAGGATAATTTGCAGGAGCTATTTTGGAGATTTGTCGAATGATGAAAAAACGGAGCATACTTAACGTATGTGAGTATTTTTCAGCAGAGCAAAGCTCCGAAAGAGCCCTTCAAATTATTCTACAAATCGGTGTTCCACTCCCCCTCAGCACCCTCATAAAACACAGGGCGTTCACGCTCCACCGACTTAATCCACTCGTAAACTTTATACATATTGTATCCGTTACCAGAGTTCTCGCCACCCAAGCTATAAGCTATGATGCAAGAGTGGTTGCGTGAGCGGTAGTACATAGCTTTTGCACGAGTCATATACTCCTCCAACAGTGCGGGATCGTTGGCAGGCGTACCGCCTATGGTGCGGATGTTGTTGTTCGTGGGCGAATTGAGATTCATACGCTCGATTACGAACATACCCGCTTTGTCGCACATATCATAGAACCACTTTGGCTGTGGATAGTCGGGGCAGAGGGTGTTGTAACCACGAAGCTTTAGCTGCTCGATGGCAACAAAGGTCTTATAGCGGTCGGCATCGGCGTTGAAGTGCACCTTCTTCTGGATGTGCAGCACCTGATCGAAACGGAAATACTTCTTGTCGCGATATACGGTCTTGCCAAAACCTATCTTCAAAGGGATGTACTCCCACAACATACCGTTGCGCTTAACGTATATCATCACATCGTAGAGCGGCTTCTGACCATCGCCCCACTTGAAGTTGTAAGAGTGATATACATCGGGGTTGAAGTGGAGCGTATCAATCGAGCGGCCCTCAATCTCCAGCTCGTTTACACTATACTCCTTGAGCTTGCCCTTTGGATCATAGATGTCGAATCCCACCTGAATAGTCTCCTTGAAGTTGAAATCGTTGGCCACAATCACATCGAGCTTGAGCTTGGCATACTGACGTGATGAGTCGGGCTCAAGGATGACGTTGAAGTCGCGCACCGCCAGACGGCGCTGGGCAAACATATAGCTATTCTCGAACTGAGGAAACTGAGGCTGGATGATATTCTCCTGCAACTGAGGGGTGCGAGTCTGGCGCACGCCCACCATAATCTCGTTCACGCCCTGACGCATATATGGCGAGATGAGGAAATCGGCAGGTGTGATTGGATCGTCAACCTCGGCAACAGGCTCGTTGTTGATAAAGAGCGTGTAGGCCATACCTGCATTCTCGAGGTGGAGGAAGAGGTTGTAGTCGTTCAGCGTAGCATCGATTGTAAACTTCTGCACGAAGCGAATCTCGCCGCCAGCAATGGCTATACGCTCGGGCGTATAGGCCCAATAGCGAGCAATCTCGTCACGCTTATCGGCAACTGCATCCTCGCGCTTGTCGTATGTAATGAATTCGCTACGATAGACACGGGGTGACTGTGCATAGCTTGAAAATATGGTCAGCAGAGCAACGCTCGCAAGCAAAAACTTTCTCATTCTGAGTACAAAACTTAGCAGTAGTTAAACATTTCGCATAATACGGTACATAGTACCGTCTGCAAAGGTACTTTTTTTTTGACAAATATCAAATTATTAACTATCTTTGTGGGTTGATATTAGAATTTGACAATAAGATTAAAATAACAAATAATATGAAAACTCAAAGAATTGCAGAGATTCTGAAATCAGGTGCAGTAGGCAGCGACATTGTAGTTAAGGGCTGGGTACGCACAAAGCGAGGTAACAAAAACGTGGCATTCATCGCATTGAACGACGGTTCTTGCGTTGCTAACATCCAGATAGTAGTCGATTTGGCTTCATTCGACGAGGAGAAGCTCAAGGCTGTCACAACTGGTGCTTGTATCCGCGTTGACGGTAAGCTCGTTGAGTCGCCAGCATCGGGCCAGGGTGTAGAGGTGCAGGCCTCATCTATCGAGATTTATGGCATAGCCGACCCCGAGACCTACCCATTGCAGAAGAAGGGCCACTCGCTGGAGTTCTTGCGCGACATCGCCTATTTGCGTCCTCGCACAAACACCTTCGGTGCTGTACTGCGCATCCGCCACGCTATGGCGTATGCTATCCATAAGTATTTCAACGACAACGGCTTCTACTACCTCCACACTCCACTTATCACAGGTTCGGACTGCGAGGGAGCGGGTGCTATGTTCAACGTAACAACCCTCGATATTGCCAATCCTCCACGCACCGAGGAGGGTAAGGTGGATTACTCACAGGATTTCTTCGGCAAGCCTTGTAACCTGACTGTATCTGGTCAGTTGGAGGGTGAGCTCGGAGCGTTGTCGCTCGGTCGCATCTACACATTCGGCCCTACATTCCGCGCCGAGAACTCAAACACACCTCGCCACTTGGCTGAGTTCTGGATGATTGAGCCAGAGATGGCATTCTATGAGTTGGAGGATAATATGGAGCTCGCAGAGGACTTCCTTAAGTATCTGATTCGCTATGCGTTGGAGAACTGCCGCGAGGATCTGGAGTTTATGAACAAGATGTGGGACAAGGAGCTTATCGAGCGCCTGGAGTTTGTATTGAACAACGACTTCGTTCGCTTGGACTACACCGAGGGTATCGAGATTTTGAAGGCATCGGGCCGCAAGTTTGAGTTCCCTTGCGAGTGGGGCTGCGACCTGCAGTCGGAGCACGCGCGCTACTTGGTGGAGGAGCACTTCAAGCGCCCTGTTATCTTGATTAACTATCCAAAGGAGATCAAGGCATTCTATATGAAGCAGAACGAGGACGGCAAGACCGTACGCGCTATGGACGTATTGTTCCCCAAAATCGGCGAGATTATCGGCGGTTCGGAGCGTGAGGCCGACTACGGCAAACTTTCTGCAAGAGTAGCCGAGCTTGGAATGAACGAGCAGGATATCTGGTGGTATCTCGACACTCGTCGTTGGGGCTCAGCACCTCACTCAGGCTTCGGCTTGGGCTTCGAGCGTCTGCTTCTCTTCGTTACCGGCATGGGCAACATCCGCGATGTGATACCATTCCCACGTACACCAAAGAATGCAGAGTTCTAAGCATAACGCCTAATAAACGGCCGGCCACTGGTCGACCGTTTATTGTTTTATAATAGGTTACGATTATGGCTAACAGACTTCAGCAGACAATATCTCTTCAGACGAAGATTTCACCACAGCAGATCCAGATGATAAAGCTTCTGGAGCTCCCCACCATG
>JAZOUS010000018.1:0-3895 GCA_045658265.1 Alistipes sp.
CTCCAATGTTGGGTTTCATGGGTACCGTAGTAGGTATGATCGAGGCGTTCGACCAGATCCAGGCTGCTGGTGATATCTCTCCAACCGTTGTAGCAGGTGGTATTAAGGTGGCCCTTTTGACTACCTTGATGGGTCTTATCGCTGCCGTTATCCTTCAGTTGTTCTACAACTACATCATCTCTAAGATCGATAGCTTGGTGAACGCTATGGAGGATGCATCAATCACTTTGGTCGTTATCTTGACAGCTTACAAGAAATAATTAAGACCTATTAGACCTTAAAAGAATTTATTACAATGGAGAAAATAATTAAGACATTATTGGTCGCAATGTTGGCTGTCTCTGTAGGTTTGGTATTCTGGGCTGTGTTCACAACTCCAGAGGATCCAACTGTAGAGAATGCTACCGCTGTGGGCGTGTACCTCTACTGGGGTTATGCACTTATGGCTGCGGCTGTCGTAGCAGCGCTTTTGGGTGCAGCTATGGATATGTTCAAGGCTCCTTCGGGTGTTAAGCGTACAATCTTCTCTTTCGTAGCCATCGTAGGCCTCATCGTAGGTGCTTATGTTATTGCTAACGGCCACGACTACCAGATTGTTGACCTCGGCAACCAGGGTTTCTTTGAGCGCGGTGAGACTGTTATCAGCGATGCCAGCCTTATCGTATTTTACGTTGCAATGGCCGGTGCTATTGTTTCAGCTATCTACTCAGCTGTAAGCGATGCACTTAAATAAAGAAAGGATACTTTATGGCAGTGAATAAAAGAAAAACTCCGGATATTAACGCCAGCTCTCAGGCCGATATCGCGTTCTTGTTGCTTGTATTCTTCCTCGTTGCCACTACTATGAACACTGATAAGGGTTTGGTTCGTGTATTGCCTCCTATCCCTCCCGAGGATGTGAAGGTTGAGGACCAGAAGGTTAAAACCCGTAACTTGTTGCTCGTATTCGTTAATGCATCAGGTCAGTTGATGGTAGGCGAGGAGTCTATGGATATTCGCGGCTTGAAGGATAAGGCAAAGGAGTTCATCATCAACCCATTGGACGACGAGAACCTTCCAGAGAAGAAGGATACCGAGATCGAGATGCCCGATGGAACGAAGTGGACTTATCCTGTGAGTGAGGGTGTGGTCTCTTTGCAGACTACCCGCGACACAAGCTACGAGATCTATATTCAGGTTCAGAACGAGCTTACACGCGCTTTCAACGAGGTGCGTAACGAGGTTTCGCAGAGCAAGTTCGGCAAGGTCTTCGCCGACCTTACCGAGGACGAGAAGAGTGTAATTACCAAGGCAGTGCCTTTGAAGATTTCAGAGGCTGAGCCACGTAAAGGTGCAGTAAAGAAGTAAAGTTATGGCAGTAATGAAAAAGAAGGGCAACAAGGAATTGCCCGCAATCTCAACAGCATCGCTTCCTGACGTTATCTTTATGATCCTCTTCTTCTTTATGGTGTCAACCACAATGCGAGAGCAGGAGGTATTGGTGCGCTATAAGTTGCCTAATGCTAGCGAGATTCAGAAACTCGAAAAGAAGAGTTTGGTCAGCTATATCAATATCGGTGTGCCTGTAGCACATATGCAGGCTAAGTATGGTACAGCTCCCCGAATTCAGTTGAACGATTCATTCAAGACTGCGAAGGATATCGGTGATTTCATCGCCGCAGAGCGTGAGCAGCTCAACGAGGCAGACCGTGCCCAGATGACTACAAGCATCAAGGCCGACGTCTATACCAAGATGGGTATTATCACCGACGTAAAGCAGGAGCTTCGTCGTGCTAACGCGTTGAAGATTTCTTACGCAGCTTTGGAGGCGCAGGCAGAGAAATAATTTGTCTGAAATATTCAATATTAAAGCACTTGTCTCTTTGGGGCGAGTGCTTTTTTTGTTACCTTTGTAGAGATATATTTTTGCAATGAGTGCCCTGAATCACATAACGCTCAGTGAGCTGCAACAGCGCATTAAGTCGGCGGTCGAGGAGTCGCTGGCTCTGCCTGTGTGGGTGGTGGCCGAGATTGCCGAGATGAAGGTCAACTACTCGGGCCACTGCTATATGGAGCTTGTGGAGAAGGCCGAGGCTAAGGCGACGAGTGCCGAGCAGTCGAAGGGTGTGGCATCGTCGGGCCTTGCTATGGCGCAGGCCAGAGCCGTTATATGGCGCTCGCAGTACGCGATGCTTGCAGCCTATTTCGAGGCCGAGACGGGCCGAAAGTTAGCGGCAGGAATGAAGATTTTAGCTAAGGTGTTAGTTACCTACCACCAGCTCTATGGTCTCTCGTTGCAGATAACCGATATCGACGCATCGTACACCATTGGCGAGGTGGAGCGTCAGAAGCAGCAGACCATTCGCCAGTTGCAACAAGATGGGGTGTGGGATATGAATCGTGAATTGCAGATGCCCATCTTGGTACAGCGTTTGGCTATTGTGTCGAGTGCATCGGCGGCGGGCTACCGCGATTTTTGTAATGAGCTCTCGTCGGGCGGCTACGCCTTTAGGGCAGAGCTTTTCGAGGCGGTGGTGCAGGGTGCGGCAGCCGAGGAGTCGGTGTGTGCGGCTCTGGCCGAGATTGCGGCTCGCGAGGAGGAGTTCGATGCGGTTGTGATTATTCGTGGTGGTGGCTCGGCCAACGATTTGAGCTGCTTCAATTCCTATAAGTTGTGCTCCTATGTGGCGCAGTTTCCCCTGCCTGTGATTACGGGTATTGGTCACGATAAAGATACCAGCGTAGCCGATATGGTGGCCGCTGTGGCGTTGAAGACTCCAACGGCTGTGGCAGGCTGGTTAGTGGATAGGATGGCGCAGATTGATGCGTGGCTCGATGAGTCGGCCAAGAGGCTGAGTGAGCTTGCGATGAAATATACCCACGATGAGATGATGCGTCTTGACCGCTTTTCGGCCGAGGTCGAGCGTCAGGCTTTGGTGAGGGTTGAGCGTGCGAGGGGCTATTTGGATATGTGTGGCGAGGTGCTCTCTTCGTCGGCCGAGCGAGCAGTTGAGCGTCAGCGGGCGTGGCTTGATATGGCCGAGCAGGTTATCGAGGCTCGCTCTCCCAAGCAGATTCTAAGGCTCGGTTTTGCCGTTGTGCGCAGTGGGGGTAAGGCTATTTTGTCGGCCGAGGGTGCAAAGGCGGGCGACAGGATAACCATCGAACTGAGTCAGGGCGAGCTGCAGGCCGAGATAGTGGAATAAAATGTAGATAGAGATATGGCAACAAAGAAATTGACATACAGCGAGGCGGTGGCCGAGATTGAGCAGATTCTCACCCGCCTTAAGAGCGAACAGACCGACGTGGATAAGTTGTCGGCCGAGGTGAAGCGTGCAACCGAACTTATTGCACAGTGCAAGGCCCGCCTTACCGAGGTCGAGGCAACCGTAAAGGCGCAACTCAGCGAGGAGTAGCGGCCGAGCGAAACAGAAAAAGATATGAAGCGACTGATAAAATATATCCTCAATCACATTCCGCGCCCGCTATTGCAGCGTGTAGCTGAGTGGAGTGTGCCCGTTTTGGGGTTGATGCATTTGGGCAGGGGCAAGGAGTGCCCGATGTGCGGCTGCAAGCGGAGGAAGTTCCTGCCATACGGCTATGTCGTGCAGCGCGAGAATGCGTTGTGCCCAAATTGCCTTTCGTTGGAGCGTCACCGCCTGTTGTGGCTCTACCTGCAGCGTGAGACCGATCTGTTTGAGGCTCGTCCCCGACTTCTGCACGCCGCACCCGAGGTGGCCTTGATGCGCAAGCTCAAACAGCTTTATAAGGATTGCCCCAAGCAGTACGTTACGGCCGATTTGGAGAGCCCTTTGGCCGACCTACACTTTGATATTCAGCTGATTCCGATTGCCGACGAGCAGTTCGACACCGTCATTTGCAACCACCTCATGGAGCATGTCGAAGACGACCGTCA
>JAZOUS010000019.1:0-17730 GCA_045658265.1 Alistipes sp.
ACTTCACGCTGGAGGTAAGTTTGATAAGGGTAGTTATAAAGTGTCGGGAGGTCTGCACGGTGTAGGTGTATCATGTGTGAATGCCCTCTCTACCCTGCTTATTGCCGAGGTTCATCGTGGTGGCAAGATCTATCGTCAGACATATAGCCGAGGAGTAGCAACATCAAAGATGGAGATCATTGGCGATTGCGAGGATAGAGGTACTACCGTCACATTCAAGCCCGATGAGAGCATCTTTACCCACACTACAGTATATCGTTATGATATTTTGGCAAACCGTTTGCGCGAGTTGGCCTTCTTGAACAAGGGCATCCACCTCTCACTTACCGACAAGCGTCAGAAGGATGAGGAGGGTAATCCACTCAGCGAGCACTACTACTCAAAGGATGGTTTGAAGGAGTTTGTTCAGTATCTCGATGCCACACGCGGTGAGAAGATTATCGAGTCGATTATCTACATCGATACCGAGAAAAATGGCGTGCCTGTGGAGGTTGCTATGCAGTATAATAACTCTTACTCTGAGAACGTCCACTCATACGTTAATAATATCAACACTATCGAGGGTGGTACCCACCTCACTGGTTTCCGTTCGGCTCTTACCCGTACCTTGAAGAAGTATGCCGAGGAGTCTGGAATGTTGGCTAAGTTAAAGTTTGACATCAGCGGTGATGATTTCCGTGAGGGTTTGACTGCCGTTGTCTCTGTAAAGGTTGCAGAGCCTCAGTTTGAGGGCCAGACAAAGACTAAGTTGGGTAATGACGAAGTTGCAGGTGCTGTGAATGGCGCTATGTCGGCTGCGTTGGCACTCTACTTGGAGGAGCATCCAAAGGATGCGAAGGCTATCGTGCAGAAGGTTATCTTGGCCGCTACTGCTCGTCACGCTGCGCGTAATGCTCGTGAGGCTGTTCAGCGTAAGACAGTATTGTCGGGTGCTGGTCTGCCAGGTAAGTTGGCCGACTGCTCAAGCCGCGACCGCTCGATTGCTGAGATTTTCTTTGTCGAGGGAGATTCTGCGGGTGGTACTGCAAAGCAGGGCCGTGACCGTAATTTCCAGGCTATTATGCCTCTGCGTGGTAAGATTCTTAATATCGAGAAGGCGCAGGAGCACCGTATGTGGGAGAACGAGGAGATTAAGAATATGTTTATCGCCCTGGGCGTGAGCATAGGTACTGCCGAGGATAGCAAGGCGTTGAATCTCGAGAAGTTGCGCTATGATAAGATTATCATTATGACCGATGCCGATGTCGATGGTGCGCACATTGCAACATTGATGCTTACATTCTTCTTCCGCAAGATGAAGGAGCTTATCGAAAATGGTCACATCTATATCGCTACCCCACCATTGTATCTGGTTAAGAAGGGTAACAAGGAGCGTTACTGCTGGACTGAGCAGGAGCGTGATGCCATCACCGAGGAGATGGGCTCGAAGGGTGTTCACATCCAGCGTTACAAAGGTCTTGGTGAGATGAACGCACAGCAGTTGTGGGATACAACAATGAATCCAGAGACTCGAATCTTGCGTCAGGTTACAATCGAGAATGCGGCCGAGGCCGACCGTATCTTCTCGATGTTGATGGGTGACGATGTGCCACCACGTCGTGAGTTTATCGAGAAGAATGCACACTATGCTAATATCGACGCATAGCGGATTGGCTAAACGATAATAGAACAGGCTATCGAACTTTAGAGTTACGATAGCCTGTTTTTTTTGTCTGTGTGTCGATGTTTTTTGCTTAAATCATTGCCGCTTGCTAACCCAAAAGATGCTCGGCGAGAATCTTTATACCGATGATAATCAGGACAATGCCACCCGCAAACTCGGCCTTAGATTTGAATCGGCAACCAAATATATTGCCTATACGCAGACCAATCATCGAGAGGATAAAGGTGGTTACGCCGATAATAGATGCTGCGGGCAGAATATCAATCTGTAAAAATGCAAACGAAACGCCAACGGCCAGCGCATCAATGCTTGTGGCTATGGCCAGCATAAACATCGCTCGGGCCGAGAAGTCAGGGTGAACTTCGCACTCATCACCCTTCAGTGACTCGCGAATCATATTAGAGCCGATTACGCCCAACAACACAAAGGCAATCCAGTGGTCGAAACTCTCAACAAGCGAGGCAAAGCTAACGCCCAGCAGGAAACCCACGATTGGCATCAAGGCCTGAAATCCGCCAAACCACACACCCACGCTTAGGTAGTGGCGAGGTGTGAGGCTTTTGGTCGATAGCCCCTTACCGATAGATACGGCAAAGGCGTCCATCGAAAGACCTATACCTATGAGTAATAATTCCGATATTCCCATATTCCCATATTTTATAATCCCGTAATCTTCTTTATCTCGTTGAGTTTGTTGAGCGCTTCGAGTGGTGTGAGCGAGTTGATGTCGAGGCCCTTTATCTGGTCGCGAATCTGCACTAACACAGGATCGTCGAGCTGGAACATCGAGAGCTGCATATTGCCCTGCTGCGCTACGTCGGCCACCTGCTTGGCTGATGGCTGGCGCTTGCGGGTGCGGCTTTGATGGGTGGGTGTACCTGCCGACACGTCGTTGTTACCATAAACGGTTTCAAGGTTCGAGAGAATCTCCGATGCTCGCTTTACGATGCTCTGTGGCATACCGGCCATACGCGCAACGTGGATACCAAACGAGTGCTCGGTGCCGCCGCGTGAGAGCTTGCGCAGAAAGACAATTGTGTTGTCCACCTCGCGAACAGCAACGTGGTAGTTCTTTACCCTGTCAAATAGTTGCTCCATCTCGTTAAGCTCGTGATAGTGAGTTGCAAACAGAGTTTTGGCGTGGCCCGATGGGTGGTTGTGGATATGCTCTACCATTGCCCACGCAATCGAGATACCGTCGTAGGTGCTTGTGCCTCGACCAATCTCATCCAAAAGGATAAGGCTGCGATCGGAGATGTTGTTCAGGATGCTTGCCGACTCGAGCATCTCGACCATAAATGTAGATTCGCCCTGCGAGATATTGTCCGATGCACCAACGCGTGTGAAAATCTTATCCACAACGCCAATGTGTGCCGATGCGGCTGGCACGAATGAGCCAATCTGTGCCATCAAGATAATCAGCGCAGTCTGACGAAGCAGTGCCGACTTACCCGCCATATTAGGACCTGTAATCATCATAATCTGCTGGTCGCTATCGTTCAGGAGCACATCGTTAGGGATATACTCCTCGCCAACTGGCAGTAGTCGCTCGATTACAGGGTGACGGCCTGAGCGGATGTCGATTACACTGCCCTCATCCAATGTGGGGCGTACATATCGGCACTCGGCTGCCATCCTTGCAAACGACTGCAGGCAGTCGATGCGTGCAACGGTGGCGGCATCTTTGAGGATGGTTTTCAGGTGGCCAGCAACAAACTGCACCAATTCGAGATAGAGCTGCTGCTCGATGGCCAATATGCGGTCCTGAGCACCGAGAATCTTCTCCTCGTACTCCTTCAACTCCTCGGTAATATAACGCTCGGCGCTTGTGAGTGTCTGTTTGCGTACCCAACTCTCGGGCACTTTATCTTTGTGGGTGTTGCGTACTTCGATGTAGTAACCGAATACGTTGTTGTAGCTGATTTTTAGTGACGGAATGCCTGTTGCCTCGCTTTCGCGCTGGACAATCTGCTGCAACACGTCGCGTCCGTGTGTAGCAATTAGGCGCAGATCATCGAGCTCGGCCGACACGCCATCGGCAATCACACCACCCTTTTGAATCTGGTTGTTGGCAGGATCGGGATAGATGTCGTGTGCAAGTCGCTGCTGAACATCGGCCAAAGTGTCGATTTGTGCTGCTATTTCGTGGAGGCACTCCTTGTCGGTTGACTCCAAAAGAGCCTTTAACGTCTCGACCGCCGCAAGGGATGTTTTGAGCTGCACCAATTCGCGAGGCAATACCCTGCCCGCTGCAATGCGAGAAGATATGCGCTCCAAATCGCCCACAGCCGAGATTTGCTCCCTGAGGGCTGCTGCAAGGTCGCTGTCTGTGGCCACCGCCTCCACAACATCGTGGCGACGCTTGATGCGCTCCACGTTTATCAGCGGCATAGCAATCCAACGCTTTAGCAGTCGGCCACCCATTGATGTTAGTGTGCGGTCGATTACATCGGCAAAGCCTGTCTTCTGCTGGCTGGAATTTGATGAGAATAGCTCGAGGTTGCGGATTGTGAATTTATCAATCCACACATATTCGTTCTGATCGATGCGTGAAATCTTCTTGATGTGTGAAATCTCACGATGTTCGGTAAACTCCAGATAATAGAGAATAGCACCTGCGGCAGAGATGCCATCCATCATACTCTCCACTCCAAAACCCTTCAGCGACTTGGTGTCGAACTGCTGGCACAGCTTGTCGTAGTTGAGTTCGGCCGAGAAAATCCAGTCGTCGAGGCGATATGTGTAGTGGCGATTGCCAAACGTACTCTCAAATCGTTGCTCGCAGCCACGTTGATAGAGAATCTCTTTGGGCGAGAGGTTTGAGATGAGTTTGTCGATATAGCGGTCGTCGCCCTCGGCCATATAAAACTCGCCGGTCGATATGTCGAGGAAGGCAACGCCTGTGGCTTTAGCTCCAAAATATATCGATGCAAGAAATGAATTCTCCTTGTTGGGCAAGATATTGTCGCCAAGCACCACGCCTGGTGTAACAAGCTCGATAACGCCTCGCTTCACCAATCCCTTCACCAACTTCGGATCTTCCAACTGCTCGCAGATGGCCACTCGCTCGCCTGCCCTCACCAATTTGGGGAGGTAGGCATCGACTGCGTGGTGAGGAAATCCCGCCAACTCAACCGACGAGGCCGCACCGTTGGCTCGCTTTGTTAGGGTGATACCCAAAATAGAGCTCGCCTTGATGGCATCCTCGCCAAAAGTCTCGTAGAAGTCGCCTACACGGAACAGAAGTATTGCATCGGGATGGACAGCCTTGATCTGATAATATTGTTTCATCAGAGGCGTCTCAACATATTTTTTCTCTATCGCCATTATCTCTTACTTTGCGAGCAAAGATACCTAATTTTGCTCAACTATTCAAAGAATCGCTCGTCAAAATTCACAAGATATACCCTCTCGGTGGCACGGGTGATGGCCGTATAGAGCCAGCGAAGCATATCGCGGCTCATAGGCTCGTCGCCAAACAAGCATCTATCGACAAACACAGCACTCCACTGTCCACCCTGGGCCTTATGGCAGGTGATGGCATAAGAGAACTTTACCTGCACAGCATTGTAGTGTGGGTTCTCGCGTATCTCCTTAAGTCGCTTGATTTTACTCTTTACATCGGTGTAATCCTTCTCCACTTCGTCAAATAGTCGGCGACTCTCGTCGCGAGTGAGCGAAGGTGACTCCGATGAGATGGTGTCGAGCAGGATTTTACACTCTATCTCGGTGTCGTTGTAATCGGGGAATTTCAACACTGCATCGGCAAAGTGAAAACCATAAAAGTCTTCAAATCGTCGAATCTTTTTAAGTTGCGCCACATCACCATTGGCCATAAAGCTCATCGGACAGTTCTCTATGCGTTCGGTGTAGTGGTAGTTGTTCTTGACCACCATCAGCATATCTCCGCTCTCGATTGCCTCTTCGGCCGAGAGATTGTAGCGGCGGATACCTTCATTATATTTATTAGCTCGTTTGTTTGAGCGTGTGATGACAATCACCTCGTCGCGACCATGTCTGTCGTAGCAATCCTGTAGAGTCTCCAGCAAATCGAGGCCTCCGATTGATTTGAAGTCGGGAAACTTTGTGTCGAAGTGCGGTACTTCGTAGAGTCCATTCTCGAGCATACAACGCAGCATTGTGGCATTGAACAATATTCCCGATTCTGCACTTTGGCGCACAACATCGTCCATCGACGCATAAACCACATCGCCGTATGACTGCATCACCGACTCATCCAGCGCAGGACTGTAGTCGGCCCCAACGGGGGGCAACTGAGCATTGTCGCCCACAAGAATAAGTCTGCAATCTTTCCCACTGCGGACATATTTTATCAAATCTTCCAATAACGAGCCGCTACCAAAAATCTGACCTTCGAGTGTGGTATCGGAGAGCATCGAAGCCTCATCGACAACAAACACCGCCCCTTTCTCTTTGTTGATGTTGAGCGAGAACTTCGATTCGTAATCGGCATTGGTCTTTTCGCGGTATATTCTCTTGTGTATTGTGTGGGCCTCCTTACCCGAATATCTCGACAAAACCTTCGCCGCACGACCAGTTGGAGCGAGCAAAACCGACTTGATGCCAACCTCGCCCAGCACCTCGACCAAAGCCGAGATAAGAGTGGTCTTTCCTGTGCCTGCATAGCCGTTTAGCACGAAAATCTGGGAGTAATCGGGCGAACTTAGCCATTCTGATAACATTTCGATAACTTTTTTCTGGCTAAATGTTGTTTCAAACAAGATTTTTGCGTAAATTTGGCCTGCGATATAAGTGTTAATCATAAGTCGTCGGTATTATGCCGTTAAATTTGAATACAAACTTAATAACAAATAACAAAAAATGAAAAAGGTAATTCAATTTTTTCTTGGTTTGGTAATCATTGGTTTGATTTACGTGGTTGCCATTCTGATTCACACTCCGTTGAGCTTTGAAAAGCAGTTGAAGACTCGCAATGCAGACGTTATCGTTAAGCTGAAGGACATCCGTGCTGCAGAGCGTGCTTTCAAGAGCAAGTATCAGTACTTCACTGGCGACTTCGACTCTTTGATTAGCTTTATCTTGAACGACTCTTTGGAGATGGAGCGTAAGCTCGTTGACGAGGATGACTCTGTAGCTATGGCTCAGTTGAAGAAGTCAGGTAAGAAGAACATCGAGAAGTACAACCTCGCTGTTATCGACACTATCTTCAACCCTCGTAAGCTCACTACTGAGCAGGTTAACGATTTGCGTTTTATCCCTCACACAGATGGTAAGGTGCAGTTCATTTTGCAGGCTGGCAAGGTTATGACAGGTTCAAACGTATTGGTTCCTGTTGTTGAGTGCCGTGCTCCTTACAAGATGTACCTCGATACAATTGAGTTCCGTCAGAACGTAATTAACCTTATCGACGACAAGGTTAACAACTTCAACGAGTATGCTGGTTTGAAGTTCGGTTCTATGGAAGGTAGCAACAACGAGGCTGGTAACTGGGAGTAATCACTTCCACCCGATATCAAATGTCCGCCCTGCTTTTCGGGGCGGACATTATTATATATAAGGTATAGAAAAAGTTTTGCATCTATGAGAATAATCAGCGGTACACTTGGTGGACGAATGATAAACCCACCCAAGAATCTGCGAGCTCGCCCCACTACCGATTTCGCGAAGGAGAACCTCTTTAACGTGTTGGGTAATATGGTCGATTTCGAGGATATCGACGTGCTCGATCTTTTTGCTGGCACAGGCTCCATCAGCTATGAGTTTGCATCACGCGGTGCTAAGTCTGTTACTTCGGTCGAGATAAATGCCGTTCACTACAACTTTATCCGTGCGACAGCCAAGTCGTTTGGTCTTAACAATTTGCACCCCGTAAAGGCAAATGTATTTCTCTATGTGAAGAGTTGCCCCAAGCAGTTTGATGTGATTTTCTCGGATGCCCCCTACGACCTGGAGGGAAGCGAGCAGGTGGTGACCGATGTGTTTGAAAAGGGACTGCTCAAGGATGATGGTATCCTGATTTTCGAGCACTCCAAATCTCTCGATTTTAGCTCCCATCCCAACTTCCTGCGCCTGCGCAGCTATGGTAGTGTGCAGTTTTCTATCTTTCAGAAGTGATTTTTTGGGACAAAAAGTTGCAGAATAAATTTTTTGTACTACCTTTGCATCCGCAATCAGCAATGGTGCGTTAGTTCAGCTGGTTAGAATACGTGCCTGTCACGCACGGGGTCAGGGGTTCGAGTCCCCTACGCACCGCGAAAATTTGATTGAATTGAAAGAGAGCGATTGGTTGTCCAATCGCTTTTTTTTGTGTATGGTTGTCATCTAGCAAGCTCGTGCCACCCCTCCGCACAAAAAGCTCGCTCTGCTCACTCTCTTTCAATTTCAGCGTTGGGCACTGCTCACTAAAGTTTGGGGTTGAGCCGATTGCATTGTGATTTATTGCTCGGCTTGCAGCCTGCGCTTTTTTTAGCGGTATCGGCTCTTCGCCTTGCTGCGGTCGAGTCCCATAGTGTTGTATATTTAGAAAGAGAGCGACTGAGTTTTTCAGTCGCGTTTTTTGTGCTTGTTAGTTGCTGATGAGCAATAAAAGGGATGAATGAAATTAACCACTTCCATATAACTAATATTTTTATTCGTTATTATTATCTATTATGCAAAATGAGTGGTTGTTGATTTTTTGTTGTATTATCATTTCTATATAAGAAAAAAATATGTAACTTTGCGTATGCATCTTTTTATAAAGATGTACAAACATATTTAGAAAGCGCATTTTCGCTTTATTCTGTTAGCGTGAACTTGGACACTTCACAAAGTAATATCAGAATAATGTGGGAAAGGTGCTCTCTTTGGTATGTAATTCGTGTGCTTAACGAAATACAGCCAAAGTGGGGCTACCTATCTCCTTATCTATATTACAGGGAGTCCAAGCCCTACGCTAAAGATAAGGTGGAGGTGATGGCTCCACTTTTTATTATGTTTGTTTTTCTATAACTAAACTTAATACTCCATTGAGCCGTATGGGGAATTAAAGACACAATGAAAAAATTATTACTTTTAGGTGCTGTTGTATTGATGGCAACTTATGCAAATGCACAATCGTTCTTTTCGAAAATCAATTACGATGTTGAAGTTGGAGTTGGCTTAAGAAGTGCTAATGAGCCATTCGATACTGGCACATTTGGCTTGCAGCGTTTAGGTGTAAATGCGACTGCACCAGTTATAACATTTGCGAACGACAAAATGGATTTTTATGGTACTCTGGGCTTGATGTATGCAAAGAAGGGTGGCAGTCTCTTTAATGATATTGCGGATGTAGGTACTGATAATAAACTCAAATTGAATGAGATTGAGATTCCGCTTCACGTAGGATTACAGTATACATTAGGAAAGAATATAAAGTTATTTTTAGATTTAGGCCCATATGTAGGTATTGGAGTTGGTAGCAAATTTGGTCTTGAAGAAGAGGATGGTGATAATCCTGTTAAACAGGGTATAGATGTTGGAGTTGGTGGAAACTTTGGTTTCAAATTTAAGACCTTTATTTTGGGCTTTGGTTATGAGAAAGGTTTGACTAATGCAGCAGAATTTACTACACCTTCAGGAAGTGTAAATGGCAGTTTGGAGTATGGCAAAACCTACGGTGTAAAGAGTCAAGTATATTACATTTCTTTGCGTTGGACATTCTTGCGAGCAAAGCAGTTTAGATAAATTTTCGAATCATTATTAGCAAATTGTTATAAATAAATAAGTTGTTATCTTCGTTTGATAACAACTTATTTATATTGATATATTTATTGAATCTTTAAGTCTGCTTTCAAAACATTGCGTTGGGCACTACTTACGCAAAAAAAGTGGTGAACAAAATTCACCACTTACCTCAAATTCATATTTTACTCTAACTCAATCTCTAACTTTGCGGGGAAGATGTATCTTATATCGCCGCGTGCAGTAAGAGTCTGGCTCATTGTTGCCGAGGTGCGAACGGCCTTGCCTTTGAATATCTTTTTACCCTTATAGCGCACTGTAATTGGCTTGTCGAGATTCATCATCTGGTCGTTAAGATAGAGAGTCAGGGCCGAGTAGTCGCAATGCTCAATGTCGATTGTGTTGCCCTCATATTGGGCTATAACCGTCATTTTGTGGCGGCGTTCCACATTGTCGGGTATGCCCAACCAATAGAAGTTGCGGCGAGTAACCTCCTCCTGTCGCCATACAACCCTATTGGGGTATGGGTTTCGGCGATGCTGTGCCATCCAGCCAATTGCCAATGTGTCAGCTCTATCCATCCAGTGACCTTTGCCCTCGATGATGTGAGTTTCGTGGATGTATCCAGCCTTGTCGGCCATCTGGAGCGAATCCATAATCTTGCTGTGATGTGCAGCCAACTTGTTGCGATTGAAGGCGCTGTCTCTCTCTCCCATCCAAATCATAAATGGAGTATTTCGAAGATTTACCTGCGATGCCTCGCCTGGGTGTCCCGCCATCATCGAAGCGGCAGCCCAACTATCTGCCATACGGGGTGCCATACGCCACACACCATCGCCACCTGCCGAGTAACCGAGCAGATAGACCTTATCGGGGTTTACATCCATTGTGGCCACCATACATTGAATCAGCTTCTCGAAAAGCTCATCGAGGCCAGGCTTGAACCACATATTCCAGTCGTTCCAGGGGGCTCTGGGGGCGATGTAAATTCCCTCGGCTGGAGTGTATAATCTAATCTGGTTGGCCCATTGCTGGTCGTTTACTTTAGCTGGCGCACTTCCTCCGCCGTGCATCGAAATATAGAGGCTATATCCGTCGGCTGGCTTTTCGCCAAGCACACGCTTTGTGAATTTTAGCGTCAGGTTGTCGTGAGTTATCACGTTGTCGTTCAGCGGTTGGACATATTTCTGCTGAGCCTCTTTCAGCCACTTTTGCTCGATGATAGCCAATGCTTTTTGTGCCTCATTCTTGCTGAGTGGACGCTTGGCAAACTCTTGATTAGCAAGTTGTTCTATCTTTGTCTGGCCCTCGCTCCCCCACATTTGCAGAGCCTCTATGGCCTGACCTTGCGCACCCTGCTGCAAGCAGAGTGATGCGAACATAGCGATAATTAAACCTTTTTTCATACCGTGCGGTTAAATGTGAAAAGTTGCTACTTAATCATTCCTTTCAATGCGCGGGCGAGCTGGTCGGGGCAAGATGTTGGTTTGCCGTTGCAGCTAATGCCTTCGAGGCGTGCGATTACATCTTCGGCCTTCATACCTTGCGCAAGCTTAGCTACGCCCTGTGTGTTGCCGCTGCAACCACCGATAAACTGCACTTCCGAAACTATATTATTCTCGTCAAGCTCGATTACGATAGCCTGCGAACATACACCCTGTGTGGGATAAACAACCTTATTTGACATAATGTGAATGTTAAAATTACATAGCAAAGATAGGAAATTTGCTGTGAATAGCCCCATTATTTTCGCAAAAGGGTGAATTATACAGACAATTTTGTATTTTTGTAAAAATTTTTTGCGACAATGTACGATGTAATAGTTATAGGTGCTGGTGCGGCAGGTTTGATGGCGGCTGCTACGGCTGCCCGAAATGGCAAACAGGTGCTCCTGATGGAGAAGATGGAGAAGGCTGGCAGAAAAATTAGAATCACCGGTAAGGGCCGATGCAATCTCACCAATGCCCGTCCACCCGAGGAGTTCAAGGAGGCAATTCGTACCAATGCCGAGTTTTTTGAAATCGCTTTTGCCGAGTTCAACAACAAGGCTACCATCCGCTTTTTTGAGCGTATCGGCGTGAAACTCGACATCGAGCGTGGCCAGCGTGTGTTCCCCAAGAGCGGTAAGGCGTGGGATATTGCCAATGCTTTGACCGACTATTGCCTCGACAATGGCGTGGAGATTGTCTATAATGCTCGCGTGAGCGACATCCTTACAATCGACAGTAAAGTCTATGGTGTGAAGTTTGTCAACAAGCGTGGCTTTGAGCGCAGAGAGGAGGCCGAGAATGTGATTATCGCAACAGGTGGCGTGAGCTATCCAGGTACAGGCTCAACTGGCGACGGCTATATCTTTGCCGACCGCACCGGTCATAAAATCGAGGAGGTGCGACCATCACTTACCCCACTTCGTACATCTCATCCTCAAAAGAAATTCCTTGATGGTCTGTTGCTGAAGAATGTACAGGCGCAGTTGTTTGTCGAGGATGAGCTCGTAAGAGAGGAGTTTGGCGAAATCAGCTTCTCGGATCGTGGAATCGAGGGTGCTGTGGCTCTGCGTGTGAGTCGCGATGCGGTTGATGCCTTGATTGAGGATAAGCGTGTGAAACTTGTTATTGATATGAAGCCCGCACTTAGCGAGGAGATGTTATTCGATCGTATCAAGCGTGAGATAGCCGAGATGCAGCCCGAGGAGTTCTTCTCGGAGTTGTTGCGCAAGCTCGTGCCAAAACACTTTGTTGTCCCTATCGCCCACGAGTTGGATGTTCACTCGAAGAACTATATCCGTAAGGTTACCGATGCCGAAATTATGCGTCTGGTGAAGGTGCTGAAGGGTATGGTATTCCCCATCACCGATTATGCTCCGTTTGAGTTTGCGGTGGTTACGGCTGGTGGCGTCTGCTGCGACGAGGTGAATCGCTATACTATGGAATCACAGAAGGTAAAGGGCTTGTATTTCGCTGGTGAGGTGCTCGATATCGACGCCAACACAGGTGGTTACAACCTCCAGATTGCATTCTCAACAGGTCGCCTGGCAGGTATGCTCAAGAAATAGCTGAGCGATAGCTGAGAGATAGCCGAGCGATATTAAAAATAGACTGACCAGATACCTTATATAACTTATAACACCAAGACAATGAAAATTAGAGGCCGAAACCTTAAACTCCGACTCTATGGTCTGCGAAATATCCCCGCCAATATCAAGCGTGCAAGGTATTTTCGCGGTCACGGGGTACATTCGCCCTTTGTCTATGCCATCGTAAGGCAGGTGTTTATGTGTTATAAGCTATATGAGGGTTCGGCAACTGATTTGTATGATGCTCTTTTGTTGCGTGGTATAGCCAAGCGTCGAGCTATTCAGTTGCAAAACCTTGTGAGCCATTGCCGCTATGAGCGTTATGCTATCGACTGCCCGCTTGAGCAGATGGCTCAGGCCGATATGGTGATTGCCACCACAGCAGTATGCCCCGAGGAGTTGGCACAGATGGCTACGAAGGCCAGCGAAGTGAAGTGTACGCTCTGCATAATGTCGCCATCGCGCGATAAGGCTCGAGATAGGGCTTGTCAGGCCATAGTTGCGGCTCATAAATGCACAACAGTCGATAACAGAGGCTATCTGCTCATATTCAATAACCATCTTCCAAAGCAAAAGTTCAGATTATGAAAGTATATACAAAATGTGGTGATAAAGGTCGCACATCGCTCATCGGTGGTGAGCGTGTACCCAAGAATGATTGCCGTGTCGAGGCGTATGGTTCGGTGGATGAATTGATGGCATTCACCGCTCTGCTTGCCGATAAATTGGCTGCCGATGAGATGTTTGCCGAGCAGACTGCTGAGTTGCGCCGTATAGAGTGCCAACTTATGACTGTCTCAGCCCTGCTGGCTGTGGGCGAAGGAGGTCAGGATAAGGTAAGCTCGTTGAAATCAAACTCTTGCGAGGAGCTGGAGCAATCCATCGACCGTATGCAGGAGGCTCTGCCCGCCATAACCAAGTTTACAATCCCTGGTGGAGATGTTCGTTGTTCGCTCTGCCACGTCTGCCGTACGGTGTGTCGTCGTTCAGAGCGTGCTGCAATTACAGCCTCACAGGAGTATGATATAGATTGCAGTGTTATTAGCTACCTCAATCGACTTTCTGACTATTTTTATCTGCTGGGGCGCACGATTACCAAGATGGCATCGGTAGAGGAGATTTTGTGGATTCCATAGCGTGGTTTTCCGCAAGAGTTTCAAATATGAGATTTTTTGTAACCATTTGACAGCATTTGTTTTCAAAAGAGTAAGATTGGTGGGCAAAAAATTCGCTTTTAATGATTTTTCGTTATATTTGCACCTCGATTATGGGCGCATAATGCGTCGATAGTCAAAAGTTTGAAAACTAAAACTTATAAACTGATAAAAACCGAAAGATTATGTATTGGACTTTGGAGTTAGCATCGAAGTTGGAGGACGCACCCTGGCCAGCAACAAAGGAGGAGTTGATTGACTACGCAATTCGCTCTGGCGCGCCATTGGAGGTGTTGGAGAACTTGCAGGAGATCGAGGACGAGGGCGATATTTATGAGTCTATCGAGGACATCTGGCCAGACTATCCTTCAAAAGATGATTTCTTCTTTAACGAGGAGGAGTATTAATCGTCTGACAAAAACGGCCAATTATTTAGACTTATAGAAATTGGTAACGTTACAAAAAAAGCGGCCGTAAAGCCGCTTTTTCTTTTGCTTGCATCTGCCCTACTGCTCGGGAGCAAACATTGGATCCCAGGCTGGAAGCAGAGTTGGTTTCTGGTTGAGCATCTCCAACACGTCGGCTGGGACATACTTGCGCTCCACCACCAAGCGGAACATATACTCGTTGAACCACTCGTCTGTCATAATCAAGTTACCCTTATAACCAGAGCCCGCGCCCCAGCTATTCTCCACCATCCACTTCTTGCTCTTGCCATTCTCGTCTAAATCAACAGCTATGAGAGTCATTGCGTGTGACGATGAGCTTGAGTGAGTCTGGATGCGCTGCTTCTTATCCATTGGGAACGATGTGCGGAAGAGCGAAGCGTAATCGAAGTTGGCCACATCGAGCGTACCTTTTGAGCTATTCATAAACTTACCCACATCGCAAGAGAAGTAGAGAGCCACGTTGTCCTTGATTGAAGCGATAGCCATCTCCTTGATGCGCTCGATTGGCAGGTTGATGTAGAGCCAGTTCTCGCCATCGTAAACGTGACGGTCATACTCAATCTCGTAAACCTTGCCATACTCGCGTGTAGGATCGTTCATAATCATCACATAGTTCTTCTCCAAATCCTCGCCTATATACTCGTCGTAGAATGATTTTGGAGTATATGTCTTCTTGCTCACCAACTCACCCTGCTTGTTGTAGCGGGCCCACTCAAACTCTGTTGGAGGTACACCCAAGCACTCAACCAAGATGCGATAAATCTCTGTGAGCATCTCCACCTTGCGCTTTGCAGCCTCGGCGGGCTTCATTGCTCGCAACTCCAAAGCATACTCGCGCAACTTCAAGCGCAGGATGTTCGACATCTGTCCTGTGTTCTCGCTCTGGAAAGTCTCGGGCATAGCCGACTTTGGAGCAACACCATACTTCATAATGATGTTTGATACGCCGGTAAACTGACCACCGTCGCCGATAGGATTGCGGATAAGCCACTCCACCTTGCGGTCGTCCAATGCCAGCTCGCGAGTGTCGATAATCGCCTGCAGAAAGAGATTCGACTTCTCCAGAAGGTCATAGAACGAGCAGTAGTTCTGCGAGAACTCCATCTCCGGCAGGTCATACTTGTCGATCATCTTAGCTCTCAGCACGTTAAGGCCTGTAAAGAGCCAGCAACGACCAGACGATTTCTGATCTGTGATGCCTACTGTCTTCACCCTGTGAGTAAAGTGAGTATCACACATTGTAAGGTTCTCGGCGTTGATAGCCAGCGTGGCGATAGAGTTCGATGCGAGAGCATTTTTGATAGCCTTCTGCTCAGCCGAAGCAGTGTAGCCCTGACGGATGCGGCTCATCATATCCTCGCTGATGCCACCATCCTTGCTCTGTGATTGAGCCGATGCGCTCAATGTGCCGATTACGATTACGGCACACAAGAAAAGTTTCTTCATATAATATTAGGTTAAAAATTTCTTTCGTATGCGAAGATAATAATATTTTTCTAATTAACTTTGAACCATCGTTCAAAAAAACGTGTGGGCCGAGCGATTGCTGGGGGCAAACATAGTAGCTACCAATGTTTGTCGCAGGGCCAATTTATAAAGCGATAGAGATAATATGGATTTTATAAATAGTATCGAGGCTGTGATTTTGGCAGGTGGTGACTACCCCACCTGTGAGCTCCCGCTCACCATTTTGCGCGAGGCTCGCTATGTGGTGTGTTGCGATGGCGCGACCAACGAATATATAGCTCGCGGAAATATGCCCGATGCTATTGTGGGCGATGGCGACTCTTTGAGCGAGGAGTACCGCGCACGTTTTGCCGAGAGAGTCCACCACAATCCCGACCAGGAGACCAACGATTTAACAAAAGCTGTCGAGTTTCTGCGTCAACGTGGCGTGCGAAACATTGCAGTCGTGGGTGCCACAGGCCGTCGCGAGGACCACGCCATTGGCAATATAGCACTTATGGCGGAGTATCTTCAAGTGGGGTTGAATGTTAGAATCTATACCGACTATGGCGTTTTTATAGCGTGTCGCGATGCTGCAACTTTCGATTGCAGTGTAGGTCAAGCCGTATCTATCTTCAATTTTACGGCTGAGGGTTTTACGGCCGAGGGCTTGAAGTATCCGCTATACGACTTTACAAAGTGGTGGCAAGGGACGCTCAACCGCACCACAGCCGAGCGTTTCACCATATCGGCCAAAGGCGACTATTTGGTCTTTATCGCCTATTAACACGTTGTCATCCATTTTGCGATATATCGCTGGGGCTTTATATTGCAGCAACTTTATGCAATAATCTTCTCGTAAGCCAGTCGGCGGCTCTCGATTACCACATCGCCGCAATATGTGAAGCCCATTCGCTCCACCAAGCCTTGCATAATCTTGTTATCGGGATGGGTATCGATTCTAAAGCTTTTCACCTTCTCGGCGGCCATAGCCTCTGCTGCCGACATAAACTGTTTGGCAAATCCCATTCCCACAAATATCTCCGACACGCAGAGTCGGTGTACCACTGCATACTGACCATCGGTGAGCCACTCCCCGCCAGTAAGGTCGTCGTAGGCTGGCTCGCCAGTGAATATAACAGCTCCGTATGCTAATATCTCGTTGCCCAATGCAAGTACCATTCCCACGCCTGCCTCCACATCGTTTTCGATGCTCGTGCGATTGGGATAGCCTCGTTGCCACTGGTCGATGCCCGCTGCACCCAGTCGTGCGCTTGCGGCTTTAACGATTCGCTCTATGGTGTCGATATCTGCTGTTGTTGCCTTTCTGAAAATCATTGTTATCGTTTTTGGTTATGTTACAAAGGTATATTTTTTTCGCTTATTATGCCTATGTGAAGAAAAAAAACTATCTTTGTATAGCGAAGAATCTAACATTAAAACTATCTAATATGAACAAATCATTTAGAATTTTAAGCCTTTCTCTCTGCTTGTCGATGATGGTGTGTGCTATCTCTTGCACCGCACCTAGCAACCAGAGCAACAAATCGGATTATTATGTGGCGGCCTTTATTTGGCCATCGTGTCACGACGATTCTCTCGGTCGTGCCCATCTGTGGGCCGATGGCGAGGGCGAATGGGAGGTTATCAAGAAGGGTAATCCTCGTTTCGAGGGCCACTATCAGCCCAAGCAGCCTTTGTGGGGCTATGAGCACGACAATGATCCAAAGGTTGTGGAGCGCTGGATCGACACAGCATTGGAGTATGGTGTGAATACATTTATCTACGACTGGTATTGGTATAGGGACTATCCATATCTTGAGAGTGCGTTGAACGATGGATTCCTCAAGGCCAAGAACAACGAGAAGATGAACTTCTATATTATGTGGGCCAACCACGATGTAAAGAAGAACTACTGGAACTATCACAAATACGGCGACGATGACTCGCAGTTGTGGATAGGCCGTGTAGATAGAGCCACTTTCGAGGTTATCGTAGAGCGCGTTATTCGCCAATATTTCTTGCGCCCTAACTATCTCAAGATCGACGGTTGTCCTATCTTTGGAATCTTTAGTATGGGACGCTTTATCGAAGGCCTCGGTGGCGAGGAACAGGCTCGCGAGGCTGTAGAGTATCTTCGCGCTAAGGTTCGCGAGGCCGGCTTCCCTGATGTCCACATCCAAGCAATGTCGGGTGGTCCATCCAACCCTTCGCCCGAGAAGCTCGACAAGTTAATAAATCGCACAAAGGCAGTGG
>JAZOUS010000020.1:0-31519 GCA_045658265.1 Alistipes sp.
CGCTAAGGCTGCTGAGAAGGCTGCTTTGGCTGCTGAGACTAAGGTTAAGGAGGAGCGCGCTGCTGCCATCGCTGAGAAGAAGGCTGCTGCTGTAGCTGAGGCTGCCGAGGCTGCTGCCGCTGAGACTGAGGAGACAGCAGAGGTAGCTGCAGAGTAATTTGCACTCACTTCCAATGAGCAAAGGGGCGTATCCTGTAGGAACGCCCCTTTTTTATTAACACAAAAAAGAGGTTTTGCACCCTACAACTTAAACAATCTATTGCAATGGAGAACAAGATAGCAGTGGCTCGCGTGGGCAAGCTCTTTGGCGAGGCCCGCAAAGGAGGCGTATCGGTTACACTCTACGACACCTTCCCCGAAGATTTCGACCTGCAGACAGAGCCTTTGTTTGTGGAGATTGACTCGCTCGACGTTCCGCTCTGGTGTCAGAGCATCGACTATCGTGGTCAGAAGGGAGCTACAATCCATTTCGAGGACTTCGACACACCACGCCGCTCGGAAGAGCTGGTCGGCAAGGAGCTATATATGGCGGCCGACGACTCAGACGAGCCGAGCGACGAGTTCTATATGGAGGATTTGATTGGCTTTAGGGTGGAGTGCGGCAAGCTGCGAGGCGAGATTACCGACTACTACGACAGCGAGCATAACCCGCTTTTGGGCGTTGACTTCGGCAACGGCGAGCAACTTATCCCTGCCGTCGAGGAGTTTATAGCCCACATCGACTTTGACCGAGAGATGATAAAACTCGTCCTGCCAGAGGGGTTGCTCGATTTGTAGTTATCCTTACTATACTACGAATAAAAACCTGCCTAACAAATGAATGTTAGGCAGGTTTTTTGATTGACAATCAACACCTTATTTAAGTTCTATGCCATAAATATTAAATGAAGACGATGGAGTTTCTACAAAATCTACTTTTCTTGCGCCTTTGGGTATTGGTTCAAATTCACATTTAAACGTTATAATTGCTTTTTTGTTGAATGTAAAACTTTTTCTACTACCAGGGAGCAAATCATACGCCATCCCATCACATTTCAAAACCGAACTAGGTGAAATGGATGCTAAATCCCAATAGCCAGGAGCTGTATTTTTCGCATTATTGTAAATAAACGTAACGATTGTCTTTGTATCTGTTATTTCTATTTCTGATATATATATGTTTGCTCTTGTTGATTTTACCTCGGGCACAAATGTATATTTCTTGCTTACCCCGTTTCCTACTGGTATATTCTCAAATACTTTCAGTTCGGGTAAAATCAAAGTCATTCTGCCTACACCATCTTTCATAGGAGGAAATTTCATATAAAATACCAATGGTTCACCCGCAACACTAAATTTATGTCCAGGAGTCTGCGAGGTTAGGCTGCTTTCAATAATATCATAACGATTCCCTTTCTCGTCCATAATATAGCATCCTGGTAACAATCTCAAATATACACCGCCCTTAGTAGACTTCACTAAAAAACGACAAATTGTACAGTCTTTATAGTATTCAACCTGATTAAGATTCCATTGATGCGCAGGAGACTCAAACATCGACTCTTTTACTTCTGTAGTAAACAATGGCTTGTCGCTTTGTGCATAAACTTGCGCCAACGATAATAACGCAAACACAGTTAAAAATAAAACTCTTTTCATTTCCTTATGATATTAAATTAATTAATAATATTATTCAAATTGATTTTCTGAGTGCTCCTTATATGGGTAGAATGCGATTTGTACATATCCGTCATCTACACTAATATAGACACCTGCATATTTATCACCAGTCTTTATCTCATAATAAGGACCATCTGCTACTACCTTAAAGCCTTTCGCCTCTAATTTTTCACCCATGATCTCTTTGAATAGTTCAATATTAAAATTAGGATCAAGTTTAGAAATATCCATTGATACGGAAAACAACTTTGCTTCGTCGTTGCAGCCCCAGCCATCGGAAACTATCTTCTCTTGCGAGAACCACCCATCATTAACCACCTCTTTATGCGTTTTCTCAATCAAAACATCTTTATCAAATTCTAAATAAACATCAACATCATATATATCAGCTTTGAATGATTCGAGTTTGATGAATCTATTACCGCTTTTATGCTTTTCGATATTCAAATTCAGAACATTCACAATCTCATTTAGTTTTTGTTTATATTGAATTGGCTTGTAACCTTTGGGATCAATCTGGGCAACCAAATCAGATGCGATCTGATTAATATCGTTAAACATAGCAAATAGGCATTTTGTATTTGAAAATATTTCAAACTCGCTATTTTTTATCTCTCTTCCGTCAGAACCTACCAAAACATAAGAGTCTTCCCACATAACAAAATTCCCATCAAACGAAAATGTAAGTGCAGCTTTATAATCATTGGTGATAGCATTATCTTGACTATCTACTACACTATATTTGTCATTTTTACTCACTATAAATCGGCCATTACCAATATTAACAATTCTATCATATTTACCCACACGAATAATTGTTTCACCTTTTTCGTTGATAACTCCATATTTTCCTGCAAGAGCTATCCTGCCATTATCATCATATATATGAATACCGTCCACATCTTCACTTGAAATAACAGCATAACCATCAAGAAATGAAGCCTCGCAATTAGCACGAATCTTCGATGGCATTTCAAGGGCAATATCACCTGTTTTATCAAGATAAAGCAATCTATCATCATTACCAATCTCTATCACGGGTAATTTACCTTCGCTAAATTTGTAGTCTATGACTTTGTATTTATTCAAATCAACAACACCATTCTCTTTCCCGTTACTTCCTACAATATATAGTTTATTATTTTCTTGCTCTTTTTCTACTAATGCAACACCTTCGGAAAAAGAATAAATTTCTGAATACTGCGCTTTGGTTATAATATCACCTTCAAAATCCAACAATCCAGCAAACTTTCCTGTTTTGTCAACATATAGGACTCCATCTGAAGAGTATTCAGATAATACACGAACTCCTCGTATCTCTTTTGACAATGTTTTATTGATATTTCCTTTTGTATCCACAACTTGAATTGGATTCAATCCGTCCGAACAAAAAGCATTTTCATTTACAAAATTTGTCACATAAACATACTCTCCCTCGGATATAGGTTTTTTGGGAGACTCAATAGAGTACAAACGATATTTATTGTCATCATCAGATTTCACCCAATATACACCATCGGGAGTAATAAACGAGATTTCATCTTCGGGAGCATATTCTTCTTTAACGACAATTTTGCCATTACTGTCTATAATGCTCCAATTATCTCCGCTCTCTATTTGAACAGGTAAATATTTACATTCAACTCGTCCCTTGTCAGGATTTCCACTACAAGCAATCAGCAACAACGCAAAGGCTATGAAGCCTAAACCCTGTTTAAAGTAATTCTTCATTAACATAAGTCTGGATATTAATTACACCTCAGCCCCTAAGTGTATTTATAAAAACAGAAAAGCGTGGAACTGTATGCCACGTCTTAAGTTGAGGTCCTGAGAAAACCCTTAGCACGGATGTGGAAATAGCAGCCCACGCTATACAGCGTGAGAACCACTATGCCATCTCTTGTGCCAATTTCGAAATTTCTCAGGTTTCAACTTAACAAGACAAGCATAACGCTTCTTTTTAACTCATATGTCTTAGATAGAGTCTACTCTATCTGAATACAAAATTACAAATAATTTGCAGTAATTGATTATGTATGTTCTTTTTTTGATTTATTATTAAATTGGGTTTTATTATACTATAGGTATTCACTACTAATATATCGCAATGCGGCCAATAGTAAGCGGTCCGCGTGAATCAATAAATCGCACTCGCAACTTATCGCTCTTAACATCTTTCAAAGGCAATATGCGCTTGTAGCCTACTGTTGTACCTGCGGCCACCTCCTGCCACTTGCCATCCACCTCAGCCTCGACAGCGAACTTGCGCACTCGCTGACCGAGAGCAATATGCTCCTGAATCACCACATACGACATCTGCTTTGGCTCGCTCCACTCTATCTCCACATCGCCAGCCACAACGCCATCGGCCGTAGCCCAATATTTATCATCTTCGCCCAACATATTCTTTGCGCCAAAGCCACAGCCTCTTGTCGATGAGGCCTTGATGCGAGCCGACGCGGCCAAATCGTTGGCGAAAGTGTCATCGACCATCTTGCGCCACGCCATCAGCGACTCCACATCCTGCTCGGGCACACGACCTCGGCGGTCGGGAGCAAGGTTCAAGAGCAGCGTACCGCCACGACCTACCGATGTGAGGTAGATATCAAACAGCTTTTCGGGTGTCTTAGGCTGCTGGTAGTCGTGGTAGAACCAACCTGGGCGAATCGACACATCGGCCTCGGCTGGTGCCCAGCGGTTACCATCCTCCATACCGTGCGCCAGCACCTCCATATTATCCTTGCCGTTAGGATACATCTGCTCGGGCGATGCCATAGCCCAGCAGTGCTCGGCAATCACACCACGCTCGTTGCTGCACCAGCGTGCATCGGGCAATGATGAGCTCCACACCACCGTTTCGGGCGACAACTCGCGAATAATCTCCACCACCTTTGGCCAATCGTAGTAAAGGTATCCCGACTCCACTTTTCTCACCTCGTTTGCGCCGCCATAGTAACCATCACCACCATTAGCACCATCGAACCACATCTCGAAGACAGGACCATAGTTGGTCAGAAGCTCACGCAACTGCTTGCGGTAGTAGTCAAGATACTCGTCAGTGCCATATCCTGCGTGGTTGCGGTCCCAGGGTGAGAGGTAGATACCAAACTTAACACCCGCCTTGCGGCAAGCCTCGGCCACCTCGCCCACTATATCGCCCTTACCATCTTTGTAAGGAGAGTTCTTCACCGAATGCTCGGTGTAGGCGCTGGGCCACAAACAGAATCCATCGTGGTGCTTGGCCGTAAGAATCAAACCTTTCAGGCCAGCATCCTTGACAATCTTCACCAACGCCTCGGCATCGAAATCGGTGGGATTAAACAATTCGGGCGACTCATCGCCATAGCCCCACTCACGGTCGGTGAATGTATTGATAGTAAAGTGCACAAAGGCATATTGCTCCATCTGGTGCCACTTCAACTGGTGCTCGGCTGGCACTACACTCATAGGCTCGGGAGCATCGACCCTACAGCTCACCATAAACGCAACTGCAACACAAGCAGCGAACATCACTGCAAAATTTTTCTTTCCAAGTAGTATCATTTTCGTAAAGGTTTAATAGTTCTACTTCTTATCTCCTACAGCACGCTGGTACTCCTCCCACAACGACTCGATATCGTACTTCTCGCCCAAGACGTGCTTAATAGCACCATCGAACGACCAGGGCACAACATCCAACGTGCTGAGGTTGAATTTACGCAAGAAATCGGGGTCGTAGTTATCTCTTATCCACACAAAGAAATATCCCGCACGGCGATAACCATCCATATAGTGACCACCCTTTGGGCGATCCTTCTCGCCATAGAAACCGCCATTGGCAACACGCACAGCATCGGCCATACCTTCGATGAATGCCCAGAAGACCTTGTTCGTGCCATACGAACCGATTCCCTGAGGCTCGAGCTGGTAGGCGTGGGTAAGCTCGTGCAGAAGCACTCCGCGAGTCTCAAACATCACCTTCTCATCGCCTTGGCCGCTATGTGACTTCTCGACGTGGCGTGAGCTGTAGAAGATGCTCACCTTACCATTTCCTCCGCCCTTAGCCGAGATTCCCGCCTTATCTTCGAGCGTATAGTAAATAGAATTTACAGGCGTGATATTGTCCTTTGGTGAGAAGTACAGAGTTGCCAAAACAGTGCGTGCCTGCTCCGAGATGTAGGCCTCGGGCTCAGCAATCAAGCGGTGGTAAATCTTCGAACCCTCGCTATGGGTAGCCTTGTCGTGGAAATTAATCTGACCTACGTCGTACTTTGCCCACCTCTTCAAATTCAGAGGCTTTACCTTAGTTGTTGCCTCCCAGGCAAACTCCTGCGCAACGACGCTCTGCGACAACAGAGCCATAGCCACAAGCATAATCACCCAAAAATTCCTCCTCATAATATCTATCTCTTAAACTGTTTTACTCCTCGTTTTGCCTCTCCACGCTTGGGCGCAGAGCCCATTGGTTTAGCTCTATGTTTTGAGTTTGCCTCGGCTCCTCTACCCTGGGTTTTCACGACGCCCCTTGCCGCTGGCCTCTGAGCAGAGTGTTTGTCGGCAAAGAAGTAGGCCTTTTGGCGACGCTTATCATCCTGCGAACGGGCCACATAGACCTCCTCGCCCGTATAGGGATTCACGCCCGTATAGAACATCACCGACGAGAGTGTCATTGGCGTTGGCGTGAGGTCCTGCACCTGCTCCAAATCGAAATGCAGGCGGCCCAACACCTTCTCGGCCAATGCCTTCATATCGGCCTCGCGACACGCTGGGTGCGACGAGATGAAGTATGGAATAAGCTGATAACGCAACCCATTCTCCGAGCAGATACGGCGAAAATCGCTGTTGAGCCTCTCAAACATCTCGAACGGAGGCTTACGCATAACATTCAAGACGTGGGGCTCGGTGTGCTCGGGGGCAACTTTCAAGCGGCCCGATGTATGATGCTTGATAACCGTTTCGAGATATGGCGAGTTGTCGAACAGATCGTAGCGAATACCGCTACCGATAAAGGCCTTCTTCACACCCTTCACACCACGCACCCGCTCATATAGAGCCAGCAGACGCGAATGGTCGTTGTCGAGATTGGGGCAGATGCGGGGATGCAGACACGAAGGTCGGCGACACTTCTGGCAGAGCTCTCTGTTCTTACCTCCCATACCATACATATTGGCTGACGGCGCACCGATGTCGGAGATGTAGCCCTTGAAATCGGGCATCTTCACCACCTTCTCCACCTCGGCCAAGATGGAACGCTCGCTGCGCGAATTGATAAATTTACCTTGATGTGCCGAGATTGTGCAGAAGGCACAACCTCCGAAACATCCTCTATGGATATTTATCGAGTGCTTAATCATCTCCCACGCTGGGATATCACCCTTGTCGCGATAGCGTGGGTGAGGAGCACGCTCATAAGGCAAATCAAACGAGTGGTCGAGCTCCTCGGTCGTAAGGGTTGTATTTGGAGGTGTTACGACAACATATTTTTCGCCCACACGCTCGACAAGCGTTGTGTCGGTCTGCATAGCGTTGCTCAGAGTCTCCACCTCCACAAAGTTGCGGCCAAAGGCCCTCTTGTCGGCCACGCACTCCTCATACGAGGCCAAGTGGCGTGTTGTGGCGGGCTCCAATCGCTCCACATAGCTCTTATCCGAGAGGAAAGCCACCTGACGTATCTTGCGCAGGAGCTTGGCGTTGTAGCCGTTGCGCATAGCTCGCGCCACCTGCTGCACTACCCTCTCGCCCATACCATAGATAAGCAGATCGGCCCCACTCTCCACCAGGATTGATGGCTTGAGGCTATCGCTCCAATAGTCATAGTGCGTAAGTCGTCGAAGCGACGACTCGATACCGCCTATCACCACAGGAACGTGGGGATAGAGTCGTTTGAGAATCTGCGTATAGACCGTAACGGCATAATCGGGGCGGAAACCAGCCTTACCACCAGCCGTATAGGCTTCGTTGCTACGGAAACGCTTATTGGCAGTATAGTGGTTGACCATCGAGTCCATCGAGCCGCCCGACACTCCAAAGAACAATCGGGGCACACCGAGCTTGGTGAAATCTCTCAGGTCATCACGCCAGTTGGGTTGCGGCACGATAGCCACTCTATAACCTTCGGCCTCGAGTAAACGCCCCACAACGGCCGCACCAAACGATGGGTGGTCGATATAGGCATCGCCCGTAAAGAGGATTACATCGATATAATCCCAGCCTAAGGCTCTCACCTCCTTTATGGTAGTAGGCAGAAACATAATTTGCTATGCTTTTTTTGCGCTTAAAAACTATTCTTACTTCTCCTCGTCACTCACTTACTCACCCCTACTCCTCGTCTAACTGGCGGGCAGCCACATAGCCATCCCACTTAGCCACCACAGCCAGCAAATCCTCTGGCAACGGACTCTCGAAATAGACCTCCTTGCCAGTTGTAGGGTGCACGAAACCGAGCGAGCGAGCGTGCAGAGCCTGACGGGGCAGCAACGTGAAGCAGTTTTCGATAAACTGCTTATACTTCGAGAATGTGGTACCTTTCAGGATTCTATCGCCGCCATATCGGCTATCGTTGAACAGCGGGTGGCCCTGCCACGACATATGCACACGAATCTGGTGGGTACGGCCAGTCTCCAGACGGCACTCCACCAACGTCACATAACCATAACGCTTCAGCACCTTATAGTGGGTTACGGCGTGCTTACCATCTGAGCCATCTGCAAATACATACATCTGCAATCTATCCTTAGGGCTGCGACCAATATTTCCCGTAATCGTACCCTCATCCTCGGGCAGATTACCCCATACCAAAGCCACATAGCGGCGATGGATGGTGTGGTCGAAGAACTGCTTGGCCAGTCGTGCGTGGGTACGCTCATTCTTGGCTACAACCAGCAAACCCGATGTATCTTTGTCGATGCGGTGTACCAATCCTGCACGCATATCGCCCTCCTGAAAGAGTGGCAAATCCTTCAAGTGGTAGGTAAGAGCGTTTACAAGCGTGCCGCTATAGTTGCCACAACCAGGGTGGACAACCATACCCGCAGCCTTGTTGACTATAATCAAATCCTCATCCTCATAGACAATCTCGAGTGGAATATTCTCTGGAATAATCTCTATCTCACGCTTGGGGTAAGGCATCACCAGCGTAATTCTATCGCCTGGCTTAACCTTGTAGCTCGACTTGGCCGCAACGCCATTTACCAAAATATTTCCACTGTCGGCCGCAGTCTGGATACGGTTGCGAGAGCAGTGCTCCATACGGTCAACCAAATATTTATCGAGGCGCAACATCTTCTGCCCCTTATCGACCGTAATGGCAAAGTGCTCGAAAAGCTCATCGGCACCCTCGCCATCCGCAATATCATCGTCAATCATCGCATCCTCGCTTTGGCCCATACTCTGCGCCTCTGCCATCAGCTCAAAATTCTGCTCTGGGATGCTCTGCTCTAAAATATTATCTCTTTGTTGCTGCATAGTCTCAATTAAAAGAATTCATCCTCCGAGGTCTCGGTGATAGTCTGGTTCTGTTGCGAACTCTGCTGCAGGGCGTTCATCAAATCTATTCTCTGACCACGCTCAACCTGCTCCAAAGAGTCCTGCAAAGCCTGCTCGGCCTCCAGACGCTCCTTCTCCAACTCGTTGGCACGCTTATCCGAAGCGGTGCTGCTCTTCTTTACAGCCTCCTCGTCGAGCGTGAGCCACAAGTCAACAGCCGTACCTAACTCCACACTTGCATTGTGATTAACCGACTGCTTATATACTCGGGCATTCTTCTGATTGAGCAGATTCACACCCTCGTCAAACTTCACCTTGCCCACATTCAAGCCTTGCTCCCACAGGCGGCTCTTGGCGGCACTCAAACCCTGACCGATGGCCTTTGGTACGATGGTGGTGTTCTTCTCGGGCTCGACACCCACCTTCAACACAACACCCTCGCCAATCTCTATCTCCACATTGCTCTGCTCACTGAGCTCCTTGCCTTCAACCAACTCGGCCAACACATAGTTGGTGGCTATATCCTCCTCGTAAACCAGCTTCTCGATGCCGAGGCCTGCCACCTCCAACATATTCTTGGCCTGACGCAAGCTGCGACCTGCCACATAGGGCACCTTGACCATCTTCTGACGGAACGAGTTGATGGTAACATAGACCTTTCGGCCCGCCTTCACCTCAACACCACCCTTTGGCAACTGGTCGAGCACAATACCACCCTCGTATGCTGGCACGAAGAGCGAATCGACGATAACAATCTTGAAACCACCCTTCTTGGCAGCCTGCTGCACATCGGTAATCTTCACACCCATATAGTCGGGCACTGTGCGGTGAGAGCCGTGACGTGTGATGATGTTCATCGCTACCGACCACACCACCATTATCGCAAAAAACGTCAACACGATAAGCACCGCATTCCACATCAGTGGCGAACGGCGAATCTTCTTGACCAGATTGCTGGCCGTACCTGCATATTGACTCTTTGGCTTGCGCCCTCTGCGGGGCCTGTTCTGTTGTTCCATACTCCTAATATGAAATTTTATTCTCTTGTTTGCTAACTAATTTCTGTTCTTCTGACTTGATTACCCTATCTCGTTGTAGAATGTATCACGCTCCACAGCACGAAATCCTGCGCGCTCCACCATAGCGTGCATCTCCTCGACACTCATTCGGGGACGGGTGTCGTCGGCACCAGCCATCGAGTAGATTTTGGTTGAGTCGTCGATTGTGCCATCCACATCGTCGGCACCAAACGAGAGGGCCATCTCTGTTGTCTGCTTGCCATACATCACCCAGTAGGCCTTGATGTGGGGCAGATTATCCAATATCAATCGGCTCATAGCCAGTGTGCGCAAATCGTCGATGATAGGCACCTCGCCAATCTCCGACATCGAGTTACCGAAATTGCGATACTTCAGCGGAATGAAGGCGTTGAAACCGCCTGTTCTATCCTGCAAATCACGCAGACGCATCAGGTGGTCGATACGGTGCTCGATACTCTCAATATGACCATAGAGCATTGTGGCGTTGGTCTTGAGTCCCATCTTGTGAGCCGCCTCGTGAACCTCAAACCACTCAGCCGTAGAGCCCTTGTCGGGGCATATCTCGGCTCGAATCTTCTCATCAAAAATCTCGGCACCACCGCCAGGAATGGCCGCCATACCCGCATCAATGAGCAGCTTCAAACCCTCCTCAACCGAAAGGCCCGCTCTGCGAATCATATACGATAGCTCGATGGCCGTAAAGGCCTTCACCGCCACCTCGGGCAGAATTGCCTTCACGCGGCGAATCATATCGCAATAGTAGTAGATGTCGTGCTCGGGGTGTACACCGCCAACGATATGCACCTCCGTCACACCACTGCCCTCAAACGAGCGCACCATCTGCTCAACCTCCTCCATCGACATATCCCACGCCTCGGGGCTACCCTTTGTACGGCGGAACGAGCAGAACTTGCAGTTGAACACACACAGATTGGTGGGCTCAACGTGAAAATTCTTGTTATAAAATACCTTGTCGTCGCTAACCTCACGCTTACGCGCTACGGCTAATTCGGCTAGTCGCCACAACGGAGCTTCACGCCACAGAGTCAAGGCTTGCTCGCTGCTCAAACGTGCGCCCTGGACCACCTGAGCTGCTATATCTTCCCACTTCTGCATAATCAAACACTATTTTGGGGCTTTCTGATAGAGATATGCCGCAATGAATGTGAAGATGATGTTTGGCATCCACACAGCCAGCCACACCGTCATAGAGCCACTCTTGGCAAACTCCTCAAAGATTCGGTTAAACATAATATACGAGAAACAGAGCGTGATACCAATTCCGATATGCAGGCCCGTTCCTCCTCGCACCTTGCGGCACGAAAGGCTCACGCCAATCAGCGTGAGGATAAATGTCGCCATTGGATAGGCGAAGCGGCAGTGACGCTCCACCTCGATAATCTTTATCGAATCGGAACCTTTGGCCCTCTGCTGATCGATAAAGCGGTTGAGCTCGCCGATTTTCATCGTGGGGATAATCTTCTCCACCGTACCCAGCTCCTTCACGTCGAGGTTAATCATCGTATCGAGGTCACGCAACTGCTCGAAGGTCTCGGTGCCATCCTCGGCCACCTTGCGGCGGATATACTTCTGCGCCATCCAGCGACCTGTTTCTGCATCAACCGACACATCGGCAGCCTCCAGCGACTCCCTTATGACCGTACTATCGTATCGCTCCAGCACCACATACGAGGCCTTGTGCGAGCGGCTGAAACCCCTCACATAGGCATACTGGCCTGGCTCAATCTGGCGATAGATGTGACGCTCATACTGCTCGTTGCGGTGCTTGGGGATATACTTGCTCTGGAAATCGAGACAAGCCACCTGCGACTGCGGGATTATCCACAGATTGAGCGTAAGCGACAGAGTCATAATAGCCAGCGCACCCAAGAAGTAGGGCCACATAAGTCGGCGGAAACTCATTCCACCCGACAACATAGCGATAATCTCGGTCTGGTAGGCCATCTTCGATGTGACAAAGATTACAGCGATAAAGGTGAACAAACCACTAAACTGATTGACAAAGTCGGGCACAAAATTGATATAATACTCAAAGATGATGGCCGACATCGGGGCTTTGGTCGCCGTAAAGTCATCCACCTTCTCGGCATAGTCGAAGACCACCAGGATAATGGTAATCATCGCAATCGAGAAGAGATATGTACCCAAGAACTTGGCCAATATGTAGCGGTCAAGAATCTTGAATCCAGGGAAAGATATTTTCATTTTACTACTCATTATCAACTATTCAATGGTTACAACCTACAGACGACGGCCCAACTTCTCCACCATCTGGCTCTTCCACTGGGCGAAATCGCCGCCTATAATGTGCTTGCGAGCCTCACCCACCAGCCACAGATAGAAAGCAACGTTGTGCAAAGATGCAATCTGTGCCGCCATCATCTCCTTGCAGACGGTCAGATGGTGGACATAGGCTTTGGTGTATTGTCTATCAACGAAACTTACGCCATTCTCATCGAGTGGCGAGAAGTCGTTCTCCCACTTCTTGTTACGAAGGTTGATTGTACCCTCGCTTGTGAATATCTGGCCATTGCGGCCGTTACGCGTTGGCATCACGCAGTCGAACATATCCACACCTCGGTCGATGGCCTCCAGAATGTTGATTGGTGTACCCACACCCATCAGGTAGCGAGGCTTATGCTCGGGTAATACGGCATTCACCACCTCAATCATCGAGTACATCACATCGGTTGGCTCACCAACGGCCAAACCACCGATAGCATAACCATCGGCATCATACTGCTGCACATTCTCGGCCGCCTTAGCTCGCAAGTCGGGATATGAACAACCCTGCACGATGGGGAACAACGACTGCGAGTGGCCATACTTTGGCTGAGTCTGGTGGTAGCGGTTGAAACAACGCTCCAGCCAGCGCTCGGTAAGGGCAAGCGACTTGGCGGCATACTCCTTTGGTGCATCACCCGGAGGGCACTCGTCGAATGCCATCATAATATCGGCTCCGATTGTACGCTCGGTGTCAATCACATTTTCAGGCGTAAAGAGATGCTTCGAGCCGTCGATGTGAGAGCGGAAGTGGCAACCCTCCTCCTTGAGTTTGCGACAACCCGACAGCGAGAAGACCTGAAAACCGCCACTATCGGTGAGCATCGGCCCCTCCCACGTTGAGAACTTGTGCACACCGCCAGCCTCCTCCAGAATCTTCATTCCAGGACGGAGGTAGAGGTGGTAGGTGTTAGCCAGAATAATCTGCGCACGAGCATCCTCCTTCAAATCGCGGTGGAAGATTCCCTTCATTGCCGCCGCAGTACCTACGGGCATAAAGATTGGAGTCTGAATCGTGCCGTGATCGGTCTGAATCTCTCCCGCGCGAGCCTTCGATGCGGGAGCTGTATGTTGAAGCGTAAATTTCATAAAAACTATCTCTTTTCGCCGCCATCCAATATGGGAAGCGTATGATTCGGACAAAATTACTATTTTTCTTTGAAAAATAACTCTTTTCTGCAATAAAACTACACTTCCAGCCCCAATATTCCACCTCTTTTACAGCACCCGAAAGCCATCCTTTGCGAAAGCCAAATTTTGGGCTAATATTTTTCGCTTTTTGCTATGAGGTTTCCGCCGAAAAGAGTATCTTTGCAAGATATTAAATACCGCAGACAAATATGCAATATTTCGACTATATAATCGCTCACTATGGCTGGCAGGGCACATCGCTTGCCGCCGCAGCAATCGTGCTGTTTTGTGTCCAGATGTACTACTACTTGGGGGTGTATCGCCGCGTTAGTTCGTTCCGCAACTCACGACGCAAGAAGATACTCACTTCGGAGCCTCCGTTGTCGGTTGTAGTCCCCATATTCTCAGAGGATTACAGCTACCTCGACCGCCTGCCCCAGCTTCTTGCACAGCAGTACGGCTCAACCTTCGAGGTGGTGCTGGTCTATGTTGGTCGCGACACCGATTTTTATGAGGAGCTCACCCGCCAGCGCCTGCTCTACCCCAATCTGTCGGTTACAAAAATCGAGTTCAATCCCCGCTTCCCCATCTCGGTAAAGATGGCTCTGAATGTGGGTATAAAATCGGCTCGCAACGAGCATATCGTAATCACCACAACAAGTGCAATTCCCTCATCGGAGCAGTGGCTTGCGATGATGGGCAAGGGCTTTATGCGTGGCAATATCGTGCTGGGCTACACCGCCATCGAGCCCGCCGAGGGGCTAACAAATTACATTATGCGTATGTCGCGCCTGCAATGCTCGCTTTACTGGCTTGCCGCAGCGGTCAACAAGCAGACATTCAAGGGCTCACGCCACAACTTCGGCTTCACGAAAAGCATCTACTTCGGAGCAAAGGGTTTCACCCACCTCAATATGAATATCGGCGAGGAGGACCTCTTTATCCAGCGCATCGCCAAGCGCAATAACGTGAGCGTTGCCCTCATCCCAAAGGCCACAATGGTCGAGCACCCCTGGGGCGGCTTGAAGTGGTGGATTTCGGAGCTTCGCCACTACGGCTCGGCCTACACATTCTACCCCATTGGAGCGCGCAACCGCATAGAGTGGGATTTGGGCAGTCAGGTGCTGTTATTTGTGGTGCTGATGGCTATGATTATCCTGCTTCCGCTGGAGCTTAAGTTGGCAGCATTGGTGCTGATGCTATTGCGCTATTTAGCTGTGGTTATGAGAGTTCGCTCGGTGGCAAAACGCACCGGCGAGAAGAGGGTGGCTCTGCGCTATTTCATTTTTGACCTGTTCAATCCTATCCTGATGCTCTGCGTGCGCGCATCGCTCATCAAGAAAGATAGCACCGTATGGAGATAGTCGATTACATAGTAGCCGATGATAAGGAGCTGGTAAAGATGGCTCTTGTGGGCGATCAGGTGGCTTTTGAATATCTATTCAACAGATACTCCGACGCCATACGCCGCCTCTTTCTGCAACGCTACACCTCGGCCGAGGATACCGAAGATTTACTGCAGGAGACCTTTATCAAGGTCTTCGTAAATCTGCACCGCTACTCGTCGGATTACACCTTCGGACAATGGGTTTACACCATCGCCCGCAACACCCACATCGACTTTGAGCGCCGCCGTCAGGAGGATATCTCGCTCGACGAGAAATTTTCGGCCCCCATTGCACTCACCCCATCCCCCGAGGATAACCTCATCAGCCTGCAGCAACACTCTCAGATTGAGCACTATATAGAGTGCCTGCCCGAGCAGTACCGCCGTCTGTTCAAGATGCGTTTTTTAGAGGATTACACCTATGACGAGATTGCCGAAAAGTTGCATCTGCCGATGGGTACCGTAAAGACTCAAATCCACCGCGCCCGCGAGCGAATGTGCAACCTAATCAAGGAGGGAGATATAAAATAAATATTCTTATGCTCTCTCAAAACTATTATTTATCAAGATAATTTTCATTGTAGAGTTGGATCGTTTTCTCTATATCCTGCATTTCGTGTATGCGAATATTGTGTTTACGAACAAAACCCCACACCCAATCGTATGTACCATCAGCCAAAGCCTCCTTTGGCGTGCGATACAATCGCAAATAATCAACCTGCAACGCAACCATATCCACACGCATACGCATCTCCTCACCTGAGAACTCAACCGCCTGCTGGGCCTTGTTTAATAACTTTTTGGCCTCCTTTACGAACTCATCAGTATAAAGAGGATTGTGTGCATCAATATAGAAAATCATCTCGGTATCTTCCTTTATCAACGAATGACAAAGATTGAAATACTTTTGAATATATGGCGCTGCATCGCCATAAAAGTCTTTAATAAATTGAGAAACCAACTTTTGAGTATCCTGATATGGATTCCACAACAACTTTGACAACACCCAAGCCTTCATATCAGAAAACTCGCCGCCATTTGACTGATAATCGGCTTGTTCCCTAACACCTATTGCATTATGCTTTTTGAATAGTTTTATATTTTCTGCCAAAACATTAAAATTGGGAAACGGCGCTACGTATTGCCAAAAATTGACTACATAATCCCAAATGTAAAGATTCGGCGCTATCTGCGACCATTTTTCAATTATAGGAACAAACTCCTCATTATATTTACACTCATTCAATGGGTGAGCAAAACAAAATCCAAAACTACAAAGTCGTATAACCACATTGTCGCGTGGCACGATACCAGTGGGGGCTTCGAGTGAATATTGATATGCGAAAGTGCCGATATATTTTTCGGGATACAAAGGTTTTATTGCATCAGCAACTTGATTAACAAACCACAAAATTATACCCGAATGACCTCCATATTGTTCCTCCAAGGCTCGACATTTATCACACTCACAAGGATATGGATTATCATTCTGCGACATACTATACACATCAAACAAGGGGTTTTCCTCGATAGTATGCTTCATTTTATCAATACAGATTTGCAATACCTCAGGATTAGATAAGCAAACTTGTTCATTAGGTCTACGCACGCCATCACGCAGAGAAAAATATTCAGGGTGTTCCTCAAAATATTCTTCTGGGGTTATGAATAGCCTAAAAGTATGGCCTTCCCAATATGCAGTAAGACCGCCATATTTATTTTCTTCTACCCAAGTAGCTGAATTACATTTGTTATGAGCCTGCCACACCCCATAATCTGCGTTAAAGTATTGTACAAAACGGTATTGAATAAATGGTTGTTCACTATGGTACAAATTCTTTACTCTCCATTTTTTCGTTGCGGGAATCTTGGTGTAATCTACGGTGTACCATTTTACCCCAAACTCATTTTCGAGGAATGAGTAAACGCCATACATAGTTCCTCGATTTTTTCCACCATAAATCCAAATATTATCACCGATAGTACGATAGGTATATCCTTCATCACTATTATTGGGAAGCGACACACCATATTCAGAAGCATATTCTTTATTAAAACCAACAAATATATGTTTACTCCCCTCCTTCAATTCATTGCTATTTATCAAAGGAAGTTCGGCACCGCTAATCTTTTTCAGATACTCTTGCAACTCCTTCGCGGCAGTCTGTTCCGAGACAGAGGCATCATCGCACAAAACAATTGAATATTCACTCTGATTATCACAGAATAACAGAGGTCCTTGATTCAACACAAACACAGCGGCGACAATTGCCGCCACTGCACAAATTAACACGAGAGCCTTATTTTTCATCTTTTATAACCGCTATATTTTCAACCCCAAACGAGGTTAAAGCATTTCTCTGATAAACAAAATCTTCTATTTCGCAGCCTTTGCCAACTCCACAGCTTTGGTTGTGGTGTAGTATTTCGACTTCATATGCGAGCGCTCCCACGCAGGAATCTCACCAGATGTAAGATACTTCAAATAGACCTCCATCACCGAGCTGAAACGCTGCTCGTGTGTCTTGGCAATAGCCGCAGGAATTACCACCTGCCACTCCTTCTCGCCCGATGGCTTGATATCAAGACCTGGATAGCGGTCGGCAATCTTACTTAGCGATGCGCGCAAAGTCTGCTCAAAGGCGGCCGCATCGTCGCCCTTGCAGGCAACATAGAGCATTGGTTTGTAGCCCTGCTCAGCACCCTGACGGATAATCACATCGGCCTTCGAGCCCTTAACGGTTGAGTAGTGAGTATCGCCCGTACCCTCGGTGCCCACCTCGGCCATAAAGTTCCAAATCACGCTCACGCGGCAGTTCACGCCATTCAGGCGATAGTTAAGCTCGCCATTTGAATAGACCTGCAAGGTGTCATTCACAATATCTTTCTTCAAGAAATCGGGATATACCTGCTTACCCGACACCAACTGATACTTGTCGAGGGGAATGGCAGTCGCCCAGCGCTTTGCCGAGGTAAACTCTATATCTTTGTTATAATCAATCTCCTGCTCGGGCATTACCGTACACTGCACCAAATCGACAAGGTGGGTGGTAACATCTACAATACCCTCGCCCTGCTGCTCCACATCGAAGTACCATTCAGGGCGGCGCAGAGGCTGGCCCGACACATACTTAAAGAAGTGGTGAACGCTCTCCTTTGTGATGGCAGGCTCTTCGGGCGTACCCTTCTCCATCTGGCCGAAAAGCTCGGGCATAGCCACCAGCACACGCTGCAGCTCGTTGTTGATTTCACCACGCTCGGTCATAATATCATAGACCATCACGCCCTTTGCGGCAGCATCATCGAGAGTCTTCTCGAGCACCGCAAAACGCTCTGCATCAATGGCCATAGGCTTGTCCGACAAGACATTGATTCCCGCATCAACTGCGGCCTTCACATAACCGGTCTTCTTGCCGTTGTTACCCGCCAGAACAACCACATTTCCCTTGCGCTCCGAGAGCATCTTCTCCAGGAAATCGTCGCCCGCATAGAGCTGCTCCTGCCAGGTGGTGGGGTTCTGCTCACGATTATTATATATGGCCACACGGTCGAGGTGCATCTTCACATCGTCACCCTCGGGGGCATAGACATTCACCACAGGATCAACCTGGTCGTACATATACATCTGCACCAACGCAGCGTGGAAGTGCCCAGGATCAAGCGTAAGGAGCTTCACCTCACCCTTCGTACCGTTGAATTTATTACCCTCCGCAGGGCTATCACACCCCGCCATCATAACCGCTACGGAAATAGCCATAAAAGCAAAGATTCTTTTCATATTATCAATCTATTACACAATTTTCACCTGTATTAAACCCCACTTTGGGCATATCACAGACAAAGATAATGTTAATTTATTGTTTTTCTGCGAAAAAAAGAGAACAAAAAGTTTTCAATTACCATTTTTCGCGTATCTTTGCAGTCGCTTTCTCGTCGCGCGCGAGTGCTGTGCGCATATGTGCGAGGCGAGCGAGCAAAACAAACATTTTATTATTAACATTTTAACGAGCGATTGTATCGCAAAACATTTTCCAGATGGAAGTATTGAACAATGTAGCAAACGAGGGTTTCGATTGGAACGCGTTTGAGAATGATTTGGATCTCTATGGTGGCCAGACTAAGGAGCAGGTAGCTGAGGCTTATGGCCAGACACTCTCTAACATCGCAGTAGGCGAGGTAGTTGAGGGTACAGTATGCGAGATCAGCAAGCGCGAGGTAACCGTAAACATCGGCTACAAGAGCGAGGGTATGATTCAGGCAACTGAGTTCCGTTACAACCCAGAGTTGACAGTAGGCGACAAGGTAGAGGTTTACGTTGAGTCTGTTGAGGACAAGGGTGGTGCTTTGGTTCTCTCGCACAAGAAGGCACGTCAGCTCAAGAGCTGGGATCGTGTAAACGAGGCTTTGAACAACGACGAGATCATCAAGGGTTACGTTAAGTGCCGCACTAAGGGTGGTATGATCGTTGACGTATTCGGTATCGAGGCATTCTTGCCAGGTTCACAGATCGACGTTAAGCCTATCCGTGATTACGATATCTACGTTGACAAGACAATGGAGTTCAAGGTTGTTAAGATCAACCAGGAGTTCCGCAACGTTGTTGTATCTCACAAGGCTCTCATCGAGGCAGAGCTCGAGGCTCAGAAGCAGGTTATTATGTCTAAGCTTGAGAAGGGCCAGATCCTCGAGGGTACAGTTAAGAACATTACAAACTACGGTGTATTCATCGACTTGGGCGGTGTTGACGGTCTTATCCACATCACTGACCTCTCTTGGGGCCGCGTAAATCACCCTGAGGAGATCGTTAAGCTCGACCAGAAGTTGAACGTAGTTATCATCGACTTCGATGAGCAGAAGAAGCGCATCGCACTTGGCTTGAAGCAGCTCACAGCTCACCCTTGGGAGGCTTTGAATTCAGAGCTCAAGGTAGGTGACAAGGTAACTGGTAAGGTAGTGGTTATGGCTGACTACGGCGCATTCGTTGAGATTGCTGCTGGTGTTGAGGGCCTTATCCACGTATCAGAGATGTCTTGGAGCCAGCACTTGCGTTCAGCTCAGGAGTTCTTGAAGGTAGGTGACGATGTAGAGGCAGTTATCCTTACATTGGACCGCGAGGAGCGCAAGATGTCACTCGGTATCAAGCAGCTCACTCCAGATCCTTGGGAGGGTATCGAGGCTAAGTATCCTGTAGGTGCAAAGTGCACAGCTAAGGTACGCAACTTCACTAACTTCGGTGTATTCGTTGAGATCGAGGAGGGTATCGACGGTCTTATCCACATCTCAGATTTGAGCTGGACTAAGAAGGTTAAGCACCCAAGCGAGTTCACTCAGATTGGTGCTGAGATCGAGGTTATCGTACTCGAGATCGACAAGGAGAACCGCCGCTTGAGCCTCGGCCACAAGCAGTTGGAGGAGAATCCTTGGAACGAGATCGAGAGCAAGTTTGCTGTTGACACAGTTCACACTGCAACTATCAGCGAGATCAGCGACAAGGGCGCTATCGTAGTATTGGGCGAGAACGTAACAGGTTTCGCACCTGCTAAGCAGCTCGTTAAGGAGGACGGTACAACTTTGAAGGCTGGCGAGACTGCGGATTTCAAGGTTATCGAGTTCTCTAAGGCTACAAAGCGTATCACTTTGTCTCACACTCGTATTTTCGAGGAGGCTAAGCGTGCTGAGGTAGCAGCAGAGAAGGCAGAGAAGAAGGCTGCTGCTGATGCAACAAAGTCGTCTGTAAAGAAGATTAACGCTTCTATCGAGAAGACTACTTTGGGTGACATCGCAGGTTTGGCTGAGTTGAAGGCTGCAATGGAGAAGAACAAGTAATAAGGTTCTATCCCGATAATGGGGCTGTCCAACGAAAGTTGCGACAGCCTTTTTTTTGCCTTTTTACGACTTACCATTATACATAAAATACTAAACTGACCGTAGCAGTATCACAGATATACACTCCCCTCAAGAGTCCCCCAACCAGACCTTAATGAGTTGTACGAATTAGGGTTTGAATAATAAAAATCAAAGGGGTTGTCCAATATATTCATTGGACAACCCCATACCTTTAGAAGTTGTATAATAAGAGCTATTATTTATTCAAATACTTCCACAATAGCTCTTCCACGCCACACATCGGGAGTCTTCGCGCCGAAGATATAGGCGATTGTAGGTGCTGTGTCGTAGCGCACAACGGGAACATCAATCTTGTAGCCCTTCTTCACGCCTGGGCCGAAGAATACAAGCGGAGCCTCCATCTCGTCCATAGTAATTGAGCCGTGACCGCGATTGATACCACCGTGATCCGATACAATCATAAAGAGTGTATTCTCATAGATGCCAGCCTCTTTGGTGGCCTCCACGATTTGAGCAATGTAGGCATCAATCTCGGGCAGACGCTTCATATACTGCTCCGAGCCCCAGCCATAGCTGTGACCTTCGGCGTCGGGCGAGTCGAAGATACACATCGAAAATTCGGGCTTATGCTCCTTCAGGTATGAGATGTAGGCGTTGGTGATGTCGGCACTGCGGCTATCACCCATAGGGATATGCTTGTGGTAGCTGACGGCCTTGTTGTCGATCAAATCGCCCTGAACATTCCACTCATATAGAGCGCAGGTGTTCATCTCGGGGTTGTGCTGGCGCAATACGGTGAAGATTGTAGGGAAGATACCGTTCTCACCTAACGCGATAGATGGGAAGTCGGGCTTGCGGCTGCCCCAAGTGTTGTAGCCGTGCATCTCGGGACCTACACCCATATACATCGAAGCCCAGTTGCAGGCGCTCGACGATGGGAGGATACTGCGAGCCTGGAGCGTCCACGCTCCCTCGGCCATCATCATCTTCACAGTTGGCATATCGGCCGCCTCTACGGTGTTGCCAGCCAAGCCGTCGAGGCCAATCATCACGACGTGCTTCACGCCTTTCACACCACCATTCTCATTTGTGCAACTCACCACCATAGCCATTGCAGCGATAGCGGCGAGGATAATAGAAAATCTCTTCATATTGAATTTTGTTTTGGTTTATGCACTTTTTCAGGGTTTACACCATAACAAAATTAGCACAATTAGCCCAACATTCAAACTTTTGGGCACAAAAAAACTCCGAGATTTCTCTCGGAGTTAGCCTGTCGTCAAATCCTCAATTAGAGTGAGTTAACGTGCAATGCCAATGAGCTCTTCAAGTTAGCAGCCTTATTCTTGTGAATAATACCGTGCTTTGCGAGCTTATCGAGCATAGATGAAACCTCTGGCAACAAAGCCAAAGCTGCCTCCTTCTCTGTAGTGTTACGCAACTTCTTAACGGCGTTACGAGCAGTCTTGTGGAAAAGACGGTTGTGAGCGGGCTTTGTTACTGTCTGACGAATTCTCTTCTTTGATGACTTGTGATTTGCCATAATCTTAAAATTGTTTTTTATTTTTTACTTTTCTGTTTTCCAATTTTCGGAGCGACTTTTCAAACTCTCTGGTTCAATCTCGCCTCCCCATTTTACCGCGATACTCTCTTTGAGTATCAGAGACACCACGTAGGCATCTAATCTATTATTCACCCAGTCAAGTAAGCCTCAAAATAAAACCTCGCGGCTCACAAGTCTTGTAGTCCATAGGAGAGTCGAACTCCTCTTTCAAGAATGAAAATCTTGCGTCCTAACCGATAGACGAATGGACCCTACCGCTATCTGCATAACCCATAAGGGGCATTTAGCGTGGCAAAGGTAGTCAAAAAAATGTTATCTGCAATAAAAAGGACGAAAAAAGTGGAGTTATAGCCCAAAAACGCCTAACTCCACCTTATAAAACTGATAATCTGCAACTAAAATCAACCCTGCCCCTGCGATGGGTAGTCGATGCGTGGGGCCGAATTGGGATGTGCGGTGGTCTTCACTCGGCGATAGAAAGCCTTGCCTCCAGCCTTGATGTAGAGGGTGTTACCCACAAAGGCAAACTCCTCGATAGCGAGCGATGGCGAGCGCAGAATGGCCCTTACGCGGCCGTTGTGGTCACACACCTGAATACCCGACTTGGTGGCAACATAGAGGCACCCATCGGTGGCATACACCATACCCACCACATCGTTGTAGTGGTGCAGAGGGTTGTGCAGCCAGAAGAACTGCTGACCGTTACGCTTGCGCCCCTTCTCATCGACGGTGTAGCTCAGCAACCAATCGGAATTCTTCTCTGGCTTGGCCCACACCTTGCCATCGGGCGAGAGTGCTTTGCGGGGTGCTTTGCGGGGGAAGTCGCCATCAAAGGGCTGCCACTCCTCGCCCTCGATAAGGATTGTCGAGAGCATATTGTTCTTGCTTGTGCCAGCCTTCACAGGATTGGGGAAGTCGCTCCAGAGGTAACGCATAGCCTCGGGGAAGATGCGGTTGGCGGTCTGGTTGCTATGCACGCAATCATCCCAGTAGGCCCGAAAGTCGTAACCTGCAAACTCAAGGGCAGTACCCATCAAGCGGTTGTACTCGTACCAGTGGCCAAATATGGGATTCCACACGTCGCGGCTGCCATCGTGGATGTAGATGCGGAGCGGTTGCGGTGCAGTTTTGCGCACAAGTGCTGGCAACTCGTTTCCTCCGCGCATAGCGACAAATGTACCGACCGTTGTAAATACTCTGCGGAAGAGGTCAGGACGAAACCACGCTGCCGAGAATGATGCTATGCCGCCACTGCTTGAGCCCGCAATTGCGTGATGGTCGGGATTGGCAGAGATGCGTATCTTGCGACCATCGGGCAGGTTGTGAGCCACCGCGTGGGGCAGAAGCTCCTCGATAAGAAACTCGGCAAACTTGCCATCGGTGCGGTCAAACTCGTTACTGCGGTTGTAGCGCACCACTTTGCACTTCGAGTCGTAGATTCTGCCTGGCTCGACAAAAAGTGCTATTGTGACGGGCATTGCACCCTCGGCTATGAGCTTATCCATTACGGCAGGGGCGTTGTAGGCTATGCCGTCGAGCCCCACATAGAGGCAAGCCTCGCTTGTGCCGTCATACTCCTTAGGAATATAGAGTTTGTAGTGGTGGAGCGTACCAGGATAGAGTTTGGAGTTGGTGAGGCTGTCGCTGATAATCGTACCACGATACTGTGCCGAGGCCGTCAGGCCAAGCATCAGCATAATTACGAGAGAGAATATGCGCTTCATAATACTTTGTATTTAACCATATAAACAAAGTTACTACAAACAATGCTAACAGACAACTATCACAACAAAAAAAGAGCCCCGAAGGACTCTTAATTCAGACTGACTTTGGCTATTTCAGCAAATCGCCCACATTCTCGATAATGCACATATTTGTCCAATCGTCACCCTCGTTGAAGAAATACATCTTGTCGCCCTCATAAAAAATTCCTAAAACTACGGAGCTACTTTGTGTATTATATACCTTGCTTTTGCCACTCTTCAAATTGCATACGGCAAGATAATCCTTCCTTTTATGACGATATGTGAATGTAAGGTAATTCTTTGTAAGATTTATATTTCGAATAAAGCGACCTACTGATTTTGCTCTATTAACCAAAGCCTCCTCTTCGGCTACTGTGGAAAATTCATCATAGAACATTCCGTCAAAACCTATTTTAAGTGCATTTGTCACCGTGAACTTTGAATCTATATTATATATATAGCCAAATTGCTCCAAATTGGCACTATTACCAAAAGTAAAATAAAAATGTGTACCCCACGAAGAGGTCTTGATCACATCTTCTCCAACATACTCCACAAACTTGAAATTCTTATCATAACGGGCAAGTATGGGCAGAAATTCATCTTCATCATCAGTAATAGTTGCCAATTGTGCAAGATAGCCATCACCGAGAGGATCTATATTCAAAAGAGAAGATTTTTCACTTGGTTTCTTAATCTCATACTCGGCTACAAACTTTCCTTCGGGAGTGAATTTCAAAATCCTGAGTCTAGAATCCAAGACATAGATATAACCATCTTTAACCCAAACATTACGATGAGTGCCACCAGAAACCTCATACTGGGCATTACCCGTTTGGGTAATGGTATTTACATATTCGCCCTTGCGATTATAAACCATAATTTTATTAAGTCCAGCCTGTGCAAGACTTGAACCGATAAGGAATTTATCTCCAAACGGATATGGAGGTGTAGGCATATACCCCACCAGATTTTTCATATCTTCACCCGGATCGAATTTAACCTTCGGAAGATTGTCGATATTCAAAATCTCGATATTGTCGGTTTTAATATCAATCGTCTTTAATTTGTCTGACTTTGCTTGGGCATATACGTCTGAAATCGCACAAATCATCATTCCAGCAAAGATTGTGGTTGTGAGCAAAAATAGTCTTTTCATAATTACAGGTTTTAAGTTTATCATTATATTAGTATTCAAAGGGGATAACACTAATTCTCACCGAATTACCCCCTCCTCTTCACTGCTCTTTCATATTGTAAAGTTAATATTGTTGTACGAAATTTCCAAATATTTTATTAGAAAATTTTAGTATTTTTTTTGATGCGTACAACGGGAGCCTACCAAACGAATAAAAAAGATAATCCCACCGACTAACATTAGTTAATCGGCGGGATTAATTCTCCTAAAATCTCCTACTAATGGAGGTTATATAATGTAGGCTATTTTGAGGCTGCTCGCAGGCGGAAAATCCGCAGTTTACTCGGTGCAAATGAGGAATTCGAGAACAAGGCAGATGCCAAAACAACCCTACATCTCTCGAATATAAAATTCATATAACGGGGGTGTTTTGAAGCTGCTCGAAGGCAAGAGAATCCGCAGTTTACTCGGTGTAAATGAGGAATTCGAGAACAAGGCAGATGCCAAACAACCCTACATCTCTCGAATATAAAATTCATATAACGGAGGTGTTTTGAAGCTGCTCGCAGGCGGAAAATCCGCAGCATACTTGGCGTATGTGAGGAATTTTCCGACAAGGCAGATGCCGAAACAACCCGTTAGATGGATTTATCTATTAGCGTCGATAGCAGCACATATACGCTCAAACACCTCATCCATAGTGCCCCCACCATCAACAGCAACATACTTGCCCTGCTTAGAGTAGTGCTCGGCCACGATAGCTGTCTGCTCACGATATACAGAGATGCGGTTGCGGATAACATCCTCAGAGGCATCGTCGGCACGACCTGAGTCCTTACCACGCAACAAGATGCGCTTCACGAGCTCCTCCTCGGGAACATCCATATACACCATCACATTCACGCTCTCACCCATCTCGCCCAGGATGCGGTCAAACTCCTCGGCCTGAGCTGTTGTGCGTGGGAAGCCGTCGAAGATGTTGCCGGCAGCCTGCTTGTGCTCCTCCATATAGTTGCGAATCATACCGATAACGATTGAATCGGGAGCCAACTTACCTGCCTCGATATACTCCTGCATACTCTTGCCAAGCTCTGTACCGCGTGAAATCTCGCCACGAATAACCTCGCCAGTAGAGATATGGTTGATATTATACTTCTCCTTGATGCGTACTGCCTGAGTACCCTTACCACAGCCAGGAGCGCCAAACAAAATAATATTAAGCATTTTTGTTTATAGTTTTAAAGTGTTTTTGTTCTACTTAAGCGACGCCAAAATTACAAAACTTGTTCAAAAAAATGCCAAAAATCACAACTAATTTTCTCCCAAACGACCACAAAAATACCATTTTCGCCACATTAGGCTCTTTAGCTCCGACTTTTTGCTAACTTTGTGGCAATAAATGAGAGTTTGATATGAGAAGATTCGCAATATTCGCCCTTGCGCTATGCACTTTTTTAGGCCACTCGTGCAAGCGAGAGGTGGCTCCTGTCAGCGTGGCGGGATACATCGCACCAGCCTCTAACGAGCAGATAATCACCATCGAAGTTATCGACTCGGCGGGCGTAAAGCTGCAGCAGAGCCACACTCTGAGTTTTCTTATCGACGACGACACCAACTTCCAGAGCAGCGGCATCGTGGAGGGCAACATAGCCGAGGTGATTTTCATCCCCGACGCCGAGAATCAGATGCCAACAGCCATCGAGGTTGCCACCGACGACACCTACCCCCGCGCTTTGGGGCGCTGGTCCAATGGTGAGCACAACAAGCTGAGAATCGACATCGAGCTGCTCCCCAATGGCCACATCCGCCAGCATCTGCCTCAGCAGACTGTAACATTCGATAGATGGAAGATTACCAGCAAAGAGGATAGCATCGCCCTCTCAGGCACCGTATCGCTCCCTGCGGCGGCTGAGGAGAGGCCAAAGAGCAAATCACAAAAAAGAGATGAGGAGGCCACAATAGCTCCCCCATCTCGTCGCACAATATCATTTAACATAGGTGCCACACTCGGCGTTGATGGCGACCGCAAGAGTCTCACCATCCTCTCGGGCAATGTAGGCCGAGGCGAGCGCCCTATACTCTACAGCGTGGAATAACCTACTCTTTAAAACCCTGCGCTTTGAGCTTGATGTCGCTACCATCTGGCGTAACTAAATATGCGCCTGTCGATTCGCGGGTGATATGGCCCACAACATCCACAACGCCCAAACGCATCACCTGTTCCTGCATAGCCAGAGGTACGGTGAACATCAACTCATAATCCTCGCCACCATTCAGTGCCGCCACCACAGGATCGAGGTGCATCTCCTCGGCGAGCTGAGTGGTCTGCTTGGCGATAGGTATGCGGTCGAGATAGATTCTCGCGCCACACTTCGAAGCCTTACAAATCTGCAACACCTCGCTGGCCAACCCGTCCGAGAGGTCTATCATCGAAGTTGGCACAATCTTCTCCTCGGCCAACAAATCTATGATATCCTTACGCGCGCGAGGTTTAAGGTAGCTCTGCAACAGATACTCGTAACCCTTGAACTGAGGCTCGGGGTTCTCGACATTGGCCAGCACTCGCTTCTCGCGCTCCAAGAGTTGCAAACCCATATATGCCGCGCCCAAGTTGCCCGTAATGCAGATTAGGTCGTTGAACTGCGCACCACTGCGATACGCGATAGCCTTACGCTTGGCGCGACCTATGGCTGTGATGTTAATCACAAGGCCCGTCATCGAAGCCGATGTGTCGCCACCAACCAAATCAACGCCTAACTCCTTGCAGGCAAAGGCCATACCCTCGTACAAATCCTCCAACGCCTCGACAGGAATCTTCGACGACACGCCGAGCGAGATGATAATCTGCTCGGGCTTGGCGTTCATTGCCAAAACGTCGCTCACGCCCACCGTTACGGCCTTGTAGCCGAGGTGCTTCAGAGGGAAATATGTAAGGTCGAAATCTATACCCTCCAGGAGCGAATCGGACGAGATAACCAAACCGTCGTCGCGACCAGCCGCCACAACAGCCGCATCGTCACCCACACCACGCAGAGTGGTCTTGTTCGAAGGGGTAAAATCTTTTGTAAGATGGTCAATCAGTCCGAACTCTCCCAGCTCGGCAATCTCGGTACGCTTTCTCTGGCTCATAGAATAGAAATAATATTTTTACAAAGATACGGATTAATTCAAAATTCAAAATTCAAAATTCAAAATTGTTGCCCTTATTCGCCCGATTTCAGCCATACCATTATTAGAAAAGTCTATTTTTCAAAAAAATCTGCACCCGATTTCGTCTTTTTCGCTAAATTCACGTCATATAGTCAAACGCAGCGTTTGAAACATAAAGAGATTTAATATGAAACTAACTCAGAAAACAAACATCGAACAACTTGCCGAATGGATAGAGTTATGGCAGGAGCAGCTTTTCCGCTATGCCTTCTTCCGCTTGGGCAACAAGAGCGATGCCGAAGATGTGGTACAAGATGCCTTTCTAAAAGTAGCATCAGCCACAAACTCGCCATCCAACCCAAAGGCATATCTCTTTCGCATAGTGTCGAATGGATGCGTCGATATGACACGCCGAAAATCAACACTTGCGCCATTGGAGGAGAAGATGACCTCGCCAGCATATAGCAACGAAATGGAGGCCGAAGAGGAGTTCAGACGTATCGAGAGACTATTGTCACTTTTGCCCGAATCACAAACCGAAGTCATTCGCCTGCACATCCACGCAGGATTGAAGTTTACCGAGATTGCCGAACTACTCGAAGAGCCTGTAACCACCATCAAAAGCCGATTCGCAAGCGGAATCGAGAAGTTAAAACAACAATTTATCAATTAAAATTAGCAGTTATGAAAGAGCAAGAATATAACAATAGTGACCAGCATATTATCGATATGCTAACTCCAAAGGTAGAGGTTAAGCCATCTGCGAACTTGCGCGAGAGAATACTCCAGGCTGCCGCACAGCAATCCGAGTCCAACTCTCAGGCTCAGCCCAAGCGCACCCACAGCCGTATGAGTTATTGGCTCGGAGCTATAGGTTCGGCAGCCGCAGTCGTGGCTATTGCAATCACATTGACATTTAACACCCCCGCATACGCCGCACGCAAATATTTTTCAAATGCCTTAATCGCAGTCCAAGATGCAAAGACAATGGTGATGCAGCTAATGGCACGCACTGCCCCCAACGAGCCGATAGACTATTTCAATCCCTCGCTCGATTTTATCCCAGCCACAATCAAGGTCATCTACAACGAGCCTATGCTGTGGAGCATCGAGAAACAGAACGGACGTAACCTATTATACAAAGGCGCATCAGCGGATGGTAATTTCGTCTATGAGTGGCTTGGCGGTAACGAGGGCAATGTGGGGTGGAAAAAGGCGTACGACGGCAGTGTCGATGGCGACTTGGCTATTATGCTCGATCCTCGCGAGTTGCTGAAAATCGAGACACGCATTGCCGAAAATCGCAAAGGCGCGACATATGAAATCCTTGACAATGGTGAGCAGGTGATAGTAAGAGTCGGCACCAAAGCGCAGGGCAACTACTCGCAGAGCGATTATATGCTCAACACGTCACTTGCCGAGGCCAACACCACAAGAGTATATACATTTGCCAAATCGACTGGCGAACTTATGCAGTTAAGAATTGATTTTGTAATCGACGGCAAACCAATTACCATCATCGAGAGCCACAGCATCGCCTACGATGAACCATTGACAGCCGACAATCTATCGAACAGGGATTTGAGCCAAATAGTTTTCCAGCAAACGAAGATTTCAGCCAACGCATCTTCACCTCTTGTAGGTATCACAGCCGATGATGCGGCCGAGATTATCCTAAAGGCAATGAATAAGTGGAATATGAATATTCTTTCTACCGCATTGCAACTCTACAAGGGCGATTTAATGAAGATTGTAGAGAGTAAATATCGAGGCTTGGAGGTAAAATCAATCGGCAAGTCGTTCAAGTCGGGCTTGTATCCTGGCCGTTTTGTAAAATGTAAGGTGGTACTTGCTGACGGCAAGAAGGAGACTTTGACACTCGCCCTCCGCAACGACAACAAACATAAAGTATGGTTAGTCGATGGCGGCTTGTAGGCCATACCAATCATAAGCATACCAAAGGCGGGCTTCGGCTCGCCTTTTATTATACTTGATTCCTAAAGTAGTCAATATGCGCAACACACACCACTCACAAAAAAAGCAAGACTCCCAATATGGAATCTTGCTCTAAATATATTTTGCTTGTATTAAAGTGGCTTTTCAAGGCTTGCCACACAAAACCACTCAAAAAAAATGCCCAACTGAAGTTGAGCATTTCTATCTAAAATTCACATAACGATAGCTATTTTGAAGCTGTGACCGAGCGAAAAGCGGAGCATACTTGGCGTATGTGAGCATTTTCGCGACCGAACAGATGCCAAAAGAGCATCGTTAGGTAATTTTTACTCTGCTACTACTGACAAAGCAACAGTAGCCTTCACCTCGCGGTGGAGCTTCACAGTTGCAGTGTACTCGCCTACAGTCTTGATTGAGTCAACAGCGATAGCCTTGCGGTCAACAACGATCTCCTTAGCTGCCAAAGCCTCAGCAACGTCTGCTGAAGTTACAGCACCGAATATCTTGCCCTCCTCAGCCTTAACTGTGATAGTCAAAGGCAAGTTAGCGATCTTCTCAGCCAAAGCCTGAGCGTCAGCCAAAATCTTAGCGTCCTTGTGAGCGCGCTGGCGCAAGTTCTCAGCCAATACCTTCTTTGCAGAAGCTGTTGCAGCCTTAGCGAAACCCTGAGGAATCAAGTAATTGTTTGCGTAACCAGGCTTTACAGCAACGATATCGTTAGCATAACCCAAGTTCTCTACGTCTTTGATAAGAATAACTTCCATATTGCTCTCCTCCTCTTTATTATTTCATACAATCTGTTACGAATGGCAGAATAGCGAGGTGGCGTGCACGCTTAACAGCCTGAGCTACCTTCTTCTGGAACTTCTGAGATGTACCTGTCAAGCGACGTGGCAAAATCTTACCCTGCTCGTTGAGGAACTTCTTCAAGAACTCACCATCCTTATAATCAACGTACTTAATGCCGAGCTTCTTGAAACGGCAGTACTTCTTCTTCTTTACATCTACTGATACGGGATTCAAATAGCGAATCTCACCGCCCTTTACATTCTCCTGTGCCATAGTTTACTCCTCATTTGATTTGTTAGCAAGCTTGGCGCGACGCTTTGCAGAGTACTCTACAGCGAACTTGTC
>JAZOUS010000021.1:0-3665 GCA_045658265.1 Alistipes sp.
GGCAGAGCCATACGCATCACCTCGCCAAGCGTACACATATAGTAGTCGGCCAGCCACTCCCACAGTCGCTGCTGCTCGCTGTCGAGCAGAGGCTTGCGGTAGAGCTTGCGCGAGATGGTCTTCACTCGCTTGGCATCGGGGCGATTGTCGTGCAGTCGCCACACTATGCCCGTATAGAAGTTGCGTGGGCCAAACTGCACAGCCACAGCATCGCCACACTCCAGCTCCAGACCATCGGCAATGGCGTAGCTGTAGGCAGGTTGTGCCAATGGCAATACTATGTCGGCATAGCGGCTCACCTATTTCGCTGTTGATTTCTTTTCGCTGATGCGCCAGATTTTACCCTCGATAAGCGAGAGATATACATCGCCATTCTCATCGACCTCCATACCGTTCAGAGCCGACACGCCACACTTGTAGCGCCACAATAGCTCGCCTGTCTCGGCATTGACTGCGGCCACGATGCCTGTGCGTGATGCGGCATAAACCACGCCCTTGCTCTCGACAATGGCGCAAGACGAGAACTCATAACCGAAGCCCAAATCGACATACCACAGAGGCTCATACTTATCGACCTGAGTGTTTACGGCGATAAGCTCGCCATCCATCGTGCGGGCATAGACCTTAGTGCGGTCGGCCGAGATGCCGAGGCTCTCCCTCACGCGGTAATCCTTCACACGCCAAATCTGCTTGCCCGTTATGCGGTCGATGGCGGTCATAGCTCTATCGGGAGCGACAATAAACACACGGTTGCCCACAACCTGAGGCACGCAGTTGCCTGGACTATAGAGGTGGCTTGAGTGACCATTGTTCCAGCTCCAGCGCATCTGGCCAGTGCGGGTGTCGAGGTTGTAGAGGTTGGTATCCCAAGCGCCAAACGTAACATCGCTCTGCGTTACGGCAGGGGCAGCCTGACAGTAGTTAGTCATCTGCTCGTTGCGCCACAAGAGCTTGGCATTCTTCACCTTCCAAGCCTCGAAGCACTTATATCCACCCTGATACAACACGCCATCCATCACAACGCCATCGGCAGCGTATGGGCCTTTGGCCTCACGCTCACGGCGCAGACGGCCTGTGCGTTTGTCAATCCACAACATACGCTCGTCGGCAGTTGGCACGATAAGCTCCTTCTTGGTGGGCGCAGGGCGCGAGAAGAGTGAATTCTCGGTCTGGAAGCTCCACACAATCTTGCCCGTTGCCTTGTCGAGTGCCTTCACCACACCCGATGAGTTGCCGAAATAGATGTTCTGCGCATCCACCCCGAGGCGTGTGAAGATAGAGGCCTCGTCGGTGTGGATAAGCTCCACATTGGCAATCTCTGGTTGCTCGAACTGCTCAATCTCACGCTTGATGGGCCTCTTGGGCGAGTCGTTGATTGCAAGCTCGTTCATAAGCTTTGGCTCTGTGCCCAACTGTTTGTTATACTGGCGCAACCTGTCGCCATCAATCTCGATGATGGTGTAGCCATAGTCGCCACCCTTCATATCGAGCGCACGATTCATCAGCGCATCAATCTCGCCACCGCGATAGTGCTTGAATGTGTGGTGATGGCCACACAGATGCACCGCCACGCGATACTTCGACAATAGATTGATGTACTGGTCGTAGTTGTCTAAATCCTCATAGGTGATGGGATAGTGGTTCACCGAAATCACCCGCTTCTCCTTATGCTTCGAGAGAGTCTCATCGAGCCAAGTCAAATCCTCCTGCTTGATGTGGCCATCGGCAGCCTTCATATATGGGCCGCAGTTGATACCCACAATCACCATACCGTCTAACTCGGTGAAGAAACGGTCACTGCCCCACTTCTCGACAAATCGCTTGCAGGCACTCTGCGACCATTGGTCTTCGTGGTTACCTGGCACCACGAACTGAGGCTTCTTCAGGCCATCTAAGATGCCCTTCACACAACTAAGCTCCTCGTCGCTACCCTCGTTCGTAAGGTCGCCTGCCACGATTACTATCTGAGCATTGCCAGCGTTAATATCCTCGACAACCTCTTTGAGTTTCTGCGAGTTACGATTGCCAGGCGAGACATGCAGGTCGGCCAAAACAGCTATGCGGGTCTGACCTATGGCCGAGCCAATAACAAAGAGCAAAAAAAGTGAAAACAGTATGCGTTTCATATTCATTCAATTTTGTAAGGTTACAATTTTTCAATCAATTCATCGACCTCCTCCGAGCGTGTGGCCCAGCTTGTGGCCAGACGGATTACGGTCTGTCCATCGCTCAGACGCTCCCACTCGGTGTAGGTCACAACACTCTTCACTCGCTCCAACTCCTCAGGCGATAGCAGAAGGAAAATCTGATTTGTGGGCGATAGGTAGTAGTTGCGATAGCCCTTTGCCTCCAACGCCTCACGCAGACGAGTAGCCTCGCTGACGGCGTGAGCTGCTATCTTCAAGTAGAGCCCATCGGTAAATAGTGTGTCGAACTGCAATCCCAAGAGCCAACCCTTAGCCAGCAATGCTCCCTGCTGCTTGATGATGGTGAAGAATCGCGTGAGCAATCCCTTACGAGCCACCACAGCCTCACCCATCAACGCTCCGACCTTCGTTCCGCCAATGTAGAAGACATCGCACAGGCGAGCCAAATCCTCAAGCGTCACATCGCACGCAGGCGATGAGAGCGCATATCCCAATCGTGCGCCATCGACAAATAGCGGAATCTGCCACTTGCGACACACCTGCGAGATAGCCTCCAGCTCCGCAAGCGAGTAGAGCGTACCATACTCCGTAGGCTGTGAGATATATACCATACCAGGGAATACCATATGCTCGAAGCTCTCGTCGCCGTAGAAGTGTTCGATGTAGTGGTTAATCTCCGAGGCCACCAACTTGCCGTTGTGGTGTGGCAGGGTCAGTACCTTATGACCCGAAGCCTCAATCGCTCCCGATTCATGCACTGCGATATGGCCTGTCGAGGCTGCTATCACGCCCTCGTGGGGTCGAAGCAACGCCTTTATCACTGTAGAGTTGGTCTGCGTGCCACCCACCAAGAAGTGTACCTCCGAGTCGGGATTGCCACACGCCTCCAATACCTTCCGACGAGCCTCGGTGCAGATATCGTCGCAGCCATAGCCGATGGTTTTCACCATATTATGCTCCACCAAACGCTCCAATATCATCGGGTGAGCACCCTCCATATAATCGCAATCAAAATGCAACATATATTGAAATCTCTATTGAAATTTTCCACTCTTTTACTCAATCAAGCGAATCTTGCTACCCTCTGATGGTGGGATAGCATCGGCGCCAACACCCCAAGTCTTGCAGGGACGGTTGCCCATCACGAGTACCAACTCGCCTCCCGACATAATATCCTCGTGTGAGAAGTATGTGCGGTTATAAGGCTGGCCGTTGAGCGTAGCCGACTGGATATATTTGTTCTCCTCCGAGTTGTTCTGAGCAATTACGGTGAAGGTCTTGCCGTTGTCGAGGTTGATAGAGACCTTGTTGAATAGTGGGCTACCGATAACATAGTATGGCAAACCTGCTGTTACGGGGTAGAATCCCATAGCCGAGAATACATAGAATGCCGACATTCCACCGCCGTCCTCGTCGCCGCAGACACCCATCAAGTCGTTGCGGAACCAAGACTTCATCAACATACGGATACGCTTCTGAGTCTTCCAAGGCTCACCCGCATAATTGTAGAGGTAGGGG
>JAZOUS010000022.1:0-24462 GCA_045658265.1 Alistipes sp.
CAACCGATTAATCGAAAAGACCATCAAGACCTTCAACGAGGAGATTATGCCACTTGGTTTCACGACCTTGAAGTCGAGTTACTCCTACGGCTCCGACGAGAAGAAGACGCAGATAAAACTCATACTGCTGGTGATTGCCATCATCTACGCAATGTGCGCCATTATATTTGAGTCGCTGCGCAGCCCGCTGGTGATTATTATGATGATTCCCGTTTCGTTTATCGGTGTGTTCTTGATGTTTGGCCTTTCGGGATTCCGTTTTGACCAGGGTGGCTTTGCGGCCTTTGTGTTGCTGTGCGGAATTGTGGTTAATGCGGGAATATACCTTATCACCGAGTCGATGGAGTGTGCTCTCACCTCGCGCAAGAGGGGTCTCAGGCTCTACCTTATGGCCTACAACCATAAGATTGTACCTATCTCGCTCACCATCATATCAACCATTTTGGGCCTTGTGCCATTCCTCTACGATGGCCCGCAGGAGGTCTTCTGGTTTGCATTCGCAGTGGCAGCCATAAGCGGCACAGCATTCTCGGTGGTGGCCCTGCTGGTCTATCTGCCGATATTTATGCCATTCGATAAAAGAAAAAGTAAAGAAAACTCATAGAAATAATATTTATTATTATGAGCGTTCGCTATTTAATGGATTTCGAATAAATACTAATTCTAAATTTATTGAATAAGTATTTACTATAATATTATGTTTTTCTACCTTATATTTATATATTGGTAATGTTGCCAAAAGTAGTTGGTGGAGCATTAGATAATTAGAGTAAAAATATCCAGAATTACATTAAGTATTTTTTGGATATTTTTCTTTTCTGTTTATTGTCTTTATTTCTAAAATAGAGATACCATTTAACATAGTTTTGATAGTGTTCATAAGAAAGTCCTCTGTGTAGAGCAATATTCTCTTTAAGATGCCCGAAGAAAGACTCTAAAGCATTTGTTGTTTTTGGGATTCTTGGGTTATCTAAGAAGTGAAACATATCAGGCAATGCTTTCTTAATGTATACATACGCCTTTCTTACCATTTTGTGGGTGTACCACTTTCTATGGGACTCCTCCTTGCAAGTCTTTTCATTAATATACTCTTTATATTTATCGCACCACTCATTAAAATAGATTACCCATTGACGTTTGTCATTATGAGTTTTTATGGCACTTATTAAGCATACTATCTTGCGTAGTTCCTGGCCGGCCTGACTCTGCGGCCGCTTTGTTAACCAAGACAAACACTCTCGCTGTATGTGAGCCAAGCATCGCTGTCTGGTGGCATCTGGGCAGGCTTTTTTCACTGCCTTGATTATATTTCGACCACCGTCCGAAGTTACACTCTCTATCATAATACCGACCTTACAGAGATTTTCAAGATCTTCCCTTATTTGCTCTTCCCACTCATCGTCGGTAAGCCTGTAAAACAAGGTGGTCTTCACTCTGTCATCACGATATACGACAAGACACATCTTATTGGGAAACCACGTCCCATCTATCAATAAATTAACACTCTCTCGTCGCTGAATCTCCCACGCTGGATAGGATTTTAGGTATTCATCAAACCACCGACAGAGCTGCCGCTCACTATGCCCACTTATTTCTGAAATTTGAGATATGGTCTGTTTGCGAAGTATCCACCACTCGAACCATATAAAGTGATTTGCTAATTCTACATCCTTTCTACGTGAGGTAAAAAAGACTTTGCAATTTTTACATTTGTAGCGCTGATGATCACTCTGTTTACCCCATTTTATAACGTCTAAAAATCCGCAATACGGACACCTCGGTTTTCTCGTTTTTTGCATAAAATAATACCTTTGATGAAACGCGTTTCATCAAAGGTATTATATCTCCTTGTATTTTAAATAATTACACGAATTTTACCAACTGTTTTTGGCAAATATACCTATATATCTGCAAAAAAATACCGCAGCCTTGTGGGGTTGCGGTTTGGATTGGTTGTGCTTTAATCGCGGAGTTATTTCTTTTTGTTCTCTTTTACCTGGCGTAAAATTAAAAAGACTCGTGCGAACAACAGTACCACGATGCAAGCAATTACTACTTGAAGAGTTCCAATTAGGAATAATCCTTTCAACATAATCAATATGATTTAGCGGTTGTAAAATTCAATGCCGCAAAGATAGTATATATTATCCAATTTATCTATTTATTGAGCAATATTGTTTAGTCTAATAATTCGGCATTAGCAGATAAATCGTCATACTTTGAGTATTAAGTACTCTGTGGTGGAGTCGCATTATCTTAGTATGCGCTATTCGCGAAACTCAGCAAAGTAGCCATTACAAAAATAATCCCCGAGTTCAATAGAGCTCAGGGATTTGTATTTGATACATTCTCTTTTGTGATTACTTCTGGCGGAAGTAGATCTGCATTGGAACGCCAGAGAAGTCCCACTGCTCGCGCATCTTGTTCTCCAAGTAGCGGCGATAAGAGTCCTTGATATACTGTGGCAGGTTCACGAAGAACGCAAACTGCGGAGTAGGCGTTGGGAGCTGTGTTGCATACTTGATGCGGATATACTTACCCTTAGTTGATGCTGGTGGGTAATCCTCGATAACAGGCAGGATGAAATCGTTGAGCTCTGATGTTGGGATGCGGCGCTTGCGTGAGTTATAGACACGGATAGCCTGCTGCAACACCTCTAAGATACGCTGCTTGTTCAAAACCGAAGTGAAGATGATTGGAATATCGTTGAATGGAGCGAGTTTCTTCTCTAAGAACTCCTTCCACTCCTTCATTGTATTGCTCTCCTTCTCGATAAGATCCCACTTGTTTACCACAATCACACAACCCTTGCGGTTGCGAACAATCAGGTTGTGGATATTCAAATCCTGTGACTCCAAGCCCTGCTGTGCGTCGAGCATCAAGATGCAGACGTCGGAGTTCTCGATAGCGCGAATTGAGCGCATCACTGAGTAGAACTCCAAATCCTCCATCTCCTTACCCTTCTTACGCATACCCGCTGTGTCAACCAAGTAGAAATCCATTCCATACTTGTTGTAGCGAGTGTGGATAGAGTCGCGAGTAGTACCTGCGATGTTGGTCACGATGTTGCGCTCCTCGCCCAAAAGTGCGTTGGTGAGAGATGATTTACCAACGTTTGGACGGCCCACGATAGTGATGCGTGGCAGATCGTCGAACTCCTCGGCCTTAGTATCCTCTGGCAGGAGCTTTAGAATTTCGTCCATCAAATCGCCTGTACCACTACCCGACATTGAGCTGATGCAGAAGATATCGCCCAAGCCGAGTGAATAGAACTCGTGAGACTGGTAGATGAGATCGTAGTTATCCACCTTGTTGCAGACAACGATGGTCTTCTTGCCCGAACGGCGCAACACATCGGCCATCATCATATCCAAATCGGTGACGCCAGTCTTAACCTCCACCATAAAGAGGATAAGGTCGGCCTCGTCGATTGCGAGCATTACCTGACGGCGGATATCATCCTCGAAAATATCGTCACTATTGACTGCATAACCTCCAGTGTCGATTATTGAGAACTCCTTGCCGTTCCAATCTGTTTTACCATAGTGGCGGTCGCGTGTTGTACCGGCTGTTTCGTCCACGATGGCTTGACGATGTCCTACCAAGCGGTTGAAAAGTGTCGATTTGCCCACATTTGGGCGGCCTACGATAGCTACTAAACTCATTATATCTCTTTGTTATCAGTTTCTGAGCGCAAAGATAATACAAATTCAAATTACGGGGTTGAAAATCAGAGAATATTTCACCTATAATATCCGTTATATCTATGAAAAATGGTTCTCTGGGCAGCTTCGTGCCAAAAATGGGACTACAATTAGGAGATTTGCCGAAAAAATCTTACCTTTGAAAGATAAACAACCCGACGTGGTCACTTTTGCCGATACAGTTGGGCCTGTATGCCGATGAAGAGTAGTATGGTTAGAAATATTTTGTTGCTTGTTGTGGTTCTGCTCTCAGCGGGTGGAGCTATGGCTCAGTCAGCATATTCATCACTCTCGCCATACGGCTATGATGGAGGAGCGAGGCCTTCGCGCTCGGTGGAGATGGGTGTAGGCTTGGGGGCTTCGTATATGCTCTCAAAGGCCGAGCCGGTTGAGCTTAATGCCAAGTTGGGCATAAGGGGAGTGCTGATGATGTCGCTCTGCTGGAGTGATAATTACGCTTTGCAGATGGAGCTTGGTTATGTGTACAACAAGATTGATGCCAACATTGTTGGTGGACAGAAGAGTGCGCAGAGCGTGAAGAGTGGCGTGTTTGAAGTGCCCGTTCTCTTTTCGTATAGAGGGTTGGGCCCTATGAGGTTAAATGTGGGCCCTGTGTTGTCGCTTGCGGGCACAGCACGATACGATTTGGAGGTGGAGCGAGTGGAGTTTGGTCGTATGCGTCCCACGTTAGCGTTGGCGGCGGGTGTGGGTGTTGAAATCTCACGCCACATAGTGCTGGAGGCCCGATATACGAGTGGCTTTGTCACCACACTCAACTACTTCGAGGGGGCAGAGTTCTCGACTCGGAGCCACTGGCTGGGTTTTAACTTAGGATATGTGTTTTAATTAGAATATGGCAGTTGAGTCAATAAATAAAGAGATTCTTATCGAGGGTGTCGATACCCGCGAGTTGTATGGTGCGCAGGATGTATATGTCGAGCAGATGCGTGCCCTCTCGCCAACGGTGAAGATTGTGGCTCGCGGCTCGTCGCTCAAGGTGTTGGGCGCACGTCGCGATGTGGAGGCTTTCGAGCGTAAGATGAATGCTCTGGTGGAGTATTATATAAAGTATGGCCACATCTCACGCGAGGTGGTGTCGCAGGCCTTTTCAACAGGCCTTAGCGAATGCTCGGAGCCTGTTAGTGAGAAAGATACAATCGTGTATGGCAATAACGGCAACATAATTCGTGCCCGTACGGTCAATCAGCGCCGTTTGGTGGAGCTATACGAAAAGAATGATTTGTTGTTTGCCGTAGGCCCCGCAGGTTCGGGAAAGACCTATACAGCCATAGCTTTGGCCGTAAGAGCGCTGAAGGATAGAGCCGTAAAGCGCGTAATCCTCACACGTCCGGCTGTCGAGGCGGGCGAGAAGTTGGGCTTTCTGCCTGGCGATATGAAGGAGAAGCTCGATCCATATCTTCAGCCTCTGTACGATGCGCTGAATGATATGATTCCAGCGGCCAAGTTGCAGCGTTATTTGGAGGATGGTACGGTGCAGATTGCGCCACTTGCATATATGCGTGGCCGCACGCTCGATAATGCCTTTGTGATTCTGGATGAGGCGCAGAATACCACCAACTCACAGATAAAGATGTTCCTCACGCGTATGGGACGCAACGCCAAGTTTATCGTGACGGGCGACGTAACGCAGATTGACCTGCCACGCAAGAGCGATAGCGGTCTTACCAGGGCTATGGATACTCTGCGCGATATTGAGGGTATAGGAATGGTGGAGTTTGACAAGCGAGATATCGTGCGTCACCACTTAGTGAAATATATCGTCGAGGCCTTCGACAAGCGAGCCGCAATGGAGAGTGGCGAGTATCAGGCACCAGTTGTGAAGATGCCACGCGGTAGAAAAGATAAAGAGTAGAATAGTTATAAACAATAAAACCTAAAAATTATGGACAAGAATTTAGCAGCTTTGAATCCTCAGCTTGTGTGGAAGCACTTTGCAGAGATTTGTAATATCCCTCACCCATCACATAGTGAGGAGAAGATTCGTCAGTATGTAGTAGATTTTGCCGAGGCACACGGCATTGAGTATAAGGTTGATGAGGCTTTTAATGTGTATATGACAAAGCCAGCAACCGCAGGTATGGAGGAGCGAAAGGGTATCGTTTTGCAGGCGCACCTCGATATGGTTCCTCAGAAGAATAACGATAAGGAGTTTGATTTCATCAACGATCCTATCGAGGCATACATCGATGGCGAGTGGGTTACTGCCAACGGTACAACTTTGGGCGCAGACAACGGTATCGGTGTAGCGGCTATTTTGGCCGTTTTTGAGGCCGATAGCGTTGAGCACGGCCCAATCGAGGCTCTCTTTACAGCCAGCGAGGAGACTGGTATGTGTGGTGCATTCGGCTTGAAGGGTGGTTTGTTGAAGGGTGATATCCTTCTCAATCTCGACTCGGAGACCGAGGGTGAGTTGTATGTAGGTTGCGCGGGTGGTACCGATGCAAATGTGAAGCTCGCATACTCGGCTGAGGCTGCTCCTGCGGAGGGTTACTCTGCTTTGGAGTTGTCGGTTAAGGGATGTAAGGGTGGTCACTCTGGTATCCAGATTGTTTGTCAGCGTGCTAATGCCAACAAGCTCTTGTTCCGTCTGTTGCGTCAGCTCTCGGCTAAGGTAGAGGTTAAGCTCTGCTCGGTTGATGGCGGTGGTTTGCGTAATGCTATCCCACGCGAGTCTGTAGCCGTTGTGATGGTTAAGAGTGAGGCTGTGGCAGAGGTTAAGCAGGCGGTTGCCGCTTTCGAGGCTATGGTGGTTAAGGAGTTTGCAGGCATCGAGGACTCTATTGTTGTGGCTGCTACAGATGTGGCTGCTCCAGCAGAGATTATACCCGATGCAGTGGCTAAGAATTTGATGGCCGCTATGGTCGCTTGCCCTGATGGCGTGGCAAAGATGTCGATTGCTATGGAGGGCTTGGTGCAGACCTCTAACAACTTGGCTCGTGTCGTGTCAGATGGCCAGTGTGTGAAGATTCAGACACTTATGCGTTCTTCGGTTCGCTCCGAGAAGGAGTCTTTGGCCGACTCAATCAAGGCTTGCTTCGAGTTGGCAGGTGCTGAGGTTGTTTTGTCGGGCAGCTACGATGGCTGGAATCCAAATATGGAGTCACCAATCCTGAAGGCTATGTTGGCATCATACGAGGCTCTCTATGGTGTGGCTCCTGCCGTTACCGCTATCCACGCAGGTTTGGAGTGTGGTATCATCGGCTCGAACTATCCTGAGTTGGATATGATCTCGTTCGGTCCTACAATCTGCTATCCTCACTCACCAGATGAGAAGGTGGAGATTGCATCGGTGGCGAAGTTCTATGACTTCCTGCTCCACACATTGAAAAACGCACCTAAAAAATAATGAGCGTGTATCCTCATACAGATATAGCGAAGACGTGGTTTGTCATCGTCAATCCTGTGGCTGGTTTTGGCCGAGGATTGGAGGACTTGCCACACATCACCAAGCTGATTCGTGAGAATGAGATTCCCTACGAGTTGGTCTTCTCGCAGCATAAGTATCACGTTACGGAGCTTACTGTGCAGGCGGTCAATGAGGGGTATCGTCACATCATCGTAATTGGTGGTGATGGCTCGCTGCACGAAGTTGTAAATGGCCTGTTTATCCAGAAGAGTGCTTCGGTCGAGGATGTTACCGTTGCGGTTATCCCCGTTGGTACGGGTAACGACTGGATAAGGATGTATGGTATACCAACCCGCTACTCGGAGGCTGTGCGAGCCATCAAGGATGGTTGCACATTCCTGCAGGATGTGGGCGAGGTGAGCTACGAGGAGTCGCAATATACCCAAACCCGATATATGGCCAATGTGTCGGGTGCGGGTTTCGATCCCTCGGTGACCAAGATTTATGAACACTACAAGGCTAAGGGCCGCCGAGGCCGTCATCTTTATGCGCAGGGGTGTGTAAAGAGCTTCTTTAAGTATCACTCAACAGGTGTGAAGGTGTGGATTGATGGCGAGTTGGTGCATAACAATCTGCTTTTCAGCGCCGCCATAGGTATCGGTAAGTTTAACGGTGGAGGTACTCAGCAGTTGCCATTGGCAGTTGCCGATGATGGTCTGTTTGATATCACACTCATCAAGCCTATGCATTGGTGGCAGATTATCTTCCGTCTGCGCCGATTGTTCAATGGCGATATCTATAGTATCGGCCACGTTGCTCACTATCGCGGCCGCCATATCCGCATTGAATCAACCCCCGACATTATGATTGAGGTTGATGGCGAGTTGCTCGGCCACTCTCCATTAGAGTTCAAGGTGCTCAACCGCTGCGTGAGGGTGGTGGTGACTAAGGAGTTCTTGGAAGAGGTAAAGTAGGTTGGAAATTGTATAGAAAGGCTCTTTTGGCATCTGGCTCGCCCTCGAAATCCTCACATACGCCTTAGTATGCTGCGGTTTCTCGGACTTCGACCAGCTTCAAAATAGCTCTTGCTATACAACTTCCTATTATAAGGTGGTAGGCTCTTTTGGCATCTGGCTTGCCCTCGAAATCCTCACATACGCTTTACTATACTACGGATTCAGCCTCTGCGAGCAGTTTTGAAATAGTTCTTTCGATACAAATTTATGCATAAGTGGTTGCCCGACACAAATTTGTTGGACAACCACTCATTTTTTTGAAACCGATTCTGTTGTTGATAGGGCAGAGGTGGTGTGTCGGAATATAGAATAAAGAAACTTTTTATTATTTTTGCACCACATATTGTAATGCGGCTGGCGTAGTGCAGCGTTTTTGGGATTATTAACATAACTATTTGGATAACAGACTATGAGCATAAATCATATTTCGGCCTTTGACGGGTGTTACATAATGCAGCGTAAGGATATTGAGCGTTTTGCCGATACACTTGCAGATGGATTTAGCCGCTACAACCTATTCGAGTATGTCTGCAACCAGAAGTATGACCACGCCAAGATGAAGCTCTTTTGGGCTGTACAACTTGAGCTTGTTGCCGATAATGCAATCTGCATAGCCGATAGCGAGAGTGTCAATTCGGTTCTCGTCTATATCCGTCCCAAAAGCAAGGAGCCAGGGCTGTTTGAGTATCTAAAGCGAGGTGGAGTGAAGATGGTTATCGGGCTGGGATTGCGATGTGCTATTCGATTGCTGCGTTTTGACTTAGAAGCTCAGGGAATTGCCAAGCGACATAAGGGCGATGAAGATGGCTATCTGATGGCATTCGCCACACGACTCGACAAGCAGGGACAGAGCTATGGCAAACCGCTTATGACGGCTCTATTGCGCTATCTCGATGCCTCGGGAGATGGCTGCTATCTGGAGACTCTCAAGGCGGGTAATGTGGACCTCTACAAACACTTCTCGTTCGAACTTAAAGAGCAGACGACCATCAAATTGGGAGGCCTTACGCTCTTTGCAATGTCGCGCCCCAAGAGATAAACCCTCTTTTAGTTATATATCTACAGCGGATAATAGATTGCAACTCCTGCAATGGCCGAGAGGATAATCAAAAGAATAGGGTTGACCTTCTTGTAGGATGCGAGGACGGCTAAAGCGAAGATTATCCAGCTCCAGGCATCTATAAAACTGCGGCCGTCGGTCGATGTGGGGAACATCAGCAGAAGGGCGGCAGCACCTATCATACCAATTACCACAACGTGCATACCCCCAAGTGCGGCCTTCACATAACGGTTGGTCTGCAACTTGAGGAAAAATCGTGTGATGAGAATCATCAGCGTAAGTGCTGGCAGGCAGACCGCAACGGTCGCCACAACCGAGCCCCAGAATCCTGCAACGGTGTATCCGATATATGTGGCTGAGTTGATGGCAATAGGGCCAGGTGTCATCTGCGAAATGGCCACAATGTCGGTAAATTCGGCATTGGAGAGCCAATTGTTCTGCACCACAATCTCGTTCTGAATGAGCGAGAGCATAGCGTATCCTCCGCCGAAGCCGAAGAATCCGATTTTCAGGTAGCTGATAAATAGTTGCAGATATATCATCGCTCAACCCCCTTTCCTCTTAGCACCATAACGGCAATGCCGATAGCAGCACCCGCTGCAAGCATATAGATAGGAGATACACCCCAATACCATATAATAAGTGCGACGGCTGCCGAGATAGCCATCAGCCACCAGCGCATACCCTTCACAAAGCCCATAACAGGGGCGAGAATAAGGCCAACGACGGCTGGGCGCATACCCTTGAATGCAGCGTCGATAATATCGTTTTCGCGAATTTGCGAAAAGAACGTCGCAACAATGAGGATTATGATAAACGATGGCATCACAACACCAAGCAGAGCCGCAAATGCTCCTGCATAGCCATACATCTTGTAACCTACAAAGACTGATGTATTGAGCGAAATAGGGCCAGGAGCCGACTGAGCCAGCGTCAGCAGATCGAGAAACTCACGCTCCTTGATCCATCCACGATGGGTTATCACCTCGTTCTGGATTATGGATATCATTGCATATCCGCCTCCAAAGGTGAAGAGCCCAATTTTGAAGAATGAGCAAAAGAGTGTAAAGAGTTTCTGCATTGTTGTAATCTATGTCCTATTTTTGACGTGTGAAACGGCAGAAAGTACCCAAAGGAAGCTCCTTGTCGAATCTATCCTTGAAGTAGAGCTCGCCAAACTCCTCGTGGCCTGTGTTTTTGAAACACTGACGCAGTGCTGTGCGTGCCAGCAGAGCCGACAACCCCATAGAGTAGAGGTTGAGCACCAAAAATCCGCTTTGCTTGTTGAGTAATTCGGCACAGCACTCCAGCATCTCGCCGATGTTCTCCTCCAGTACCCACTTCTCGCCATTCGCACCACGACCGTATGCTGGCGGATCAAGAATTATGCCGTCGTAGATGTTGCCTCGGCGCACCTCGCGACGCACAAATTTGAGTGCATCCTCCACAATCCAACGCACACCCTCCAAACCGCTACTCTCCATATTCTCGCGTGACCAGCTCACAACCTGCTTTACAGAATCGACGTGAGTCACGTCGGCACCAGCCGAACGGGCCGCCAATGTAGCACCACCCGTATATGCAAAGAGATTCAGCACCTTAGGCTTCGCTCCCAATGCCTTCTGTCGCTCGATGCAGTCGTAGATAAAATTCCAGTTTGCCGCCTGCTCGGGGAAGATTCCAACGTGTTTGAACGATGTGAGGCCCAAGCGCATACGCAGTTTCATCTGCTTGTAGGCGTACTCCACCTGCCAACGGTCGGGCATCTGTGGCTTGTTGTGCCACTCGCCACGCTCGTCGTTCTTAGACGCTGCGGTACGCATAAACGATGCGTGTGCCAAATTGCGCCACTCCTGCTCGCTCATCGACTTGTGCCAGATGGCTTGTGGCTCTGGGCGGCGTGTGATGTAGCTTCCGAAGCGTTCCAACTTCTCGAAGTCGCCCGAATCGATTAGCTCGTAGTCGGGAAAGTGGGGTGTAAGTAGTTGAGTCATATTGTGTCTGCTTATTTACATTGTGTGTTGGTACGGCTGCAATCCACAAGCGACATCTCGCATCGTTTGCAGTCGAACTTAAGCTGATAGCGGGCTGTGCCGTGCTCGATGTAGAGTTCGGATTGCAATCGTGGATTCTGTTTCAGGCACTGCCCAATCTCGCGACGGATGCAGTAGCTTGATATCATTACTCGCTCGCCGAGGGTTGGCTTGGTCTCCAAAGCCTGCTCGATGTTTTGCACCTGATGCTTCTCATAAAAACTGCGCGAGAGATGGTTTGTAACATTCTCATATCGAGTAACAATCGGATAGGGATATTTGGCCGAGAAGTCGTCGGCGAGAATGTTATGTGGGAGTGGTTGCGAGATTCTCTTTAGTCGCAACTGCTCCAAAGCCTCGCGACGCATATCGCTTATGATTGATGCGGGAACAAAATTCTCTGCACCCTTTACGTCAACGGCCGAGATTGAAAATATAGTGCCACCACTCTTCGCAATCTGGCGCTGAGCCGTCTCGGCCATCTTCTCGGGTGATGTGGCTGGCTGAGAATCGTATGCCTTGTGGATGATTACCTCTATGCCTTCGCAGTCGGTGATGGTGAGCACACACTCGTTGGGGTTAATCGTGAGCTTAGCCTTAGCATCGATGACTCGGTAGGTGCGGCTGCGGTCGAGAGCGGTGTTGAATGAGTGGTCGTAGTTGCGATATATATCGACACCCTTCACGATTGAGTCCATTCGGTTAGGCTCGATAATGCCATTTACCACCTTGTTGATATTGGTACCGACCAACTCGCCATTGCTGAGTATGCAGATGCCATCGGCTGCCGATACATCGCAACTGCGGTCGAGCTTAAAGCCGTTACGCTCGATGCTCCTAACTCGGCCAAGATACTCTCCAACGGCTTTGGGCGTGTCGAGTGATGCCACGTCGCTTCGCTTGCCGTAGAACATATATTGTGATGCTCCGCGAGTGAAGCTCTTGGCGGGGTTGGGGGTGAAATCAAACTTGCTCTCACCCACAGATGGTCGTTTGACATCAGAGCGGCGGGCAATAATCTCGTCGAGGCATCGGCGATAGTGGCCAACAACATTCTTTATGTAGCGTAAATCCTTCAATCGCCCCTCGATTTTGAGTGACGATATGCCAGCATCAATCAGCTCCTCAAGCGACTGTGACAAATCGAGGTCGCGAACCGAAAGCAGATGCTTGCCAGCCATAATCGTACGGCCCGACGCATCCTTCAAATCGTATGGCAGACGGCAGGGTTGAGAACATTCGCCTCGGTTGCCGCTGCGTGATGATGTGGAACGCGAAAGAAAGCATCTTCCACTGTGTCCCACACATATAGCGCCGTGAACAAAACATTCAAGTTCGACGTTGGTGGCGGCACGGATGGCCTTAATCTGCTCGAGCGAGAGTGAGCGCTCCAATATCACACGCGAGAATCCGCTCTGCTCCAAAAAGGCTACCCCTTCGGGGGTGGTGTTTCCCACCTGAGTCGAGGCGTGCAATTCAATGGGCAGATTCATCTCTCGGTAGGCCATATCCTGCACAATCAGCGCATCGACACCCGCTTCAATCAGTTGGCGTGCTTGCAACTCGGCGGCCTCCAGCTCATCGTCATAGAGCAGGGTGTTGAGCGTGGTATGAACTCTCACGCCATATTGATGGGCATACTCCACTGCGCGGGCAATATCCTCGATGGAATTGGTCGCAGCGTGGCGTGCGCCAAAACGTACTCCACCCATATAAAGCGCATCTGCTCCGTAGTCAACGGCAGCGCGTGCAGCCTCGAGATTCTTGGCTGGTGAGAGTAGTTCTATTGTGCGAATTTCCATACGACCTTAGTATTTTGATGCAAAAATAGCGAAAGAATGTGGAAAAATTGTGATTTATCACACTCTTTTTACAGCCACACCCTATCAATCTGGAAAAAAGCTACCCAAAAAAGAGAAAAGAATAGAGATTTTTTATAACTTTGCAAATCGTAAACCAAAAATAGATAGAGGTTATGTTGACATTGAAGCAACTCAGAGATGATAAGCAGTTGGCAATCGCACGCCTTGCAAAGAAGGGTGTGGATGCAGCTCCAATCATCGCAAAGATAGAGGAATTAGACGATAAGCGTAAGGCTATCCAGTCGGAATTGGATAATTGCCTTGCAGAGCAGAATAAGGCTGCCAAGCAGATTGGTGCATTGATGGGCCAGGGCAAGCGTGACGAGGCAGAGCAGATGAAGCAGCAGGTGGCTGCGTTGAAGGCTCGCTCGGCAGAGCTCTCGGAGGAGCATCAGACTGTTAGCTCGGAGTTGCAGTCGCAGATTGTGTTGTTGCCTAACTTCCCCGCCGAGATTGTACCCGAGGGTAAGACAGCCGAGGATAATGTGGTGGTGAAGCTCGTTGAGAACTATCAGGAGTTGCCCGAGAAGCCACTGCCTCACTGGGAGTTGGCTCGCAAGTATGATATCATTGATTTCGATTTGGGCGTAAAGCTCACAGGTGCTGGTTTTCCGGTGTATAAGGGCCAGGGTGCTCGTTTGCAGCGTGCTTTGATTAACTACTTCCTCGACTGCAATACAAAGGCTGGTTATCAGGAGGTTGAGCCACCAGTAATGGTGAACGAGGCTTCTGGTTTTGGTACTGGTCAGTTGCCCGATAAGGAGGGACAGATGTATCACGCTACGGCTGATAACTTCTACCTTGTTCCAACAGCAGAGGTTCCTGTAACCAATATCTTCCGCGATGTTATCCTCGACGAGAAGGAGTTCCCCGTGAAGATGACTGCCTACACCCCTTGCTTCCGTCGTGAGGCTGGTTCGTATGGTAAGGATGTGCGTGGTTTGAACCGTTTGCACCAGTTCGACAAGGTTGAGATCGTGCAGTTGGCTCTGCCAGAGAATTCTTACGAGGCTTTGGACGGTATGGTTGCTCACGTTGAGAGTATCGTGGCATCGCTCGGTTTGCCATATCGTATCCTGCGCCTTTGCGGTGGCGATATGTCGTTTACATCGGCTTTGACCTATGACTTTGAGGTATATTCTCAGGCTCAGAACCGTTGGTTGGAGGTATCATCAGTATCTAACTTCGAGTCTTTCCAGGCCAACCGTTTGAAGTTGCGTTACCGCGATGCCAACAAGAAGACTCAGTTGGCTCACACTTTGAATGGCTCTTCACTCGCCCTGCCTCGAATTGTGGCAGCATTGTTGGAGAACTACCAGACTGAGGAGGGAATCCGCATACCAGAGGCTCTTATTCCTTACACAGGTTTTGATATTATCAAATAAAATATTATATTTGCATTAAGAACTTTTTTTAACTCAAATAAAACAAACAAAATTATGGCTTACAAAATTTCAGATGCGTGTGTAGCGTGTGGTACTTGCATCGACGAGTGCCCCGTAGAGGCTATTTCAGCTGGTGATATCTATGTTATCGACCCTGATAAGTGTATCGACTGCGGTACTTGTGCAGGTGTTTGCCCAAGCGAGGCTATCTCTGCCGAGTAATTGAAATAACCGAAAGAGTGAGAGTGCGTCCAAATAGTTTTTGGATGCACTCTTTTTTTGTCACGATGTGATGGGTGAGGTGAGATATGGGCAAAAAAATAGATTGCCTTTGCGGACAATCTATTTGATATTGTGTAGAGACTATTTTACTTCAACTCCTTTGTCTCGGCAGTCTTGGCCTCTGTTGCGGTGTTATCGAGCTTGCGAGTGTCGTCGTACATTGCTGGACGGCGTCTGTTGCCTTGAGTCGGAGGTGTAACCTGTCCACCCTTTTCAAGCTCTTTTGCTGGCATCTGCAAATGTGACTGGTACTGACCACGCTGAGCCGAGAACTTGCCTTGCATATATGGATTGAATGGACGCTGCATATGTGGGTTGAAGTGGCCCCTCATATTGCGCTGCATAGGGCAGAAGCCTCGCTGAGGCATCTTGCCACGTTGCTGACCACCTCTAATCATATGGGGATAGTTGCGATGTTGCTCATAGCGCTCATATTGAGTCTCGTTGAGAATCTTCTTCATATCGGCATTCATCTGCTCCTGCTCCTTCTTAATCTCCTCCATACGAGCAATCTGCTTCTGAGCCCTCTTCAAGCAGAGCTTATAGACCTTGTCGTACTGGTCGTTGCCAAGCAGATACTGCTGCTTCATACGGTCGGCCTGGCGCTTTGCCATCTGCTCGGCAGTAGGCGCTTTCTTCTGCTCTGGCTGCTTGCTCTCGGCCTGCTGTGCTGAAGCGGTGCTAACTGTCGCTGCTGCCAATAGGATAAAAAGTAACTTTTTCATAGGTTTAATATTTTTTGTTCAATATTTTTGTTTTGCTGCTGCAAAGTTAATCCCATCTTTGCGAATTCGCACGCCACGCTGGGTGAAACGCCGTTTATTACGGCTGAATTGACCTTTTGCGAGGTGGAATAAACTCCGAGAAATGCCCAAAGAGGCTATTTGTAGCAGATGTTAAACCCTATCTTTCGCTCTTTTTGCCTATAAGATTCATCACGCCGTCGATAAATGCCATAGGGTGAGTAGGTGCTCCTGGAATCCACAAATCAACCTCATTAGAGTCGATAAACGAGCGGTCAACGGCCTTGCTCTCAGCAAAAAGACCTCCCGAACACGCCTCCGAGCCACACACGATAACCACCTTTGGATCGGGCACAGCATCGTAGCAAATCTGCAATGGCTCGGCCATAGCCTTCGATATAGGGCCTGTGATAACAACACCGTCGCTGTGGCGTGGTGATGCCACGAAATCGACTCCATAGCGGCCAAAGTCGAAGTTTACGTTGCCCGTTGCGTTGAGCTCCATCTCAACCGATGCGTCGCCAGCAGCCGACACTTGTCGGAGCTTTAGCGCTTTGCCAAAGAGCTTGCGCACAATGGGGCGCACACCCTCGTGGTGGAACTCTACCTGCTTACTCTCGGGTGTTATAATCAGGGCCTCACGCTTGGTGGTGGCCATCTTGTAGTCGTTGGTGAAGCGGATGTTCTTTGGCGCTTGCAGAGCGCACTCGCCACAGAAGAGGCACTTGCCCAAATCCAATGAGAATGGAGCAACGGTGATTGCGCCAGTAGGGCAGAGGCGGGCGGCAGCCTCCACCTGCGACATATCGTCGGTGGGGGTGAGCTCTGGACGACCTCGGAACTCCTCGCTGAGTGTTACATCGTTAAGATTGGGGATATATTGTACTCCGTGGCTACGAAGCACCTTAATCTTCGGTGTAATCATATCGTTATAATGTTTACTTATTTGCTGTTTGTAAAAATGGTTGTGGCCTAAAGGTCGTGACCGCAGTATGAGAGGTTGAAACTCTTGTTGCAGATTGGGAAATCGGAGATTCCCTCGCCACGAACCGCTAACGCCAATGCCAACCAGTTGTGGAGGCTTGGCTCCTTGACCTTATAGGTGGCAATCTGGCCATTGCTATCGGTGATAGCTATGTGGCATATCTCGCCTCGCCAACCCTCGGTGAGCGCAAATGAGAGCGAATCAGCCGCAAGAGCCGATGTGTAGTCGGGGCGTGAATACTCCTCCGACACCTCGTACGACTCAAGAATCTGCTTGATATACTCTGCCGACTGCAGCACCTCGCCTGCTCGAACCATCAGGCGTGACATCACGTCGCCTTGCTGCTCCACGACGCTCTGGTGCTCGATGCAACCAAGAGTGAAGCCTCCGAATGGGTGAGATGAGCGAATATCGCGTTTTGCACCACTTGCACGAGCTGCCATACCAACACCGCCAATGCGATACATCTCGCTCTTAGGCACTATGCCACACTCCTCGAAACGGGCCAGAATGGTGGGCGATGTCTTGATATCGTTGCTCACCTCTTCGTAGCGACAGCTAATTTCGGCCACATTGTCGAGAATCATCTTGCGCTTGGCCTCCGTAAGAGGTTTGTTTGTTCCAAATGGGCGAATCATACCCTTGCCGAAGCGGTTGCCACACCAAGCCTGAGTGGTGTTGATAGTGAGTGTTCTGAGAGCCTCGCAGGCAACCTGCCCCAACTGATAACCGATATCCATCGACAATGCTCCCGTATCGGCAATGTGCATAGCCATACGCTCAAGTTCCAGAGCAACGGCACGCTCCTTAACAAGGTTCTGCGAGATGCTCTTGTCGGAGAGCTTTTCCACCACGTTGGCAAAGGTTGAGGCGTGTGCTACTGCGCTATCGCCAGCGATTGACTCGGAAAGCAGCGTCTGGCGAAGGCGGTTGTCGGTCGATGAAAACTCCTTCTCCACGCCTCGGTGCTGGTAACCCAAAGCAATCTCTAAGTGGAGCACCTTTTCGCCATTACAGATAAAACGGAATGCTCCTGGCTCGATGATACCTGCGTGGATAGGGCCCACATTCACCTCGTGCAGAGAGTCTCCCTCGATGGTGTAGAATGGATAGGTGTCGATAGTGGAGTTACGGTTGCGACGGTCGAACGAGAATCGCAAAGGTTTGTTCCATGGGTTGGAGTCAAACTCCACATTGTAGAGCTCCGAAATCTCACGCTCGAATGGATGCACTGCAGGATGGAGTGCCGTAAGTGATGGCAGAGCCACATCCTCGTAGTAGTCCATAGCAAACGATGTGAGCATCACCTTATGCTGCTCGTCGTCGAGCAGGATGAGGTAAAACTTCAGGCGGTTGCCATCGGGAGTGGCAAAATAGTGTGCTATGTGATATCGCTCCTGCTGCAATCGCTCTTTGAGGTCGTTGTAGATGGCGGCATACTCCACTACTGGAATGTCGGCCAGCTCAACGGCGCAAGAGGTGTTATCGGTGATATGGTATATCATAATTTAGAATGTTGCGATTTTACTAATAAGTTCTACAAGAGGCATAGGCTGCCACAATCCCAAAACGATGGCTCCAATGAGCAGCGTGAGTGCGCTGTATGACAAGGCGCGGTTGATATTTGATGGGTGTAGCTCATCCTGATTGGGCTGGTAGCAGAGCTTGATTATGCGCTGACAGACAGAGTAGATAACCACACACAACAGGAACATCATCACCACCATCAGCCACCACTTGCCGTCGGCAATGGTCTGCGAGAGAATCATAAGCTCCGAGATGAAGAGTGGTGAGGGTGGGAATGCCAACACAACCACCATTCCTGCCATTAGGGCAATGGCTCCAACCTTATTTATATTTATATAGTCGCCAATTCGGTTGATACGATAGCCGTTGTAGATGTGGCGCACGATACCAATCTGCAGGAAGAGGCTACTCTTGATGAGGGTGTGGCATACAACGTGGAACAGAGCTGCCCACACGCCAACACCACCGATACCCAAACCGATGGCCGCAATACCCATATTCTCGACTGTCGAATAGGAGAGGAATCGCTTGTAGTTATTCGTGCGGCGCAGGAACAGAGCTCCCACCATCAGGCTGATGATACCCGTAATGAGCATCACGTTGCGAATCCAGTCAATCAGTGCAGTGTCGGCATAGAGTCGATAGATGCGGAAGATAGCCAGAAAACCAGCGTTCACCAAACCTGTTGAAATCAGAGCAGAAGCGGGTGCTGGGGCTGCGAAGTTGGCATCGACACCGATTGTGTAGAGTGGGAAAATCTCCATCTTACAGCTATAACCCGTAAGGATAAGCACAAAGGCTACCTTCAGGTAGAGTGGATTACCCTCGGTAATCAGGGTGCGAAGCTCCTCGTAGTTGAGTGAGTTATTTGATGCGGCAGCCGCCAAAAGCAGAATACCAAGATATGCTATGGCGATACCAGTCGAGCATACAAAGAGGTATTTCCAGGTGGCCTCCAGAGTATCCTTCGAGTGGCGGTGGTAGAGAATACCCGCTGCACAGAGCGTCGTGGTCTCCATCAAAATCCAGGTGATGGCTATGTTGTTGGCGAAATATACGCCCGTAATAGCAGTGATGAGCAGCATCAGTAGAGCGAAGTAGCGTTTGTAGTCCTGCAGTGTGTCATCCTTGAGATACTCCTTAGAGTGGATAATCACAAATGTAGCCACTATAGCCAGCAACACATAGAACAGAGTTCCAATCTCGTCGAACGAGAAGAACTGGCCCGAAGTGGTGAGATATTCGCCACCGAAGAGCAATCTCTGAGCAAAGATAGCGTGGATGGCGACATAGGCTCCGCACAGAGCGTGAACGGCTCTTCGGCTCTTTACGAAGAATGTAGCTGCCGCAATGGCAAGCCAGAGTGCAAAGTAGAAATATATCATCGTGTTAATCTTTTACGTGAGTTAATGAGTCGCTGTCGTCGGTGTGAATCTGCTTATCGACCTTAGTCATAAACAAGCCGAGCATCAGCACCGACATCAAGATATCGAGCATAATGGCCATATTGATAAGCAGAGGCATCTCCACGCCAATAGCCATCGAGAAGAGGAACACACCGTTCTCGATAACAAGGAAGCCCACCATATGTGTAAAGATGCGTGAACGAAGCACTATGAGTATCAGACCGCTGAGCATAGCATAGAGCGCCACGCCAAAGAATATCATATGGATCGATGAGTCGGCCACATAGTAGGTGGTAAGGGCACTTACAACCATAGCCGCAATCGAGAGAATCAGCGAGTTGAACTGCGAAGCTCCAGTCGAGGCTATACGGTTGATTTTGGTGCGGCGGATAACCCTTGTCAAAATCGCAGGCACGATGATAGCCTTGAAGATAAGCGTTTCGAGAATGATAAACGACAGTTCCACCCAATCCAGTGAGTGAAGTTGCAATAGTGCAATACCCAACAAAATCCAGCCCTGTACGGCTATGAGTGATGCGTAGTTGCGGAATCGCTCGGCTATCGAGAGATAGATGAGCGTCATAACATAGAGTATAATTAACGTGAGTAGCATCTCCTATATGTTTATGTTAAGTTGCAAAAGGTAGCCGATGAAGAAAATCAGGGCGGCCAATGCTGAAATAGTTACGATGAATGTAGTGTTGCGCACCAGCTTGTTACGAGCCTGCGAAGACTCCACAATGCCAACCGACAAACCTGTGAGCAGGATGGCCAATGGTACTGCAAACCACCAGTGGAAGCAGCAGGTTGCCGCCACAGCGTTGGCTGCAATCATCGAGAAGCAGGCGGTCTTCAACCAGCCGGCAATCTGAATCATAGCCATATCCACGCCCGAGTAGTCGAGGCACATAACCTCGTGAATCATCGTAAGCTCGAGGTGGGTGCGTGGATCATCCACAGGCACTCGGCCCGACTCCACGAATGTAATCTTCACAAAAAGGAATGCTGTGACCAACATTATAATTGAGTAGTGAAGATTGAAAGATTGTTCGTGGTCGAAGATGTCGGCAAACGATGTGTAGCCGCAGAACATTGCCAATGTGGCAAAGCCAATCATAAGCGCAGGCTCGATAAGTGCGCCATACAGCGCCTCACGTGCGGCACCCATACCCTCGAATGAGCTACCTGTATCCATAGCGGCCAAGATGATAGCCACGCGAGCCAGAGCCAGAGTGTAGGCAAAGCAAATCACATCGCCATCAAACGAGATGAGGGGATAGAGGTCGGCCACTGGCATAAACAACATAGCCACAACAGCCGCACCCAGATAAACTGCTGGGGCTATACGGAACAGAATGGTGGTGGTTGGTGAATATACCGAGCCCTTATTCAAAAGTAGTCTTACATTATACAGATGCTGCGCAAGACGTGGCCCTTTGCGGCCAGCCAATATCGAGCGCGTTCTGTTAATCACTCCTGGAATGGCGAGTGCTACTATCAGTATGAGTAGTGTGTTAAGTATAATAGCTCCCATATCCTATATCAAATTTAAGAGTGACAAAACAAAAATAAGCATCAGGAACAACAACGCAAAGAGGATGTAGTTGTTGATTTTTCCAGTACGCAGAGCCATAATGCGCTTGTTGATGATGTAGAGCAACTCCACCCACCAAGCGGCAAACAGACGGTCAATTTTATCCTTATGACGCACGTTGTAGTTGTGCGACGATGGGAAAATCTCGCTCTTGCTCACACGACGACCTTCGACTGTGTTCTGAGTGAGGTTGGTGGCAACCGACTCCAGTCCCTCGGAGAATGATTCGCCTGTGTACTGCATACGGATATTGGGCGATGTGAATCCGCAACCCCAGGTTGGGCCCTGCGAGATGGTGCGGGTGCTCTGTGCGCGGCTCTTGAGTTTATAGAGCAGAGCTACAACTATAATCAGCAACCAAGCCGTAAGCGATACCTTGCCCAGTGTGGGGGTGATGTAGCCCTCGATGATTGAAGCCGATGACGAAGAGAGCTGCATCGAGATTCTTTCGATAGCCGAGATAGCATACTGAGGCAGAATGCCGATTACAATGATACCCACCGCAGGAATGGCCATTGCGCCAATGCGGAAGTTATCCACCTCCTCTGCCTCGGCAACGTGATGGTCGCGTGGAGAGCCGAGGAAGACGGTGCTATATAACTTTGTAAAGGCCAGCACGACGATACCTCCAATGAGTGCCAGCGAGAGGATTCCCGCAGCCGCAGCAAGTGTATCGACACCATCGCGTACGCTGTTGAACATTCCAAGATAGATGAGGAATTCGCCCACAAAGCCGTTCAATGGTGGCAATGCGCAGATGGCGATTGTTGCAACAAGGAACAGGATAGCCGTTACGGGCATACTCTTCGCAACTCCGCCAAAGCGGTCGAGCAGCGTGGTGTGCATCTGTGAATAGATGTTACCCGCACCGAAGAAGAGCAACGACTTGAAGAGCGAGTGGTTGACCGTATGCATCAAAGCTCCGCAGAGCGCCAACGTAGCCACCACATCGTTACCCGACGAACGAGCGATTGTCGAGATACCCAAACCGATGAAGATAACTCCTATATTCTCGATACTCGAATATGCAAGCAGACGCTTCACGTCGTTCTGTACGGCTGCCAAAATCACGCCCCAAAGACCTGTGACGATACCTGTCGAGAGTAGGATAATACCCGCTGTGTGCAACTCTGCGAGGTTGGAGATTTGCCATACAACTCGCATCACGCCATACACTCCAGTCTTAATCATCACGCCCGACATAATGGCCGAAACGTGTGAAGGTGCTGCTGGGTGAGCCTCAGGAAGCCAGACGTGCATTGGGAAGAGACCTGCCTTCATTCCAAATCCCAAAAGGAAGAGGATAAGTAGCAGGATGGTCTTGCCCTGGCTAAAGCAGAGAGGCAGAGCGTCGAACGATGCCGAGCCGCAGCAGGTGTAGGCGGTGGTGAAACCAGCCACAAGGAATACAAAGCCGATATGCATCATCACCAGATATGCCAATGCTGCCTGCATAACCTCAGCACGCTGGGCATCAAACAGAATCAGGATAAACGATGCTATGGTCATAAGCTCCCAAGCCAGCAGGAACGAGAAACCTCCGCTTGACATCACCACCATCATCATCGAGATGATGAGTATGGCCAATGCCGCATAGTGCAGAGAGATGTGTGCAGGTGATTTTTTGTCGAGATATTGCTGCAGGTAGCCCTTCGAGTAGATGAGAGTGGCTGTGCCCGCAATGCCAATAATCAGCAGGAATATGGCCGAAAGCGAATCTATGGCCAATGACTCCTGACCGAAAATCGGCCCTGTCATCTCGATAATAGAGAAACTCTCACTCCCTGCCAAAACTGCTATTGATGGTACGGCCAACGCTACGGCCGTAATGGCTACTATAGCGGTTGTAACCCACATCTTGCAGCGCAATGGCGTGGCGAATACCATAGCCACTAGCAGAGTGAGGAATAGTAAAAGATAGAGATAAAACATTTAATAGTAAATATGTGTTTTACAAATTTGATTATTTTTCGGGTTTGTGTCTAAGCCTGTATGCGCTGAGGCTCTCCTGTTTAACTCTTGTGAGCCGTTTGCAGGCTACAACGAATTTACAACGGCAGTCATAATGGTTGCCGTGAGTGCGGCAGTCTCGGTGCGCAGGCGCTGGTTGCCAAGCGTGATTGGCTCAAATCCGTTTTCGAGTGCAAAATTAATCTCTTCTGGCGAAAAATCACCTTCTGGACCAATTAAAATTAAAATATTCTCAGCTTTTTTAATCACTGAAGGTAGATATGATTTCTCTTTGCCCACATTTGCGCAGTGAGCTATGAATTTTTGCCCGTCGAAAGGCATCTGTATCAATTTGCGCAGTGGAGTGAGTTCGTCCAATTCTGGATGATATGCCTTAAGAGACTGCTTTACGGCCGAGGTGATTACACGCATCTCGCGGTCGTGCTTGATGATGCGTCGCTCGCTGTGTTCGCACTCGATTGGTACAAAACGTGTTACACCAACCTCGGTGGCCTTTTCAAGGAACCACTCATAACGCTCGATATTCTTTGTGGGGGCTACAGCCATAGTGAGCGAGTAGGGCATTTTGTCATACTCGCTTTGTGTACTCTCGATTTTTACGGTGCAGTGGTGCTGATGTGCTTCTACAATCTGGCAGAGATGCAGATTTCCTCGGCCATCGGTGATGTGGAGTTTGTCGCCAACGCCCAAACGAAGTACTCTAACACAATGTTTCGACTCCTCGTCGCCCAAAGTATAGAGGGGTGGAGTGATATCAGGTGCGTAAAATAGTTGCATAACTTCGTGTTAAATATTACCTTTGCAAAGGTATTAATATAAATTTAAGTAATGAAACGCTTTTCACGTTTATTCGCATTTGCGGTGATAATTCTCTTTATCGCCTCGTGCAGCAAGCGTAAAGAGGTCGGTGACAACCCCTTCTTCGAGCCCGTGTGGGAGACTCCATACGGCGCTCCGCCCTTCGATCGCATTGTGCCCGAGCACTACGGACCCGCCTTCGAGCGTGGTATGTCGTTGCAGAACGAGGAGATTGCGGCCATTGTCGATAATGTCGATGAGCCCACATTCGAGAATGTCATCCTTGCTTACGATAACTCCGGTGAGCTGCTTACGCGTGTTGCCTCGGTCTTTGGTATGATCGCCTCGGCCGACACGAATGAGCAGATTCAGGCGCTTGAGGCAGAGATATATCCCCGTTTGGCAATTCACGACGATGCCATCGCAATGAACGACCGCCTCTTCGAGAAGATCCGTTCGGTGTATGATCGTCGCCACGCGCTCAATCTTGATGTGGAGCAGATGCGCCTGACGGAGAAGATTTACAACGATTTCGTTCGCTCTGGAGCATTGCTCTCGCAGGATGATAAGGCAAAGCTCAAGCAGATCAACGAGCAGCTCTCGGCACTCAGTGTCCAGTTCAGCTCAAATCTGCTGGCTGCAACCAACGCCTACGAGCTTCTGACCGAAGCCAAGCAGCTGACGGGTGTGCCTGCCATCGTGCGTGATGTGGCGCGTCAGGCGGCCAAG
>JAZOUS010000023.1:0-69713 GCA_045658265.1 Alistipes sp.
CCATTGTTGTCTTCCTAAGACCGCTTGGCCTCCGACTTACCTCATTCGCCTGATTGTTATCGTCATTCACACCTCGCTTGGGAACAAGGCTGTCAAACTCGTCAAAGACCAGCAGAACACCGCAATTATTCTTTGCCGCCAGCTCCTCACTGCGAGTAAACAGATCAGCAATCATACTTTGCGAACCGTGGATATAAATATTACCCAAGTCGCTTGGTTTGATAAGGCTGAACAACATTCCGCTCTCCTCGGCAAGCTTGCGCGAGATAAATGTCTTTCCAGTGCCCGGAGGTCCCCATAATAAGATGCCGTTAGGAGGAGTAATCTGAAATTGTGCTGCCAACTCGCGATTCTGAACGATATCTACAAAGTTGCGAGTAAGTTTACATTTGAGTTGCTCCATACCTGCTACATCCTTAAAGCCATTGCCCTTAACCCTCTCAATCTTGACATTGGACTTTGGCTGTGGGGGCGTCTGATGTTTAATTATATTATCCTCTTCATTCTGCACCATAATCTCTGGCTCTATTGATGCAGCCTTTGAGTGTCGGGAATCGAAACTATCAAAACTGCGCAGATTCTCTTCGCCAAGATATTTTGCGATAGCCGCACCAAAATCCTCAAAAGATTTGTATCGCTCTGAGGGCTTGATGGCAATAGCTTTGGCAACAATGCTCTTCAGTGCATCTGACATAGCCAACGCAGGAGAGTTTTCGCGTATTGATTTTATCCACGCAATAATTGATTGATGCGGATTGGCCTTATGAAACTCACTCCAGGGGTGTTTCCCTTGTAGAACAATGGCCAACACAATTCCCAATGAGAATATATCTGTCTTTATATTATAATGCCCAATAAGTGTTTCTGGTGCACGAAATAGTTGAGGCAATGTGTTGGTATCGAACGTAGCACGGCCTTTACAAATATTAGACACACAATCGAGTCCTACAAGATGCCATTTTGCTTCATCGGCAGCACCTACTGTAACAATGATGTTATCCGTAGAAATGTTATTACAACAACCGCCTCCCATACGCCAAGAGAGTTCCTTAACTGCCACCAACAAGTTATAGAACTGATGGAGCATCTCTCGCTCATTGCGAACATAGTCCGAGTGGATGTACTCAGAGAGTGTAATGCCGCCAACATATTTTGTCGCCATCCATCGCAACGAAATCTCATTGTTGTCGTAGTCCCCGTGCTCGATGTATGTAGGTAAAGCCTCATTAGTAAGCTGTGGGATAATCTCAAACTCGGGAATCTTGCCATCAGTGAAACACTCGGGCAATTTGTTCATATCATATACGGTAAGAACAACGTCCTGCTCAAAGCTGTTCTTAGCATGGTACATCTCGCGATATGAGGTGCTCTTACCGAGCACCTGCACTGGAGTATATCCCTCAAATATGGTATTCAACTCAAGAATCATAGTAGTAATTTTTTAACGGTTAACATCCTCCCACCATTTGCGAATGGCCTTCTTGAACTTGCGATTCAATCGCGAATAGCGAGTATCTATCCAGGGACGAGAGCGCTTGGGTAAATTCTCGGCGAGCTCATCTGGTTTAATATTTTTGATGTAGCGATTCTGCCAGACAAATTTATCTTCTTCACTCCAGCCAAGATTATTGGTAAAGTTGTATAGGAAGTTGATAACCTTGCTCTCAAACTCTGCATCATCGGGAGTTACACCCAACACTTCACGCAATGGACTATCATCGCTATACGCAGCGTTTGTCTGTCCTATAATGGTCAAAAAATCTGACGAAAGCATAATCTTGCGAGCACCTTTATCAACAAGCACATCGCCGTATGGATGCTCAGTATTGAGCAATGCCGTCTTCAAAGTCTTTTCAGAGGCGCGAAGAGTGAGTTTGTACATCTCATCATCCATATTGAAACGCTCCATAATAGACTTTTGGTCGAGACGGTCCACATAAACCGCAAGAAGCATATCGCGCATAGGGCCAATTTTAACCATATCGTCGATTACCATATGGCAATATTCTGGCGTCATCTTCTTTAATGTCAGGCGGGTATTTCCTGGAGTTCTTGCACGCGAGATCTTGATATAGCCATTATTCTCAAGATAGGCCATAATGCAGTGCGAAGAGACGGTTGCAAGCCACTGAAAGAGAGTGCTACGGTAATTATACGAATTTAACACTTTCCAAGTACCCTCCGAATAGAGATGCTCATAGAGGAGTGTGTTAAATACATATTCATCAATGATAACCCCGTAACTCATTCTAACTTGATTGATTATGCGGGAGCGAAGGCGAGCAATACTCTTACCTGGCTTAAGGCTTGTGCCATAGAGGAAACTGTATGCAAATGCCTCATCATTTTTGATGTTCTCAATGATTTGAATTGCATCGCTCTTGTAATCCTTTTCTGTCATCAGCGTATAGACAGTCTCATAGATAGATGCCAGAGCCTCCTGATCACAGAGAAAATCAATATCCTCGACCAACTCTCCAGCAGCATCCAAATAAATTCTTTCTGCCTTTGCAAGTGCCTGTTTGTCACTAATTGTGGTGGCTTTGCCAAGAGTACAAAACTCCTCGGTAATAGCGGTAATTACCAGTTTTACAAACTCCATCACCTGTTTAGCATCCAGTGTGAAATGTTTTTCATTCGCAGATTTAATAAGGCTTGCAATTGAGCCTACAATGTTCTCGGTTCCCATATCTCTATACATTAAATTTTGCATACAAAAAGCGCTTGTTCTATTTTCAAAACGAAGATAGTGCAAGCGCTAAAAATGGGAACTTATAGGTGCACGGCACCTATTTTTATGGTTTACTTTTCAGTAAAAAGCCACTTTATGCTGTCGAGATTCTTGAATTTGTCCGATATTTCAATTAAGTTGGAATCTATAGTCAAAGGCTTTTCCAGATTGGTTATATATGGATATGGACTCTCATTGAAGAGCGTACATTGTACGTTTACACAATTGGTGATTATCTTGTAGCAATCTTTCAAGCGTTTTCGCTCGTACCCCTCGCCACTCTTCTTCTCTACGTTGCGGATCAAACGCTTGTATTGCTCCTCGCCATCACCATTGTATATGGCCTCGTAGATAGATATAAATGCCTTTTCGTGCTTACTAACATCAACAACCGAAGGCGTATTGGGGGCTTTCGTGCGGTTAATCATATTCATAATATAAATTACGTGGGCTGCTGGTTCAAAGTCTAACCATTGCATTTTCCCATTCTCATCAACCAAATAGGTACACCAATCCCCATACATCCTTCGACCATCGATTTTTTCTTGCGAGGATTTACTCACCAGTTTAAGCTTTAATCGAGAAGTTTTAGCTTTGTTGATTACGGCATCAATAGCCTCTGCCAATATGTTTTTATCCTGAATTCGTTTTGAGAGTTCGAGTATTAGTTCGTTCTTTTCATTTACACTTAGGTTCTGGCATATTTTTACATATTCCATTCGCTCATTTGAATGACCATTATTGGCATTCTTTAATATGGCCTCCACTGTATCGGGGAACTTTTTTAAGCTATCGACAAAATCGGTATATTCCATTTTGGGAACACTGATCATCTTCTCGAAACCCTTTCCCAGAAACGCATATTCGCTGGCTGGGGCATTATATTTTCCCCGAAACGCTATTTGACTCTTTGCAGAAATCAGATTCCGGCTGTTATAGTCAATTAATTTCATCCAAAGCCGTTTAGCCTCATCGGGTGCAGTCTCAATAGTGGTAGCAAATGCTGCAAAAGAACATTCGTCACACACTTTCTGCGCATCAACAGTCAATATGCCGAATGCGTTCTCCAAATGGCTTGCATCATTAATTCTACCGATAAAGTAACATTTATAACTTCGGTCAGGCGTGTAAAGGGGCATTATAATATTATAATTAGGCTCCGAAGTTTTTATATACTCTAATAATCTTTCATCAGACCTGAAAAAAGAAAAATCAGTTATGGCCTCCACGGAATATGGTAAATGCCACAAGGCCCTTACTCGACTTTGCCTTATTGAATTTTGAGTTTGAAGTACGGCATCATTCCACTCGTCGCTATCATCGGTCAGAACATATAGCGTGCCATCAAGCAAACCCTCTATAGCTCGTTCTCTGCAAATAAGTTTTGCGAAGAAACTACCGTCAAATTGTATTCTATTTAAATCTGCAATCATTTGTTAAATGCTTTTTACATAGGAGCCTTTTTTAGTAATGGCCCAGTATTAGGACAATGTAATATTATTTATCGACATAAATAAGAATCTATGCTTGACGCTCATTTGAAAAAGCACCTAATTTCGCAGTATTGATGTGCGATATTATTAGCTCTTATCTTCTATGTCTAAGTTTGAGACTGCGGCAGCTAAATTCAACCTTGTTATTAGACGAGAGTCCCTAATCAGTTTTTTTAAGATTGTACGCATCTCCTTTTCAGTTGCCTTACCCTCCAAAAATGCAGAGTACACATTCGCATTACAAATCATATCTTCCATTTTAAACTCTATAAAATTTTTGCTGATACAGATGAATTTGTTTAATGTTTTCTTGTCTGCATATCAAAAAATCATTCAACAGATTCTCTATACCCAATGGAGTAGATTTAGCTTGCATTTCTATCGCTTTGTATTTGCTACTTCGGATAAAAGGTGTCGTAATGCTACCTACGGATGTACGGGCTATCACCAGTAAGAATTAGCCCAAACTCACGGTTGGGCTAATCTATTAAAATATTGTTGAATCTTCTTCGCTATTTATGGTTGAATATTCTCGCTTGTAATTGTTGTGTATATTTATATGAATTAAGTAGCAATTTCAATAATCCAACCTCCCGCCACAAATGTATCAATATACTAATGAGCTCTGCTTTTTTCAAATTCTTTTTTACAATCAAGGCATATATATGTTGCATATGGGCATAAAGACTTTTGTGTCTCTCTTTCTGCTATAACTCCACCTGCAGGACCGGCCAGGTGACCAACTAAGCCTGCACCAAATGCACATATATTTGCAAATACTCGCGCTCCGATGTTTGTTCCTTGAGTTCTTTCCGAACCACAATATGGACATTTCATAATATAATATTTTAATGTTAATTTTATTCAATTTCAGTATAACCAAATCATTGGGTTAAATGAAACTCTACCAACTTGCGCAACAATATGAGTATAACATCTCTTTTATCTCAGTTATATGCTAATGTATAAGTTAAAACATTATCCTCGATAACTTGCGATTACAAATTTACGAATTATATTCGATAAGCCAAGTTAATTAGTGCTCCTATCTTTATGATATAAAATGTAGAGATATTATTAAATCTCTTATTTCATTTTAATCGACAATGTTATACATTCTTGGCATTATGGGTTATTGCAACGTTTTGCCCAATTAGTCTATCATTACGAAGTTTGCCCAATATATTGGATGCTTAAATTGTTCCTTAACCTCATTCTTTGCATTGTTGAACGAGTTAATTAATGATTGTTCATCAAATAGCAGATGTTTATAAAATTTTGTCATAAACATAGCGCCAGCCTCATCCAGCTCATTCCACAATGACATAACTATACTTCTAACGCCTGCTTTTTTGAAAGCCCTTTGCAGCCCATATAACTCATCGGAACGAACTATTCCATTTCCACTATTACAAACAGATAATACCACAAGTGATGTATCCCTCAGATCCATCTTGGCAATATCTGAGGCTGTAAGAATTCCTTCGTGTTGAATGGGTGTGCCGTATAGCCATCCCTGATTACCATTACTCATAACAATTCCCGACAAATCCATAGGGTTGAATCTGCCTTTTAATGCAGGTAGATTTGCTGCTGTTTCCTGCGTCTCAAAGAAACCGTGAGTCGCAAAATGAATTACCGATACCTTTTTGCCACTTAATTCGTAGAACTTATCAGATGTTCCATCTGAATGAGTATATTTTCTGACAAAATCCTTTCCCTTTGATGTTTCCCACATAAAGGCGATATTGTTAATCTCTTTAAGGCTATAAAACAGATTATTCCAGGGCATAAGTTGTGTAACTTCTCCCTTTTCATAATTTATGGTATACCCTCTGTCTTTGGAATTTGTCTTTTCGTTGTACGCATAATCCAATCCTCCGAATAATTCTATGTTATTCAGCGAATTGTAATGTATTTTATCTCTTATTGTGCGGGCGTGACTTATTCGCGCAATGCTATTGTAATAATCGGATACGATACATTTGGTGTCATTTGATACTACAAGTGACTCCATCGGAATTTTATGCAATGATCCTGATGGAACTATATAAATATTGAAGGAAGGGACAATATTCCTAAGGCAAGTAATATTGCTGAATATACGATTGAAAAGTCTATTGCTATATTCAAGATCTGGATTATATGCTTCCGAAAAATGGTATTGCACCCCATCATGATATGATAGCGCATACACTTCGTCGAATATTTTTTGAATATCCGATTCTTTACACACTTTATATAGTTGCGGCGCTTTATATCCCTTCAGATATGCAAAAGCTATATATTGTCGGTCCTCATCCTGGATTTCATAATCATAGAAATCAATTACTACATCGTTGTCGCTCAGGCTATCAGCAATGTAACTGTAGTCTTGTTTTGCAAAATCTGAATATTTGTCAATTACATCGCAAGTTGCACACATTAAACGCATACGTTGCAAATAATGGTTGACATATTCATCTGATGAGTTCTCAGTCGAGGTACCCCAGGGATTTCTTTTCTGCTCATATCTCTCCAACTCTTCATATATGCTGCGGATATTTTCTGGCATACCATCTGAAAAAATGGCAGACCTAAGAGTGTGCTCAGAACTGAGCATAAAGCCCTTGGATAACAGTATTAGTTCATAAATTTTATTGCGTAATATGTCACTGTCATCCTCATTGCATAAACTCACAATATGCTGTATTCTCTTAATAATGTCGTTCCAATAGTTTTCTCGCAGATCTCCGTCCATATATTTTAACCGTTTGTTCGTCTGCGCTAATATCATATCAATTGCGGATATAATATCCTGCTCCGCTAAATGGTGTTCTCCTATATTCCTATATGCAATTGAGCGGTTGATGATGATGTTGAACTTAAAATAGTCTTTGTCTGCGTCAGTGGATTTTTCTATTATCTCTATGGCCTCATTAAATGCTTCAATTGCCATCTGCGGCTCAGTATCTTTTTGCAGATTTCCTATCTCAAACAGGCAATTATACATCGGTTGGTAGGACAACGTTATGTCAGAACCTGGGTGATGCTCTTTTTTGAACGTATCTACAATTGTCTTATACACCTCAATTGCTCCTGATGTATTTCCACAGCATTCGCAAGCCTTTCCTACGGAGTGAAGGGCCATTACCGTGTGGAAATCAGAGAACACATTGTCGGCGATTAGCATTGCATCATCAGCAAGGGAAATTGAGCGGTATAGATGCTTCTGTGAGATTTCTGCGTTAGAATGCCACATCAACATCCTGAATTTGTCAGTAGGAAACATGTTTTGAGGAAATGGAATTTCATACGGTATATCTTCCTCCTCATCATTTTCCTTATCCATATTTCTGCTAATTACCTCTTCTCTTGCCGCCGAATTGTGTAATAATTGATATGCAAATTTCAATGCATCGGAATTACTATACCCAATCTCCCCTCCATATGCTTTTGATTCAGCAGCCTTCAGTTCTTCCGTGCTGAGCGATGATGTTTGCCAATCTCCACGTTCTAATGCCAAGAGGGAGTCAATGACTGGCATTGCCTCCCGAATCCTGTTTCTCTTAAATTCAGACTTCTCCTCACTCAAAAGTTTCTCTCCCAATTTATACGGATTGAGCTTGTGTTCATCGCATAATGCTAATAATTCCTTAACAACATCAATTCTTTCTTGGTCTATATCGGCATAAACACTCAAATCCACAGTAATAATGCAAATGGTCAATTTACGAACTATTGAAATATATTCGTAGGAGACATCTTTTGCTTCTTTGGCTATCTGAAGAGCCTTATTATAGTATTCCATTGCTTTGGAAAACTCTCTTAGGCTCCCATAGTTGATAGCAATGTGAAACAATGCCTCTATATGTTCTTCAAAAGATATGACATTCGATACTGCCGCAATTTTACATATTGCCTTTCCGCACAATATGGCCGTATTGTATTGTAGATGAGCCAACATAAAATCGGCTCTCTTGTAATAATAGTTATATAGACTCCTTAGAAACGACTCAATATGTTTTTTTATTCGCTGGTCGTTAAAACATAAATAGCGTTCTTTATATTTTTCTGCAAAAGTATCGTCATCAATGTCGAAAATTTGGTGTAGGTTTAATAACCGTTCGTTGGCAGTATAAAATAGTTGTTTATCTCCTTTGTTTTTTATAAGTAAATAAACCTCATCTATAAGAATCTGCAACTCCTCGAACCAATGCTCTTCTGATTGGGCAAGCATTCTGGTCTCCTCTAATTTTATGTACTCTTTGGTGCTCCACTTTTTGCAAAGAGATTCAACTGAAATATAACGCAATGTTTCAATCTTTTGCAGAGTATATCCTATCTTTTCAGCAGACCATATTGCCCACATCGACAAAGCTTTCTTGATAATATTCATATCTTATTATTTGCAGATAACACATTTACATCGAGTATATACACAACTTGATGTGTTGTAATTACAGGAGTTTTACATAGTATGTGTCAGTATTTGAGTCGTTTGGTAAGTCCACTTTTATCTCACCCTTAACTACATATTTATATTTTGCATCAATTGCTGTCATCTCCCATTTTTCGGAGTTGGGGCATTTAACTAATAGCAGGAATGCGATATTGTCGTATTGTTTAATCTTGCCAGTTTCCAATAATAACGACTTATATCGAGTTTTTATATATTCGACGGTATCGCCGTCTTCAATCTTCTTAGCTGTTTCTATCAAACCTTTAAAGTTAATAAAATACATTAAGAACTTTGATAAGCCTATGCTAATTTTATTGTCTGTGAAAAAATTTATAATTGTGTCAATCATTTTATTTAGTATATATTGTTATAAACATACAAACTGATAAGTTTCTTTATTTCATTACTGCGAGGTATAGGACATAAATAGTTCTGGAAATTTCGTATTACTTCGTCTGTCAGCATAGTGTGATATTTCATACCCTCAATAAAGCAGTCTCCTATACGGAATGTGTACGACATATTTATGGCCTTACCAATAGAGAGCTCTTTTGAGTTTCCATCTCCAATGTGTTTTTCAATATCTTTATGCCACAATGGATATTTTGCGGTGTTGATATAAATCGATGGGAATAGAACTTTGTATAGTGTTGGATGTTTTTGAGACCAGTCTCCGACTTCTGTGTACGCCTTATATATAACTCCAATATATTTCCACGCTGGCAACTCTCTATGCATTACTTGTAGCATTGCAACTGCAATTGATACAACGCTTCGTGAAACAATAGTTTTTTCCGAAGACACGGGATTTGAACTTGCCTTTTTTATTAGAGAAAACATCATAGCACCCCATATAATACTCAATGCAATTGTTTGAGTATATAGAACATCTCCATATTCGCTTATGGTGTTGCTTGATACCTTATTGTAAATAGATATCACGACTTTCTTAAATGCCGACATTCCATCGATATATGACAAACTGCTTACATCTGCAGATTTATCAATGTAAAATTTTAGAATATCTTCATACGTAGCTCCATATGACACGAATGCAAACTTTGTATATACTCGCTCAATCAAATCTGTTGTTAAATTTTCAACATCAACAGGAATTTCTCTCTTTAGTTGTTCAATTGTAACAGTATTGAGTTTTGTACTGCTTGATAATGATAGTTTTGGTATACTTATCGGAGCTTTTAGAGCTAATTCAGAGAGACTGACTGATCTCCTTGTGAGGGGGAGGAGCGGATCAGGGCGAGGAGTAACAAGTTCTAATATAGAATCGGCAAGACGCTCAAGCAATGATTTTTCCTTAAATTTGAGCGGGCTCATTTTTAGTTCAGACATTGTTTTATGTTTTAAATGTTAGTATTTAATGTTGTTTATTGATTACGGCATATTATATATTAACCTTGTCTATTAAACTTGAAAAGCAAGATGTTTTGCAAAAATAAGTTTTACTAACTATTTTGTTCTGCAATATCCCCTTTATGGGAACTATAATAATATGTCTAATTTATCGTGATTCTCATTTCATATTTTATTCAAAAGGATTACCTCCGTGTATGTGACAATATGCTGAATCTTTTGATACAATATTGCCACAGTGTATGCAAGGCACACCTTCGTATTTTTCGATTATTCTATCATATTCTCCAGAATTAATCCATTTCAAGAGTTCTCCTGCTCTATAAACTGTCCAAGGATGCGAACTTGTTAAAATTGACAAAGAACGTATTGCTGTATCGCCAAAGCCATTGTTGAGTTTCTCAAACTCCTCAGCTTGTTTAATGAAAGACTCTTCATTGAGTTTGTTGAAGTATTTCATTGGTACTCCAGCCATTTTAATCACTGTCTGTATTGCTTCTTCTTTATTTTGACAGGCCAACAAGCCAGCGCGGTCCGCTGAGAATTCAGACATTCTATTCCAATACAATAGGGCATAGTGGATTGGTTCAAGCAAAGCATCTCCAAGTGGAATATATTTTATCATTGAAGATATCATTTGAGCCATAAGATGATATAAAACGTGCCCGCTTTTAATATGCCCCATTTCGTGGCCTATTATATATTTCAATTGATTATCATTGAGCAGATCTACAGCTCCGCTATTTAACACGAGTAGGGTTTGATCTTTAATACCTGTTGTGTATGCATTAACTGCATATCCCCATTCTGTGTAAATTTCGGGAAAATCTTCTACGCCAATAGTCTTGGCAACATCTTCCACTAATTCATATAATTCTGGACAAGATTCGCGTGTTACGTGAAAATTGCTACCTTTCAGCTCGATAATCTGCCATTTTACAAAACCCCAATTTAAGAAGAAATTGGTTACAGTATCAAGCCCGGGTAGGGCACGCAGTTTTTTTAATGCAGCCTTATCAAATGGGTGTTCGTATTCTTCTGGCGGGAGATTGATTAATTTTTTAGCTTCCATATTTGTTATTTTTATTCTATCGTTGCGTTATTCGTTATAATCTTATTACAAAGTAAATACAGTCAGAGTCAATTTGTCGCTACATTATGTGATTAAAATTTAAGTTACACCTTTTTAATCTAATTGAATATTGTCTTTGTTTTGCAGAATATTTCTGTTAATCCTAAAATTATATTTTGTAGGCTTTGTGTTTGCAAAGACAATATTCTCTTTACTTATAGAAGATAAATGAATCTAATTTCCATCGTTTATTGGATGCATATCACAACTTACTGCAGGCATATTTTCTGTGTTTTCATCACAATCTTCTTTAATAGCCAATTCTCCATAGCGGATATGCCCATTTTGTAAAATGGCGGCATTGACAAACTCTCTTTTTATATTATGTTCTTCTAATATAATATGAAAATATGATAAAGAGCCTATCATAATGTAATCAACAACGCCTGGGGTGTGGATAAATTTCTTGGACTCTGGGCATAAAATAATCCATTCATATATTTTTGAAATATCAGCTCTCAGACCATTGGCTTTTGAATCATAAATTATTGTGGGGCTTATGATATCATTTAGTTTGTGAGAGTTATGTATGCAGAATGTAGCAACGTTATCCATCAAATCAATATCGGATGGAGTGTTAGCTACAAACAAAATTGTGAATGGCGTTGAGCGACCTTCTTCATCCTTCATCGAACCATATAAATTTCTTATAGCTAAACATACAGAACCATCATTAAGAGTTCGATACATAACTACATAGCCGCCGTGTGAGAACAGGCTTTTACATTCAGATGGAAAATCATAGGTTGAATTTCTCGAAATTATTTGTATCTTATCCAAACTTTCAAGTTCCGAAATCTTTTGCACTTCTTCTGCCAAACCTCTTTTTTTCATTATAGAAAGAAGTGGTAAGTAGTACACAGATGAGGAATTTGCATCAAGATTTCCGAGATACATATCTTTATACCCTCCAAATGAGTAAAAACAATAAGCCCTTATCATATTCTTATTTTGTCAAGAGATTTACATCTTTATATATTTCTATTCCTTCTCCGGAATATTTAATAATATTATCAGATTTCATCTTATTGATAATTTTCTCCATATTTTTTACAGGAATGTCTCCAAAATAGTTTATGCATTTAGACCACAATCCTACTGTTAATATATTTGATATAATGTTTCCAGCACACTTTAGAAATCTTTTAGCTATGCTTTGTTCTCTATCTTTCCTTATTTTTGTATCGACAAATTTTCTCATCATAAAGTCTAATATATGTAATGCCAATTGCTCGCAGTTGTGAGGAGCATATGTGGAACTTGTTACTTCAAACCACGAATTAGGCCTTATTATATCTGTGTCTGGAATTAGAACAGCAGAATAATCATCTGCAATGGTCCCTTCTTTCTTCTGCATTAGTTGCCCATTAGATAGCCTTACATTATCAAGGTTAATAGCGCTACATTTTTGTGTATTTGTTTTATTGAAAAAGAGCAGAATAGTTTTAGTCCAGGTAAACAGTTGCGCTGGCAGATGTTCTTTAAACACCATAGAGCCAACTGTTTGTATAGGCAAAAATTCAATGATAATATTATCGTGAGCACTTAAATTTGCGATAGCAGTTGCATATACACTTTTTGTACGTGCTACAACCTGATCCAAAGCATTCTTTTTTGCCCATTTTTCGCACTTAATAGGGGTAAATAGAACGAGCTTCGCATTCGTACAGTTTTTAGAATTGATAGATGATAAAAAATTATGAATATCATCAACAAAATTGAATTTTTCATTGATAATATCATCTACATATTCGTTATTATCATTTGCAGATTCCATCATATATGTGGTATCAACAGCTATGATAAAGACATCGTATTCTTCAATGAATTTGCATATCTCATCTTGGCGCATATTACCACTCTCATAGAATTCACCATTGACATCAGTGAATAATATTTCCATTTTTTTGAAGCTGCCAGGGAGGGATAGCTCTAATCTGTAATGCCAGATTTTAGAGGTCTTCCCAGAGTCTACAAGTATGGTTTTGCCATTATTTTGTGAAAGACAAGATTTAATTTCGGATAATTTCCGCCTAATAGATTCCTGTTTCTCATTTTCATATTTTGCCAATTCTGTTGTATCTTTCACTTGCAATAACGAGTCTATGGGTGCTTTCATAAAAGCATCCATAACTGCGGCAAGAGCAGAACTTTTTCCCACTCTTTGGCCACCCATCATCAAAACCTTTAACCCTTTCGACATTTTACTTGCCCCAATTTGTAATAAAATATGCGATTATGCCGATTATAGCAATAATACCAGCGATTGCTAAGTATACTAATTTTATTCTTTTTTGATTCTTTCTTTCTGCCTGTGCCTGTATAAGCATCCTATTTGATTTATCTGGATTATCTTTGGGAAGAACCTTTGTAAGCGGAACTAAATTTACTTTTTTTCTTTGCAATTCCAACTCATCCAATATCAACTTGTCGGTAATTCCTGGCAAAACTAATAGAGCTCCTACTGTGTCTTGTTTTACAGATATAGCACTAATACCATCTGTCGTTTCTATGCCTATTTGTTTATAGACCGATTGATTAACAAGTTGGTTAAACTCTTGAAGGTTAAATTTTATTCCATTTACAACCTTATCGTACGCAAACATTGTGGAAATTTTTTTCACAACTGTGTTCAAATGATTACTCCAATAAGCTGCAATGGAAGCTAACTTATTTGCGTCGTTAGTATTATCAGCTACAATCATTACTAAGAAAGGTATTGATCGCCCTGATTCATCCTTGTTTTCACCATTAATATCTCTTAATGTCAAAATGTAGGTATCGTTTTCTGCGTGAGTAAATATCAATTTATATCCACCGTGTGAAATCAATTTGCCACCCATAGATGGCAGCCCCCAATCGTTCGACTTATTAACTATCTTAATCTTGGGTAAGTTTTCCAAGTCGGATATTTTCTCAATGGCAGCTTTATCATCTCCCTCTAATGCTTTTTTCTTTTGAATAGCTAAAAGGGGGAGATAATATGTAAATTGTTCTGCCATCTCAGATGAACCAAGATACAAATCCTTGTAACCGCCTATTGAATAGTATGAATAATATCTTAACATAGCTTTTCTATTTTATATCATATATAGATATCTTATGAATAAATTTTTATGCGCTTGATGCCATCTCCTGTGTCTTTTATCAAGCCTCTGTTTGTAAGTTCTACAATAGTGTTATTTAGATCATTTAGAGTGATTGCTCCGAATATGCTTCTAAAAAATTGAATAATACTATTATTACTTTGATTCTTTCTTGCTTTATTGAGCATAAAACGCAATATGTGCAGTGCTATTTGCTCACAATTGTGTGGAGTATATTTAGGGCTCTTGGAGTTGTGGTGGAACCAAGACGAAGGGCGTTCGATATCTATATTTTCTTTATCGAATTTGAAATTGCCTTCGGGATCTGGGTTTAAAACATCTTCCGGCTTTTTATAATACATCTCTCCATTACCAAGAACGACTGTATTTTCTGTTACTTTTGAACATTTTTTAACTTCACCTTCTTGATTAATAATAACCCACGACTGCCTCATTTCTGAAAATACAATACCCCCAGCTGTCTGGATAGGTATAATTGATAATTCCGTGTTATCTCGGTTTTTCAGATGACTAATGGTTGGTGCATATACCTTTAATATTTTCTCGTTTACCTCATTTATCTTTCCTTCTTGAATCCATTTTTCACATTTGATAGGCACGAACAGAACAAATTTTGGAGCCAGCTTCTCATCTGATTTTTCATCAATTGATGTCAAGAAAGAGTGAATCGAATCAGTAACATTTGCAGCACAAACCACTGAATCGTCATCACTCATAAGATAAGGCGTATCTACAATCACAACAAAAACATCACAATCATTAATATACTTTGTGGCCTCATCGGTGTGTGCGCCTCCGTGATCAAAGAATTCACCAGCAGCGTCGCGAAACTCCATATTCATAGTCTTATTTGTTCCAGCTAAGGAGATCTGCATATTATAAAACCACCAATTTCTTGTAGGGCCTTTGTCTACAAGAAAGTCCGAAGGATTATATTTCCTAAGAAACGATTGCAATTCCAATTTCTTGATATTCAACGGCTCTTGCTTCTCCTCTTTAAGGGTAATCGGATCAATTTTTGTTTCAAGTATAGTCTTGTCTGCTACTGTAAGTAATTTAAAAATAGCAGGAGTATTTTTCATCTGGTCAAACAAACTAGCCAATGCAGATGTTTTTCCGCATCGGCGACCGCCCATCATCAATACTTTTAGATTTCCCATCACAAATTCTATTTAAGGTTTAAAATAGTGTTAGTAACGACTAATTCATAGCCATTTTTGTTGTAAATAATATTCCTTCCCATCTTTTTGATTTCGTGGAAAAAATCTTTATCGTCTTTCAGATAAGAGACAAAATTATTTCGCATTTTTTCAAAAAAGTTTGAAGGTTGCCGCATCAGCCACTCATATTGATTGGCCACATAAGTCAATAGGTAATAAAGTGGCTGAACACAAAACATTGGGGTGAATTTGGGATTTGTCCCATAGTATCGATATCTCGATAATTTGGTAACTTTACCGATGCCGGTTTGGTTATCTACAAACTGGTCAAACTCAACGTGTCCCAATGTTTGAATAGGCGTTATCGCGCACGCAATATTATTGTTTCGACATATCTCAATAAGTCTGGAATATGCAGACTTAACCTTTGCGTTCAAAATTTCCAGTTTGCTATCGTGAAAATATCTCTCGCTTTTTAGGGGAACCAGAAGAATCATCTTGTCTTTTATCGACTCAATATTCAACTCAAGAAAATGAGTAACAAGCAAAACCTCATTCTTGTCCTCATTGTATATGCCATTTTCTTCCATTAAATATGGCGTATCAATTGCAACCATTATGACATTCGAGTCACATATAAATTGTGATACTTTTTCAGGTTCAGATGTAAGAAATTCACCAGGAAAGTCTTTGATATTGATATCCACAGTATGGGCACGCCCTGATTTTCCCATCTCAAACGAGAACGTAGACTCAACAGATGTAGCCTCAATTGCTCCTGTTTTTGGAGTATCTTGAATATCTTTTCTATTGGTTATAATATTCTGCAGAAGAAGTTTCTTCCTAATCAGCTCTCCGCTCGTTTCTGCTTTGGGCCTAAAATAGATTCCCGCATCAGCCACAGTATCTCTCGCTTCGCTAAAGATAGACGCCATTAACGATGTCTTCCCCACTGCTCGAGGTCCCATCATTGTTACGTTGAGTGTGGGAGTACTTCCTATAGTACCCCCAATTTTATCTTTTATTTTATTGAGGAAACTCATATTCAATTGTTCGTTGAGTTGAATAAATTAGTTGCCATTGCCGTTCTGACAGATTCTATGCAATTTGCCCAATCTGAGAATGCGGCATTTTCTTTTGTTAAACTTTCAATTTCATTATGCCAAATCAAGCCCATATTATCTTGGTAAAAATCCTTAAAATCTTGAACTCCATTGATATTGGTGCCAATTTTAATATGGAACTTATGTACTCTTGAATAGAATGACTGACTTGGAATCAGAGCAAAATCATTCATCCAGCTTTTTAATCTTTTTTGCAGTGGCATTAATCGGCTTGCAAGTTCTTGCCATACTTGTGCGGCTTTCTTAGAATAATCGTGAGGATCTCCGCCATCATATGGAATAAAGTCTTCGTGATCCTTCTCTATTATATGCAAACTATTTGTTACATTATACTCAACAAGCCCCTCTATGCTAATCTTATAATCAAGAACATATCGTATTGCATCAAACAATGCAGGATATTTTTCCTGTGGTATATAATTCTTAATCACACACTCCATCCATTCAGTTGTCGGTTCAATAGGGCAGTCTGATGGCAATGGTAACATTGACATTTTTCCTTGTTCGAATAATACTTTGATAAGGTCTGTTTTTACTTTCTCCTGCAAGGAATTTAAAACATTTTTGTTAGTCCCCTCAAAAGATTCAAATATGCCATTTCGTATCTTCTCAATATATTCTCCAAATACTTCCGATGTTGTTAACAAAACTCCACTCTTGAATCTATCAATCAGTTCATCTTCTGTTGGGAGATCCTTGTCTATTAAATTAATAATTTGGTTATATGCTTCTGTTAACTCTGGACATTGTTTGTCTTTGTTAACAGCGTACCCATCGTGATCGATATTGTTCATTTCGATATTGAAATCGTGGAGCATAGGAACAAATCCGTCCTTCTCAAATTTCCATCCCGTAATTGAATTTAAAGGTATTACCTTTGACGCGGTTTGAAGAAGACTTTGGCATAGGTTATATGCATTTATAGCCTCTTCCGATGCTTGACTCAATAAATTCTTATCCAAACTTTCAAGATTGCTTGCGATCATCTCGAGGTGAGGAACAAGAAGTTTGTCATTTACCTCCTTTCTGTCTGCGGCATTTACATCGACATAGAAGCCGAATGGCAGGTTTTTAAGAGCTAAATCGCTCAAAATATCTTCTACATTTTGAATATTGCGCTTGTCTCCATATGGAATAGCATTTATAGCGTATGACAACCATTTTTTAGGCTCTCTTGAAGCCAAATTTTGTTCAAGTTTAGTATATATGCCAATCTCCTTCTCATTTATTGAACCTCCCGTATTTGCAGGACAATACACGTCAATTGCTCCATCGCAATCCTCTTTCAATACCCTGAACATCTCCTGTTCCACGGCATCCGCATTTACCGAAGGGCCTAAGCCTACGGTATCAACGAACTCAATTCGGCCACACTCTTGATTGGGGAATTTACAATAGATATTAACCGACTTGACAGCCAAATACCAATAATACATATGTCTCCAAACAATAGTCTTAATAGTGCCATCCTGATTTTTCTCTTTGATTCGCTCATTTATATCCTCTTCGGGGGCATCCTTAGGTAAGGATTCCCTTGTGGAATATTCACGATATTGAGCTACAAATTTCATTACCACATCTTTGTCTGTATGTGATTCAATACCTCTTCCCAGATATGGACCATATAAATGTCTATGCCCTATGATGTTGTTTTTAATTAGTTTTTCTATTTCAGTTTTATCTTTACCCGAGTATGAAGATAAATCTATAGATGCCAAATCCTCTAAAGAAGAAATAATAAAATTCTTCTCAGGCATCAATATTTTCAATTTTGCTTTTACATTATCAAGAAACTCTTGTAGAGTGTAAAACTCAATATCAGCCCTAAAAGGTGTGTCTGTATCCTCATTATGTATCACAGAAACTGCACCTGTACAACTTGTACCATCATAAGCCGGAATTACCTCATTAGGCAACCCGGTCATTGACTGCAGAAAAGTGCTTTTCCCTTGACGTTCATAGCCAATGAATGCAATACGGACAGTCTCTCGTTTAAATCTTTTTTGTAACTTTTTAAGACTGGATAAAGCTTCATCTATACGAACCAAAACGGCAACATAATCCAATTGTTTAAATGAGGCCATTGCATTTGGATCTGCATAGAGGGCTTTATAAAACTCACCACTCTTATTTGAAATTTGAGCGTCTGCCATTTTAGTATATGATTGCAAAACCAATATACTATCACGGATTTTCTCTAATGCTGCGATTTTAGCCTCAACATTTTGAAGATGGCCCTTGCCTTGATATGAATTTCGACCTAATCTCATATCAAGTATTTTATCTATCTGTTCATTAATAGTTGCCATATATAGTTCATTTTTAAATTAGTTCATACTGAAAGTATGTATGAAAACAGTTATCTTAAACTAAAAGTCCTTTTTGCACAATCGACAATAGTATCTATTGATATTATTTCCCCAATCCTTAGTCTCTTTTAAAACTTCGTGGCCAGCTATATGACCGGCTGCGTGATGAAATAATCCTCCAATAACACAAGCCACTCCTGCACCAACATATCGAGCGCTTTGAACCAAGCCATATCCAATGTTGCCGCTAATTTTGGGCTCTGTGAAATGTGACAAACCGCAATACTTACACCTTACTGACATAACGATAACTTATATTAAAATGTTAATACTTCCCATCAATAATCCGAGCAAAGCTCCTAACCACACAATTGCTTTAAGCTCTTTATCCATTACTTGGAAAATTAGCTTCTCGGTTTCATCCATATCCATCTCGTTGATACGCGATTCTATGATTGCGGGTATGTTGATTGCCTCAAGTATTCGAGGGAGATGTTCGGAGATGACCGTTCTATACAATCCAATACAAGAGTTTGTGATTTGCTCAATCTGTAAATCCTTGCCCTGCAAAAGTCGCTGCATAGAGACTTGTGAAATATCATCAATACCTTTGTTGACAAGGTTTTCAATAATCTCCTCTCCATTAGTTGACAATATTTGATTGATATTCTTAGCGAGAAAGTGCTTCGCTGGTTTTTCAATGAGATTTGCAATTTGCCCCCAAATTGAAGAACCGATTAAAGGTTTTAATATTTGTGGGAAATTTATATCTAACCCATCTATCTTTAGTTTAGATGAAACGTGATTCATTACCGCATCCGATATCTGTTCCCCTAGATTGGATTCACCCAGTTTTGTGGAAACCTGATCTGTCAATTCGTCTTTCACGCCACTAATCAATCTGTCAATATCATCATTTGTTAAATAGTGGGCGAGAAACTCGCGTACTGTTTCTGGATTATTCCTCTGCGTAGCAAAAAAAGCATCTATAGCCTGACGAATTTTAGCAATCATTTCGTCGGACAAGAGATTCTTTTCCAATATTTCTTTACTCATCAGATTTTCACTGATTGCGCCACCGATAGCACTGGCAATACGCCCTTTCTCTTTGGGGATGATACCGGGGGTAAAAGGAACTCTAATTCCAAATAGATATTTTTCCTTGTGAGGGCGAAATAACATTCTGATGGCTATATCATTTGTGATATAACCGATTACACCGCCCAGTAATGGTGCTATGATATATGAAATTTCAAAACTCATCTTCCTTACGTTTACTTATACTGAACATACATAGATCTGATTTCTATCAGAGGCTAATAGCTTTATTTTTGAGACATCTAAATTATAGGCAATCTATTAGCATAAATATGACTCGCCCAATCAGCTGTAGCTCCATTAGGCATTAACTATGGCAGTAAGTTTATGTCAAATTGCTAACATATTAGGCTTACAAAACCTTTTATCGAAATTACCCTGAATATCTATTCCCCAATAAGCGTTCGCATATGTATACAAAGTTATAATAAAAAGTTTAAAATAATGCAAGTTTGGATCTGTTTTTTGTTGCGTATATGTGTATATATTGCATAAAGTTTTGCGATTATAAATATTTATGCTTGAATCGCAAAAAAACGTGAGATGACCAACATATTTATTCGATTGCCAAGCGTGGATAAATACCCAACATCAAATATTACATCAGTGTATTTAAAGTTTTTTGGCGGAGTATTCAGATGTCAAAGTTTTAATTATTGGGCGTTCCTACATCGCTGCACAATGTCCGAAGCTTTCTTCTATTCAGAAATGGCTTTACGTTTTTATGCGACGCTTTTCCTTAGTGAAACATAGCAAATTCAGGTGGTCGATAGCATAAAAAAGCGTAATTCGTGGGTGATTGGGCATATTTGGACCAAGATTTTGCAAAATCCAGAAAATTGGGTTTGTTTCTGCGTGTTTGAGACCAAGTTGCTGATTAGCTGCGAAGTGGTTTTGCAATAAACAGAGAACCCGCCCGACAAGCCTTTTCGCTGTCGTGTGGGTTCTCTATTTTGGTCTCTTTTTTCGTTACGTTACATTGCCACAATCATCAGCACTGCGTTGGGTTCCATCTCAACCTCGATTACGCCTTTGTTTGCTTCAAGTGGAATTTCGGTGTAGATTCGTGCTGAGTCGGTCATATATCCCATCACCTCGCCCGTGAAGTCATCACCTATGTTTATCTTCACTCGCTTGCCGCTAACAATATTGTTATCATCGTTATAGCGTGTCACAAGCAGTCGCAACGCTCCTGACTGGCTGACGGCCGCCGTTGCATACAGATCGTCGCTCTTTTCGCCCGAAATGCTAACCTTTGCCTGCTTGCCGTATTGACTCAGACGTGTCCAGGCATAAAGCGCATAGTATGGGGGCAGAGGCTTCTGCGTGTGGAAATCAAACAGGCCGTTAAACAGAGTGTATGGACGTGCGTCATAGTACATCAGCTTATCCACCGCCACATCCTGGCAGGCCGACATCGTGGCCGCCACGAACGCTGCACCTTTTACAGATGGTATCGTCTCAACGCTATAAGCAAACTCCGAGGTCCAGTTTTTTATGTAGTTCCACTCGTTGAGAATACTCTCGGTCTCGGTGTAGCCATATTTGTCGCACAATGTACGCATACGCACCGCCTTATCGACAATTTGCTGTGGCTTGGTGGCGTAGATATGCCACGAGAAGAAGTCGATTGGAATCTTGTTCTCCGACATATATTTAAGAAAATTCTCGCCCCAATCTTCGTATCCTGCCAGCGCAGGGCCGCCAATCTTCAGTTCGGGGAAGCACTTCTTTAGGTGGCGAGTGGTTGTGATGTATAACTCATAGAAGCTCTCTGCTGTGCCGCCCCACGTTTTGGGCGAGGTCCACCAGTCGTAGCGGTCGAGGTCGGGTTCATTCCAAATCTCCCAGTAGCGTATGTTGTAGTGGAAGCCATCGGCCCACCCCTCGTTGTAGTGGCGGATGATATCCTCACAAATTACAGCCCACTTCTTGAAATCTTTGGGTGGAATAGCGCCAGCTCTCTGGCCGTGATTTTCGATGCTTTGCTCCATACGGAAGAATATCTGTGAGCCGCCAACCTTTATCACACGCTCGATGTAGCGATCGGTGAGCGCAAAGTTGTAGTTCTTTGGATTGTGGGCATCCTTTTTGAAATCGGGGAATATGGCGGTTATATCCACCGCCTGTGAGCTGCCGTAATTCTCGCACAACGCGGCATCGTGGGTGCGCACATAGGGAAATTTGGCAGCGCGAAAAACCTCATAATTGTCGGTGTTCTGTCCGTCGTAACTCTCGGGGCCCTTTGGGGCGTTGTTTACGCCATTCATAGGCTTGATGTCGCCAACAATCTCCTGACGATTAACCGCCACCTCCTGCGATAGTGCGCTACCCCAAGCGAGCAGCATCAAAACAAAAAACACAAATCTTTTCATATAATTCTAATTTGGTCATTTGCACAAATATAAGCAATTAGTGCAAGATATGCAAAGATATAAGGCATCATAAAGATTTGCATAATTCGATATTTAATCGTATATTGTCTTCGAATTACACGTAAAATAAACATTAAAGATTATGAAGAGACTTATTTTAGCGGCTATTTTCTGTATGTTTGCCGCAACATCATTTGCGCAGAATAATGCGTTGGGCCTTCGCGCTGGAGGTGGTGCAGAGTTGCAGTACGAGCGTTTTCTTAGCTCTGGTAATGTATTGAAAGTCAATGCTGGCTTGTTCGATTTCGATGGTAGCTTCTTTGGCACTGTCGTTCATAATTGGGAGCTTGGTAATTGGGATAATTGGACTCCAAAGGCTGGCGAGTGGTTCGTTCAGGTAGGTGTCGGAGGTGCTGTTGGCCTCTATAACGGCAAGGAGTCGAGCGACATCAATCTTGGCGTGGCGGGTAATGCTGCCTTTGGTATCCATTTCAGCGGTGCTCCAATCACTTTGGCTGTTGATTATCGCCCCACATTGCTATTCTTGAACGATGCGCTGGGCAAGGGTTTCGGTAACTGGGGTTTGAGTTGCGTATTCCACTTCTAATAACTCTTGTAATACAACTTTTGAAATAGTAAGGGGCTGTCCGACAAACTTGTTGGACAGCCCCTTGTGTATGATTTGCATCGAGCGGCCGCTCTACTTCTTCAATTCATTTGAGAAAGAGTAGGGGCGGTCTTCGCTTGCTGTGGCGCGCGATGTGTTGGGCTTAGAGTCCATCTTGATATCCATCTTGCCTCCGCGCATAATAGCCTCGTGTGTGAGGTAGTTGCGGGTATAGCGCTTGCCGTTGAGCTTCACATCGTCGATGTAGATGTTCTCGGCGCTGTTTTCGGGCGCATTGATGGTGAATCGCTTGCCATTCTCGAGCTTGATTGTAGCCTGCTTAAAGAGTGGCGCACCCATAATATACTGGTCGCTTGCGGGGCATACGGGGTAGAATCCGAGTGCCGAGAAGATATACCAGGCCGAAGTCTGGCCGTTGTCCTCGTCGCCGCAGTAGCCATCGGGCGCAGGTGAGTAGAAGCGGTTCATCACCTGACGAATCCAATACTGCGCCTTCCAGGGCTCGCCAGCATAGTTGTAGAGGTAAATCATATGCTGCACAGGCTGGTTGCCGTGAGCATAGTTACCCATATTCATTACTGTCATCTCACGAATCTCGTGAATCACAAAACCATAATAGCTCTCATCAAAAACGGGAGGCACGGTAAATACCGAGTCGAGCATACTCACAAACTCCTTGTCGCCGCCCATCAAATCGATAAGTCCCTGTGGATCGTGGAATACCGACCAGGTGTAGTGCCAGCTATTACCCTCGGTGAAGGCATCGCCCCATTTCAGGGCTGAGAATGGCTCCATAAACTTGCCGTTCTTATACTTTCCGCGCATAAGTTTGGTCGATGGATCAAACAGATTGCGATAGTTCAAAGCTCGCTTTGCAAAGAGGTCAATCTCCTCCTGTGGGCGCTTCAGCTCTTTAGCCAAGCGATAGATGCACCAGTCGTCGTAGGCATACTCCAAAGTGCGGGCTGCATTCTCGTTGATATTCACATCGTAGGGGATGTAACCCAGCGTGTTGTAGTATTCGTGTCCGATGCGACCAGTTGACGAGACTGTTGGGTGTACGTTCTTTGTACCGTGCAGAATACCCTCATACATAGTCTCCACATCGTCCACCTTCACGCCCTTCAGGTAGGCATCAGCCAATACCGAAGCCGAGTTGTTGCCCACCATACAACCTCTGTGGCCAGGGCTCGACCACTCAGGGTAGAATCCGCTCTCTTTATAAACATTCACAAAGCCCTTCTGCATCTTCTTGTTCTCCGATGGGTAGAGCATATTCAGCAGTGGGAAGAGGCTGCGGAAGGTGTCCCAGAAGCCTGTGCCTGTGTAGAAATAACCCTTCTCCACCTTGCCGTTGTGAGGGCTGTAGTGTACCACTTCGCCGTTGGCATCAATCTCGTGGTGCTTCTGAGGGAAGAGAGTCGCACGATAGAGGCAAGAGTAGAATGTGCGATATTGGTCGAGGTCGCCGCCACTCACCTCAATACGGCCAAGCACGTCGTTCCAAGCCTTGCGGCCCTTCTCCTTAACCTCCTCCAATGTGTCGTTGCCCAACTCTCTAAGGTTGATGGCTGCCTGCTCGTGGCTGATAAACGAAGATGCCACGCGAGCATTCACCTGCTCACCCCTCTTTGTGGCAAAGCCGATTACGGCTCCGACGTGGTTCTCCTGCTGCTCGGTCTGCCCCTTCTTAAGCTCGCCGTTTGCGAATGTGCCGACATACTCAAATGGCTTGTCAAACTCCACAACAAAGTAGTTCTTGAAGTTCTTGGCCACACCACCAGCATTGCGGGTTGAGTAGCCTATGATGCGGTTGTTGGCCGCATCCACCTTGATATATGAGCCTTTATCGAAGGCGTCAATCACCACATAAGAGTCCTTCGATTCGGGGAATGTGAATCGGAAGATGGCGGCACGGTCGGTGGGGGAGAACTCTGCGACCACATCGTGCTCAGCCAGATAGACCTTATAGTAGTAGGCCTTTGCCTCCTCGCCCTTGTGGCCAAACCAGCTTGCTCGCTTCTCCTCGTTAAATTCGGGAGCACCCACAACGGGCATAATCGAGAACTGGCCATAGTCGTTAATCCAGGGGCTTGGCTGATGCGTCTGCTTGAATCCGCGAATCTTGGTGTCGTTATAACCATAGGTCCAGCCGTTACCCATCTTGCCTGTCTGGGGAGTCCAGAAGTTCATACCCCAGGGGCGGGCAATGGCAGGGTAGGTGTTACCTGTCGAGAATGAGTGAACCGATTGTGTACCCACCAGCGGACTCACATAATCCACAGGCGAGAATTCACTCTTTTGTGCCGCTGCTGTCAAAATCGACAGCGATGCCAGCAGCGTGAAAAAGGTTTGTTTAATCATTTTGGGTTCTATTTAGTTATTTTTTTATCGTTTGATTGTGCCACTCCACTTGGCTCTATTGCCGCAAGAATCGCGGATTGTAATCTCCACCTTGTGGCTCTTGTTGCCTTTGATTCCCTCCTCGCGTAGATTGATTGTGGCGCGACCACGCGAGTACTCGATTGGCACCCACTTGTCGTCAACCGATGCCGAGTATGAAGATACGCCAGCAAAGTTGTCCGAGAGTCGGAACGAGATGCGGTCCTGACGTGTGCAGTCGGCTCCATCTTCAAACAGCGGTCTGATTGTAGGAGGTGTGGTGTCGGCCACAATGCAGTATGTGCCGAATGTGCGGGTACGTCCCACCAGACGGTTGTGCTTGTAGTTGCCACCTGCGTTCGATATTCTGCCGCTGCTTGACACCGAGGCCATAGTGGTGTGTGCCTGCAACTCCTTCTCAACAGGCACCGAGAAGACCAAAGCCACATTCTCCTGCAAAGGTGTGCCACTGTCGTGGATGGTGTATGCAGCCGAGAGAATCTTTACCGTAGAGTCGGCCTTTGGTGTAATCTCCGAGCGTGAGAAGTTCTCTAAAGCGATGCTCTCATAGAGCGCACCTTTGGGGATTACCACGCTGAACGTGTCATCCACCTTTGCGGCAAAGTCGTGATTATAGAGCACAACGGGAGCATCGGCCTTGATTTCACCCTTGAAACACTCGCTGTCGGGCTTGCCCTCAATCTCGAGAGAGAGGGTTGAAGTGTTGGCGCAATCGTCGGTGATTACAAACTCCATCTTTCGCTTCTCGCCCGCCTTGCAATTCACAACACCCTTGTTCTTGATTGTGGGGTAGAAGTAGTCGGTACCACCCTCGCGCATAGCAATCAACATAGCCTCGTTGCGTGTGTTCACCTGAATAGGGTAGTAGGCAACGGCGTTGCAGTAGCGCGAGAGCGTGAATGGGAAACCGTCGTTGCGATACTCATATATTGTCTTGCCGTCGAGATTTGCCTTCAGGTTATAGACTCCGTATGTGTTGGCGCAATCGTTCTTGCGGTCTGATGTCTCCACCACGAAGTAACCTTTGCGTCCCACCTTGATAGGTGTTTTTTGTGCTGTGCGGTAGGTGTGGTCGTCGGCCTTGTTTACGATGTAGGTGCTTCGCTTGCTGTGACAAGGCACGCCACGAATGGTGTCAACCTCAATGTAGTGCACCTTCATAATGTAGGGCGAGATGTCGTCCTTTGGCTTATAGATGCCCTGCGAGAAGAGGTTGATTGTACGGCCTGCGTTGTCGCGAATCTCAAAATGGAGGTGTGGGCCCATCGACGAGCCTGTATTTCCCGACAAGGCAATCTGCTCGCCTCGCTTTACCTTAAACTGATCGGGCTTGCACTCCACGTCTATTCGGCTGCGCTTTTGGCGATGACGCTCGGCTACCACAAAGTCGGCAATATCCTTACGGAACTTCGACAGATGGCCATATACCGATGTCGTGCCGTTGGTGTGTGTCACATAGAGAGCCAATCCGTAGCCTGAATTTGAGTATAGCACGCGCGAAACATAGCCATCTGCAACAGCCACAACGGGCTTGCCCTCCACACCGTCGGTCTTGAAGTCAACGCCCGAATGGAAGTGATTGGGACGCATCTCTGCAAAGTTGGCCGAGTAGTAACCCGCCACGTTTCTTAGAGGGTAATCATAGTATTTTGGATCGAGCTTCTGTGCTGAAAGTTTTGTGGCTGCAAGGGCCATCACAAGAGTTATAAATAAAATTCCTCTTCGCATATATCTTTATCGTTGTTTATTTCTCGGATAACCTCATCGGCCGATTCTATCACCTCCTCCATCGGAAAGCCCAACGAAGCTCCGTAGCGTATTAGTTTTGTCTTTAGTTGGTATAAATTGTCGTATTTCAAGCCTTTGGCCTTTCGGCGCAGTCGCTCCACCAATCGAGCCCTGTTCTGCTGGGGATTCAGTTGCGAGAGCGCTTCTGCGATTATCTGGTCGGCAATGCCTTTGCGACGCAGTGCTGTGCGTATTTTATACTCGCCCCAGGCCGTCAGGTTGCTCTTCTCTCTTACGAATGCCTCAGCATAGCGACCGTCGTCAATATATCGCTCGCGGATAAGTTGTTGCAACACACCTGCCCGCTCGGCCATAGGCACCTCCCACCCCTTTATCAGCCTTAAAGCATCACCCGAACTGCGCTCGGCTCGGGCGCACAATCGCATCAGCGATTCGAGTGCCTGCTTGGCGGTTTTCGTACGTTTTATTTTTGGTTTGGTTGGCAACATATCATTCTCGGTTTGTCAAAACAGTCGTGGCGTAACTCCACTGAGCGGTAGCCAATCTGCTCAAGCATCTCTAAGGTTTGTTGTGCAAGTGGCTGGTGAATCTCAAATAGCAGATACCCACTCTCGCTAAGCAGTTGCTTTGCCCTGAGAGCAATTTCGCGATAGAATATCAGCGGATCGCCATCGTCCACAAACAGAGCTATGCTTGGCTCGAAATTCACCACATTAAGGTGCATCGACTCTCGCTCCGATATGGGGATATAGGGTGGATTTGAGACCACAATGTCAAATTTTCGGCCCTCCAAAAGTGGAAGGTGCGCCAAAGCATCATCCTTTATAAATTCCACTCCGAGCTGCAATCGCTCCCCGTTGCGTCGGGCTATAGTAAGAGCCTCATCAGATATATCAACCGCTGCAACGCTCGCCCCTCGAAGCCTGTCGGCCAGAGCGAGAGCTATGCAGCCACTTCCTGTGCATACGTCCAATATTCTTGGTTGATTAGTGTCGGCAGCCTTCTCTATTGCCCACGCCACCAGCTCCTCGGTCTCGGGGCGGGGAATCAACACCCCCTCGCCAACCTCTATCTCGATCCCGCAAAACTCGCTGCGCCCAATCACATATTGCACGGGGCGGCCAACAGCCAACTCCTTAGTTTTGCTCTCCAATTCAGCGATTTCAACCACCTCAGCCCCATCTATAAGATACCTCATCTCACTCTCGCCACTCAGCGCTGCTGCCACCATACGGGCTATGCTCATTCGCTCGCGCTCGTCATACAGATGCTCTATCTGCTTGCTTATGTAGCGTAGTATCTCAGCTCGTGTGGCTCTCATCTCGGCTGGAGGTTATGTTTTATGCTCTGAGGCTCAAATCGGCCAACGCTATTGCGGCAGCAGCCTCTATGGCAACTGCGGCACGCAACGTGATGCAGACATCGTGACGGCCTTTGATTACAAGTCCCTCCACCTTGCCACTCTCGAAATTATAGGTCTGCTGCTCGGCCGAGATTGATGCGGTGGGCTTGATGGCCGCTCTAACGACTATCTCGTTGCCATTGCTTATGCCACCCACTATGCCTCCAGCGTTGTTGGTCGATGTGTGGCCCTCGGCATCGCATATAGGATCGTTATGCTCCGAACCGAACATCTCGGCGGCCTTGAATCCTGCTCCAAACTCCACACCCTTAACGGCTGGAACCGAGAAGAGAAGATGTGCTATCTGGCTCTCCACCGAGTCGAAGAATGGCTCGCCAATGCCAGCCCTGATGCCGTTGATGCGGCACTCTACAACGCCTCCTATCGAATCCTGAGTCCTTTGTGCCTGCTCGATGGTTGCGGCAAACTGCTCCTTGTCTTTGCAGCCGCCTATGGCTATGATGTCGGTTGAAAAACCAACTCCACTGCCCAATATCTTTTTGGCTACAACTCCTGCTGCAACCAATGCCAATGTGATTCTTCCCGAAAAGTGTCCACCACCGCGAGGATCGTTGTAGCCGTTCCATTTCTGGCGAGCCACAAGATCGGCGTGTGATGGGCGTGGATGCACTTCGAGCGACTTGTAATCGCCCGAGCGTGTATTCTCGTTCAAAAAGTTTATAGTAAGCGGAGCGCCTGTGGTGTAACCCCGATAAACTCCCGACACGATGTGCGGAAGGTCGCTCTCTCGACGAGGCGTTGTGCCTGCTGCGCCAGACTTTCTGCGCTCAAGGTCGGCCATAAAATCCTCCTCGCAGAGCGCAATGCCTGCTGGCACGCCGTCGATGCTGACACCCACCTGTGCTCCGTGAGACTCTCCCCAAAGTGTTACCCTAAACTTCTCTCCCCAGCTATTCATATATTATTATCGTTGAATTACCGATTCCAAATCCTCGAAGAATGCAGGGTAGCTCTTCTCCACACACTCAGCATTCTCGATTGTGACCTTTCCTGTTTTGCAACGCAGAGCCGACACAGCCAACGACATTGCTATACGGTGGTCGTTGTGGCTGAATACGGTTGCAGGCTCAATCTTGCCGCCTCGGATTTTCATCACGTTCTCCTGACTGATATCCACCTCGATACCCAATTTCTCATACTCCTGACGGATGGTCTCGGCGCGGTCGCTCTCCTTGTGCATCAGACGGTTTGTGCCTGTGATGATGCTCTCGCCCTCTGCTGCTGCGGCAAGTGCTGCCAGAGCTGGGAACAGATCGGGGCAGTGTGTGGCATCAAACGAGAAGGCCTTCAGCGGACGCTTCGATACAGTGATTGAATCGTGCTCGATGATGATGCCCGCACCTGCGCGCTCCAGCGCGTTGCAGATGGCGGTGTCGGCCTGCTTCGAGAGCGTCGAGATGTTGCGAACGGTAATTTCGCCCGCAATAGCTCCCGCAACAAGCATTGTCGAAGCTCCGCTCCAGTCGCCCTCAATTGTAAGGTCGGCTGGCGTGTAGCGCTGACCACCCTCAATGAAAAATTCAGAGTAGTCACCCTCTTTATGCATAATCTCAACACCGAAACTGCGGGCGGTGCTGATGGTCATATCAATATATGGAGTCGATACAGCCGAGTCAACATAGAGCGTCGTATCCTCCTCGGCCATCGGTAGAGCTAAGAGCAGACCAGTGATAAACTGCGATGAGATACTGCCGTCAACCCTGATTTTGCCGCCGTGAATGGGGCCCTCCACCTCGATAGGCAGATAACCGCCGCCATCCTTCACCCTAACGCCCAACTCGCGCAGTGGCTCCACCATCATCTGCATAGGTCGGTGAAGGAGTGTTCCCTCGCCCTGAATACAGATGGGGGTGTGGCTGAGTGATGCTATTGGCGTAAAGAGGCGTGTGGCCAAGCCCGACTCTCCAACATAGAGTGTCCCGCTGGTTGGATTCAATCCTCCATCAATCTGGATGCAATCCTCGCCGATGTGTTCAACCTTTGCTCCGAGTGCCTCGATGCAGGCCAAAGCTGAGCGAGTATCCTTGCAAAACTCTATTCCGCGCAACGTGGTACGCCCCTCTGCAAGCAGAGCAAGTGCGATGGCACGTTGTGCATAACTTTTTGAGCTTGGAGGAGTGATTATGCCTTTGACGCTCCCCAAACTGACATATTTATCCATATATGGTTGTTATTGGTTCTCGGTGTTCTGCTTTTCGGCCATTGCTGCCAAAGCGGCTTCGGCGGCAGCCTTCTGTTCGGCCTCGATACGCTCCATTGTGGCGCTCTTGCGGCCTCGCAACTGGAAGTTCTTACCCAAATATACCTTTCTTACCATCTCGTCGTTGGCCAAATCCTCGGCTGTACCTGTCTTGAGGATTTTACCTTCATAAAGCAGGTAGGTGCGGTCGGTAATCTCCAGAGTCTCATCCACGTTGTGGTCGGTGATAATCACGCCGATATTCTTGTTTTTGAGTGTTGCCACGATGCTCTGGATATCCTCCACAGCAATCGGGTCCACACCCGCAAAGGGCTCGTCGAGCAGGATGAACGATGGATTGATGGCCACAGCACGCGCAATCTCGGTGCGGCGACGCTCGCCACCCGAGAGCTGGATACCTAAGCTCTTGCGTACCTTCTGCAGACGGAACTCCTCGATGAGGGCCTCGACTCTCTCTCGCTGATACTCCTTGCTGTAGTCGGTCATCTCCAAAACAGCCTTAATATTATCCTCCACACTCAGACGGCGGAATACCGAAGCCTCCTGTGCCAGATATCCCACACCCATCTGCGCACGACGATATACAGGCTCATTTGTAAGCTCCGAAATCTGTCCCTCGTCGTTTTCGAGGAAGATTTGTCCCTCGTTTGGCTTGATTAGGCCCACAATCATATAAAAGGTAGTGGTCTTGCCGGCACCGTTAGGGCCGAGCAGACCTACAATCTCTCCCTGCTTAACGTCAATCGTAACGTGGTTTACAACCGTGCGAGACTTGTATTTCTTTACCAGTTCACTCGTGAATAGTCGCATATACGCTGAAAATTTTTCACAAAGTTATCATTTTTTCCAAAAAAAGTGTTATCTTTGAAATGAAAAATACTAATTGGGGTATTGTGGCGCCCTAATATGAGTTATATTTTAAGACGATGGAGCAGCAAGAGAGCCTTTTACACGAAAAATTAAAGGAATATTTTGGTTTCACCTCCTTTAAGGGTAACCAGGAGGCTGTAATACGCAACCTTCTTTCTGGACGTGATACATTTGTTTTGATGCCTACTGGTGGCGGCAAGTCGTTGTGCTACCAGTTGCCCGCATTGTTGATGGATGGTGTTGCCATCATCATCTCGCCGCTCATTGCCTTGATGAAGAATCAGGTCGATGCAATGCGTACCTTCTCAACCGAGTCGGGCGTTGCTCACTTCTTGAATTCATCGCTCAATAAAACAGCCATCAATCAGGTGCGCAACGACGTACTGGAGGGTAAGACCAAGCTCCTCTATTTTGCGCCTGAGTCGCTCACCAAGGAGGATAACGTAGCCTTCTTGCGTAAAATCAAGATTTCATTCTATGCCATCGACGAGGCTCACTGTATCTCTGAGTGGGGCCACGATTTCCGCCCTGAGTATCGTCGAATCCGACCTATTATCAACGATATAGGTCAGGCACCGCTTATCGCTCTGACGGCCACAGCCACTCCAAAGGTGCAGATGGATATCCAGAAGAATCTGGGTATGTCTGACGCTGCGGTGTTCAAATCTTCGTTCAATCGCTCAAATCTCTTCTATGAGATTCGACCTAAGCATAATGCCGAGCACGATATTATCCGCTTTATAAAGCAGCGTGCAGGCAAGAGTGGTATCATCTATTGCCTCAGCCGTAAGAAGGTGGAGGAGTTGTCGGAGCTACTGTTGGCCAATGGTATCAAGGCTTTGGCCTACCACGCAGGTCTTGATGCGCAGACCAGAGCCAGCAATCAGGATGACTTCCTGATGGAGAGAGTAGATGTGATTGTGGCCACCATTGCCTTCGGTATGGGTATCGACAAGCCCGATGTGCGCTATGTGATTCACTACGATATCCCCAAATCGCTGGAGGGATACTATCAGGAGACAGGCCGTGCTGGCCGAGATGGCGGCGAGGGCCATTGCTTGACGTTCTATAGCTATAAAGATATCCAGAAGCTCGAGAAGTTTATGCAGGGCAAGCCTATTGCCGAGCAGGAGATTGGTAAACTTCTGTTGCTGGAGACCGTATCCTATGCCGAGAGTTCGATGTGTCGCCGTAAGACTCTGCTCCACTATTTTGGTGAGGAGTATGGCGAGGCTAATTGCGGCTGCTGCGACAACTGCGTCAATCCTAAGCCAAAGGTTGATGCTAAGGCCGAGATGAAGTTGATGTTGCAGACTCTGCAGGAGATAGGCGACAAATTCAAGATCGACCACTTGGTTGCCATCCTTACGGGTAAGGTTACGGCGCAGATTAAGAGCTATGGCCACAACAAATTGGAGTGGTTTGGCAGTGGCGAGGAGCACGATGCCAAGTTCTGGGGCGCAGTTATTCGTCAGGGCTTGATTATGGGCCTTATTGACAAGAGTATCGAGAACTATGGCCTTATCTCGGTGAACGAGAAGGGCTTGAAGTATATCAAATCACCACAGTCGGTAACAATCACGCTCGACCACGACTACGACACCGAGGAGAAGGACGACGAGGTTGTAGCGGCTCAGATGGGCAAGGGTGGTGCGGCCGACGAGGAGTTGTTTGCAATGCTGAAGGATCTTCGCAAGAAGGTGGCCAAGAAGCACGATTTGCCTCCGTTTGTGATTTTCCAGGACCCATCGTTGGAGGATATGTCTATCCAGTATCCAATCACTCTGGAGGAGATGCAGAACATCTCGGGTGTGGGTGCAGGTAAGGCGAAGAAGTTTGGCGAGGAGTTTATCCAGCTCATCAAGGCTTATGTCGAGGAGAAGGATATTGTCCGCCCACAGGATATGGTCGTTAAGTCGGTTGCCAATAAGGCGGGTAATAAGATTTTCATTATCCAGTCTATCGACCGCAAGATGGATTTCGAGGATATCGCCCGCGCAAAGAATCTCGACTTCGAGGATCTGCTTTCCGATATCGAGGGTATTGTGAATTCGGGTACGAAGCTCGACATCTCCTACTATCTCGATAAGCATATGGACGAAGACAAGGTCGAGGATATCTACCTCTACTTCAAAGAGGATGCCGAGAGCGATTCGCTCGATGCCGCTATCGAGGAGCTTGGCTCTGATTACACCGAGGAGGAGATTCGTCTGGTGCGTATCAAGTTCCTCTGCGAGGTGGGTAATTAGCCAGATAGTTGTGAGTTAAACACTCTTTATCTGCGTCTAATGTGCGCAAGATGATATAGGTCAAAGGTCGCTCCGAAAAGGGTGACCTTTTATCGTGTCGTAGGTTCTGTCTCGAACCCACATTCCACAAAAAAACACCCACCCAGCCAATGCCGAGTGGGTGAAATATTGTGAGCCGAATCTCTAAATAAATATATACTTCAATATAAAGAGGATGGTCAGAATATACATCGTTGGCGTGATGGCTTTAGCCTTGCCGCAGAGGATGTTGATTAGTGTGTAGCTGATCATACCGAGCAGGATGCCGTTTGAGATAGAGTACGACATAGGTATCATAATAATACAGATGAAGGCTGGAATCGACTCCGAGAAGTTTTCAAGCTCGATATTCCTGATAGGCTCAAGCATCAGCAATCCTACGATAATCAACACTGGCGCTGTTGCAGCCGGTGGGATTGAGAGGAATAGTGGCGAGAGGAACAGAGTCAAGGCAAAGCAGCAGGCAACCACAAATGATGTAAGACCTGTGCGGCCACCCTGAGATATACCCGAGGCACTCTCAACATAGGTTGTTGTAGTCGATGTTCCGAGCATAGCACCAACAGTTGTAGCGATAGCATCTGCCATAAAGGCCTCCTTGAGGTGATAGATATTACCATTCTTATCAACGAGCTTTGCCTTTACACATACACCAATAAGAGTACCCATCGTATCGAATATATCCATAAACAGCAGTGTGAACACCACAATAAGCATATCGAGTGTAAAGATGTTATCCCACTCAAACTGGCAGAAGATAGGCTTGATAGATTCAGGCTGCGAGAAGATGCCCTTGAACTCTGTGATACCCATAGGAATACCAATCAGTGTAGTAACCAGAATACCGATAAGCATCGCGCCACGCACCTTGCGAACATAGAGTACACCTGTGATGACCAGACCAATCAGCGAGAGTAGTGCAGAGCCCTTTGTTATATCGCCCAAAGCAATAAGCGTTGCGTCGTTGTTCACAATCACTCCACCGTTCTGCAAACCGATGAATGCTATGAATAGACCGATACCCGCACCGATGGCATAATGCATACATTGGGGTATGGCATAAACAATCGCCTCTCGGATGTTTGTTATGGTCATCAGTATAAAAATCAGACCTTCGATAAATACCGCAGTTAAGGCAAACTGCCACGAATAACCCATACTCAGGCATACGGTATAGACAAAGAATGCGTTGAGGCCCATACCAGGGGCAAGTCCAAACGGTAGCTTCGCCCATACAGCCATAACCACGCAACCAACAATGGCCGCAAGCGCTGTTGCGGTGAAGACTGCGCCCACAGGCATTGTGCCGAGCTCACCAAACATAGCTGGATTAACGGCCAAGATGTAGGCCATTGTAATGAATGTGGTTATTCCTGCCAAAATCTCGGTGCGAAGCGAGTTCTTCGAGTGGTCAAATCCGAATAATTTGTTTAGCATATTTAAGATGGTTGTATATACTATCTGTTTGTTTCCCTGTCGTTTGGTCATTATTAGACACAAATCCAAGCAAATATACTATTTTTTCGGCCACCTTTCCCCAAAACTGATGTTTTTTTACACATAATTTATCGGCTGGGGTGATAAATTTGTTTTCACCAAGCTAAATTATTATATTTGTACGATAAATTGTCGATGTTGTGCGCTATGGGGCGCAAAGCATCACCTATAGAGAGTGAAATTTAATATTGAGATACTATGACAAAGAGTACATTTTGGAGAGAGGCCTCGCGTGGAGGTGCAATCATCGGTTTGGTATGTGTGGCTGCGGCTCTGCTTGGGATGCTTATCCCTTCGGTGGAATTTGTATTTAGCCTTGCGAGCTTTGTGGCGATAATCTATCTGTTGTTCTACTTCACTCGTTCGCGTGCATCGCTGTTTGCAAAGGAGGGCTACACCTATTCTCAGTGCCTGGGATTTATCGTGGCTATGGCTCTCTTTACAGGTATTGTGATGGGTGCCTACCAGATTGTAGCCAGCAATTTCCTCTTTACCGAGAAGTTTGAGGAGACTCTTTCCACTGTGATTGCTACCTATTCTCAGATGGGGGGGTTAGATAACGCAACGATGGACAAGATGAGCAGTATGATGCGCAACTATATGTTCTCGCCAATCTATGTCCTGATTTCAAACGTGTTGAGCTATATCTTCTACTTTGCATTCATCGGATTTTTCATTTCAATTGGCACAAAGCGTGAGCCCGATATGTTCGAGCAGGTGGATAGCGCCGTTGAGGATGAGTCGGATGATGATGAGGAGTAACATTATTTTGGCAGAAGATGGAAAAACGACTCGATATATCGGTTGTAGTGCCGCTCTATAATGAGCAGGAGTCGCTCGGTGAACTTGTTGCGTGGATCGACCGAGTGGCCTCTGAGAACAATCTCTCGTATGAGGTGATTATGGTCGATGACGGCTCGTCCGACGGTTCGTGGGCCGAGGTTGAGCGACTGAAAGCCACCTATCCTGCAATCAAGGGTATCCGCTTTGCCCGCAATTATGGCAAGTCGGCCGCACTCTATTGTGGTTTTGCCGAGGCTGAGGGCGAGGTGATCTTTACGATGGATGCCGATTTGCAGGACTCTCCCGACGAGATTCCCGAGATGCGCCGTATGATTTTGGAGGATGGCTACGACTTAGTGTCGGGTTGGAAGCGTAAGCGTTACGATCCTGCGGGTAAGCGTCTGCCAAGCAAGTTTTTCAACTGGACTGCGAGGGTGGTGTCGGGTATCAAACTCCACGACTTCAACTGTGGCCTGAAGGCCTATCGCCGCAAGGTGATTAAGTCTATCGAGGTCTATGGCGAGATGCACCGCTATATTCCCATTCTGGCCAAGCACGCAGGTTTCAAGCGCATAGGCGAGAAGGTCGTGCAGCATCAGGAGCGCAAGTATGGAGTGTCGAAGTTTGGTATGGAGCGTATGGTGAAGGGTTATCTCGATTTGATTTCGGTGTCGTTTATGTCGCACTTTGGCCGCTCACCTATGTACTTCTTCGGCAGTTTGGGTACGATTATGTTCCTGCTGGGCGGAATAACCACAGTGTGGGTTATAGCCGATAAATTATATAAGCAGTTCAATGGTCTGCCACTTCGTGCCGTCACCGACCAGCCATTATTCTTTGTGGCGATTTTAGCTGTGATATTGGGTGTGCAACTCTTTTTGGCGGGATTTTTGGGCGAGCTCATCAATCGCAACTCATCGGACAGAAATTCATATCTGATTGACAAACGCATTAAGTAACTTCGATTTAGAAAAGGTAAATAAAGTAAAAGTTTAACAAAGATGATACAACGTATTCAATCTCTCTATCTTGTGGCCGTCGTGGCTTTGATGGCAACAACACTTCTCACACCGTTGGCATATTTTGCAGCGGGAAGCAATGTTTACGAATTGTTTGCATTCAATTTAGTGAGCCAGTCGGGCGATGCAGCACAATCCACAATGTATATGGGTGTTGTGGTGGCTTTGGCAACCATTGTTCCTCTGGTTACAATCTTCCTGTTCAAGAACCGTATGTTGCAGATTCGCCTGTGTGCCGTTGAGTTGGTGTTGTTGTTTGGAGCTCAGATTTTTATGGCTCTCTACTACTATCTGAGCAACCGTATGTTCGAGCAGTTGCAGTTCCACACTCAGGGAATCCGTATTGCCATCCTCTTTCCGTTGGTGGCTATGATTCTCGACTATTTGGCCCTCAGAGCAATCTTCAAGGACGAGATGCTTGTTCGCTCACTCGACAGAATAAGATAATTGCACGCTACACACTATTTTGGTATAAAAATTGACTTTCGGACTCCGAAGGTCAATTTTTTTTATCTATGTGCAGAATCTATTCTATTTTGATTGTGGCTTTGGTGCTTACCTCTTGCAAGCACTCTGCCCACAATGGGCGTATGCCTGTTGCCGTTAAAGTTGTCCGCGCCGAGGTTGTCGATTACACCGAGCGTGATTTTGCGGGTATGGCAACGGCCGACAATTCGGTAAATCTTGCATTCAAAATATCGGGACAAGTGCTCTCGGTCGATGTGTCGAAGGGCGACTATGTCAAGCGGGGAGCTCTGCTCTCGCGCCTCGATCCGAGGGATGTGGAGCTACAGATGGCATCCGATAAGTCGCGTTTCGAGCGGGCCAAATCGCAGTATGAGCGTATGCAACGACTGCGTGACCACGAGGCTGTGTCGCAGCAGGAGTATGAGTTCGCCTTGTCAGACTATGTGCAGGCTAAATCCACCTATGAGAACTCGCGCGATTTGCTCTCGCAGACCAGCCTTAGAGCTCCGTTTGATGGGGTGGTGGAGCGCACCTATGTCGATACCTATGAGCGTGTGCAGTCGGGGCAGACCATCGTGCGCCTTGTCAACCCTATGAGTACGACCGTAGAATTCACTATGCCCGAAAAGAGCCTGCCTCTGCTCTTTGATTCAACGGTACGTTTCAGCGTTGTGTTCGACAATATCCCAGGCGAAAAGTTCTCGGCTCGGCTCGATACCTATGCCAAAACCTCGTCCGATGCGTCTGGCTTCCCCGTATCGTTGAAGATTGAGCGCGACAAGGCCGAGCAGTACCGCATCTCGCCAGGTATGACCTGTCAGGTGATGATGTATATGCAGAGCAGCAGCGGCCAGCAGAAGGCTCTTATTGTACCACTTTCGGCCATCTATGCTCCCGCTTCGGGTGGCGAGTATGTGTGGCGAGTAACGTCGGAGAATAGGGCCGAGATGAGTCGTGTGACGCTTGGCGATGTGTATGGTCGCGATATGGTAAGCATCACTTCGGGCCTTGCCGCTGGTGATGAGATAGTCTCGGCGGGAGTGTATAAATTACGCGAAGGCGATAGTGTCAAACCTATAAATCGCTAAGGGTATGTCGATAGCTCAATTCTCTATGCGCCACCGTAGCGTGGTGTGGTTTATGTTGGCTCTCTGCGTCGTGGGTGGAGTGTGGGCCTTTTTGCAGATGGGCAAGAAGGAGGATTCTACATTTGTGCTGAAGAGTGCAGTCGTTAGTTGCGCCTATCCTGGTGCAAACCCTTTCGAGGTGGAGCAGTTAATCTCTGAGCCGCTGGCTCGCGAGCTGCAGTCGATGCGCAGGGTGAAGAAGATTACCTCCGAATCCTATTATGGCCTGTCGAAGATAACCATCGAACTCGAATCTTCAATCCGCTCCAAGCAGATACCCCAACTCTGGGACGAACTGCGTCGCAAGGTGCAGAATTTTTCTGCTCAACTGCCCACCGATGCTGGGCCCGTTGTGGTGAATGACGATTTTAGCGATGTGTATGGATTGTACTTCGCCCTCTCGGCCGACGGGGGCTTCTCGTGGAGCGAGATTCGCGAGTGGGCGCAACGCATCAAAACCGAGACGGTTACAACGGCTGGCGTGCAGAAAGTGGTGCTGTGTGGCGAGCAGCAACCCGTCGTGAATGTCTATATCTCGAAATCCATCCTATCGAATTTCTCCATCACCCCCGATATGATTGTCTCGATGATGGCCGAGCAGAATGCTGTAGTCAATACGGGTGCTCTCTCGGCGGGCGATATGACGTTGCGTCTGCTCGATATGGGTGGCTATACTACCATCGACGACATCGCCAATCAGTTGCTCATTGCGCCTGATGGCAAGCAGTTTCGTCTGGGCGATATTGCCCGCATCGAACTCGACTATCAGAATCCTCCACAACTCATAATGAATGTCGATGGCAGGCGAGCCGTCGGCATCGGTATCTCCACAGAGGAGGGGGTCGATGTGGTGAAGATTGGCCGTCAGGTAAGGGCGCAGCTTGAGCAGTTGCAGTCGGAGATGCCGCTCGGCCTTGAGATTATCGAGCTCTATCCCGAAGATAAGATTGCTCGTCAGGCCAATCTCTCGTTTATGCTCAATCTGCTGGAGTCGGTGTTGATTGTAATAGCCGTTATAATGCTGGCTATGGGGTTACGCAGTGGTGCTCTGATTGGCCTCTCGCTCATCTTCACCATCGGAGGAACTATGCTTGTGATGTATGGCTTGGGTGAGGGTATCAACCGCACCTCGCTTGCTGGATTTATTATTGCGATGGGTATGCTTGTCGATAATGCCATTGTGGTAGTCGATAATGCGCTGAAATCTATGCGACAGGGGGTTGCGGCTAACCGAGCCTTGATTGATGGTGCCGATGCGCCTCGGTGGGGATTGTTTGGCGCAACGCTGATAGCCATATTCTCATTCCTGCCGCTCTATCTTGCCCCTTCGTCGGTGGCCGAGATTGTGAAGCCTCTGTTTGTGGTGATAGCCATCTCGTTGCTTCTTAGTTGGGTGCTGGCTATGAGTCAGGTGCCTATGTTTGGCGAGCGGATGTTGCGTTTGAGGGTTGATTACGACAAGGAGCAGAGATTCGCCTGGTTTGATAAGATGCTCGTCTGGTCGCTTCGTAATCGATTGTCGGTTGTGCTGTTTTCGGTGTGGTTGTTTATCTTCTCGCTTGTTGTGATGAAACTTATGCCGCAGAATTTCTTTCCACAACTCGACAAACCATATTTCCGTGCCGATGTGATTCTGCCCGAGGGGCGTGATATAGCCGCCACCCAGCAGAGCTTGCAGCAGATGAGCGATTGGCTTTTGCGACAAAAAGAGGTGGTGAAGGTGTCGTCAACGGCTGGTGCATCACCCCTTAGATACTATTTAGCAAGCAGTAGCTATTCGTCGCGAGCAAATTATGGTAATCTGCTTGTCGAGGTTCGTAAGCGCCGACAATCGGCTGAGTTGCGCCGCCGATTCGACAGGTTTGTGGCCGATTCGTGCCCCGATGTGTGGTTGCGCTCGTCGCTGTTCAAGCTCTCGCCCGTTCCCGATGCCACCATCGAGATTGGATTCATCGGGCCTAATGTCGATACGCTGCTAAAGCTCACTCAGCAGGTTGAACGCATTATGTGGGAGAATCCTAATGCGATCAATGTGCGCAATAGTTGGGGCAATCGCATCCCGACGTGGCAACCCCTCTATTCGCAAATCAAAGGTCAGCGAATTGGCGTGAGCCGTAGCCGTATGGCTCAGTGGATGACGCTTGCAACCGATGGCCTGCCGATGACGCAGTTCAGACGCAATGATGAGTTTATCCCCGTTCTGTTGAAGGATGAAAATGCCGATAATTACAATCTCTCAAGTCTAAGCTCCATCCCCATCTTCTCGCGCTCGGGCAAGGTTTACCCCATCGAGCAGGCGTGCAGTGGTTTTGAGTTCGATTTTCGACCTTCGGTGGTGACGCGTTTCAACCGCCAGCGAGTGATGAAGGCGCAGTGCGATCCCATAGATGGAGCCAATGCCCATAGGCTCTACAATGAGATTCTTCTATCGGTTCAGGCTCGTGTCCATCTGCCCGAGGGCTATTCGATGAAGATCTTTGGCGAGCAGGAGTCGCAACAGGAGTCAAACAAGGCTTTAGGCGAGAAGATGCCGCTGGCCGTTGTGCTGATATTTGTTGTGTTGCTGATGCTGTTTGGCAGTTATCGTGACTCGGTGATAATCTTGCTTATGACGCCGATGATTTTTGTAGGTGTTGTGGCGGGTTTGTTCCTCACAGGCAATAGTTTCGACTTCTTCTCGCTGCTCGGAATGATTGGTCTTGTGGGAATGAATATCAAGAATGCCGTCATTCTTGTAAGCTCCATCAATCAGTTGCGAGGGATGGGTGTTGAGCCATATCAGGCGGTGGTTGAGGCCACTCGAAGCCGTCTGTTGCCGGTGTGTATGGCATCTGTTACCACAATTTTGGCACTTATCCCACTTCTGTTCGATTCGCTCTTTGCGGGAATGGCCGCAACCATTATGGGTGGCCTGCTGGTGGCCACGCTCCTTACGATGGTGCTGCTGCCAGTGGTATATTCACTCTTTTACGATGTAAAACCTCAGAAATAATACTCTCTATGAAGCGACTCATTACACTTCTGCTGCTCGCGGTGGCCACCGTCGATGTGGCACTATGCCAGATTTCATTGCAGACATATCGTGATAGTGTCTATAAAGCGAGCGTTGAGTTACGCAACGCTGAGCAAGGCATACTGAAAGCCGAGGCCACCGAGCGACTGCGCCGAACGGCTATGTTGCCCTCGCTCTCTACAGATGGCTCATTCTCAAAGAGTTTTCGACAATCGGGCGACAACGAGTTGTGGGGCTTCTCTATCACTCCCCAGATTACGCAAACGATTTATGGAGCGGGCGCGAGGGCTGCCCATCGTCAGGCCCGCAGTCTGTTGTGCTCGGCCCTGTATGACAACGACGATGTGCTGCTCTCGATGCGCTATGCGGCCGATTTTGCCTATTGGAATCTGTCGGCAATGCAACTCTATATGGCCGCCTCGAATGAGTATGTGCGTATCATTAAGTCGCTATATGATGTAGTGAAAGAGCGCTTTGCGGAGGGGTATGCCGCCAAGAGCGACATGTTGCAGGTGGAGGCCCGATTGCTCGATGCCGAGTATTCGCAGATAGCCGCCCGCAACAACTATCAGCAGGCCATCAACCGCTTCAACAATCTGCGTGGTGTGTTCGACTCCAGTATAACACGCATCGACCTGCGACAGTCGATAGTCGATTCGATAGATATGCCTCGGCGAGTTACTGTCGAGACCATCTATGAGCGTCGTCCCGACATCCTCTCGGCTGAGTCGCGCCTGATAGCGGCCGAGTTTGGCATAAGCCGCACGAAAGCTACATATAACCCCAAAATCAATGCGGGCATAAGCGGCTCGTGGCAGACCTTCTCGCCCAACGCGTCGGGTAAAACATTCTTGGATGCGGCCGTAAAAGTGGGCGTTAATATCCCCATCTTTCATTGGAACGAGCGACGCTATGCCGTAAGCAGTGCTGTGAGTGATGCGGAGGTGGCCTCCAATAATCTGCAACAGTTGCAGGAGGATGTGGTGATGGAGGAGGCCGATGCGTGGAGTGCACTTATGAGTAGCTATTCGCAGATGCAGTCGTCGCTGCACAACCTCTCCATTGCGGGCGAAAACCTTTCGATTAGCACCTTCTCCTATAACGAGGGGCAGGCCACCGTACTCGATGTTTTGCAGGCGCAGATGAGTTGGATTCAAATCTACACCAACGCCATCACAGCACGCTTTAATTACGCTATAGCAGTCTCTGAGTATCAGTTGATTTCGGGTGCTGAGGTGGAGTGATGGTTGAGATAGAAGCGGGCCGAAGACTCAATTCAGCCTCTAATATTTTGTAAATTCGGGGAGTATCGTTAACTTTGTGGTATAACCGTTTAACCACTAACAACTATACCCCTTATGAAGAAGAGATTGCTTTCGATTTTAGCATTGGCCTTTGCGGTTTGCTCAGCCGAGGCTGCCGACTTTAATATTGTGAAATATGGCGCTGTGAGCGACACCACACGCCTTAGTACCAAAGCCCTCCAGCGAGCCATTGATGCCTGCTCGGCGGCAGGTGGCGGCCGAGTGGTTGTGCCTACAGGAAGCTACAAGATTGGCTCAGTCTTCCTGAAAAGCAATGTTCATCTCTATCTTGAGCAGGGTGCAACGCTCTATGGCAGTACCAACATCAACGACTATCAGCCCGTTGGTACCGACTATGTGTCGCTGCGTACCCAGCAGCAGACCGTTCAGCTTATCTTTGCCGATAAGGTGAGCAATGTCTCTATCGACGGTTATGGTACAATCGACGGTCGAGGCAGCACGTTCAAGAAACTTGCCCCCACCGATGAGGGCATCACCCGTCCCCACCTGCTGAGATTTATCCAGAGTCAGGATATCACAATACGCAATATCACGTTGCGCAATTCTGGTTGCTGGATGCAGCACTTTTTGGCTTGCGATAGGGTGAAGATTGATGGTGTTACGATTTTCAACCGCAACAACTACAATAACGATGCTCTCGATTTGGATGGTTGTCACAATGTGGTTGTTACCAATCTTATCTCCGATTCCGACGACGATGGCATCACACTGAAGAGCACCTCGCCCCGTCTGTGCGAGAATATCACCATATCGAATTGTGTGGTCTCAACATTTTGCAACGCCATCAAACTCGGCACCGAGACCAATGGCGGTTTCCGCAATATCAATATCTCAAATATCATTATCAAACCAAGCGACGACGATAGCAAGAAGTTCTTCGGGCGCATTGGCGGCATCTCGGCTATCTCGCTCGAGATGGTCGATGGCGGCGTGTTGGAGAATGTGAACGTAAGTAATATCGTTGTCGAGGGTACCGCTTCGCCAATCTTTATCCGCTTGGGCAATCGTGCCCGAGGCTATAAGGAGGGTATGACGGTGGAGAATGTGGGAAGAATTAGCGGTGTACGCATCAGCAATGTGCAGGTGCATAATGCCGATTCGTTTGGCTGCTCAATTACAGGCTTGCCTGGCTATCCCGTAGAGAATATTTCGCTTGACAACATAACTATTCATCACAAGGGTGGCGTTAAGGCCGATGCAATTCCCGCAATCAAGCAGCGAGTGGCCGATGAGCGCGAGAAATCGTATCCCGAAGCCACTATGTGGGGTACGCTCCCTGCTAAGGGATTTTTCGTGCGCCACGCCCGCAATGTGAAGTTCTCAAATATCGAAATCAGGACAGAGGAGCCTGACGGGAGAAACGAATTTGTGCTCATTGACGTAGAGTAATCAAACTCAGATAGTAAAATTGAGGCTGCTAACATTAAAGTTGGCAGCCTCGGTTGTATGATGCGCTAAACGTTTACCGTCTCCGAACTCACGATTGCAATGTCGTGTGAGACGGGTGCTATCTTTTTTAGCATCGCCACCACACCGCACTTGCTCTGCTGTGCCTGGTGGATTGCGTTGCTCACGCTATCCTGGTTTGAGAGGCTCTTGCATTCAACATTGTAGGCTACGCTGAAACTTGTGTATCGGCTCTCGGCCATAAGGGTAGGGGTGTCGAGTGTGCCCTCCACTGTAATCTCAAATCTTTTTGGGGTGATTTCCTCTTTTCTCAGCATCCCCATAACGGTCAATCCTGCGCACTCGGCAGCGGCATAGAGGATTAGTGATTTGGGGTTTAAGTCGTCGGTCTTTTGGCCGCCTGTCAATCGGAATTTGCCGTTTTTTAGCTCAACGCTAACTCTTTGTGTGTTACTCATAAGATGTAATTTTTTTAGTGAAATATAACTTCATAGGTTGCTCGCGGGCAACTTATGCTAAATTTGTGCAATAATGTGCCGACAATAATCGTTCCTTTGTTGACCGTTTGCATCAAAATAGTTATCTTTGCTCCTTGTATAAAAGTGTAAATTATGCGTAGAAAATTATTCATATTGGCCGCCCTGCTTGTGTGTGGTGGTGTGTGGCAGGCCAGCGCCCAGAGCATTAGCTCCAACGAGGCTCTGAAGAGGGCCATTTCGCTCTATAATTTCGACCATTGGACCGAGGCTCGCGCCGAACTGCTCTCACTCAGAGAGAGGCTCTCGTCGATTCGCAACAAGGCCGAGATTGAGCAGATTGACTACTATCTTGCGCTGTGTGATTCTCAGCTCAAGATGAGCGATTCGGAGAGTCGTATGCGTCGCTTTTTGGCCGAGCATCACGGCTCGTCGTTTGCCAACGAGGTGCAGTTCGCTTTGGGAGCTCACTACTGTATGGAGGGCGACACTCTCAATGCTAAGGCCGAATTGCAGAAGGTCTATTACGACCGTTTGGATGCCCAGAACAAGGAGCGATATGACCTTCGTATGGGTTATATGGCCTTCACCGATGGCAACTATGACGATGCCAACCACTACTTCAGTCGCATAGCACCAGGCAGCGAGTATGGCGACCACGCCCTCTACTATAAGTCATATATGTCATACGCTGCGGGTGATTTGCAAAGCGCACGCAATGGTTTTACAGCCCTCAGCAATAGTGCCCAGTATAAGGATTTGATGCCTTTCTACCTGATGCAGCTCGATTTCAAGGGTGGCAACTATCAGGCGGTGGTCGATAAGGGCGATGCACTTATCACCAGCACAACCGACGAACAGGCCAAGCAGATTAGCCGTATGATGTCGGAGTCGTGGTTCCAGCTCGGTAACTTCGCCAATGCCATCAAGTATATGACATCCTATAAGTCGGCTGGCGGCCAGATGGGGCGTGTCGAGAACTACATTATGGGTTACTCACTCTATCGCCAGACTCTCTTTGCCGAGGCCGACGACTATCTGCGTGAGGCTTGCGGTGCAGATGATATGCTCACACAGAACGCCTCATATCACTTGGCCGATTGCTACTTGCGTGATGGCGACAAAACAAATGCAGCCCACTCGTTTGCAATGGCTTCGTCGGCTTCGTTCGATAAGGATATTGCCGAGGATGCTCTGTTCAACTACGGAAAATTGCAGTATGAATTGGGTGGTGGTGTATTTAACGAGGCGATAAACGTGCTCACACGCTACATCGAGCAGTATCCCTCATCACCTCGCTCAAACGAGGCTCATCAGCTTTTGATTGCGGCCTACTATAACTCGCACAACTACTCTGCGGCTTATGATGCTATCAAGAGCCTGCCTAATCCCGATAACGAGGCTCTGCTTGCATTGCAAAAGATAGCATATTTCAATGGCCTTGACTACTACTCGCAGGGCGAGTTGGAGGATGCCGAGGCTTCGCTTACCGAGTCAACAAAGGTGGGCTCAAATGCCAAGTATAGCGCACTTGCCTCATTCTGGCTGGGTGAGATTGCCTATTCGAAGGGTGATAGTGGTGTGGCTTTGCAGCGTTACCGCAGTTTCCTGGGACGTGCCCCTAAGGCAAGCAAAGAGTATGCTTTGGCGCAGTATAATATGGGCTACTGCCACTTCAATAAAGAGGAGATTGAGGCTGCTGGTACGGCATTCGATAAGTTCCTCGCTGTCTATCCCACCCGCGACAGCTACCGCGCCGATGCGCTCAACCGTCGTGGCGATACACACTATGCAGCCCGTCGCTTTGCCGATGCGGTGAAGTGCTATGAGCAGGCAGCCGAGCTGGGTACAATCGAGCGCTACTATGCCGAGTATCAGCGTGCCATCACTCTGGGTGTGCAGAATAAGCGCACAGAGAAAATCAACCTCTTGCAGCGTATCGTGCGCAGCGACAGAGGCGATTATGTCGATGCAGCCACCTATGAGCTTGGTCACACATACATTGCCGATGAGCAGTACTCTGCGGGTGTGAAGATTCTTGAGCAGTTTATCGGCCAGTACCCTAATTCAAAGTATCACTCTCAGGCTTTGTCGGATTTGGGCCTTGCCTATATGAACTTGGGCCAGAGGGAGAAGGCGTTGTCGTATTACGATATGGTTGTGAAGGCTGCACCTCAGTCGTCGCAGTCGAAGAGCGCTATGCAGGGCATCCGCGAGATCTACATCTCGAATGGTGATGCTGATGCCTATTTCGACTATGCGCAGAAGTTGGGATTGGAGGGTAATATCAGCCAGATGGCTCGTGACTCAATGTCGTATGTGGCGGCACAGAAGCTCTATCTCGAGAATAAGACTAAGGAGGCAGTAAATAGCTTCTCGAACTACTTGAACAACTATCCAAAGGGTTATTACCGCAACGATGCTCTCTTCTTCCTGAGTGACTGCTACATCCGCGAGGGACGTGATGATGATGCTATGAAGAGCCTTTCGGAACTTGCCGCCGAGGGCCACAACCAATACTCGGAGCGTGTGCTCGACAAGCTCTCTTCGATGTACTACAAGAAGGAGATGTTCGAACCAGCCGCTGCGGCCTATCGCTCGCTCTATGACGAGGCTTCGACATCATCTGCCAAGATTAACGCCGCTTCGGGCTATGTGGCCTCCACATTGAAGTATGCTGGCGACGAGGCTCTGGTGAAGATGGCCGACGATGTTGAGAAGATGGCTGAGGTGAACGATGTGACACGCCGCAAGTCGCAGTATGCTAAGGCGAGCGTACTCAGCCGTCAGGGCAAGGATAGCGATGCAATGGCAATCTACAAACGCCTGAGCTCAGAGGTGAAGAGTGCCGAGGGTGCCGAGGCTCGCTTCCGAGTAATCGAGGCCGAGTATAAGTCGAAGAATTACGACAAGGCCGAGAAGATGGTTTACGACTTCTCCGACAGCAAGACTCCGCAGAACTACTGGCTTGCCAAAGCCTTCATTCTGTTGGGTGATATCTATATGGCTCGTGGAGATGGCTTCCAGGCTCGTGCAACCTACCAGAGCGTTGTCGATGGTTACTCGCCAGCCGATGATGGCATTGTGGACGAGGCAAAGGGTAAAATCGCTAAAATGAATTAGTCTATGAGAAAGTTAGCATATATTATTGTCTTGATGTTGGCCCTGCCAGCCGTTGCTTCGGCTCAGGTTGCCAAGCAGGTGGAGGTGTCGAAGGATTATACCCCCACACTCAATTCGGCTCAGAAGTTGTCGATAGCCCCCGATATGACCGATACGGTGAAGATGCGTCCCGATATCGACTACACCATCACCCCTCGCTCATACGAGACCTCGCTTTTGACGCAGAACTTCAAGCCTGCGACAATCACATATTGGGATTTCAAGCGCTCGCGGCCATTCTATGCAAAGGCAGCATTCGGTATGCCCCTTACATCGGAGGCCGATGCCTATGTCTCTACATTCAACAAAGATAAGGGCTATGCTATGGCCTACCTTAACCACTGGGGCGACTACCGCAAGCGCCCAATGCTTGATGGGGAGTTGCGCGAGGATGGTCGTGCCGAGATGAGCAACCGTCTGGGTGGTCGTGCGGGATTGTTCGCTGGCCCACGCAGTTTGGATTTTGATATCTATGTTGATGAGCAGATGCGCCATCGCTATCCTACAACGGGCGAACTTATCCACTTCGGCAAGGCCGATGCCAAGCTCCGCTTCGGTGACGATTTCACCGATTTGAGCCGCTGGAACTTTAATATCGAGGTTGAGGGCGGTATGTTCACCGACCTCTACCATAAGGAGAATAGCAAGGGCTTCTCTCAGTCTGATTTGTCGGCTCAGATTGCAGTTGGCAAGATGGTGGGACAACACGTTCTGCGTATCCACGTCGGCTATGAGGGAGTTTTTGGCGCGAAGGAGTTGGGCGACTATAAGAATAATGGCCTGATGGCTGGTGCACGATATGGTGTTTCGGGTAAGCGTTTTGAGTTCCTGCTCGGAGCCGATTATCACTACGACAATGTGATAAACAACACCGAGTCACCTCACTATGTCTTCCCATACCTGAGAATGACCTGGAAGAACTCGTCGAAGGGATTTGTACCTTTTGTAGAGGTGGATGGCGAGCTTAAGCGTAACAACTTTGGGGCTTTGATGTACGAAAATCCATTCTTTACACCCGTTGTCACCACAGGTGAGGAGCTCTCGAAACTCCCTAACGAGGCTGTGTATAATGGTCGCATTGGTTTTGGCGGCAGCTTGGGTAAAAATGTCTTTGCATATAGTCTCTCGGCTGAGTTGTCACTCTCAAACGACCACATCTATTGGTATAGCAGTGGTGCCGACTACTATTTCGCTGCGGCCTATCAGCACAGCCTCCGCATCGAGGGGCAGATGAAGTTGCGCCCTGCGGGATGGTTCGAGGCTGAGGCCAATGTGGGAATCTATGCGTGGGAAAATTACGATTCATTCTATAGCAACCGTCCTAATTTCGACTTTGGCTTGGATCTCCGCTATACTGGTCGCAAGGTTACGGCTGGTGTAAATCTCGGCTATGTGAGCAGTATCAAGTGGCTCACTATGGGTGCCGACTCGCAGATGACCTACACACAGACCGATGGTACCTTTACACTCGGACTGGAGGCAGAGTGGCGCATCAACGAGCGTTGGGCTGCGTTTGTCGAAGGTCGCAATCTCACAGGTAGCAGAATCTATGAGTGGCTCAACTACTACACCGATTCAGCGCAGGGCTTGGTAGGATTTAAGTTTACGTTCTAATAGTAAAGCGTAATAATGGCACAAACCGCTAAAGTTTGTGCCATTATTATTTTTACTGCAATCTGTCGCTCATAGAAGGAGGGCGATTCTCTTTTGCGCTTCCCCACGCTTTGTTGGGCTTATCTCCCATCTCGAAGCAGAGAGTGGCGTTGCCACTGAAAATCTCGTCGTGCATAAGATAACTCTTGTGATATGGCTTGCCGTTGAGCGTCACCGACTGCACATAACAATTCTCGCGTGAGGCATTGGGTGCCGAAATCTTCAACACACCCTTTTTGTGCCTAAGCTCCACATCCTTGAATATGGGCGTGCCTATGCAATAGACACCCTCGCCGTGAGTCATAGGGTAGAAGCCCATAGCACTCATCACATACCACGCCGAAATCTGCCCGCAGTCGTCATTACCACACATCCCGTAGTGGTTGGTGTTGTAGAGCGTGTAGAGTATGTCGCTTATGCGTTTTTGCGCTCTCCAGGGCTGGCCTACATAGTTATATAAGTAGAGCGTATGGTGACCAGGTTCGTTGCCGTGAGCATATTGACCTATGCGTCCCGTGATGTCGGGTGCAGGGTTGGGGCCGTGTAGCTCCGAGCTGACGGTAAACAGCGAGTCGAGCTTCTCGACAAAGGCCTCCTCACCACCATAAAGCTCGGCAAGTCCCGCCACATCGTGTGGCACAAAGAAGCTCCACTGCCACGCCGTTCCCTCGCAGAAGTCATCGTCGGGCTGGTAGTGGTTCGAGTAGAATGGATCAAACGGTGTGCGCCAGCTACCGTCGGAGTTGCGACCTCGCATAAAACGAGTTTCGGTATCGAAGAGATTTTTGTATCGCATCGCCCGCTCGATGTAGGTGGCGTAATCATCATCGTGGCCAAGCATACGGGCCATCTGGGCTATACACCAGTCGGCGTAGCAATATTCGAGCGTCTTTGATACCGATGTTATCTCTTTGTCGCAGGGCACATAGCCATATTGGTTGTAGTATCTCGCTCCACGAAAATCGCGCAGGAAGTATCCGAATGTATCTCGGTTGGCCGATGCTTTCATCGCCTCGAACAGAGCCTCGGCATCGAAGCCGCGAATCCCCTTTGAGTAGATGTCGGCAATTACAGGCATCGAGTTGTAGCCAATCATACACATCGTCTCGACACCTGCCAGCAACCATATCGGCAACTGCCCGCAGTGGCGGTAGTGTTCAAGCATAGTGTTGGCAAGGTCGCTCATCATCTCGGGGTGGAGTATGTTCATCAACGGTATCTGTGTGCGGAATGTATCCCAGGGGCTGAAAACACCTCCATAGTAGTTGAACTTGCCACGATAGACCTTCGAGTCGGAACTGCGATAGTCGCCCATTATGTCGGAGTAGAGTTGCGGATAGAGGTGCGCAAAATATAGACAGGTGTAGAATACCTCCTTTTGCGGTGTGGTGGCATCGGCAATCTTGATGGCCGAGAGGGTTTTGTTCCACTCGTTGCGTGTTGCGGCGCGTATGCGGTCGAAGTCGAAGGTCTTGATTTCAGCCTTCAGGTTGCGCCTTGCACCCTCCATACTCACGGGCGATATTCCCACGCGAGCCACAATCTTGCCCTCACCCTCACCAAACGACAACAAGGCTCGGATGTCACACCCTTCGGCCGATTTTGCACCAGGTTGATGCGTGCGATTGTGATATATCTTATACGACTTGATTGGCTCGGATAGCTCGGCATAGAAGTAAACGTGCTGCTCGGGTGCCCAACCATTCGATATGCGGTAGCCACGAATCGTGCGGTCGTTCACTACCTCTATGTATGAGAGCCTAACTGTGTCGAAATCCTCTTCGGGGATGATGGTGCAAGAGTGTTCGCAACCGTGCTTCAGGTCGATAAGCAGCTCTCGGCGTACGCCGATGGGGTAGTTGTAACGATGCAAGCCACAGCGCTTTGTGGCGGTTAATTCAACCTCAATATCACTGTCGAGCAGCGTCACGTTGTAATATGCTGGCTCAACTCTCTCTTTGTCGTGCGAGAAGCGGCTCGACACCCTTTGAGGGCATTGCCCGCTCTCTGTCCACTCGGTGTTGGCCAGCGGAAAAAACATAATATCTTTGAAGTCGGTGCCGCCCACACCCGACTTGTGGGTGTGACTGAAACCATAGATGTAGCTGTGGTGATATATGTAACCCGCCCCCGAAAAGAATGTGTCGGGGCAAAGCTCCACCATACCGAATGGCGCGGCGGCAACAGGCGCAACATTGCCATTATTAGAGGTGCCCATCATTGGCCGCACCAAATCCACTGGCTCGGTCTGCGTGGCCAGCAGTGGGGTAGTAGCCACAACCAAAAACATCAGTATAACCCAGTTCCGAAGTCTCATATCAAAGGCGATTTATTAGCAGTAATACAAATATAACGATTACCCGCCAATATTTGCCAGTATTTCCGTGAAAACTGTGCGAAAGAAACGATGAAAATGTGATTGAGTTTGTTATCTTTTTTGTAGAGTCGTTGGAAAGCCCCGCCCTTTGTCAAAGGGAGGGGACAGAGGGGAGGGAATGTAAATATAGTTGAGGACTCGAAGCGAAGCTCGCGCGGATACCTTTATCTCGCGAAGTAATCAACGAAAAAAGAGGAAACCCTTTTGGATTTCCTCTATGGTAGCGGGGGGAGGACTCGAACCTCCGACCTCCGGGTTATGAGCCCGACGAGCTGCCAACTGCTCTACCCCGCGATGTATCGTTATATGGGTTAAACCCGATATCTCTCATTTCGTGGTGCAAAGATAGGTAAAAATTTGATATATGCAAAACATTTCGGCTTTTTTATTGCAGTTTGTCGCTTTTACTCTTGTTTTCACCTTCGCTTTTGCCTTCTGAGTATAGGCCTTACCTCAAATTTCCTGCCACTATTTCCGATAAATCTACCACTCGGCTTGTTGTGCCACGAGCTATGGCCTTTTTGCAGAGCGGGCAGGCTGTAACGAGCGTCTTGGCACCTGTGGCATCCATCTCCTCGGCAACGGCAGTTGCTATGTGAAGCTGCTGCTTGTCGTTGATGGCGGTGTTGGCCAGCGAAGAGCCGCAACAATAGGCATCCTTACGGTTGTGTTTGGTCTCCAAAAGTTGACCGATGGCCTCAATGATGGCGCGTGGTTGCTCATATATGCCGCTTCCACGCCCAAGTTCGCAGGGATCGTGGTAGGAGAATGTCTGCTCGGCGGTGTATTTCACACTCAGTCGCCCCTGCTTGATAAGTTGTAGGATATATTCCGAGTGGTGCAGTACCTCTATTCCTTCCAATTTGTACTCCTCGCGGAATACCCTCAGACAGATGGGGCACGATGTGACAAGCATCGTGATGTCGTGCTTTGCGAAGAGCTGCTTGTTGAACTCCATCATATTGCGTGCCGAATCGACCTCACCTGTGAGCATCATCGGACGGCCACAGCATACGCCACCCTCCTTGTCGGCCCACCACACCTGCTCGCGTGCCGCCTCGAATATGCGGCTCATAGCATTGAGTGTGTTTGGCGTGAGCAGCGTCATACAACCTGCAAAATAACCAACACGCCCCTCGCCCTGCGAACTATCCTTGCCTCGCAGGTAGTTGTATCGTCCCTCGTTGGGGATGTTGCGCATCGAGGTGCGCGAGTTGAGACGCAGGGTGTTGAGATTTATTCCCACAGGGCATATCTGCTCGCATCGGCCACACATCAGGCAGTTGTGAGCAATCTTCTGCTGCAACATATTGTAGCGGCGGTCACGCAGGAAATAGACCGATTGCACATCGTTGATGCCGAGCTGCTGTTGCAACTGGCAGGGGTCGATGCAGATACCGCAACGTGAGCAAGCCTCCACCTCGAAATTGTCATACGACTTCTCCTTATCCTGTGGGCGCAGCTTGTAGTGACGCAGGAAGATGAGCGGAATCTCGGTGAAGATGTGCATATATCGCGAAAATGGCATCGCCATAAAGAATACTCCCAACGCCAACGAGTAGAGCCACCAGATAGGCTCATACACCCAGCCCAGCACTTCGCTTCCAATAGTTGCCGACAAAACCCTGCCAAGTCCGCCAGTGAGGAATCCTCCGCCACCATAGATGCCTGCGGTGATGTTCTCGGCTATCAATCTTACGGGGAATACAAACCACAAAGCAGTCAGAGCCACCTTGTCGAGCAGAATGTGCTGAGTTGCTCGTTTCATACCTAATCTGGCTGAGTTGCGACGCTTATACCACGCCATAGCCACTCCCGAAAGCACGAAAAGCAGCAGCAAATCCATTATGAAATCAAACGCTGCGATGTGTGCCTCAATACCATTGAGCGCTGCAAAATATTTGAAAAAGACGTGTCCCTGCAACGGTACAAACTCCATCCCGAGATATGCTACAGTCTCAATCCAGCCCACAACGATAAGCAAAAACCAGCCAAAAGCCAGACTCATATGCATATATCCCAATCGTTTGCTTACGCGGAATATTCGGCGGTGAAGAAGCGACTCGCTAAATATCTCCCAGATGGCCGATATGGTGCGGGGCGAAAGCAATCCCTTGCCGATTAGCTTCATATCGCTTTTGGGCAGCGCCTTTAGCCACGACAGATATTTTATCACTATCGCGGCAAACATCACCGTCGCACCGACTATGAAAGGTATGCAGAAATTTGCAAAAAAGGTCATATTAGAAATCTCCCAATTTACGTTTAATAAGCATTATCACACCTCGTGTGTTGATTCCTCGAGGACACACCAGACGGCACTTGCCACACAGCATACATTTGTTCAGCTCGTCGTATGCTCCCTGATACTCACCTCGGCGAACAAGCGTGTGTACCTTGCGGAAGTTGTACTCCGTGAGGTTGCCAGCCGTGCAGGTGGCAGTGCAGGAGCCACAACCGATGCAGGCTTGTAGTTCGGGCATCTCGGCAATAATCTCCTTGCTCTTTCTGAGGTTGTTGCGGTCGAGGTCGATTACTCGCGGGCGACTTATCGAAAATCCAAAATTTATCATCTCTTTGGGCTTTGGGGTTATGAGGGGTTACTTCTTGAGCCACTCGGCTATTTTGAGCGCTGCCGACGAACCGTCGTTGAGCGCCTCGGCCACATTCTTCGGAGCAGTAACAGCTCCCGCATAGAATATGCCCTCCACCTCGCTCTCGGTGTTGCCCAAGAATGAGTCTTTGGGCTGCATAAATCCGCTATCTTGACGCTTCAGGCCACACTCGCTCTCCAGTGAGGGGTTAAGGTCGTTGGCCCTCATTCCAACCAGCAGCACCAACATATCCACACCCATCTTCAGCGGGCGGCCAGTGAGTGTATCCTCAGCCTTGATTTGCAATCGCTTGTCGATGGTGGGGCTCACCTCGGAGATACGACCTCTCACGAAATGTACGTTATGAGTGAGCTGTGCCTCGCGGTACATCTCCTCGTAGCCAGGGCCAAACATTCTAATATCCATATAGAAGTTGAAGACATCAGCCGATGGGAACATCTGCTTAAGCTCGATTGCCTGCTTCACGCCCGTAACGCAACACACCTTCGAGCAGTGACGCTGGCACACCTTCTCGTCGCGTGAACCCACACAGTGCAGGATGGCAATTCGTCGTGGCACTCTGCCATCCACCAATCTCACATCATTCTTGTTGAACATCTCCTCCAGGTCGGCCGAGGTAATCACATTGTCATAGATGCCATAACCATACTCCTCCTTGATGCGTGCATCGAAAAGAGTGTAGCCCGTTGCAATCACCGCAGCATCGCACTCAAGCCTCTCGCCAGATGCTAACGTAACCGAATTGGAGGCAATCTTTGTGGCCTCGCAACCGCTCTTTACGGTGATGTTGCTGGCGGCTGCAATCTTATGACGCAGAGCGCTCAGCACCTCACTTGCGGGGGTGAATGTAGGGAAGAGTTTGTACCAACCCTTTATCTTGCCGCCAGTGTCGCCCTCTTTTTCGAGCAGCGTTACGCGCACTCCCAGTCGGGCAAGCTCGCTTGCGCACTGCATTCCTGCCACTCCTCCACCTATTATGATAACGTGTTTCATTCCTATCGCTTAATCTTGTAAAGTCTATCTTCTGAACAACTATTCACTATGGCTCGCTCTGGACGGCCTATGTATTTGCCGTTGCGTCCTAAATATTTTGCCGATGGATCATACTCCACACCCATCTTGTCGAGCAGCGGCTCCACATCCACCTGATGCATCTGCATACCCAACTCCCAGGGGTCGTAACCAAGTACCAAGCCCGCCATCTCCTCATAGGTGAGTACAGGAATACCCGCTCCGCCCTGTCCATAAGTCACTCCCTCCATCTCGGCCAGAGTGTATTGCCACTTGTCGAGGAACATCGAGCAGCCTGGGCAGTTGCAGACAATAAAGTCGGGCTTGTAGGGGGCCATACTCTCCAACTTCTTGTGTGAGTTGGCAATCGAATAGCCTCTGTTGGCCTGCACCAAGTAGTTACGGAAACCAAATCCGCAGCAGTGGCGACGTTCGGCGTAATCGACCAACTCGCCTCCCCACGACTCGACCATACCAGCCAGCACATAGGGGAACTCCGAGCCTCCGATACCCGATTTTGGGAAGATCTTGGCATAGTGGCACCCAATATGCTCCACAACCTTCAATGGCTCGCCCGTATAACAATTCACCAACTTGCGTACAGCCTTCTGCGCAATCTCCTCGCGGTGGTGGAAAATCACATCCGATGTGTGCGCCAGATTCTTCGGCTTGGCAAACTCTCGGCCAGTGGCTTTGTAGAGATTCTCGCGAGTCTTCTCCTCTAATTCGGGGAACTCTTCCCAAGTGGCTAAGAGCTCGGTGTAGATGCCAAACGATGTGATGCACGACGAGGTGAAGTTCTCATATCCTGCCTCGTTCATCAGCGCAAATTGGCGAGCCACCACAGTCATAATGGTCTCGAGAGGTACCACGTCGGAGTGGTAACCGATGCCTGTGCAAGATGTGTGCAGAGGATCATCGAATATGTCGCGGCCGAGCTTGTTCGACAGGATGTCGAGAAATACCTTCTCGCTGCCTGGGAAGAAGTTCTGGCGTATGCACGAACGAGCGTAATAGTAGCGGTCGTCGGCTATCTCTTTCTGGTAATCTGTCCAGCTTGAGCGTTTCATATCTGTTAATAGTGTTCGTTAGAATTTCGGGTGTAAATCTCCATAAAATACTCATCGTCGGCTCCGTCGAATCCCATCTCGCGAGCCTTCTTGTCGGAGAATCGTTCTATGGTGTCGAACATCTCCTTTCCACCCGTAATTTCAAATATCTTGTTTATCTCGGCCAGCGTCTCATCTGTCACCTTGCGTAGTGCTCCTGCACCCTCCTTGCCATAGCAGGGGGTGAACTGGCCATAAATCTGTTCGTCGTTGTCGATAATCCACTTCCACACAGTACCCTGCTCGGGGTGAAGTTCGGGGCGGATGTTGCGGGGCGTTAGGCAGTAACCTGTCCTTAAAATGTTGTCGCCGATGGCGCGTTTCAGGGCCAACTGCTGGCGACCTTTCTCGCTCTCGACAAAGAAGCCGAGCTTCTGCGACAGGGTGCGCAGAGCCTGAATAACGTATGCAGGGGTGTTGCCTCTCGGACAGCGTGGTCGGCACGACATACACTCGCCACAATACCATATTGTCTCGCCCTTAAGAAGCTCCTCGATAGCCTCATCGTCGCGTGTCTGCACGATGCTCACTATCTGGCGTGGATCGTAATTATAGAATGCTGCCGCTGGACATACACCCGTACAAACTCCGCAGTTCATACAGGCTGTGAGCCCCTCTTTCAGGCGCACATCTTCCATCAGCATATCGAAGTATTTGCTCATAAAAAAAGTAACTTTGCTACGCAAGCAAAGTTACTATATATAAATAATATGGCGGGTGGTATAAATACCTATTTTCCGAGCACCCGTCCTAAGGTTATCTTACGGGGAATTCTGCTATACGCAGCGTTGTGCAACCGTAGGGGATAAGCTCAATCTCTACTACCTCGCCAACCTCACCCTTAGGTGGCTGCTGTGAGTAGTAGGCAAAGTCGGCGGCCGAGTTGTGTGCCATACCCCAAGTAGGCAGGATGTGTGCCGAAGCCTTAATCTTGATTGGCGCGCCTTCCAGCGACCAGGGCTTTGTCGAGCAGTCGCTCTTCTCCACAACAAACGCCTCTGTAATCTTGTCGTCCTTCAAATCGCCGCCACGCAGAGCCACATTCCAGCGAGTTGGAGATGTTACCTCGTAGTAATACTCGCCATACTTCTCCTTGTCCTCACCCTCGCAGTAGCGCTTCTCCCAATTCTCCTCCATCTTGAGCGCATATACCAATGGACCACGCTCGATAACGGCTGCGCTGTCGTACCAGCGTGTCTGGCGTACCTGAGCCTTGAGAGTAAGAATCATCTTGTCGCCATCACTCCAGGTGCGGCTTACGCGGATTGTGCCCTTACGAACATCCTGAGCCTTCACCTCCTCGCCATTGATGGTGAGGGTGTAGCCGTTGCTCCACTCAGGGATGCGCAAATCGAATGGGAACTCAGCCGTGCGATGCTTGCGCTCGGGCAACGATACAGTAAATGCAATCTGCTCCTCGAATGGATAGTTTGTCTGCTCGCTGATTTCAACCTTTGCACCCGATGGGAGTATTGTCGATAGCTTCGATGGGGCATATACCATTGCAGCTATGCCACCCTCCGAGCTCTTCAACCAGAGGTTCTGTGTCAGCTTTGGCCACGCCTGATGCAGGTTGCAGGTGCAGCAGGGATAACCTGTCAATGTTCCAAAGAGAATATCGGTATTGTTGTGTGGGGTAGAGAAGTGTCGTGGTTTGCGAGTCACCTCCACCTGATTTATCTGCTGATAGTATTGGCGGGCATCGCCAGCATCGGTAATCTGTGTTGGCAGGGCGTTGTAGGCCACACGCTCCAAAAGATCGGCATAGGTGTTGTCGCCCGTAATTCTATACATCTCCTCTAATGAGTACATCATCTCCACAGCCGTACACAGCTCCGAGCCGCGAGTAGGATTTCCAAAGTGGAGATACTCATCACCAGCCCACAAACCGATTGGAAAGCCAATAGTCTGGCGTATGCGCTTGAGTGCCTCGATGGGGGCATTCAGGTGCTTGTCATCCTTCGACTGCTGCCAGTTGATTACAGGCTCTTTGAATCCCTGACCGAGATTTACGCAGTGGATGCTATTCTGGCGATAGAGGTGGTTGTCGGTAGTGAAACGAGCAGTCCAATCGGCTGATTGTGAGTGGATAATCTCGCCCAACTTCAAGAGCTTTTCATCGCCTGTGATATTGTATAACCAATGCACAATCAGCAGGTTGTCGCCACCACGTTCCGTAGCCCAGAATGTCCAATTTCCAAGCGGAGTCTTTGGCAAAGTCTCCAACTGATAGTGGAAATAGCGAGTCATAAAGTCGATAACTCTTTTGTCGCCCGTAGCCATATAGTACTGCTGCAAAATCTTCAGCGCCACCATTCTTGGCCACCAGTCGGCAGCATTGCCACGCTGCATACCAGCAATGAATGGACGGTCGGTGTCGGGACCGAAGAAACCACTCTCCTTTTGGCTTGCGAGGATTGCCTCCACCCATTTGAGCGACTTCTGCTTAAGCTCCTCGTTGCCCATAATGTAGGCCATAGGTAGCGCACCGTCAATCCAGTATGGACCACGCTCCCAGGCGTCGCCCTCGCCACCGAGCCAAGCGTTGTTGTCGCCAACCACCAGCTCATAAATCTTGTCGAGGTTGCCAGTCATACCATCGAGCATTGTCTGCATCTGGTCGCGCAACCAACCCTCGGGCTGAATCTCGCCAATAGGGAGCTGTGCGTATGGCACCTCCACAAGTGGCGCTCTGTTGAATACCACCTGAGGCTTCTCCTCCTTCTTTGCGGCCGAGGCCGATACTGCAAACAGAGTAGTCGCAGCGATTAAAAGATGAATAGGTTTCATATTTTCTGTTTTGGGTTTTCGTTATTGTGATATTGCGTTCTACTTTCTGATATATGTCTCAAAAGAGAATGGGTGAGGGTATTTCTCGCCGCACTCAAACGACTCCTTATTAGAAAGTTGCCACTCGCCGCTGTTCCACTTTGGGAACGATGTGTCGCCCTGGTAGTCGTGATATACTCTTGTGAGATACATCTTGTCGGCGACCTTTAATGCCAAAGCATATATCTGCGCACCGCCAATGATGAAAACTTCCTCCTCAGCAGGAAAGAGTGCAACGGCCTGCTCTAATGAGCCCACCACAGTACAGCCCTCAATCTCGCGTTGAGTGCGGCTGATAACTACATTTGTACGATTGGGAAGTGGGCGACCAAGTGATTCGTATGTCTTGCGTCCCATAATTACGGGGTGGCCCGATGTGGTGCGCTTAAAGAAACGCATATCCTCCGAAATGTGCCACAGCAGAGCGTTCTTATCGCCGATAACGCCATTCTGGGCCACAGCAGCTATAATGCTTATCATAGTTGAATGTATTAGCGGTTTGTAATAGGTTGTCGCTATGTGTTAGAACGACATAGGAGCCTTGATGACTGGGTGTGGATCGTAACCCTCCAATGTGAAATCCTTGTAACGGAAGTCGAAGATAGACTTTACATCGGGATTGATGCGCATTGTCGGCAACTTGCGGGGTGTGCGCGAGAGCTGCTCGTCAACCTGCTCCATATGGTTGAGATAGAGGTGTGTATCGCCCAATGTGTGGACAAACTCACCAGCCTCAAGACTACACTCCTGCGCAATCATCATCGTAAGCAGAGCATACGATGCAATGTTAAACGGCACACCGAGGAAGGTGTCGGCACTGCGCTGATAGAGCTGGCAAGAGAGCTTGCCGTTAGCCACATAGAACTGGAACAAGACGTGGCAGGGTGGCAGAGCCATATCCTCCACCTCGGCTACATTCCAAGCCGAAACAATCATACGACGTGAGTCGGGATTGTGCTTGATGGTCTCGATTACCTGCTTAATCTGGTCGATGGCCTCGCCATTATCCTTTGGCCAGCTACGCCACTGATATCCATAAACGTGATTCAAATCGCCATAGGCATACCCCTCGATTGGCGATGGAGTCTGCTCACTTGAGACTGCCAGAAAATCATCCTTCGAGATAGGTTCGATGTTGTTGGCGGCGCACAACTCGCCATAGTAGCGGTATGCGTCGTTATCCCAGATGTGAACCCCATTGTCCACCAAATATTTGATGTTGGTATCGCCCGCCAAGAACCACAAAAGCTCGTGGATGATACCCTTCAAGAAGACCTTTTTTGTCGTAAGCAGTGGGAATCCTTCGGCCAAATCAAAACGCATCTGATGACCAAACACACTGCGTGTTCCTGTGCCTGTGCGGTCGCTCTTTACTATACCTTCTGTCTTAATACGGTTTAATAAATCGAGATACTGTTTCATAGGTCGAAAGTTTTAAGTGAAAAATTTCCTTCGCAATCGAGCACAGCGTATGTTGGGCTCTGCTGCTCCCAATCGCTCATAAATAGAACTCTAAGCCCATCGCTGTTGTGGTCGTGGGCATAGTGCATATGTCCAAAAAGGATGTAATCTGTCTCAGGATTCTCGTTCTTGTAGTCGTGGGCATAGTCGATAAGAAACCTCAGCGACGAAGATGAAATCTGCTCTGCCGAGTGCGACTTGCGTGATTTGCCGCTCCACCATTGGCCGAATCTCACAGCCAAATCGGGGTGAACGAGCCACGAAAATAGTTTTCTAAGAATTGTGGAACGGAAGCCAGCATTCATCAGTCGAAGCAGAGGCTTGTCCTTGATATTCATATTATCGCCGTGCGCAATGAAAATCTGCTTGCCCGAAAGTGTCATTTTGCGGGGTGAGAATACCACCTCCACACCACACTCGCGCTGCAGATAATCCTTACACCACATATCGTGGTTGCCGATAAAGAAGTAGATTTTAATGCCCCTGTCGGTCAGCTCCGAGAGCTTGCCCAATGTGCGTGTAAAACCTCGTGGTACAACCTTGCTATACTCCCACCAGAAGTCGAAGATGTCACCAACCAGAAAAATCGCTTCGGCATCGCGGCTCACCATATCGAGCCATTTTACGAAACGTCGCTCCGTGCAACGAGACTTATGCTCGTCGCCGGCACCGAGGTGAACGTCCGAGGCGAAGTAATACATTATCTGTTAGATGTGTTTCTTGATTTCTTCCTCAAGTTTCTCGCCAGCAAGATCTTTGGCAACGATGTTACCCTCGCGGTCGATAAGGAAATTCGATGGCAGACGCTGCACATTGTACTCGCCAAGCGAAGTAGATGCCTCGCCCTTCATATCGCTCACCGAAATCCAGGGCAACTGCTGCTCCTGAATAGCGTTGATCCAGTCAGACTTAGATGTGTCGATTGCCACCTGATAAATCTCAAATCCCTGCTCCTTGTAGCGGTTGTAAATCTCCTTCATCTCGGCGTTGATTACATTACCGTTACCGATAGCTACCGACCAGAAGTGTAAAAGGATAACCTTGCCGCTGAGTGATGAGAGCGCTACCTCCTGACCAAACATATTCGGCATCTTAATCTCAGGGAAATTCACCTCCTTAGCCTGCGAGAGGAGGCTCGACTGTGCGCTCATACGGGCAATCTGGCTACGCAGGATTGGCAAGTAGTGGCTCTCTGGATATGTCTGCTCAATAGCCTCAGCCACAGTGCGATAGTAGATTACGTCGCTGTCGCCGTTAAAGAGGTAAGAATCGTTTGGCAAGCGCTGGTGCAGAGCATACACAGCAGCGATATTCTGCTTGTGGTTCACAATGAAGCTCATCTGCTTGCGCTTAATGTCGAGATATGTCTTTGTGTACTCCTCCGAGAGTGCCTTGCGCTCCTCGTCGCTCAGGTTGCCAGCCGCAATCTTCGAGATGATACTGCGCAGAGTCATCATACCAGAGATATACTCCTGATTAAACTCACGCAAAATCTCCGACTCCTCTGAGCCCTCCACCTTGTAGTTGCGTGCCACGTTGCCGGCGGCGCTTAGCTCCACATCGTCGCCCTGCTGGAGCAACAAAGGAATACGCTCGTTGTTGTAGATGATGTAATAGAGTGAAGGAGTGGCGGTTACATTCTCGATAGTGAGTGCGAAATTACCCTCCTCGCCCAACTTAACAGAGTCAATAATGGTCTGCTCCAAAGCTGAGGCGTACTCCAAATATACCATATCGGCATCCGAGCCCACGAAGCGGCCCGACAAAGAAACTTTGGGTGACTGGCACGATGAGAGTGCCACAATTAGTGCAAATGCTGTGAAGATTATTCTATTCATTCTCTCAATTGTTTCAAATAAGACACAAATATAGTGTTTTTTCAGATATAACGCAAAATTACTTCTGCGAATTGTGTCTTACGGGGTTGTCGCTGTTGTTTTTTTGAACTCTTGCGGCTGGACGGCTCTTGCCTGCCGCAAACTGAGGCTTCTGCTGCACGCTTTTCACTCCTGGCTTTATTGGAGGTCGCTGAACACCCTTTTGTGGACGCGCCGAAAGGTGCTGTTTATAGTCGCTTCGGAGATTATTCAAAGCAACTTCATCTATCTCGATGCCATTTTCAGACATCTGCTTTATATCTTTTATGATTACCTCGTTGTTGGGGTGCTCCTGATTATATTCAAAACTCTTGCTACGCATATAGCGAGCCAAAGCATCCACCGTGTTGTCGATTTTTGTCTTATCCTGCTCCTCACCCAATTTGCGGAACATACGAGCCACATATTTGCCATAATGCTTGAATGCAATGCGCTCCTGCGAATATTGCATCTTGCGTGGCGTAACCATCAAATCTTCGCGTGTGGGACGTGGGTAGGGTGAATCCACATCTAATTGGAAATCAGACATTATGAATAGGTGGTCCCATAGCTTGTGGGTGAAGTCGGCCGTGTCGCGCAATGTGGGTTGCAGATTACCCATTACGTCAATTACGGCACGAGCCTGTCGATTGCGCTCCTCACGCTCTTCGATGGCCATTAGCTGATCCACCATCTCGTGAATGTGTCGTCCATACTCTGGAAGATAGAGTTTGCGACGAGTGTAGTTGTAATTTTTCTCCATATAAAATAATCTCGATTCTCGTTTTAGCCGCCACAAGTGATGAGATTTGAGGTCTGAATTTTGTTCTTTGTGGATGCTTATAATGAATCGTTTTATCATTATGTGATAGCCACTTACCCATAGCGAGCCTGTTACGGCCAAGATTGGAATCATCGGATAAAGCGACTATCTTTGGTTCTGCAAAGTAAATGTAAAAATCTCAAAAATCAAAATATGGCGAAGGTTTTAATTCTCGAACAATCAAAAAGTATGCGAAATATTTTGCGCGAGAGATTGGAATTCGAGGGATTTGCCACTACGGTGGCCGAAACAAAGGAGATTACGCAGAGTGCGTGTGCACGTCGTGGCTACGATGCTATTTTGGCGGGTAGCGATTATGAATCGGTTTCGCAGTTGGGCGTACCTTTTATAATCGTGACGAATTCAGGCTCGATTGATGGGGCGGTGACGGCGGTAAAGAGCGGTGCGGAGGATTACCTCACCACGCCCGTCGATATGAATCGCCTGCTGGGTTCTCTGCGGCGAATAGTTAGTCGTGACGAGCAACAGAACGATGAGGCAGCGCCTGCGGTGGCAGCATCTCGCCCTAAACGCAAAACCTCTGGCGCTACGGAGCCTATCGTTGGCTCATCAAAGGCTATCAGTCAGGTTCGGGAGTTAATCGACAAGGTTGCCAAATCCGATGCCCGAGTGCTTATTATGGGTGAGAACGGTACGGGCAAGGAGCTTGTGGCTCGCTGGCTTCACGACAAGAGCAACCGTGCCGATGGACCTTTTGTCGAGGTCAACTGTGCAGCCATCCCGTCGGAGCTTATCGAGAGTGAGTTGTTTGGCCACGAGCGAGGAGCATTCACCTCGGCCATCAAGCAGCGAAAAGGTAAATTTGAGCAGGCCAATGGTGGTACGCTCTTTATGGATGAGATTGGCGATATGTCGCTCTCGGCGCAGGCAAAAGTGCTAAGAGCCTTGCAGGAGAGCAAGATTAGCCGAGTGGGTAGCGATAAGGATGTGGTTGTCGATGTGAGAGTTGTGGCGGCCACCAACAAAGATATCAAGGCCGAGATTGCCCGAGGCAATTTCCGCGAAGACCTCTATCATCGTCTAAGTGTGATTGTAATCAAAGTGCCGCCCCTGAGAGATAGGTCGGGCGACATTCGTGAGCTTGTGACTCACTTTATAGCCAAGATAGCCGACGAGCATAATATCCCCCAAAAGTCGGTCGATGAGGATGCTATGGCGGCCCTCTCGGCAATGCCCTGGACAGGAAATATCCGCGAGCTACGCAATGTGGTCGAGCGACTGATGATACTCAGCGGAAAGCATATAACGCTAAGTGATGTAGAGCTCTACTGTGTGTAGAGTCCCGCCTATGGCGAGGCTAAAACTCCTCTAATACCCTTCTTAACTCCTCCACAGAGCTGACTATATAGTCGGCTCTGTTCTCTTTCAGCTCCTCCACCGAGCGAAATCCCCAGCTTACACCCACCGATGTAATGCCTGCGTTGCGTGCAGTCTGAATATCTACTCCTGAGTCACCCACCATAGCCACTCGGTTGCGCTCCACTCCTGCCTTTTCGAGAATAATATCCACCAATGCTGTGTCGGGCTTCAGGGGCACCCCCTCTCTGTTGCCGCAAATCTCCACAAAGTCGATATTTGGGAAGAACTTTTTAATCAACTTCTCTGTTCCGGCCTGAAACTTATTCGATGCAACGGCCAATTTTGCACCTTTGGCCTGCAGCTCCTCGATAAGTTCGGTGATGCCTTCGTATGGCACACTCTTCTGGTCGATATGCTCGATATAGTAATCCACAAAATCTTTGCGGGCGGCCTTCACATACTCCTCGGTGCGAAGCTCTTCGGGAAGGGCTCGCTCCACAAGACGCATAATGCCGTTGCCCACAAACGTACAATACTCCTCGTAGGTGTGCCCTGGCAGGCCTCTCAGCGAAAGCATATGGTCGCAACCGATAGCCAAATCGCCAATGGTGTTGAGCAGCGTGCCGTCTAAGTCAAATATGATTAGCTTATTTTTCATTCTGTGAACGTTTGTAGATTTTATATCCAATGGTCGCCATAAATATCGACATCAGAGGACTTATAATATTGAATATGCAGTAGGGTAGATAGGTCAATGTTGCCACGCCCAGCACCGTAGATTGCGCCATACCGCACGAGTTCCAGGGGATAAGTACCGAGGTGACGGTGGCCGAGTCTTCCACGCTTCGGCTCAGGAGTCGCTGTTCCAGATCTCTATCCTTGTAGAGCTGCTTGAAGAGGTTGCAGGTGAGGATAATAGAGATATACTGGTCGCCTGTCGTGAGGTTGAAGAATATACCCGACGATACGCTCGATGCCACCACGCTCACCGTGCGGCGAGCTATGCGCAGGAACATCTGCGAGATGGCTGTAAGCATACCACTGCCATACATCACGCCACCAAAACACATTGCGCAGATGATGAGCCAGATGGTGTTCATCATACCGCCCATACCGCTGGTTGCCACCAAATCGTCGAGCAACAGATTTCCCGTTGGGATGGCACATTCGGTGGTTGATGTGATGATAATAGCTTTGAGTGCCGCCATTACCGAGCCTAAGCCCTCACCTGCAATTTGCTGTATGATGTCGGGCTGGGCGATAACCATTGCCACCGAAGCCATCACAGCCGAGGCAAAGAGGGTGATAATTGCAGGCAACTTCTTTACTATGAGCATACCCGTAAGCAGGGGCACTATAAGCAGCCAGGGCGAGATGTTAAATACATTCTGCAAGGCATTCTCAATCTCGGCGGTATCCATTGTAGCACCCGTTGTCGCACTCATTCCCGCAATCGAGAATACCACCAACGCAATCGCAAGCGATGGAATAGTGGTGATGAGCATATATTTAATATGGGTAAACAGAGGCACTCCCGCAGTTGACGAGGCGAGTACTGTGGTGTCGCTCATCATCGAAATCTTGTCGCCGAAGTATGCGCCCGAGATAATTGCACCAGCAATCCATCCATCGTCAAATCCCTGCGCACGACCAATACCCATCAGCGCCACACCGATTGTAGCGATTGTGGTCCACGGTGAGCCCGGGAGCAACGATACGAAGGAGCATATCACACACGATGGCCGCAAGAAAATCGAAGGGGGGAGAATCTTCAGACCATAGTAGATGAGTGCTGGAATAATTCCGCTTGCCATCCACGTTCCTGCAATCATACCAATCAAGAGCAGAATCAGCAGGGCGGGCGTTGCACTCTTCATATTCTTCACGATAGCATCCTCCAAGTCGCTCCACTTGCGGCGATACACACCAATCGCAATAGCGGTACAAACGGCCGTTGCTGCCAAAAGCGAAAGCTGGCTACCGCCCGCTATGGCATCACCTCCAAAGAGATTGATGGTTATGGCTAAAAATATCACGAGAGTCGCCAGCGGAATGAACGAAACCGCCACCGATGGGCTCTTTATGTTCGAATTTTTGTTCATAAAATACTATTTTGGCGGCAAATATACGCAAAACATAACAATCCTTGCAGAAAATATCGAAAAACAAACGCCTCAAATGTGTGATATATGGCTTGTTTTTCGTATATTTGCATATAATATGCGTTATTTATGGTACGTCTATCGCTCATAATTGCCACCTATAATCGCTCGGCTTCGCTGATTCACACTCTGCAATCGGTAGTCGAGCAGACCGCCCCACGCGATGAGTGGGAGTGTGTGGTTGTCAACAACAATTCGACCGATGATACGGCAGAGCGCTTTGCCGAGTTTGCCGCCTCTCATTCGGAGTGTAATCTTCGTATGGTCTTTGAGCCTAATCAGGGTTTGTCGTTTGCCCGCAACCGAGGCATCCGCGACAGCGAGGGTGAGTATATCGCCATTATCGATGACGATGAGCGCATAGCCAAGAGCTTCATCTCGGCCTACATCTCGTTGTTCGACTCCGAGCCACAGGCTGTTGCCGCTGGTGGCCCAATCGTTGCCGAGTATCCCGATGGCCGTCCACTCTGGATGTCGCACTACACCGAGCGAATGATTGCCAATGCTATGTTCTGGGGGCATAAGGTGCGCGAGTTCCCTGCGGGCCGCATACCAGGTGGTGGTAATATGGCCATCCGTCGCAGTGCCATCAAACGTTATGGTGTCTTCGATACCTCGCTGGGTAGAGTGGGTAAGTCGCTTGTTGGAGGCGAGGAGAGCGATTTCTTTGAGCGTCTGCGCATTGCCGAAGCCAAGTATTATTATGTGCCCGATGCCGTGATGTACCACATCATCCCTGCCGAGAAGCTCACGATGGACTACTTTGTGAAACTGAGCTACAATGTGGGTGTGAGCAAGCTGCGCCGAGCAAAGTACTATCGCCGAGTGAAGCGTGTCCGCTTTGTCGAGGCCTTCAAGTGGATTTTCACTATGGCCATCGCTGCCTGGTATGGTATCACCTTGCAGTGGTATAAGGGCGAGTACATCTTGATAATGCGCTACCACATTACCAGAGGCCTGTTTGATAAAAAAGCTATATAATAAGGCTCTTGTTATACAACTTCTGAGACAAAACTGAACTTATACAAATTCCAAAGAATTGGGGTTGCCCGACGATGGTTAGTCGGACAACCCCATAATAATTTTTTATCTCCAGTTTGGTTTATGGATTCGTAGGGATTCCTTTAATCTTATCTAAATGCATTGATAAGTTATCAATTGCTTTGTAATCGGCAATGTTATTAACTGGAACATAGATATTTACTAATGCATTACACTCGCTGAATACATCTTTGTTGCCATAAGCAGTTCCAAAGGCAGGAGGCGTTTTTCTGTTAATAATAACAGTTTTGAGATTTGTACAGACATCAAGTGCTTGACCTCCTATCGATGTGAATGCCGACAAATCAATCTCTTCAATTGGAATACGGGCAAAACCATAATTACCGAGAGTGCAATCTTGCTCAGGCATTTTAATAGATGTTAGTTTTGTTATAGCAAACGCCTTTTCGCCAATTGAGGTTGCACTTGATAAATCAGCAGAATTTATATTACACTCGTAGAATGCTTTCTCGCCAAATGTTGTAACGTTTGATAAATCTACAACTTGTAGATTGTTGTTGGCAGGTACTCCTTCCATATTAAATGCGTGTTCGCCAATGGTGGTAACGCTTGGCATTTCTACTTCAATTAAGCCTGTACATTGACGAAAGGCGTAGTCTCCTATTGAAGTTATTTGTGTAGGAATAGTTATTGATTTTAGTGTTGAGTAACCATTAAATCCAAATTGAGGTATCGCAGTAACTCCATTTTTCAAAATAATTCTACCTACGTTGCTTGTAAATGTGTGGCTATAATAAATACAATCATCACCCTCACCCCAAGCATTACTCAACGTCAAAATATTATTATCTGTTGTAGTGTAGGTAATCACATTTGTAGATTCTCTTTTTGTAAGCCAAATATTAGCAGTGTAGAGTTTGCCTACTTCAAGAGTTGCATCACCTAAGTCAATCTCACCATCATAGACTTTTTCATCGTTGGTCGTGACAACAATCTCAATCTTGTTTTTACCTTTGGCGCTATTTTGTGGAAGATATACATAAATATCATCTTCTGCTCCAAGCTCAGAGCAATCAATTTCAAAATCAGCAGTTTCCTCACTAACAAGCATTGACTTAAATGTAATAGATGCGATATTAGCAGGTGAAAGGTTCTCCGTTGCTCCCTGAACTCGGAATTTTGGCATCAACAATGATGTCAAATGCTCAAAATTGAATTGTGTGTGTTCGTCAATATCGCTAACCGTTGCCCACATTAAAGTTCTGTCTTCTGATAAGCAACCATTTTGAGAGGTAAAAATGCTCTTGTTGTAGCTT
>JAZOUS010000024.1:0-24830 GCA_045658265.1 Alistipes sp.
GGTTAGCGAAACCAGCACCCTTGCGGTAGCACTGGAATGCTGCCGAGCCGTTAGAACCCATAGCGTTGGTTGAGAGGAAGAATACGTTACCGTAACCACCTGTAGCGATAACTACAGCGTGAGCACCGTGACGCTCGATCTCGCCTGTAACCAAGTTACGAGCGATGATACCCTTAGCCTCGCCATCCTCAACAACGATGTCCAACATCTCGTGACGTGGGTAGCTCTTTACTGAACCCGCTGCGATCTCCTTGTTGAGAGCAGCGTAAGCACCCAAGAGGAGCTGCTGACCGGTCTGACCACGAGCATAGAATGTACGCGATACCTGAGCACCACCGAATGAACGGTTAGCCAAAAGACCGCCGTACTCGCGAGCGAAAGGTACACCCTGAGCTACGCACTGGTCGATAATCAGGTTAGAAACCTCGGCCAAACGATATACGTTAGCCTCGCGTGCGCGGTAGTCACCACCCTTGATTGTATCGTAGAACAAACGGTAAACAGAGTCGTTATCGTTCTGGTAGTTCTTAGCTGCATTGATACCACCCTGAGCCGCGATAGAGTGAGCACGACGTGGTGAGTCCTGAATGCAGAATACCTTTACATTGTAGCCCATCTCACCGAGTGAAGCGGCTGCAGATGCACCACCCAAACCTGTACCTACGATGATGATGTCGAGCTTGCGCTTGTTTGCAGGGCTTACAACCTTGATTGCTGCTTTGTGGTTGCTCCACTTGTCGGCCAACGCACCAGCAGGAATTTTAGAATCTAACTTTAAAGCCATATCTGTTAATTTTTTATTGTTCTAAGAATTGATTAGTGAGCGTGGCCGCAGCAAGCCTCTGTGCAAACCTCAACACCGCAACCGCAGATGCTCATAATGAATGCGCCAACGATAACGGCTGCAAAGCCCAAAATAACAAGTGTTGATACAACCTTTGAAGCGCACTTCAAACGTGGGTACCAAGTGTCGTTAGCCCAACCTACAGTCTGGAACATAGACCATACACCGTGGTTGAGGTGGAACCACAATGCTGCCAACCATACAAGGTAGAGCACTACGTTGTACCACTTAGAGAATGTGAAAGCTACCAAAGTTGCACCGTCTGTTGCGTGAACAAACTCGCCAGCAACCATTGAGCCCTCAGCACCCATCAACTCAACGAGCATCATCTTCGACCAGAAGTGAACGAGGTGAAGACCGAGGCCCAAGATAACGATTACGCCCAAAACGAGCATATTCTTTGAAGCCCACTCCACGCCAGGCTCGTTGGCTGTGATTGCGTAACGCTGAGTACCACGAGCGCGGTAGTTGTCGATTGTGAGGATGAAGGCATACACGAAGTGGAGAACCACCAATGCGCCCAAACCTACAGTAGCCACTACTGCATACCAGTTAGCACCAAGCAACGCACAAATTGTGTTGTAACCTGCGGGATTGATCAATGCCACGAGGTTCATTGCCATATGGAAGAGAAGGAAAAGTACGAGGCAACATCCAGTCGCGCTCATCACCAACTTCTTTCCAAGAGATGAATTGCATAAAAAACAGCTCATAATTAAAAAGATTTTGTTTATTTTTGTTTGTGAAATTGTTTAACTTTCGGTTTACGCTTAAAGCTACATTATTTCCGCAAAGATAATAATTGTTTGCAGAATAACAATACATCGGGAGCGATATTTATATATAGAAAGGGTATAAAAAGTGTCAAATATGGAAAAAAGGGAGTTGCGAAGGGTGGTAAAGGAGCGTTTCAGGGCGCTTGATGAGGCGGAAAAGCAGCAAAAGTCGGCTGCGGTTGTTCTGCGATTGGGCGAGATTTTGGCCCAGCGTGAGGCTTCGGTTGTGGCGCTTTTTTCGCCAATGAATGACGAGGTGCAGATTGCACCTTTGGTCGAAAAACTTGCTAAAGAGGGCAGGTGCAGGGTAGTTCTGCCACGAGTGGAGAGTATGGCCGATGGCGAGGCCGAGATGGAGTTCTACGACTACAATCCGACGCAGATGGCTGTTGGTGCGTTCGGAATTATTGAGCCGCAGGCGGGTGAGCCTTGCCCAGCTTCGGAGATAGATGTGATGGTGGTGCCAGGTGTGGCGTTCGATCGAAACGGGGGCCGTCTGGGCCGAGGAAAAGGGTATTACGACCGCTACATCTCGCGTGAGGGATTTCGTGCGGAGTGTATAGGTGTATGCTTTGATTATCAGTTATTTGATAAGTTGCCCACCGAGCCGCACGACAGAGCGATGGATATGGTTGTGAGTGACAATTCAAAATTGGGTTTTACAACCCTTCTGTGATTGAGTTTGAGGCAAAGGGTTGTTCACAAAATGGTTTTTAATAATCGGTCGATTCCAACATTTTTACATAGACACTGATACTCTCACAGTAGGTATGTTGATGTAAAAATATGGAATGACGGATATATAATTAAAATTGCAGAGTTGAAAATGTTTCGTTAAATTTGTAAACGGAGATTGCATTGTGCGCCCCATAAGTGATACCCATAAGTAATAATCGTAAAAAGAGAGTAATTTGCTCTCGTTAGAAAAGAATATGGCTCGAGGAAATCAAAATAGTGCCTACAAGGATCGCAACATAGAATTTTTGGAGGAGTACGCTTCACGCGACGGAGTGAAGGTGTTGTTTAATGGAGTGATGTATCGCGAAATCACCAAAGGTAAGGGCGATAAGCCTACGCCAAAGGCATTGATTACGGTGCACTATACTGGAAAACTAATCAACGGCAAGGTGTTCGACTCCACTCAGCAGGGGCGTCCCGCTACATTTAAGTTGAATCAGCTCATTGATGGCTGGCGTACCGCTTTGCGCGAGATGCCCGTGGGTTCGCGCTGGGAGATTGTCATTCCATTCAATCTTGGCTATGGCGCTAAGGGTGCGGGGGTGATAAAGCCTTTCTCGACGCTGATTTTCGATGTGAGGTTAATTTCGATAGGGTAGGCAATAGCTATCTCAGGTACCTGCCTCACTTTATTGCCTGGGAAAAAGGAAAGGGATTGTCCGACTTGAGTGTTGGACAAACCCTTTGTTATAGTTAATCTTCGTCGTCGAGTTGAAAAATCTCCTCGACGGGGCGGTTGAATATCTTGGCCATTTTGAGCGCCAGCACCGTAGATGGCACGAACTTGCCGCTCTCGATGGCGTTGATGGTCTGGCGGCTGACGCCTGCCGCCTCGGCTAATTGTTGTTGTGTCATTCGAAGCTCAGCTCGTGCGACTCTTATCTTATTGTTCATCTTCAACTCCTCTCTTTGCTCGCCATATCTTCCAGCGGAAAACCACCATAAAGATAAGCAAAATTGTGAACATATTATAGAGCATCACTTGCAGGAAATCCAAATCGTAAATCAAAAGTGAGCAGACGATTAGAATTGCATAGTTGATGTAGAGCGCAACAAGCAGCGAGCTGAGTCGAATCTGCTCAGTCATCTCATCCTCAACCTTTTCGCGCGAACAGGTAGCAAGTATTGCTCCGATGCAGGTGCCGATGATTGCTATGTTGTTGAGCAGATAAGAGTCGGTGTTGTCGGTAAACATAATATATGCTCCGATTGTGGCCGAAATGGCAAAAATACCCCAGCCTACTGGCTTGAAGCGGTGTGGAAAAAGTAGTGTTTTCATAGTTTGATTGTTTTGTTGTTAATCTTGTAATAGTTGTTTGGTGGCCAACGCTCGGTTATAACCTGAACTCGCGGCTTTGGCGGCGCAGTGCCTTCATCTTGTGCTCGAAACGACCATAATACAATGCCCAAATAATAAATGGTGCGAGTATGGGATCGTCGTGGGTGATGGTGGGTGCGTAGTCGGTAACACACGTTACCACGATGCGCGCCACAACCCAAACCAGCAGCACCAAGTAGCAAATCTCCTTGAGTGTTTCACCTCGCAGGGCGGCAGTCATCTCGTCCTCCTCCTTCTCGCGTGAGCAGGTAATCAGGAATATAGCCAGATATAGCACGATGCTGATGGCTCTTTGCCAGACCGATATGCTCAGAGAGCTGATAGTGACATCACCCGAGGCCATAGGGTTTTGGGTGAAAAATATTGAGGCTACCAATGCGACCAGTACGAGCAGAAGCATAACTTGTCCCACGATTTTGAATGGGTGTGGCAGAAGCCAGTTTTTGACCGAGCCTTTGATGCGGCCGATAAGGTCAAGCGGGGTTTTGTTTCTCATAACTAAGAAAGTTTTTGTTTTACAATAGTTGGTTGTGTACTCGAATACAATGCAAATGTAAAACAAACTTTACAAAAAGACAAATAATTTTGACAAAATTTTTCGTCTGCAAAAGATTAGGGGACTAATTTAGTCCCCTAAAATATTTAGTGTCAAATTTAGAAACTTTGTATATTTATCAACGGAATTGCTTTGTAGGCTATTTGGGATGTTTGGAAATTTTTTCTATTTTTGTATAGCGTACTACTTCTGGAGGCGGAGGCTATGAGAAGTGGTGAAAAAATGTTGAATTAGTTGTATTATGAAGAAGATTATGAAAAACTGGAGGATAGAGGCCCTTATCCTGGCTATCGGAATGGCAGTATTGGGCGGACAAATCGAAGATGGTATCAATGATTTCGTAGCCAAAGATCGCGTGGTAACCGTCAAGGGATTGGCCGAGATGGAGGTTTCTGCCGACAAGGTAACCTGGCCACTTATGTATAAAGAGGTTGGTAACGACCTCTCTGCCTTATACAACAGGATTAGTACCACGAATAAGGCCATTGTTGACTTCCTGAAGCAGAAAGGTATAGCTGAAGATGAAATCAGCATCAATGCTCCCGAAATTATAGATATGCAGGCTGAGCGATATGCTGGCGAGAACAAGAACTACCGTTACAATGTAACTACGGTCATAACAGTTACCTCGAAAAAGGTCGATTTGGTGCGAAGCCTAATCAGCGAGCAGGGCGAATTGTTGAAGCAGGGTATCGCTATTACGGGTGGAGATTATCGTTACAACATCCAGTACGATTACACCAGCCTGAACGAAATTAAGCCTCAGATGATTGAGGAGGCAACCCGTAATGCCCGCGAAGCTGCCCAAAAGTTTGCCAAAGACTCGGATAGTGAGTTGGGAAAGATTAAACGCGCCACTCAGGGGCAGTTCAGCATTGATAATCGCGATGCCAATACTCCCTACATAAAGCGTATCCGCGTGGTGACGACCATCGAATACTCGCTTGAAGACTAAAGTGGTTGAGATTTGTTAGGGTAATTTTTTTGGTGATTTAAGGGAACTATTATGTCTCTTTATACCCAAGAATCGCTCGGTGTTGGCGAGCTATTCTTTTCTTGCGCGGGAAGATGTGTAGAGAAAAACAGATAATGAAGATAGATATGAAGAAAATTTTGTGGTTGGCCGTTTTGTCGGTGGTGCTTGCCTCTTGCTCGAGCGTTGGTAAGAATATTGGTGAAGCAAAGGTACGAAGCAAGAGGATTGATAAGGTGTCGAAGGTGGTTCCTGATTCGTTAAGGAACAAACTATATACGGTGGCAGCTCCCGACAAATATACCTGCTGGCCTCGCATCGGCAAGGTCGGGAATAAGTTGGTCAATGTCTATGTGAAGGCATTGCAGCATAACGATCCTCATAATGGCGTTGGTGCGATTTACGCTTCTACATCAACGGATGGAATCGGCTGGACATCAAGTGGAAAGGTGATTGATACGCCTAATCTGCGAGATGGCGTTACGGGTTGCGGTAATGACGAGAAGGGCAATCTGATTTTCATTGTTCGTGTGGGATTCTTCTCTAATCCCAACGCATATTATGATATGTATAGAACAGCCGACGGAGTAGAGTTTGAGAAGATATCAACTATCCCCCATACCCAGCCTTTGGGGCATTGTGGTGATATAATCAATATCCCCACACGAGGCTTGATGGCCTTCTTCGGCACTTATGGCAATCCCCGCTCGTGGGGCTACATCCTAAGCGAAGATAATGGCGCTTCGTGGAAGAGAGTGGTTGTTGAAAATGTGGCCGAGGAGCAATGCCCAATGGAGATGTCGGCAGCCTATTTGGGCGATGGTAAGATATTGGTTGTAGGAAGATTCGAGGGCAAGGGCTCGGCCGCGATGTGGCAGATGGAGTCGTCGGACTATGGCCGCAGTTGGACAAGACGACCTACAAATATTGAGCAGTATGGCAATACGCCTAATATTATTTTTGATGCCAAGAGTGGTAAAATCTCGCTCTACATATATAACAGAGCCACAGGCGATCTTGAATATCGAGAGATAGCGGCCGATAAGGTTTGGAACAATCCGTCGGGCTGGCCATCGGCTACAATCCTTGCGACAAAGAACAAAGGTTATGATGCTGGAAATGTGAGCGCCTGCGTTTTTGGTGATATGCAGGTGGCTACTTTCTATGCCGGTGATTCGGCCAATACGGGTATATATTGCTTCTTGAAGTAGCAAATTTTGTTATACAACTTCGTACAAAATAAGTGGTTGCTCAACTTTTTGTCGGGCAACCACTAAATTTTATCTTTCGTCTGCTATCTTTTAGTGCTTGGCGGGGTTTGCCATAAGCTCCTCGGCAGTCATCTTGTTGTCGGTAATCTTCGACACGGGACGGTTCTCTTTGGCTGCGCCAAACTCCTCGTTAGGCATAGAATCCATAACAAACACAAGCTCGCCACCCGATGTAATCATATCGTGGGTGATGTATGACTTGGCGTATGGCTCGCCGTTCCAGCGCACCTCTTTAACGTAGAAGTTGTCGGGCGCAAAGTTCTCGGCGACAATCTTTAGCGTGTTGCCGTTGGTGAGGTTGAGCTGAGTGTTGGCAAAACGTGGAGTACCGAAGATGTAGTCGTTAGAGCCAGGAGCAACCTGATAGAAGCCCATAGCGCTCAACACATACCAAGCCGACATCTGGCCGCAATCCTCATTTCCGCAGATGCCTGAGCGGGTGTCGTCGTACATCTCGTCGATGATTCGCTTCACACGCTGCTGAGTCTTCCAGGGCTTACCTGCATAGGCATAGAGATATGCTGCGTGGTGTGATGGCTCGTTACCGTGAGAGTATTGGCCGATGTTACCCGTAACGTCGCCGTGGCCCTCGGGAGTCTCTGCGTCGAACATCTCATCGAGGCGGGCCTCATACTTATCATCACCTCCTATAAGCTCGATGTGTCCCTCCACATCTTGGGGTGCGAAGAATGCATAGTGCCAAGCGTTACCCTCCACATAGTGGCTGTGGTAGATGGTTGTGGCGCTGAACACGTCGTTGGTGAACTTACCATTCGAGTAGCGGCCCTTGAGGAACGCATCGGTAGAGTCGTAGTAGTTCTTATAATACTGAGCACGAGTGATATAACGGTTGTAGATATCCTCCTTGCCCATAGCCTTTGCCATAAGTGCGATGCACCAGTCGTCGTAGGCATACTCAACAGCCTTCGATACCGATGAGCCCTCCTTGTCGGCAGGGATGTAGCCCAGCTCCTTCACATACTTGATACCAAACTCGTCACGCTCGGCAGTGGCAATCATAGCCTTCATAGCCTCCTCGTGGTCGAAGTTGCGGTAACCCTTCATATAGGCATCAACGATAACCGATGCAGCGTGGTAGCCAATCATACAACGTGTGTCGTTGCAGTGGAGCTCCCACATTGGCAACATACCAAACTGCTTCCACTTCTCGACGATTGAGCGGACGTAAGACTCGTTGCGCTCAGGCTCGATGATGGTGTAGAGAGGGTGGGCGGCACGGAATGTGTCCCAGAATGAGAAGAGGGTGTAGTGAGGCTCTTTGCCGCTATTGTAAATCTTGCCATCCATACCGCGATAGTTGCCGTCAACATCGCTGAAGATGATTGGGGCGAGCAGCGAGTGGTAGAGCGATGTGTAGAATATACGCTTCTCCTTTTCGGGAGCATCAATCACAATCTTTGAGAGCTCCTTCTCCCAGGCTGCCATAGCCTCGCGGCGCACCTTGTTGAAGCTCTTGTCGGCGATTTCAGCATCGAAGTTCTTCTTTGCTCCCTTGCAACTTACCGATGAGATACCCACCTTAACGGTAATCTCTTTTGTGGGCTTGCCAAACTTGGCAGCGAGTGTGACCTTGCGGCCCTCGCCCTCTGTTACAGCACCCATCTCGTTGTCGTCGATCTTGGCAACAACCTCGGTAAATGGCTCAGAGAATTCGGCATAGAAATAGATTTCACGCTTTGGTGCCCAGCCGTTTACAACTCTCACACCCTCGATTGTGTGGTCGTTGACAACGCGGAACTTGGCGTTGCGTGTGGCGTTGCCGTTCCAGTAGTTGAAGTCGAGGATGATGTGCTGGTCGGTGGGGTTGTCGAATGTGTAGCGGTGGTATCCGCAACGCTCTGTGGCGGTAAGCTCGGCCTTGATTTTGGGGTCCTCAAGATAGACCGAATAGTAACCCGCCTCGGCCTGCTCGGTTGAGTGGCTGATGCGTGAACGATAGCCTGCGTCGGGATTCTCCTTTGTGCCGAATTCGAACTTTGGCTCGCCCACCTGAGGCATAATTGTAATGTCGCACAAGTCGCGCACACCAGTACCGCTGATGTGGGTGTGCGAAAAGCCGATGATGGTCTCGTCTGATGAGTGGTAGCCACCGCACCAGTCCCAGCCTCCAGGGCCGTTATCGGGGCTCAACTGCACAAATCCGTGAGGGAGTGTTGGGCCAGGGTAGTTGTGGGCGTGGTAGTCGGTGCCAATCATAGGATCAACCCACTGTGCGACAGAATCGCTGTTGCCACACGCTATGGTGAATGCACACACGGCAATAGCGCAGGCAATGCTGAGAAGTCTCTTCATAAAAATTGAGTGTTTTATGTTTTGTGATATTATCGGAGCAAAAGTAGTAAATATTCGCCGATGCGCAATTCTTTTCTATATAATATTTGTGTGGGAGGCCATTTTATGAATTCTGGAATTTGAAAACTGAGTTTTTTTCGTAAATTTGCAATATGAGCAATCGTGAAGAGAGACTTAGGGCCGAGGTGGCTGCTCTGCCTCTTATGCCGGGTGTGTACCAGTTTCTGGACCGCAACGGCACGATTATCTATGTGGGTAAGGCCAAATCGCTCAGAAAACGTGTGTCGTCATACTTTGTGCAGAGCCGCGAACATTCGGCTAAGGTGAGGGTGCTGGTCAAGCAGATTGAGGCTATCCAGCATATAGTGGTCAACAGCGAGCAGGATGCTCTGTTGTTAGAAAACTCACTCATCAAGACTCACCAGCCCCGCTACAATATTCTGCTAAAGGACGATAAGACCTATCCCTGGATAGTTCTGCGCAGGGAGAATTTCCCCCGAGTGGAGTCCACCCGCATTGTGCGTCACGATGGCTCGCAATACTTCGGGCCATACGGCTCGGTGTCGATGCAACGCTCTATTTTGGAGTTTATCCGCGAGGTTGTGCCATTGCGTACCTGCAAGCTCAATCTCTCGCCGCAGGCCATAGCCAGAGGAAAGTATGGAGTCTGTTTGCAGTATCATCTCGGCAACTGCAAGGGCCCTTGTGTGGGGGCGCAGAGCGAGGAGGAGTATGCCGAGCTTACCGAGATGGTGAAGAGCGTATTGAAGGGCGATTTGCGCCCTGTGCGCCAGTACCTTGAAGCGAATATGCGCGAGGCGGCCGAGGCGTTGCGTTTCGAACAGGCACAGCGATTTAAGCAGCGATTGGAGGCGTTGGAGAACTATCAGAGCCGCTCGGTGATTGTGAGTGCCAAGATTGTCGATTGCGACATATTCTCGCTGCTGGAGGATGACGATGTGGCATATTGCAACTTTATCCGCTTGCGCAACGGTTCGATTGTGGCGCTGCACACCGTAAGGCTTACAACGGGAGTCGATGCCACACCCGAGGAGTTGCTTTCAACGGCGATTCAGTATATCGTGGAAAATATCTCGCACGACCTCTCGCGTGAGGTTATCGTGCCCTATGTGCCGTCGGCGGCAATGCTCTTTGACAAGGTGGTCTTCACCGTTCCCAAGCGTGGCGAGAAGGCCGAGTTGCTGGAGTTCTCGCTTAAGAGCGCGAGAATATATCGTGCCGAGCAGATGAAGAATCTCGAGATAAAGAATCCCGAGCGCCACACCGAGCGACTGATGAATGCTATGCAGCGTGAGTTGCATCTCGACAAGCAGCCCCGCCATATAGAGTGCTTCGATAACTCCAACTTGCAGGGAACAAATCCTGTGGCATCGTGCGTTGTGTTCCGTGATGGCAAGCCCTCGCGCAAGGAGTATCGCCACTTCAACGTAAAGACGGTGGTCGGGCCCGATGATTTTGCCTCGATGCGCGAGATTGTCTATCGTCGCTACTCTCGATTGCTGGAGGAGGGGGCTGAGTTGCCCGATTTGATAATTGTCGATGGTGGTAAAGGTCAGCTTTCGAGTGCTTATGAGGTGCTGTGTGCGTTAGGAATCGAGAAGCGAGTGCCGATTGTCGGCTTGGCCAAGCGAATCGAGGAGGTGTTTTACCCCAACGATCCTATGCCCTACTACCTGAGTCGTACGGGCGAACCGCTGAAGGTGGTGTGTCATATCCGCGATGAGGCGCACAGGTTTGGTATCACGTTCCACCGCCAGAAGCGCAGCAAGGCCTTTATCAATAGCGAATTAGAGCAGATTGAGGGCATCGGAGCAAAGAGCCTGAATGCTCTGCTCAAGCGATTTAGGACGGTGTCGAAGGTGCGCGAAGCGTCGCTTGCCGAACTTGCAGAGGTGGTGGGCGAGGCCCGAGCGCAAAAGATAGTAGATTATTTTAACAACTAACTCAAAAGAATATGAAACGAATTTTAATGATGGCAGCGGTTGCTGTAATGTCGGTGATGAGCTTGTCGGCACAGGAGAAGGTGTTGACACTTAAGGATATAAATATTCGCGATCCGTATATTATGCCCGTCGAGAAGGAGGGTGTTTACTATATGTACGCCTCGTCGCCAACGCGCGAAGATGGCAAGGTGTATGGCGGTATGGTTGCCTACAAGAGCAAGGATTTGAAGACGTGGGAGGGCCCTGTCAGGGTGTTTGATGTGCCACGTGACAACTGGATTACTGGAACAGTGTGGGCCCCTGAGGTGCATAAGTACAAGGGAAAGTATTATCTCTTTGCTACGCTCAACAGCGACATCAAGTGGAAGGGCGACAAGGCGGGCCATCCAGCCTATACCCATCGTGCAACACAGGTATTCTGGTCAAAGAGCCCCGAAGGCCCATTTTTGCCTTTCGATGATAAGACTCCGTTCACGCCACTTGACCAGATGGCTCTCGATGGTACTCTCTGGGTGGAGAATGGTGTGCCCTATATGGTATATTGCCACGAGTGGGTGGAGACTATGGATGGCGAGATGAACCTTGTGCAGCTCAAGAAGGATTTGTCGGGAACAGTAGGAGAGCCAATTCGCCTATTCTGCGCATCGGCAGCTAAGTGGTCAACAGGCTCAAATAGAGCAGATGGCTCAAAGACCTATGTTACCGATGGCTGCTTCCTTTATCGTAGCAAGAGTGGTAAGTTGCCTATGATGTGGTCGAGCTTTATGAATGGTACCTATGCGGTGGGCATCGCAGAGTCGGCAACAGGTAAGATTATAGGCCCCTGGCGTCAGCAGCAGGAGCCAATATTTGTAAACGGAGGTCATAGTATGCTCTTTAGAACATTCGATGGAAAGTTGTGTCTGGTGTTACATTCGCCCAACCATCCGGGCGGTGCCGAGCGAGCAAAAATCTTTGAGTTGGAGGACTTGGGCCACACTTTGAAGCTGAAAGGAGAGTTGAAATAGTAAAATTTGAGTGATATGAGAGTGAAAAGTATTGTTTTTGCATTGTGCGCAGTGGTGGCTGTGGCAATGTGGTCGTCGGCAGAGGCCTGCACGTCGGCGGTGATTTCGGGCCGAGCAACAAAGTCGGGCCGTCCGCTGTTGTGGAAGCACCGTGATACGGGTACAGAGTGGAATCACATCGAGCACTTCAAAGGTCCTAAGTATGCCTTTACGGCTCTGGTCAACTCGCGCGATAAGGAGCGCAAGGAGGCTTGGGCGGGCGCAAACGAGAAGGGTTTTGCAATAATGAACACCGCCTCGTATAATATGAAGCCCGACTCGCTGAAGTATCTGCCCGAGCGTGAGGGTGAGGTGATGAAGGAGGCTTTGGGTGTGTGCGCTTCGGTGGCAGAGTTCGAGGAGTTTTTGAAGAATATGAAGCTGCCTCGTGCTTTGGAGACAAATTTTGGCGTGATTGATGCCGAGGGTGGTGCTGCATACTTCGAGGTGTGGGATTATGGCTACACAAAGTATGATGCCAACGATGTGGCGAACGCCCCCAATGGCTATATCATCCGCTCGAACTATTCGTTCTCGGGTGCGCAGGACGAGGGTATGGGATATATCCGCTACCAGAATGCCGAGTATCTTATCCATCGTGCCTATGCTGCGGGCGAGTTGTCGGCAGAGTGGATTTTCAAGGGAGCATCACGCTCGTTCTTTAACGCTATGCTTGATAGCGATTTGCTGAGTGAGGCGGGACGTCCAGCGAGTGGCTGGGCTATCGACCAGGATTATATTCCCCGCAATTCGTCGAGTGCATCGGTAGTGGTTGAGGGTGTAAAGAAGGGCGATAATCCCGATGCTACAACCATCTGGAGCGTGCTCGGTTATCCTCCCTGCTCGTATGCGGTGGCTGCGTGGGTAAAGGCGGGTGATGATATTGCACCGATTATTGCAGCCAGCGAGGATGGTCACTCGCCAATGAACCTTATGGCGGTGGATTTCAAGCGCAAGGTGTTCCCCGTAAACCGAGGAAATGGCAAGCGTTATATGAAGATGGATGTTATCGAGCGAGCTATCGAGGCTCTGCGCCCATACGAGGTGGCATCGATGCAGAGAGCCAGCAAGGTGCGAGACCAGATAGCCAAGAGCGGCTTTGATAAAAATATTGTCAAGGAGTATAACAAGGCGGTGTCGGAGGCTGCTCCCGAGCGTGGAGCGATTGTCGGACAGTGCTGCCAGTAGAAATTAGATAAACACAACGTATTATGAAACGTATAACTGTCGCTGTAGATTCGTTTAAGGGGTCGCTCTCGTCGCGTGAGGTGGCCGAGGCTGTCGAGCAGGGTATTGTGGCTGTGTTGCCCGACTGCGAGGTGCGCAAGGTGAGTATTGCCGATGGGGGCGAGGGAACGGTTGAGGCGATGGTGGAGAACCTCTCGGGCGAGTGGGCTGAGGTGGAGGTGTGCGATCCGCTGATGCGACCTATTCGGGTGTGCTATGGTGTGGTCGATGATGGGCATACGGCCGTTATGGAGATGTCGGCCGCAAGTGGTCTGCCTCTGCTTGCGGCGGGCGAGCGCAATCCCCTGAAAACCACCACATACGGCACAGGTCAGATGATAGCCGATGCTGTAAAGTCGGGGGCTCGTCGTCTGCTTATTGGCATAGGCGGCAGTGCCACCAACGATGCTGGCGTGGGTATGCTCGAGGCGTTGGGTTTTCGTTTCTATGATATTAAGGGTGAGCCTCTGTCGGGCGGCGGCGAGATATTGCAACGCATCGCCCGAATTGATAGCTCAGGCGCAATGCCGCAGCTTGCCGAGTGCGAGTTTGTGGTGGCGTGTGACGTGAAGAATCCGTTGTACGGTGAGTCGGGTGCGGCCTATGTCTTTGCTCCGCAAAAGGGGGCTGATGAGGCTATGGTGCGCGAGTTGGATGCGGGGCTTAGAAATTTTGCCCGAGTTGTGGCCGACTATTGTGGCGAGGATCTGTCGTCGTTGCCAGGTGCTGGTGCGGCGGGCGGTTTGGGCTTTGCCTTCAAGGCTCTGCTCGGCGCGGAGCTTCGCCCTGGAATCGAGATGGTTTTGGATGCCATCGACTTCGCCTCGATTATCGAGGGTAGCGATTTGGTGATTACGGGCGAGGGCCGAATAGACAGGCAGACGGTGATGGGTAAAGCGCCAAGTGGAGTGCTGAAGGTGGCTCGCTCGCAGGATATTCCAGCGGTTGCCATTGGTGGAGCGGTGGAGATGTGTGAGGAGCTTGCCGAGAGCCATTTTGTGGCTATTCTGCCAATTGTGGCAGGCCCAATAGAGTTGAGTGAGGCTATGCGTAAAGATGTGGCTCACAAGAACGTACGCCGTACGGTGGTGCAAATTATAAAGTTGTTGAATCTCAAACAAAAGAGTTGCTGATATGTGGAGTGCAATAGGAGCAGTTGCGGGATTGTTGTTGGCCATAGTGCTTATCATCCGCAGGTTTTCGCCAGTCTATAGCCTGCTGTTGGGTGCAGTTGTAGGTGGATTGTTGGGCGGTATGGGGCTCGACGGTACGGTGGCAAATATGATTTCGGGAGTGAAGGAAATCACTCCAGCCATCATTAGAATCATTGCGGCGGGAGTGTTGTCGGGAGTGTTGATTAAGACTCAGGCTGCCGCCTCGATTTCGCACACCATAATCGAGCGGCTGGGTAGCCGCCACCTCTTTTTGGCTCTGGCGCTCTCGACGATGCTGCTTACGGCTGTGGGTGTCTTTATAGATGTGGCTGTGATTACGGTTGCGCCTATTGCGATTATCATTGCCGAGCGAATGGGTATATCGAAGATGAAGCTGCTGCTTGCAATGGTGGGTGGCGGCAAGTGTGGTAACATTATGTCGCCCAATCCCAATACGATTATCGCGGCCGAGAATTTTGGCGCTCCGTTGTCGTCGGTGATGCTTGTGAATGTGCTGCCAGCGATTGTTGGGCTCTTTATTGTTGTATATGTAATTTTGCCGTTATTACCTTCGAAAAACACTGCAAGTGTGGGTGATAGTTCACTTTCGGGTGTGGAGAGGGCTGGACTGCCTTCGTTTTGGGCCTCGATTTCTGCGCCACTTGTGGTGATTGCGCTGTTGATGTTGCGCCCAGTGGCGGGTATCGCTATCGATCCGCTGATTGCCCTGCCTGTGGGTGGAGTGGTTGGAATTTTGGCCACACGTCGCTGGCGAAGTACGGCCGAGAGTATATCGTATGGATTGGAGAAGATGTCGGTTGTGGCGGTGTTGCTGGTCAGTACGGGTGCTATTGCGGGTATTGTGAAGTCTTCGACTCTGACCGATTATCTTATCGCGTGGCTTGGCCAGGGTGAGTCGGCTCAGATGTTGCTCGCGCCATTGTCGGGTGCTTTGATGTCGGCTGCAACGGCATCGACTACTGCGGGTGCAACCATCGCTTCGGCTTCGTTTTCGCAGGCTATCTTGGGTGCGGGAGTCTCGGCTGTGTGGGGTGCTGCGTTGGTGAATGTGGGCTCGACGGTGCTCGATCACTTGCCTCACGGCTCGTTCTTTCACGCAACGGGAGGTTCGATGGAGATGGGTATGAAAGAGTGCCTGCGTCTGATTCCATTCGCCACATTGGTGGGTTTGGTGCTCACGCTTCTCTCGCTTGCGATGTATGCCATAGTGGGATAAATGTAAAAAAAATGTTGGCAGAGCATCATCATTTTTGAAAATTATTGTATCTTTATAGCGAGGAAATCCCGCGTGGGGTTTTGACGAGGTTACAGACAAATTTATAAACAAATATAACCCAGCGAAGTTATGAAAAGAGCTACTCTGATTGTTTTGGTATTGGGAGCTACTATTATTACAGCTTCCGTCTATGTGATTATGAATCGACCTCCTGCTGCCGATTTGTCGCTTGACGCTCAGGTAGCCCAGATTCTTGATGATGGAGGTTGTATCAGTTGCCACTCTTCGGAGCCTGTACTTCCATTTTATGCGAAGTTTCCTGTGGCTGATAAGATTCTGAAGCAGGATATTGATTCGGGGTATCGTGCATTCGACATTACACCTATGCTTGAGGCTATGGCTGCAGGTGAGGCGCCCAATGTGGTGGATGTGGCAAAGGTGGAGCGTGTGGCTGTAGAAAAGAGTATGCCGATGCCAAAGTATTTTCTTGTGCATTGGGGTAGTCAGATGACCTCAGCCAAGCGTGATGTGATAGTGGCGTGGGCGCGCAAGTTCCGTGCTGATTACTACAACGACGGCCTTGTGGGTGATTTGGCTGGTGAGCCAGTGCGACCAATAGCCGAGTCGCTGGAGGTTGACGAGCGCAAGGCAAAATTGGGCCGCGAGCTCTATCACGATGTGCGTCTGTCGGTTGATAATACAGTGTCGTGTGCCTCGTGTCACGGTTTGCAGACTGCGGGTGTGGATAACAAGCAGTACTCTGAAGGTGTTGATGGTCAGTTGGGTGGAGTGAATGCTCCAACGGTATATAATGCAGTATATAATTTTGTGCAGTTCTGGGACGGACGTGCCGCAACGCTTGCCGAGCAGGCTGCAGGACCTCCTTTGAATCCAGTGGAGATGGCGAGCAAATCTTTCGATGAGATTATTGCCAAGCTCGAGAAAGATAAGCTCTATGTAGCGGCATTCGAGCAGCTCTATCCTGATGGAATAACTGAGGCAAATATCACCGATGCCATCGAGCAGTTCGAGAGAACTCTCATCACGCCTAACTCTCGTTTTGATAAGTATTTGCGAGGCGATAAAGGAGCTATCTCGGCCGAGGAGTTGGCTGGCTATGAGCTCTTTAAGGAGGCTCGTTGTGCAACCTGCCACGTTGGCCCAAATCTGGGCGGTCAGACCTATGAGTTGATGGGCCTTAGAGCTCACTACTTCGCAGATCGTGGCTTGCCTCTTACTGAGGAGGATAACGGCCGATTCAAGCAGACTCAGCAGGAGCGTGACAAGCATCGCTTCAAGGTGCCAGGCCTGAGAAATGTGGCCCTCACTTGGCCATATTATCACGATGGAACACGAGCTACGTTGGAGCAGGCAGTTCGCGATATGGCTCGTTATCAGTCGGGCGTGGAGCTTACTGACGAGCAGGTGGCTCAGATTGTGGCTTTCCTTGAGACTCTCACAGGTCAGTATGAGGGTAAGGTCTTAACAAATAGTAACGAAGCTGTATAACAAGGCTCTTTTGTCGTTTCTCTCGCCCTCAAAATCCTCACATACGCCTAAGTATGCTGCGGTTTTTCGGGCTTCGAGAGCCTAAAAATAGCTCTTGTTATACAACTTCTAAAGAGTATGACTGGCTGCGCTAACAGGTGTGTTGGCGCAGCTCTTTTTGTTTGTAGGTGGTCTATATCCAACGCTTTGTGCGCAGCGATAAGCAGAATGTGTTTTGTGTGAACCGATTTTTTTGAGTTCGGCCTGTATATTTTTTGGCTATAAAATGCGGCTTTTGTGAAGATTTTTGGTATATTTGCATTATTATTACCCAATTTGTAATGCGTAAGTTTGATTACATAATCATCGGTAGCGGACTTGCCGGCCTATATGCGGCCTATAAGGCTTCGTTCAAGGGCAGCGTGGCGGTCATTACCAAAACACTCCTTCGCGAGAGTAACTCTTTTAATGCTCAAGGGGGTATCGCTGCCGTTACATCGTTTGAAGATAATCCTCAGATTCATAAATCCGACACTCTGATTGCAGGCCGAGGCTTGTGCGAGGATTCGGCAGTCGATATTTTGGTGAATGAAGGTCCCGACCGCATAGCCGAGATTATTGCCGACGGAATGAAGTTCGACACCGAGAATGGAGCTTTGGCCTTAGGCTTGGAGGGTGGCCATCACAAGCGCCGAATACTCCACGCTGGAGGCGACGCAACGGGCCGTTGGATTACCGAGTTTGCCATCTCGAAGGTGGCCGAGAAGGAGAATATCACAGTGTTTGAGAATACTCTGCTCTTGGATTTGCTAATCAGTGACGGCACCTGCTATGGCGTGAGATGCTGGAGCAAAAATGTGGAGCTGGTGGCAGGCGCAGGCGAGGATGGTTGCGAGGTGTTGCTGATGGCCAACCACGTCTTCCTCACTTCGGGCGGTACTTCGGCAATCTATGCACGCACTACAAATCCAGAGACAACAGTCGGCGATGGCTTGGCCATAGCCTATAATGCGGGTTGCCGAGTTATGGATATGGAGTTTATCCAGTTCCATCCGTCGGGCCTCTATTTGAAGGATTCGGCAAAGGCATTCCTCATTAGCGAGGCCGTGAGAGGCGAGGGCGCCCATCTGCTGGACAAGAACGGCAAGCGATTTATGGTGCCTATTCACGAGCTGGCAGAGCTTGCGCCTCGCGATATTGTGGCCCGCTCGATTTATAAGCAGATGCAGAAAGATGGTACGCCGCACGTTACACTCTCGTTGCGCCATCTCGACAAAGATATTATCCTCAAACGTTTCCCAGGCATCACGGCCAAATGTAGGGATTTCGGCTACGACCTCACGCAGGAGATACCCGTAGCACCAGCGGCGCACTATACGGTGGGTGGTGTTGTGTCGAACAGTAACGGCCGCACCGACATCAAACGTCTGTATGTGTGTGGTGAGATTGCCGCAACGGGCATTATGGGTGCTAATCGATTGGCTTCCAATTCACTTATCGAGTGTTTGGTGTTTGCAAATCGCGCTGTTGAGGATTCGGCTCGAGTGGGAGCGTCGAGCGAATGTCCAGAATTTGAGAAGATGTATAGAATAGATACGTCAAATCGCGAGCGTTACCTTCAGCTCAAGCAGCGCGTGTCTGAGATTATGAACTCCTATGCTGCTATTGTTCGTAGTGAGGAGGGCTTGAAGGAGGGACTTGGCCAGATTGAGGCTTTGAAGGCGGAGTTGCTCTCTCGTTGCAATGTTGGGCCTGAGGCCCAGTGCAAGGAGTTCTATGATGATGCTGCTTGGCGATTGCTCACCGTTGCATCGCTCATTATGACTCCTGCTCTGCTTCGCAAGGAGAGCCGAGGTGGCCACTACCGTGAGGATTACCCTTGTGCCGATGAGAGTTTTGCTCTTCACTCGGTGCAGAAGTGTGGCGAGGAGGTGGCGACAGCCCCAGTAAATGGAAATTATTTAAACTTTTAGGCAAGTATGCAATACGAAAATTTAATCAACAAACTCATTGACCTCGGTATCGAGGAGGATATCAACACTGGCGATATCACAACAGAGTCGATTATCCCCGAGTCGATGAACGCTGTGGCTACGATGACAGCCAAGCAGGATGGTGTAATCTCTGGACTGGAGATTGTGAAGATGGTTTATGAGCGTTTTCAGGCCGATACTGTTTTCACTCCATACTTCAAGAATGGCGATAGCGTGAAGAAGGGTGATGTTATCTTGAAGGTTGAGGCTACATATCCTACTTTGCTTCGTGGCGAGCGTCTGTCGCTTAATATCTTCCAGCGTATGTGCGGTATTGCAACCGAGACGGCGAAGTATGTGAAGGAGTTGGTTGGCACAACAACCGAGCTTCTGGATACACGCAAGACTGCGCCAGGTCTGCGAGTGCTTGATAAGATGGCCGTTAAGGATGGTGGCGGCACAAACCACCGTATGGGCCTCTACGATATGGCAATGATTAAGGATAACCATATCAAGATGGCTGGCGGCATCACAAAGGCTGTGGAGCAGGTGCGCTCACGCATTGCCGAGGGCATAAAGATTGAGGTTGAGGCCACTTGTCTGGCCGAAGTGCAGGAGGCTGTGGCGGCTGGTGCCGATATTATTATGTTTGACAATATGACCAACGAGGCTATGACTGAGGCGGCTGCATATATCAAGTCAACAGGCAAGCCAATCAAGACCGAGGCATCGGGCAATATGAGCATTCCTCGTTTGAAGGAGGTGGCTGCAACGGGCGTTGACTACATCAGCGTTGGTGCGCTCACCCACACAGTTAAGGCTATGGATATCAGTATGAATATCCAGGTTGAGAAGTAGGAAGTCGAAGCAAATAACTTGAAGATATGACACAACAAGAGCTAATGCAGCGTATCGAGCAGCTTAAGCGCGAGAAGGGTGCCGTTATTTTGGCTCACTACTACACCGCGCCAGAGGTGCAGGCTGTTGCCGATTTTCTTGGCGACTCGCTTGCTCTGTCGGTGAAGGCTCGCGATATCGATGCGCCAATCATTCTCTTTGCGGGTGTGAATTTTATGGCCGAGACGGCAAAGGTGCTTTCGCCCGACAAGAAGGTGCTTATCCCCGTTGCTGAGGCAGGTTGCTCGTTGGCTGAGTCGTGCGATGCGGCCGATTTTGCAGCCTTCAAGAAGAACTACCCAGACCATAAGGTGGTATCCTATGTAAATACGTCGGTAGGTGTGAAGGCCTTGACCGATATCTGCTGCACATCGTCGAATGCTTTGCAGGTGGTGGAGAGCATCCCAAGCGAGCAGCCAATCATCTTTGCTCCCGACCGTAACTTGGGCCGATACATCAAGGAGAAGACAGGTCGCGACAATATTGTGTTGTGGGACGGAGCGTGCGATGTGCACGAGAAGTTCTCGCTGGAGGGCATCGAGGCCCTCAGGCAGCAGTATCCTGCGGCAAAGGTGGTAGTTCATCCCGAGTGTAAGGCCGAGGTAGTTGCCGCTGGCGACTATGTAGGCTCGACGGCGGGTATCTTGGAGTATTGCGCTCAGTGTGAGGCCGAGGAGTTTATCGTTGTTACCGAGGCGGGTATCTTGGCCGAGATGGAGAAGAAGTTACCAGCCAAGCGATTTATACCTGCGCCAACTGTGTGTGGCAAGCGTTGCAACGAGTGCGAGTCGATGAAGATGGTAACGCTTGAGAATATCGTGGCGTGCCTCGAGTCGGAATCGCCTGAGATTTTGCTCGATGAGGCTACTCGCAAGGCGGCCGAGAAGGCTATTTTGAATATGGTATCTATAAAATAAAGCAGTCTAAAGCGGCTCTTTTGGAGCTTTGTGTGGCTAAAGTTTATAAAAACTCCTGTTCAACATTGTTGGGCAGGAGTTTTTGTATTGCTAAAAATCTTTATTCGGTGCGGGGGTGATATTACCTAAGATGACGTGGCGCGAAGCTCTCGTTGCCGAGCATACGTTCGAGGGGTAGCCGTGCAGAGTCTCGTTGCCCATAATTGCAAAGGCGATGGCCTCTTTGGCATCCGACGAAAGCCCAATCTGGTCCTGCGTTGTAACCTCCACGCCTGGCAGTTCGTCCGAGAGCATACGGCGCAGTGTGGCGTTGTGTGCGCCACCTCCGCCAAGCACGGTGCGATTGATAGGCCACTTGGGGATTATGAAGCGGCGATACGCCTCGGCTATGGTGCAGGCAGTAAAGGCTGTGGCTGTGGCGATAAGGTCGGCGGCGGGGAGGTTGCCCCAACGCTCCAGCAGTCCCAGCGTGTATTGCTCGCCAAACATCTCGCGGCCAGTGCTTTTTGGTAGTGGCATCGAGATATAGGGGTGTGACATCAGCTCCGTGAGCATCTCTGCGTTCACCTCGCCGCTGGCAGCAACTGCGCCACCTTCGTCGTAGGGGCGCGAGTAGAGTCGTTGCATCAGCTCGTCGATAATCATATTTCCAGGGCCTGTGTCGAAGGCGTAAACATCGGCCATATTGCCTGTTGATGGGAGTACCGTCACGTTTCCAATGCCGCCAATATTCTGCAGAGCTACATTCTCATTGGGCGACGAGTAGAGTACAAACTCGCTGTATGGCACAAGCGGTGCGCCCTCACCACCAGCGGCAATATCCATCGTGCGGAAGTTCGAGACCACCTTCACGCCAGTCTCGTAGGCTATGACGGCGGGCTCGCCAATTTGCAATGTGGAGCGTGCGAAATCACCATCGGGCTTGGGAATGTGCCATACGGTCTGGCCGTGCGAGGCGATGAAATCAACCTTTTCGATGGGGAAGTCGGCCTTGCGGCATACGGCTTTGGCGGCCTCGGCAAAGAGGTAGCCCAATTTGAAGTTGAGCGAGCAGAGCAGATCGACCGTGCCAGTCGATGGCTTTACGGCTCGGCGAATCTCTTGCTTGATATCTTCGGGAATATCGGTTGTGGTGAATCCTATGAGCGAAACCTTTGTGGCTGCGCCTCGGCCCTCGATCTCGACCAGCGCGGCATCCACTCCGTCGAGCGAGGTGCCCGACATAATACCTATGGCATACATATAGCGTTGTTTGTTAATGGTTGGTACTACTCAAAGGTAGCAAATTTTGCTCAACCAAACAAAAAAACCTGCATAACTTTCGTTACACAGGTTTCGTTGTGGACCCAGAGGGGCATGATCCCACGACCTTCGGATTATGAGTCCGCTGCTCTAACCAACTGAGCTATGGGTCCAACGCAGATTTGCCATCAGCAAACTTTTGCGACTGCAAATATATGATAAAAAATTGTAAAATGAAATTTTCGCCGCAAAAAGTTGTAGATGAGCCTCTCATTGCTATACGACCGCCCAAAACAGATAGACACACTTTGGAGTAAATTTTTCGCGCAGGTGGAGGCTAAGATAAATATATTTTTTGTATCTTTGTAATGGTGTGAAATCCGCACCACGACATATTTTATTAATTAGCGTTTGCTATTTGTTCCAGAACTCTGAAACGTAGGAAATTTCAAAAGTACAAATCGGAACAGATTATGCGAATGCCCCTTTGTGTGGGCATCCTTGTCTGTTTGTACCGGTTTTTCCTACGACCGCAGAGTTGGGCAAGTTTGTCCACACTTTGTGTTCGTAGGGGGATAGGTGGCAGTCGCATAAAGTAGCAAACTGTTTTGGCAAATAAAAATCTTAACAAGGCCAAAGGTGCCAAGAAAGATGAATTTTACACACAACTTGAAGATATAAATAATGAGCTACGGCATTATCGCGAACATTTTCGCGGTAAGACCGTTTTGTGTAATTGTGATGATCCGAGAGTTAGTAATTTCTTTACATACTTTGCTTATAATTTTGAGTTTCTTGGACTAAAGAAGCTTATCACTACGTGCTATAAAAATCAAGACGCAGAATTATTTAGCGCTAATGATGCTGCAGAAGCCGTTTATCTTATTTATGAAGGAGATAAAAATGGCGACCATATTCCAAATGCAGATGAAATAGGAGTATATCCATTAAAAGGCGATGGAGATTTTCGTAGTGCAGAATGTATAGAACTGCTAAGAGAAGCAGATATTGTAGTTACAAATCCACCATTTTCGCTTTTTAGAGAGTATGTAGCACAACTCATAGAGTATGAAAAAAAATTTGTGATAATAGGTAATCAAAATGCGATAACCTACAAGGAAATATTCCCTTTAATTAAAGAAAATAAATTGTGGCTGGGGCATAAAAATGGGGATATGGCTTTTACTGTGCCAGTAGATTATGAGCCAAAGAAAACTAGGTATTGGCAAGATGAAACTGGTCAAAAATGGCGTAGTATGGGTAATATATGTTGGTTTACCAACCTCGATATACAAAAACGTCATGAAGATTTAATCTTATATAAAAATTACACCCACGAAGAGTATTCTAAATATGACAATTATGATGCTATAAACGTAGATAAGGTGGCTGAAATTCCTTGTGATTATGATGGCGTAATGGGGGTTCCTATAACTTTCCTCGATAAATACAACCCTGACCAGTTTGAAATTATTGGAGCAACTGAAAGTGAGGGAAGGGGATTTGCAGGAGATTTATGGGATAAAAAAAGTCGTGTATCTCAGGCTATGGTTAATGGCAAGAAGATTTATAAGCGTATATTTATTAAATTGAGAAAAGTATAATATGAAAATCGAGTTAAAATCTATACCGATTCGTGACCTTATAAGCGGATATAGCAACAATCCCGATAGTGGAGTTCGTGCCTATGGTGGTAAACTTGATGTGCGACCACCATATCAAAGAGAGTTTCGATATAATGAGAAGCAGAAACGTGCGGTAATAGAAACTATATTAAAAGGATTTCCGCTCAATATAATGTATTGGTCAGTGTGTGAAGATGGTACATTTGAAATGATTGATGGCCAGCAACGCACCCTTTCGATTTGTGAGTTCTATAAGCACGAGTTTAATTTGTACGACGAATACAACAAACCTCTCTATTTTGATAGACTGTATGATAAAAAGGCTTTTCTTGACTATGAGTTGACGGTCTATTTTTGTAGTGGAACGGATAAGGAGAAATTGGATTGGTTTAGAGTAATCAATATTGCAGGCGAGAAATTATTAGATCAGGAGTTGCGTAATGCCGTGTATGCCGGTCCGTTTGTGGCTGATGCACGTCGTCATTTTTCAAAGAATGGTTGCCCCGCTTATAGATTAGGTCGTAACTATATGAGCGGAAACACAGTAGAGCAGGCATATCTCGAAACAGTTTTGAAATGGGCGGCTCGACACGATGGAATACACGATGAAAAGCCTATTGACAAATATATGGCAATTCATCGGTTAGAACCAAATGCAAACAAACTATGGGCATATTATTCGCAGATTATTACGTGGGTGAGTTCGACATTCACTCGCTACCGTCCAGAGATGAAAGGCTTAGATTGGGGAGCAATGTTTGATGAATTTGGCGAGAATATCTACGATGTTAATGCACTCGAAAAGCAGGTGCACGACCTAATGGAAGACGATGAGATTAAGAAGAAGTCTGGCATCTATCGTTATGTGTTGAGTGGAGATTTGCGTGATCTATCTTTTAGGGCATTTGATAAAAAACAAAAGCGTGAGGCATACGAAAGGCAAAATGGTATCTGCGTACATTGCGAAAAGCACTTTGAATTAGAAGAAATGGAGGCTGATCACATTAAGCCCTGGAAAGAGGGTGGAACTACGGTTGCGGAGAATTGTCAAATGCTTTGTAGGGACTGTAATCGAAGAAAATCAAGCAAATAATCGTGTTTTTTCTGCGAAAATGTTTGTTGGTGAAAATAAATTGCTTACCTTTGTGCCCGCATTAAGTACTTAATTAAAACAGAAAACGAAATGAAAAAGGGTATTCATCCAGAAAATTATCGTTTAGTGGCATTCAAGGATATGTCGAATGACCACG